>DATKCD010000044.1:0-58352 GCA_035544735.1 Thermoanaerobaculia bacterium
AACGATCCCGATCGTCTGCGCAAGATCATCATCACCAGTGCCGCCTCGCCCACGGCCATTCGCGACCGCATGCAGGGCGAGCCGTTCTCTCTGCTGTCGAAGCCCTTCGACATCAAGCAGCTGGCCGACCGCGTGCGGAGCTGCATTGACGCGCAGGACGGCGGCGCCAGCGACTAGTGGACTGTAACGGTGAATTCGATACCACCGTTGCGCGCGCGCCGTCCCGCGCGCAACCCTCCGGGCTGGTGGCGGTTGCGGCGCGATCTCTGCGTCGCTCGTCGTCAACGATGGCACCGCATCGCCTCCTCCTCGCTCCTTGATCTCGGCCCGCAAGCGCCATCAGCGCCACCCCTCCTACTTGTGCAGAGGTTCCCTAGCGGCGGTTGTACCATATCTCGGCCATCGCCATGCACCAGCGCCTGATCCGTTCCCAGCTCGGGATTTACACCGATCCGCGTTTCGCCGCGCACGAGACCGGACCGATGCACCCCGAACGTCCCGCCCGCATCGACGCCGCGCTCGAAGGGGCACGCCGGGCCGGCCTGAACGACCGCATCCTCGGGCACGGATTCGACCACCCCGAGACCGACCGGATCATCGCGAAGGTGCATTCGAGCGACTACGAGCGCGAGCTCGAAGCGGCGGTCGAACGGGGTGCCCGCTACTTTCATTCACTCGACAACCCGATCTCCCGCGGCACGCCCGCGGCGGCGCGCGCCGCCGTCTCGGCCGCGCTCGCCGCCGCCGACCGGATCTGGATCGAGCATTCTCTGGAGCGCGCCTTTCTCGTCGCCCGACCGCCCGGCCACCACGCCGAGCGCAGCCAGGCCATGGGCTTCTGTTTCTTCAACACGATCGCCTGCGCCGCCGAGTACCTGCTCGAACAGCCGGCCATCGACCGCGTCTTCGTCGTCGATTGGGACGTTCACCATGGAAACGGGACCCAGCATCTGTTCGAGGATCGCGCGGACGTGTTCTACGCATCGATCCACCGGTTTCCCTTCTATCCCGGAACGGGCTCCGCCGACGAGATCGGCACCGGCGCGGGAGAAGGCGCAACCCTGAACATCCCGATGGAAGGCGGAGCCGGCGACGCCGACTACCTCCGCCTCTTCGAGCAGCGGATCGTTCCGGCGATCCGCGACCATGCTCCGCAGGCGCTCCTGATCTCCTCCGGCTTCGATGCCCACCGCTCGGATCCCCTCGGCGGGATGCGCGTGCACGAGGAGACCTTCGCCGAGATGACGCGCCGCCTCACCGAGGTCGCCGACGATCTGTGCGGCGGGCGCATCCTCTCTCTTCTCGAGGGAGGCTACGACCTCGAGGGTCTGGCCCGCTGCACGGCGGCCCATCTGACGGCCCTCGGCGAGGAATGAGACGGGCGAGGGGGCCCTCGCGCGCGGGGTCGGCCTTCCTTGGGGATGCGTGACCCGGGATCTATGATCGGCCCGTGAACGTCCCTCTTCGGATCGTCCACGTCCTCGAGAAGAACCGGTTCGACACCGGCTCGGTCCATCAGATGTTCCAGGCGGCGGCCGGAATGGTGGAGCGGGGTCACCGGGTCTGGATCGTCAGCCGGGAGGGGGAGGAGATGCGCGCGCGCTGTGCGGAGGCGGGCGTGGATTTCGAGCCGCAGCGGCTTCGGAGCGAGGTCGATCTCGGATCGATCCTCGGGATCCGGAGGCTCGTCGAGCAGGCGGGAGCGGACGTGATTCACGTACACAAGGGCCTGCCCCACACCCTGGCTCTGGCGGCGACGTGGCGGAACCGCGTCCCGGCGTTCGTGGTGAACCGCGGCGTGTCGTTCCCGCTGACGGTCTGGAATCGGCCGAAGTACCGCACGCAGCGCGTCGATCGCATCGTCTGCGTGTGCGAACGGATCCGTCAGGTGGTGATCGCGAGCGGACGCCTCGACCCAGGGAAAGTCGAGGTCGTGTACGCCGGCACCGACGTGACGGAGTTCGATCCGGAGCGATGGGATCGCGGCGACTTCCGAACGGAGAGGGGGATTCGGAGCGACGCCTTCGTGTTCGCTCAGGTCGGAGTCCGCGACTGGAAGGGATGGCGCGAGCTGACCGACGCATTCGCTCTGGTTCATCGCAAACATCCGCGCTCGCGTTTGATGCTGATCGCGTTCCGGGGTGCGGCGCAGCGGGACGAGATCGCCGCGTATGCCGCCTCGAAGGGGATCGCCGAAGCCGTCGTTCCGGTGGAATACCGCTCCGACATGCCGCGGGTGCTGGCGGCCGCGGACGCGGTCGCCGATGCGTCGTGGGACGGAACGGGCGTCACGGGGGCGATCCGGGAGGCGATGTCTCTCCGCAAGCCGATCGTCGCCACCGATTGCGGAGGAAATCGCGAGCTCGTGTCGACGCCGGAGGTCGGCTGGCTGATCCCGCCGCGCGACCGCGAGGCACTATCGAATGCGATGCTGGAGATCATCGAGCAGCCCGCCCGCGCCTCCGCCGTCGCCGCCCGCGCGCGCGAGCACGTCCGCGCCGGATTCTCGAAGCAGGTCCGCCTCGAGCGGCTCGAAGCGCTCTATCGCCGGATCATCGGATTGAGTCGAAGCTCGGTCGATGCCTGACGGTCGATCCTCCGCCGCTCGCCCGAAGCGCCGAAGCGAGACGAGCCGCGGGCGTCGGGAGAAGCGTCGAGTCGAAGTGGCGGCTCCGCATCGATTTGCAGTATCGTTTCCTCAGGCCGAGCCCGGAGGAAGGTGAACGATTGCCAGCCCGATCCGTGGATGGTAAGATGCGCCAACTTATTGATAGGTAAAGTGTTTGGAATCGGCTGACGCGCTGGGAGGTCGGATTTTGGCTGAGGAGAAGAAATCGGCTCAGTCGATCAAGGTCACAGACAAGCGGCTCTTCACTGCCGAAGGAGACATCCGGGAGGAGTTCCGCGAGAGCGTCAAGGCGGCCGACCCGAACGCCCCCCGCCCCGAACCGCCGAAGCCGCCCTCCCCCGCTCCGCCGCCGGAGAGCGGTCCGGCGCGGGACGAGGGGAAAGAGGCCGATCCGGCTGCTCCGTCCGAGACGCTGTTCATGGGGCTGATCGAGCTGCTGGTCTATCAGGCCGCGATGGCGCTGCAGAGCCAGGATCTTGCCGGCGCCCGGCAGATCATCGACATCATCGACATGCTCGCCGAGAAGACGGCTGGAAACCTCACCGAGTCGGAATCGAGGTTTCTCGACGCGCGGCGAGGAGAGCTCAAGCTCGCCTGGGTCCAGAGAACCAAGAGGATCTGAATGTCCGGACGCGTCGCCGCCGCGCTCCTGCTGATGACGTTCGCTGCCGCGTGGGGGCTGGTGGCGGCGGAACTGCCGGCGCGCGACCTGTGGACTCAGGCGAATGCGGCGGCCGACAGCGGCGACTTCGAGGAAGCGAATCGGAAGCTGAACGAGCTGATCGAGCAGGGGCTCCAGACGGGACTGGAGCGGTACCCGCTGCTGGCGAAGTCGGCGGCGGGGCTGGCCGAGCGGGCACACTCGGAGGGAAACGCCGCGCTGTCCGAATGGTCGATGGGGGCGGCGGAGAGACTCGATCCCGAGCTTCCCGGGATCTGGTTCGCGCGGGCCGACCTGGCGCGGCATCAGGGAGACTGGGTCGGGGCGGCGCGCGCGGTGCTCACGGGGCTCGGGAGCGTCAGGAGCGACACGCGGAGCTCGGTGCTGGCCCGGAACGATCTGATCATGGTCGTGGTGCTCGCGATCGGGCTGATGGCCGTGGTGTTCGGTGCGATCCTGTTCTTCCGCTACGGCCGCTCGGCGGCGCACGACTTCCGCGAGACGCTGAGCGGGAGGTTTTCCGCGGGAGGGACGACGGTATTCGCCTTCGCGATCCTGTTTCTTCCGCTGTTTTTCTGGCTCGGTCCGACGTGGCTGGTGCTGTGGTGGCTGGCGCTGTTCTTCGCGTACGGAACGTGGAGCGAGAAGGCGGCGACGGCGGTGCTGCTGATTCTGGTCGCACTGACTCCGCTGATCCTCGCGCGCGCGGCATGGCGGGTGGCCGGCGTGCAGAGCCCGGTCGTGCACGCGGCGATGGCGGCGACGGAGCGAGCGTGGGATCCGACCGCACTGCTTCGCCTGCAGGCGCTGATCGAGTATCTGCCGGAAGATCCGGTCCTGCACCTGCTCGCGGGCAATCTCTACGTTCTGCAGGGCTCGGACAACGACGCGGTGATCCACTACCGGCGAGCGGTCCAGCTCGACGATTCGATCGCGGGCGCACACCTGAACATCGGGAACCTGCACTTCCTCAATAACGACTTCACGGCCGCGATCAGCCGGTACGAGCGGGCGGCGGACGCCGATCCGCGTCTGGCGATCGCTTCGTACAACCACTCGGTGGCGGCGGGCGAGCTGTATCGATTCGACGAACAGCGGGAGAAGATCGACGAAGCGCGGCAGCGCGATCGCGCGCTGATCGACCGGCTGACGAGCGCGAGCTCGCGGAGCGGGCTCGACGTCGTCCTGTACGAGCTGCCGATCGATCAGGCGTGGCGGCATGCGGAACAGATCGCCCGCCGCGGCGACGCCCGCGAGCTCTACGGGAACTTCGCCTGGTTCGATCCGCTCCCTCAACTGACGACTCCGCTCGCGATCGGGGCCCTCGCCGCCCTGCTGGTCGGCCTCGCGCTCTGGGCCCTCCGCCGGCGCTCCGGCCTGGCCGGCGCCTGCATCAAATGCGGCCGCACCTTCTGTCACCGCTGCAAATCCGCCCGCGAGTCCGCGACGTATTGCACGCAGTGCATTCACATCTATCTCAAGCGCGACGGCGTTTCCGCCGATACCAAACGTCGCAAGCTGATGGAGGTTCAGGACTACCAGAGCCGCACCGTCCGTCTTCGCAAGCTCCTCGGGACCGTTCTGCCGGGAGCTCCACAACTGCTCTCCGGTTCCGTCCTGGCGGGAGCCGTGATTCTCCTCGCGTTCCTGGCTTTCGCATCGCTCGCTTTCCTGATCGGACGGCTCGCACCCCTCGGCCCGTCGTCGGACACCATGCGGCTCTTCGTCCGCGGTCTCGCGATCGCGACGGCGCTGCTCGTGTGGTTGATCTTCTCCCTTCCCGTCTATCGGGAGCGGGCCGGACAGTAGGCGACACCATGGCGCTCGAAGGCACACTCCGCGACTTCAGCCTCGCCGACATCTACCAGCTCATCGGGCTGCAGCGGAAGACCGGCGTCCTGACCCTCAAGGGGAAGGACGACACGGTCACCGTGACGTTTCTCGACGGGAAGGTCGTCGCCGCCGACTCGCTGAAGCGGAAGCTGGAGAACCGTCTCGGGGCCGTGCTCGTCCGCACCGGCTATCTCAGCCAGGATCAGCTCAACCGCGCGCTCGAGATCCAGAAGGAGACCCTCCAGAGACTCGGGTTCATCCTCACGCACCACGGGATCATCTCCCAGGACGAGCTTCGCGAAGCCCTTCAGCTCCAGATCCTTCAGATCATCTATCGGCTCTTCCGCTGGAAGGACGGCGAATATCACTTCTCGCAGGAAACGGTCATCGAGTACGACCACGATCATCTGACGCCGATCACGGCCGAGTCGATCCTGATGGAAGGCGCCCGGATGATCGACGAGTGGCCGATCATCGAGAAGCGGATCCGGTCGTACGACTTGGTGTTCGTCAAGAAGGCCGTCGGCCAGGAGATCGTCGTGGTCGGCGAGGACGACGTCGACGAGGTCGATTTCGAGCCGACGTCCCCGGGAAAGAAGAAGAAGGGGGGCGATCAGATCCGGATCTCCGCGCAGGAGAAGATGGTCTTCGATCTCGTCAACGGCAAGTCGACCGTCGCCGAGATCATCGAGTCGAGCCGCGCCTCCGAGTTCGATACGGCGAAGGCTCTGTACGAGCTGGTCTCGCGCGACCTCATCGAGGAAGTCCGCGCCACCCGGCGTTCCGCCACTCCGGTTCCGGTCGATCAGACCGCCCCTTCCGAGGTCCCGAACGTCCTTCCCCTTCCCCTGGTGATCGTCATCGCGCTCGTCGTCGTCGCCTCGCTCGTGACCGGCGTCCGCAATCCCGTGAACATCTTCACCACCACGACCGGACCCAGCCCCATCGACGGGGCGAAGAAATCGATCTCGCTCCAGCGCATCGAGACCATCGGCGACGCCATCGAAGCTTTCACCCTCGCAACCGGACGCCTCCCGTCCGACCTCGCCGATCTTTCCCCCCATTTCCTGTCGGCGATCTACGTCCGCGACCCGTGGGGCCACGAGTACAAGTACATCCAGCGCCCCGAAAAGTATCTGGTCATCGGCTTCCTGCCGGACGGGAAACCGGACACCGACCTTTTCCTCACCTACGCGATCCGCCCCGAGCCGACGACCGAAACGCGGCCGCCCAGCGGCGGCATCGTCCTCGTCGACTAGTGTCCTGTAACGTCGGAATCAATGGCAGATGGCGAAGGGATCGGCGTCGTGAGCGAGGCGCGCCGACGCAGGCATAGCGGGGTCTATGCTGAGGAGGCGTGAGCGAAGCTCACGACGTCGAGACCGAGCCAGGTGCTATTGATTCCGGCGTTACAGGACACTAGAGCGCCGCGCGCGGATCGGGCGTCCCACGCGGCCCGCTTCCGGGCTGACGGCTCAAGGCGCGGCGGGCGGCGGCTCGATCAGTGACCTTTCGAGCAGCGGAAGGTGGGTCGCGCCGCGGGATGAGAGGCGGCTCTCGAACAGGACGACGCGGTCGATCGGCATCTCCGGGTGCCACGCGTCGAATGCGGCCCGGAACGCGGTCACGTCGGCTTCTCTCCACCGGCTCCGGAGGCGGGCGAGAGTCAGGTGAGCCCGGAACGGCCTGGCATCCATCGCGGCGGCGCCGGCGCGTACGGCCGCCGCCCGGACCGCGGACGCGATCGCACGAAGAGGCTCTTCCGGCTCGATGCCGAGCCAGCCGACGCGCGGCCGCTTCGCATCGGGAAAGAATCCGGGCCCGCCGATCCGAGCCGGCACCGCGGGCGGCAGCTCGGTCGTCCCGAGCTCGGCAAGGAGCGCCTCGAGCGTCGCCTCCCGAGTCTCGCCGAGAAATGCGAGCGTGAGATGGAGGGTCTGCTCGCTCGGCCATGATGCCGGCGCGACCCGGCCGCGGAGGCGGGCAACCCGCAGCGCAATCTCGCTCCGCAGCGCCGACGGGACCACGGCGGCGACGAACAACCGCATCACCGCTTCCCGCGTCCGCGCTTCCCGGCCGGCCGCGGCTTCGCGCGTCCCTTCGCCGGCCGGCGGTCGGCCTGCCCCGTGAGGAACTCCGGGGTGAAGATCCGGCGGATCTCCGACTCCGGGAGGAGTTTCTTCTCGCGGAGGAGCTCCGGAATCGGCCTGCGCGTTCGGGCCGCCTCCTTCGCGATCTCCGCCGCCCTCGCGTATCCGAGGATCGGATTGAGCACCGTCGCGAGCGCGGGCGAGGAGACGTAGTACGCCTCGCAGCGCTCGCGGTCGGCATCGATGCCGCTCACGCATTTTTCCACGAAGACGGGAACGTAGTTCGCGAGGATCTCCATCGAGAAGAGCATCTCGTACGCCATGAGCGGCATCATCACGTTCAGCTCGAGCTGTCCGGCCTGCAGGGCATAGTCGATCGCCGTGGCGGAGCCGATCACGCGGAAACAGACCTGATTCATGCACTCGAGCATCGAGGGATTGACCTTCCCCGGCATGATCGACGAGCCGGGCTGGACGGCCGGAAGCCGGATCTCGGCCAGACCGGTCAGAGGACCGGAGCTGAGCAGCCGCAGATCGTTGGTGATGCGGGTGAGCTCGAGGGCCAGACCCCGCAGGGCCGACGACACCGCGCCGACGGAGAATTGCGACTGCATCGCCTCGCGCAGGTCGGGCTGCGACTCGAGGCGGAGCGCGGTCATCGCTCCGAGGTGGCTGACCATCGCGTAGCGGAATCCCGGAGGCGCGTTGAGTCCCGTGCCGGTCGCCGTCCCTCCGATCCCGAGGAGCCGGAGGTGATCGGCGGCGCGCTCGAGCTCGTCGGTCGCGCGCCGGACCGCGGCGGCCCAGGCGCGGAGCTCCTGACCGAGCGTGACGGGCACGGCGTCCTGCAGGTGCGTGCGGCCCGACTTGATGACGTCGTCGAATGCCCGCCCGCGCTCCTCGAGCGCCGAGCTCATCCCGTCGAGTGCCGGGAAGAGCTCCCGCAGAAGGAGCAGCGCCGCGACGCGAATCGCCGTCGGGAACGTGTCGTTCGTCGACTGCGCCATGTTCACGTGATCGTTCGGATGCACGGGGCGGTACTCGCCCACCTTCCCCCCCAGCGCGCGATTCGCCAGGTTCGCCAGCACCTCGTTGCAGTTCATGTTGAACGAGGTGCCGGCGCCGGCCTGAAAGACGTCGACGACGAACTGCCCGCGAAGCGTCTCGGAAACGTATCGGGAGGGGACGAGCCGGGCAGCCGAGCGGAGGTCGTCTCTCCGTGGCGAAGACTCGCCGCGCGAGCGCAGCAGCGTCTCGAACGAGATCGCTCCTTCGCCGAGAACCTCGTCGGCCGCAGAGGAGATCGCGCTCGCGAGCTTCTTCTCGAGCGGCCCGAGCTGGTGGTTCGTCACCGCGGCCGCCTTCTTGATCAGGACGTACGCGCGGATGAATGCCGGGTGCTCGCGAAGTCCGCTGACCGGAAAATTCTCTACGGCGCGCCTGGTCTGCGCGCCGTAGAGGGCGGAGGCCGGGACGCGAACCTCGCCCAGGGTGTCCTTTTCGATCCGAAACGCTGCTTTTCTCGTCGCCATGGCGCAGAGTCTAGGAGCCCTGGAGTGCAGGAGTCCAGAAGAAGGGGGCGCGGCGGCGTCAGACCCGCATCGTTCTCCGGCCGGGATCGCGGTTCAGGCAGGCAGCGGAGCCCCCAAGTCACGCTGCCGGGAACGGTCGAGCCGAAATCTCCACGGCGATTTTGCTGTTAGCGCGAGGGTTGAGTCTACCATTATCAATTTTTGATCGATCAGTGAGGTCCCGCGGGAGATTTGAAGGCTCCGCGGTCGAGGGCACGTCGTGAACATCAATAAGCTGACCGTCAAGGCCCAGGAAGCCGTCGTGGAAGCGCAGAATCTCGCCCGCGAGGCGGGGCACGCCGAGCTCACGCCGGAACATCTGATGGTTGCGCTGCTGCGTCAGGAGGGGGGAATCGTCGCCCCGATCCTGAATCGGCTCGGGGTGAATCCGGGGCAGGTGGAGATGGAGGTGGCGGCGGAGCTGGCGAAGCGCTCGCAGGTCGGGGGTGCCGCGGCCGAGCCGATGACTTCCTCGTCGCTGCGGGGGGTGTTCGATGCGGCGTTCAAGTCGGCGGAGGATTTCAAGGATGAGTTCGTGTCGACCGAGCACCTGCTGCTGGGGATTGCCGAGCAGAAAGGGACGACCTCGTACGAGATCCTCCGGCGACACGGGGCGACTCGCGACGCGCTGCTGAAGGCACTGCAGAGTGTCCGCGGATCGCATCGGGTGACGGATCAGAACCCGGAAGACAAGTACCAGGCGCTGGAGAAGTACGGGCGGGATCTGACCGAGCTCGCGCGGCGCGGCAAGCTGGATCCGGTGATCGGTCGGGATGAAGAGATCCGGCGCGTGATCCAGGTTCTGTCGCGCCGGACCAAGAACAACCCTGTACTGATCGGGGAGCCGGGCGTGGGGAAGACGGCGATCGTGGAGGGGCTCGCGCGCCGGATCGTGGAGGGCGACGTACCGGAGGGACTGCGCAACAAGCGGATGGTCGCGCTCGACCTCGGCGCGCTGATCGCCGGAGCGAAGTATCGGGGCGAGTTCGAGGACCGGCTCAAGGCGGTGATCAAGGAAGTGCAGGAGTCGGAAGGAGAAGTGGTCCTCTTCATCGACGAGCTGCACACGCTGGTGGGCGCGGGGGCGGCCGAGGGGGCGATGGACGCGTCGAATCTGCTCAAGCCGGCACTGGCGCGGGGAGAGCTGCGGGCGGTCGGCGCCACCACGCTGAACGAGTACCAGAAGCACATCGAGAAGGACGCGGCGCTGGAGCGCCGCTTCCAGCCGGTCTTCGTCGGCGAGCCTTCGGTCGAGGACACGATCGCGATCCTGCGCGGGTTGAAGGAGCGCTACGAGGTGCACCACGGCGTGAAGATCCTCGATTCCGCGATCGTCGCGGCGGCGACGCTCTCGCACCGCTACATCGCCGACCGTTTTCTGCCCGACAAGGCGATCGACCTGGTGGACGAGGCGGCATCGCGTCTCCGCATCGAGCTGACCTCGATGCCGCAGGAGATCGACGACCTGCAGCGCCGGATGACTCAGCTCCAGATCGAGAAGCAGGCCCTCTCGAAGGAGAGCACGCCGGCGGGAGCCGAGCGCCTTGCGGCCATCGAATCGGAGCTCGCCGGGCTCCAGGAGAAGATCGCCGGACTCAAGTCGCAGTGGGAGGCGGAAAAGGCCGCCATCACGCGGATCGGCGAGGTGAAGGCGAAGATCGAAGAGACGCGCGAGGCCGCCAACCGCGCCGAGCGCGAAGGAGATCTCAACAAGGCGGCCGAGCTCCGCTACGGCCTGATGCCGCAGCTCAACGGCGAGCTGGAACAGGCCTCCAAGCATCTGGCCGGGCTGCAGGCGCAGGGCGGGCTGCTCAAGGAAGAAGTCACCGCCGAGGACATCGCGGAGATCGTGGCGCGCTGGACCGGAATTCCGGTCACCCGGATGATGGAGTCGGAGATCCAGAAGCTCGTCCACATGGAAGAGCGCCTCCAGCAGCGCGTGATCGGCCAGAAGGAGGCGGTCGTCGCGGTCTCGAACGCCGTGCGCCGCTCGCGCGCCGGCCTGCAGGACCCGAACCGCCCCATCGGCTCGTTCATCTTCATGGGGCCGACCGGCGTCGGGAAGACCGAGCTCGCCCGAGCCCTCGCCGAGTTCCTCTTCGACGACGAGGCCGCCATGATCCGCATCGACATGTCCGAGTACATGGAGCGCCACGCCGTCGCGCGACTCATCGGTGCCCCGCCCGGCTACGTCGGCTACGAAGAGGGCGGCCAGCTCACCGAGGCCGTCCGCCGCCGCCCCTACTCGGTCGTCCTGTTCGACGAGATCGAAAAAGCCCACCCCGAGGTCTTCAACATCATGCTCCAGATCCTCGACGACGGCCGGCTCACCGACTCCAAGGGTCGCACGGTCGACTTCAAGAACACCGTCATCATCATGACCTCGAACGTCGGCTCGCAGTACATCCACGAGTTCCAGCAGGGTATGAAGTCACCCGAACAGGAAAAGGAGATGCGCCGGAACATCGAGCAGGAGCTCCATCGCCAGTTCCGCCCGGAGTTCCTCAACCGGATCGACGACATCATCATCTTCCACGCGCTCACGATGGACCAGATCAAGAAGATCGTCGACATCCAGCTCCGCCGCGTCGCGAAGATGCTGGCCGAGCGCAACCTCCGCCTCGAAGTCAGCGATCCGGCGAAGGAGCTGCTCGCCCGGGAAGGATTCGATCCGGCATTCGGAGCGCGACCGCTCAAGAGAGCGCTCCAGAAGCTCGTCATCGATCCGCTCGCGATCCGCCTGCTCGAAGGGGAGTTCGAGCCGGGCGAGGTCGTCTTCGTCAACGCCGGGGCCGGCGGGATCGTCCTGTCGAAGACGCCCGAGCCCTCGATCGTGCACTGATCGTCGCGGGTTACCTTTTTTGGTGGCGCACGCCGCCCCCGCGCCTTACATTGGGACCACGGGAGGACGGCATGCCCATCAGAGAGCCCGACGCCAAAGGGGCGGTCGAGCGCGATTTCATCCGGCTCGACTGCATCGACGGCGGCGAAGTCCTCGGCTACCGAGGAGAGGGGCGCGAGGAGCACAGCGGCGAGAATGCGCCGATCGCCTCCGACGACCCCCGCCGCGGGCTCGCCGACAACCTCCCGGCGCAGATCATCGCGGACGAGCTCGCGAAGGCGTGAGATCGGTTCGTCCCCGCTCCGTCATTCCGACAGGTGCGCGATCACGGTCCGGATCCCGATCGCGATCAGGACCACCCCTCCGACGATCTCGAGCCTTCCGGAAAAGCGGCCGCTGAGCCGGCCGGCCAGCCGGCCCGCCGCGAGCGAAAGGACGAACGTGACGCCGCCGATCGTCCCGACGGCCGCGGGAAAGCCGACCTCGAGCTGAGGCAGCACCACTCCGGCCGCGACGGCATCGATGCTGGTGGCGAGTCCGAGAAGGAACAGCCGCGGCCAGCCGATCGCGTCGTCGGCATCGCCCGAGTCCCCGTCGTCTCCCCGAATCCCGTTCCGGATCATCCGGCCGCCGATCAGCGTCAGCAGCCCGAACGCGACCCAGTGATCCCAGGCGGCGAGGATGCGCGACATTCCGACCCCGCCCCACCAGCCGATGCTCGCCATGAGCGCCTGCATGAAGCCGAAGACGGAAGCCATTCGGAGCGCGGCGGCGAGTCGTCCGCTCCGTGTCGAGACCGCCGTCGCCGCGGACACCGCGACGCAGTCCATCGCGAGCCCGCAGGCGATCAGCAGCAGATCCACCATCGGGACGGGATCTTAGCGCGGTTCCCCCGCCGGGCCGGGCGAAGGCCGTCGAGGCCGGGCCCTGCGGCGGGTGATCGGAGAGCGCCGCTTCGCGGCAAATGCAAAATGCAGAATGCAAAATGCAAAATGTAAAAGGACCTCACGCTGGTTCGGGCGTCGGCGCGCTCGAGTGTGATGACTTTGCTTCGCCTCGGCACGTCCGCGCATGCGAAACGTCTTCTCGATCATGACTCCGTGGCATGAGTCCCCTTCTCATTTCGAGCTCGGGCTCCGCGAATCGTCCCCTCTCCCTGGGAGAGGCGCCGTCCTGCGGCCGCGCGGGGTTTTGCGACTCGCCGCCATTCGGGAGTAGCCGGCATACGGACCCCGCTCTCCAACAGGACCCGTGGCATGACGGCGCTTTCTCATGGAGCTCGAGCTCACCAACCGCCCCCTCCGCGAATCGTCCCCTCTCCCTCTGGGAGAGGGTGCCGGAGCCGACCGGAGGGAGGCGCAGGCGGGTGAGGGGACTCTCCGCCCGCTCGCCTCGGCGAAGCTTCGCGGCGCGCGCAGTGGCTCTGCTCCGTCCGTCGTGCGTACGGTCACTCCATCACCGCCCGCGCCCCTCACCCGCCTCGCTTCGCTCGGCACCCTCTCCCACCGGGAGAGGGGCCGGCCTTACGGCCGGCGGCGTTTTGCGACTCGGCACCCGATTCCGTGAGATGCCTTCCCGGTCTGATGATTCGGGGAGCGCCGCTTCGCGGCAAATGCACAATGTAAAGGGACGTCCGGCTGGTTCGGGCGGTCCGCGCGCTCTCCCTTTCTCATTCGAGCTCGGGCTCCGCGAATCGTCCTCTCTCCCTCCGGGAGAGGGTGCCGGAGCCGGCCGAAGGGAGGCGAGAGGCGGGTGAGGAGATTCTCCGCCCGCTCGCCTCGCGCGACGCTGGCGTGGTTCCCCCGCCGGGCGAGTCCTTCCCCTCCCCGCGGCGCCCGCCGGAATGTATGATGGTCGGGTCCGGGTTGCGGACGGTGCCGATGCGCAGACTGACGACGACGCTGCTTCTGCTGGTTCTCGCCTCGATCATTCCGATCGCGGTCGTGGCCGCGGTCTGCGGGCCGGAGACGCCGTGCTGCCGGAAGCAGGACGCGGCGGAGCCGGTGCTCGCCCGGCCGGACTGCTGTTCGGCGCCCTGCGTCGACACCCCGCGGGAGACGCGGGAGCCGGGTGACGCGGCGAAGCAGATCCGACTCGATCGTCCCGAGCTCGCGCGGAACGCCGAGATCGGACCGTCGATCGTTCCCCCCTCTCCGAGCCCGGTCACCGACGAGGCTCCCCTTCCGGCGCCCGATCTCGACCGGCGTCTCGCCTCCCTCTCCCTCCTCCTGATTTGAGCTCCTCTGCAGCGCCGTTCTGACGCGCCGGCGGCAAGCCGGCGGATCGCGCACGCGCGCGCCCGAGGGCCGCGCATCGCAGAGGAGCTCATGAAGACGACACGATTCATTCTGATGGCGATCATCGCCACGGCGGGTCTCGCGCAGAGTCCCGAATGGAGGAGCGCGGACGCGGTGGCCCGGGCCGCGATCGCGGCCAGCCCGGCGGTCCGCGCGCTCGACGCGCGGATCGAAGCGGCGCGCGAGGCGGCGCGCTCCGCGGGGGCTCTGCCGAATCCGATGGCGATGGGCGGGGTGCAGAACCTCAACGCCGACCTGTCGAACGATCCGATCATGACGATGTACATGGTCGGCGCGTCGCAGACGTTCATTCCGCGGGAGCGTCGCGAGAGTCTCCGCGACGCGGCTGGAGCGCGCGTGGCGGCGCTCGAGGCGGAGCGGGCGTCGCTGCGAGCGGAGCTCGAGCGCGACGCGCGGGCCGTATGGATCGAGCTCGCATCGATCGATGCGCAGACCGGCGTGATCGAGAACGTGCTCGGGCTCGGCGAGGCGACCGTCGCGTCGACGCGCGCGCGATACGAGGCCGGCGGCGCGATCCAGGCCGACGTGATTCGGGCGCAGCTCGCGCAGAGCGAGCTGCATCACCGTCTGCTCGCCCTCGGCGGTGCCCGCCGCGCCACCGCCGCATCGCTCGCTGCGATCCTCGGGCTCGCTCCCGGCACGAGCGTTCCGAATCTGGCGCTCGAGCACGCCTACGGAGGTCTGAGCGCTCCCCGCTTCGCGCCGGACGATGATCACCCCGCGCTCGCTGCGGTCCTCGCGCGCGCCGCTGCGCGAGAGGCCGAGATCGCCCTCGCCCGCAGCGCCACGCGTCCGGAATGGAGCATCGAGTCCGCCTGGGCCTTCCGCAGCGAGATGGACGACATGGTTACGCTCACCGGGCGGGTCGAGCTGCCACTCCGCCGCTCCGCGCGTATCGACCCGGCAATCCGAGAGGCGATCGCGGAACGGAACGCGGCGCTCGAAGAGGTCGAGCAGCGACGGCGCTCGCTGGAGGAGATGGGAGCGATCGCGCTCGCCGTCTTCGACGAGGCCATCGAGCAGATCCGCTTCCACGACGAGGTCCTCATGCCGCAGGCGCGATTCGCATTCGATTCGACCCTCGCCGCCTACGAGACCGGCGCCGCCGGCTTCGATGCGCTCCTCGGTGCTCAGATCATGCTGGTGCGGCTCGGCACCGATACGTTCGAGTTCCTCGAGCGCGCACTCACGGCGCGAGCCGACCTCACGGCCCTCGCCGCCGGGGCGCGCACGATTCGCGTCGGCTCCTCCCGCAGCGCGCCGGCGACTTCGTCTCCGTCCGCCCCCACGGGCATGGAATCGATGCAGGAGTCACGACGATGATTCTCCGAAGCAGAACACTCGCCCTTCTCGTCGCCTCGACCTTCGTTCTGGCGGCCGTCATGAGCGGCGCGATCGTCTGGAAGCTCGGACGCGGCGAGGTCCACGAGCGGGCCGCGGAAGAAGCGGCGCTCTACTACTGCCCGATGCATCCGACGATCACGTCCGACGCGCCGGGAAACTGCCCGATCTGCGGGATGAGCCTGATCCGGCGCGTGGCGACCGATTCGGAGGCGGCGCGGCTCGCCGCGGCCGGATCGACCGCGGCACTCGAGCGCATTTCCCTCTCCCCGACCCAGCGCGTGATCGGCAACCTGGCGACCGTGCCGGCCGAGATCGCAGAGTGGGACGAGCGGCTGACGACCACGGGATCGGTCACCCTCGACGAGTCACGCCTCTCGCAGGTCACCGCCTGGATCGGAGGAAGGATCGAGCGGCTCTTCGTCGAGTTCACCGGCGACCTCGTGCGCCGCGGTCAGCCGGTGGCTCTGATCTACTCCCCGGAGCTCTATTCGACCCAGCAGGAGTATCTGCTCGCGCTGGCCAATCGCGAGCGGATGCGCACGGCGGGCTTTCCCGACGCGCGGAGCGCCGCCGACGACCTGGTCGACTCGACGCGGCGGCGTCTCCGCCTGTTCGGCATGAGCGAGCCGGAGATCGACGAGCTCGCCCGAAACGGAACGCCTTTCTACACGACGACGCTGCATGCACCGGTTTCCGGCATCGTCGTCCGGAAGAACGTCGTTCCACAGCAGTACGTCGAGACGGGCCAGCCGCTGCTGGAGCTGGCCGACCTGTCGACCGTCTGGGTGGAAGCCGACGTCTACGAGAAGGACCTCGCTCGGATCGAGCTCGGGCAGGCCGCCACGATCGTCTCCCCCGCGTGGCCCGGACGGACCTTCACTGGCCGCGTGTCGTTCGTCGAGCCGCTCCTCTCGATGCAGAGCAGGACCAACCGCGTACGGATCGCCCTGCCGAATCCCGACATGCGGCTCAAGCCGGGGATGTACGTGAGCGTCGAGCTCGCGTCGGGAGCGGACCGCGGGTCCGCCGTCATGGTTCCGCGGACGGCCGTCGTCGACCGCGGGGACGAGCAGTGGGTGTGGGTGGAGGCCGGCGCCGGGGCCTACGAGCCACGGCGAGTGACGACCGGGGGGGCGTCGGGTGAGCGGATCGCGATCCTGAACGGCCTGCGGGCGGGAGAGAACGTCGTCGTGCAGGGAGGATTCCTGCTCGACTCCGAAGCCCGCCTGCGGCAGATGACGGCGGGAGGGGGGACGAGCGATGATCCGCACGATCATTGAGTACTCGGCGCGGAACCGATTCATCGTTCTGCTGCTCTATGCGATCGTGATCGGCGTCGGGACGTGGGCCACGCTCCGAACCCCGCTCGACGCGATCCCCGACGTCTCGGACAACCAGGTCATCGTCTACACGGAATGGCCGGGGCGGGCGCCACAGCTCATCGAGGACCAGATCACCTATCCGCTCGCCTCGAGCCTGCAGGGGCTGCCCGGGCTGAAGACCGTCCGCGCGCAGTCGATGTTCGGCTTCTCGCTGATCTACGTGATCTTCGACGACTCGGTCGACGTCTACTGGGCGCGCAGCCGCGTGCTCGAGCGACTGAACTACGCGCGGACGCTCGTGCCGGAGGGAGTGACCCCGCGCCTCGGCCCGGAGGGGACGGGCGTGGGTCACGTCTACTGGTACACGCTGCAATCGGACCGGCACGACCTCGGGCAGTTGCGAACGATCCAGGACTACTACCTCGAGCTCGGACTTCAGGGGGTGGAGGGGGTCGCGGAGGTCGCCTCGATCGGCGGGTTCGTCAAGCAGTATCAGATCGACCTCGATCCGGTGCAGCTCGCATCCCGCGGCATCGCGCTCGAGGCGGTCATCGAGGCGGTCCGTCGATCGAACGACGACGTGGGCGGCCGCCTGCTCGAGATCGGCGAACAGGAGCTGATCGTCCGCGGGATCGGGTACGTGATGAGCGTCGAGGACCTGGAGAACATCGTCGTCGGGGCGGACGCGCGCGGGACGCCGATCCGGCTGACCGAGCTGGGCTCGGTGAGCATCGGAGGAGCGCTGCGGCGCGGGCTGCTCGACGAGAACGGGGAGGGAGAGGTGGTGGGGGGGATCGTGGTGGCGCAGTACGGGGAGAATGCGCGCGACGTGATCCGCCGGGTGAAGGAGCGGCTCGCGGTGCTCGCCGCGGGGCTGCCGGAGGGAGTCACGGTGAGGACGGCGTACGACCGGTCGGAGCTGATCGAGCGGGCGGTCGACACGCTCCGGACCGCCCTCACCGAGGAGGCGATCATCGTCTCGCTCGTCACGATCGTCTTTCTCTACCACTTCGGATCGGCGATGACGGTGCTCGTGGGCCTCCCGCTGTCGGCCCTGATCAGCTTCGTCCTGATGTACTGGTTCGGCATCACCTCGAACATCATGTCGCTCGGCGGAATCGCGCTCGCGATCGGAGAGATCGTCGACGCCTCGATCGTCATGGTCGAGAACGCCTACCGCCATCTCGCGGAGGGTGCCGAGCGGCACAGGCGCAACCGCCTCGAGACCATCATCCGCGCGGCCAGGCAGGTCGGGCCCGCCATCTTCGGATCGCTCCTCGTCATCATCGTCTCGTTCTTCCCGGTTTTCCTGCTGACCGGCCAGGAAGGAAAGCTCTTCCGCCCTCTCGCCTTCACGAAGACTTTCGCGATGGTGGGGGCGTCGGTCATCGCGATCACGCTCGTCCCGGTTCTCATGACGTTCTTCCTGCGCGGGAATCTGCGGCCCGAAGCCGCCAACCCGGTGAGCCGGTTCTTCATCCGGACGTACGAGCCGGTGCTTCGGTGGTCGCTGAGAAATCGAAGGACGATGCTCGCGCTCAGCCTGCTCGCCCTCCTCCTCGCGATCCCGATGATGCTCAGCCTGGGGACCGAGTTCATGCCCCCGCTGGACGAAGGTTCGCTCCTCTACATGCCCGTCACTCTTCCGAGCATCAGCATCACCGAGGCGAAGCGGCTGATTCAGATCCAGGACGCGATCATTGCCGCGCATCCGGCCGTCGAATACGTTCTCGGCAAAGTCGGTCGCGCCGACACGGCGACCGATCCCGCACCCGTTTCGATGTTCGAGACCATCATCGAGCTCAAGCCGAAGTCCGAATGGCCGGCGGGGATGACGAAGGACGACGTCATCCAGCAGCTCAACGAGAGCCTGCAGATCCCCGGCGTGACCAACGCCTGGACCCAACCGATCATCAACCGCATCGACATGCTGAGCACCGGCGTCCGCACCCAGCTCGGGCTCAAGATCTTCGGCCCCGACCTGGCCACGCTCGAGCGCGTGTCGGTCGAGGCGGAGAAGATCCTGCGCGGGATCGAAGGGGCGGCCGATCTGTACAGCGAGCGGATCACCGGGGGGCGCTACCTGAACATCGAGGTCGACCGGGGGGCGGTCGCCCGCTACGGAATTCCGATCGGAACGGTGCTCGACGCGATCGAGGCGGCCGTCGGGGGGATCGACGTCACCACGACGATCGAGGGGCGCGCGCGCTTCCCGGTTCAGGTCCGGTATCTCGCCGCCTTTCGCGACGATGAAGAAGCCCTGCGGGATCTCCGCGTCACGATCCCGCGTCCCGCGGCGATGCAGTCCGCCGGGATGACGGGATCGGAAGCGGCGGGCGCGCCCGGGAGCGTGATCCAGATCCCGCTCGGCCAGCTCGCTCGGATCGAGCCGGCGCCGGGACCCGCGATGATCAATTCGGAGAACGGACAGCTTCGCGGTCTGGTCCAGCTCAACGTCCGGGGGCGCGACATGGGATCGTTCGTCGCCGAAGCGAAACAACGACTCGGAAGCGAGCTTCGCCTTCCGCCCGGCTATTCCCTGCAGTGGTCCGGCCAGTACGAGAACCAGCTCCGCGCGACGCAGCGGCTGCGGGTCATCGTTCCGCTCGTTCTCGTCATCATCTTCATGATCCTCTACTTCACGTTCCATTCGGCGCTCGAGGCGCTCCTCGTGATGTTGTCGGTGCCATTCGCCCTGATCGGCGGCGTCTATCTGATGTGGATCTACGGGTTCAACTGGTCGGTCGCCGTCTGGGTCGGATTCATCGCGCTGTACGGGGTCGCGGTCCAGACCGGCGTCGTAATGGTGCTCTACCTCCACGAAGCGCTCGACCGGAAGATCGCCGAGGGGACGATCACCGCGCAGGCGATCCACGATGCGATCGTCGAAGGGGCGCTCCTCCGCGTCCGGCCGAAGCTGATGACCGTCGCCACCACCGTCCTCGGGCTGCTTCCCCTCCTCTGGGCGACCGGCTCGGGGTCCGACTTCATGAGACCGATCGCCGTCCCGCTGGTCGGCGGCATGTGGACCTCGACGATCCACGTCCTTCTGGTCACCCCGATCATCTTTCAGATCATGAAGGAGCGCGAGCTCCGGCGCGGAGGCCTCCGCGCCTCGGGGCTCCGGGGCGATCCGGAGCCGCTCGTCGAATCGGGTCGGGAGAGCGGGCAATGAGATCGCGGAGCGGGCGGAACTGTCCCGCCCGCGGATCCGGCGTGAGTGGCGAATGCAGAATGCAGAATATGCAGAATTATGCAGAATGCAGAATCCAAAAAGGGCGGGTGGCCTGGTTACCGTACGCGAATCCAGCCATCGGCGATTTCTGGATTCTGCGTTCTGCATTCTGCATTCTGCATTTCGTCCTGCGTTTTCCGCAGTCTGGCAAGCCTGGAAGCGGGGCGGGGCGCTCGAAACGACGGGACGGTGCTCGCTACGGGTCGGAGTGTGCGGGAGTGAGAAAATGGCGGATGCGAGGCCGGGGCGAAAAGGAGGAAAACGCCCCGGCCTCGCCCGCCTACGGAACATATCTCCGGTGGGACTCCCTCTCCGGCTCGCTGACGCTGAGCTGAGCAAGGATCCGGATCATCTTCCGCATGGAGTCGTCCGATTTCTCGTAGACGAGACAGAGGAGCTCGAGCTGGTCGGGATCCTCACTCGCCCAGACCGTGAATCCCTCGGGCGGCTGGTCCGGCCGGTTCGTGCGGGACTTCCGCCACCGCCCCTCCGAGAGCCGGAAGGTGCAGTAGCCGCTCTCGTGAGAGAGGCCCATCAGGAGGGATGTACGGGGATCGGAAGGCTCCTCGCTGCGTCCGGCGAACAGCGACCGCGGCTCCCGTTCGCGCCGGATGCCGCGCGCGTTCGCCTTCTGCTCGTCGAGCGCCCGAATGACCGAGGCCTCGATCATCCGACGGATGGGATGCTCGCCGGCCACCGACTCCTCGTCGAATGCCAGCCCCGTCGAATAGACCGTCAGCCGCTGCGCTCCGCTCGCAAAGCCGATCAGCCTGCATCGGAGCACCGTGCATCCGATCGTGACCGACTCCCCGTTCCAGCGAAACGTCAGCCGCGCCTTCGCCCCGACGGCGAACGACCCCTGATGCTCCACCCCCGCTCCCGTCAGGCTTAGATCGCTAACCACGACCGGCGTGCTCCCGAGTTGCCCGGTCACCGGCGGGACCAGCCGAATGCGTTCGATTTTCCGGCGACTCCGGCGCGTGCCGGACCCTGAGACGACTGCGAGGCTGGTGGCGCTCATGGCGATCGTGACCCCTTTTCGATTGATGACGAACTCCATCGCAAGCGAATTGCCACACCGGCGGCGGAAACGCCGATCCCGCAAGTGTCGTAGCAGCAGTAGCATGCGGAAATCCGGCTCGACAGAGCCGAACGATCGCGTCCCGAAGCTGGACATCGCTTCCAGATCCCATACGCCCGGGCGCTCGTCTCACTCCGGCCTGCTTCTTGCCTCGGCCCCGCCCGAGCAGCCTCCGACTCCGATGAAGCGATCGACCCCTCCCATCACCCGGCAGACGTGGCGCAACCTCGTCGCGGTCCACTGGGCCGTATCCGGCGCCACCCTCCGTCCTCTCGTCCCGGCCGAGCTCGACCTCGCGCTGATCGACGGAGAGTGCCGCGTGACGCTGACCGCGTTCGAGATCGCGGCGGCGGAGATCGCGACGCCCCTTCCCCTGCCGGCGCCCGCTCCCTTCGCGCAGATCGAGCTCCGGACCTACGTCGCCGGTGAGGGAGCGCCCGCGAGCCGTCGGAATCGCGAGACCGTCACGGGCGCCGCTCGTCCATCACGTGCGGGAGGTGAAGGTCGCGATCCACGCGCCGGCCCTGGAGGGATGACTCGCGGATTGCGCGTGCCGGAGCGCCGGGATCGGTCCGCTGTCGGTGATCTCGCGGGGGCGCGAGCGTTCGATTCAAAGGCGCCGGATCGTGATCGCGCGTCGCGCGCGGGTCCGCGCCTCGTGAGTGCCGCCGCCGTCACGCCAGGCGTACCAGCCCACCAGATCCCAGCGGCGCTCGCATTCGTGGCAGAAGAACCAGCCTCCGTCGGCGAGGATCTCGTAGGAGGAGGTCCCGCTCGCGCAGCAGGGGCAGAGGCCGCGATGCTGCAACGTGCCCGAAGCAGGCGAGGGAACCGTTTCGACCCCGACGCCGGTGAGCTCGCGCACGCGGACCGGGGGATGAAGCTTCATCGGACTCACCACCTCGAATGATTATGCAGCCTTCTTCGCGATCGCGGTAGGGGCAGGACGAAAATTCGTGCGAGCTCAGCGCTTCGGGTGGCAGCGCTCGCGGCTGCACTCTGACGTCTCCTTCTCCCCGTCCGGGTCGCGCAGGCTTTTTTGCGCGGGCGTTTTTTCGGGGAGAGGGCCGGGGTGAGGGGTCGCCGTGAGCCTTCTCGATCCAGGAGCCACGGAGCGAGGCTCGCGCCGCGGATCGTGCAGAGCGGTGAGCTCGTGCAGTGGCTCCGCCACGATCATGATCTCCGGCTCGCGGCTTCGTTCTCGCGTCTGCACGGACGCGACGCGCGTCCGCTTCGGCTCGCGAGACTCCGATTGCGGATCAATAGAGGAACATCGGCAGCCCTTCGGGGTCGGTCACGCGCGGACGGTACTGGACCGGGTTGTAGAACTTGTCGACGTCGACGCGCTTCTGCCCCCGAGTCACGAGCTCGACCGGGACCGCGGCGTACTTTCCGTCGCGGACCGCCACCATGCTGCCCGACTCTCCGCGCCGGACCAGGTTCGCTGCGACCGTTCCGAACGTATTCGCCACGATCTGATCCAGCGAGTCCGGCGAGCCGGAGCGCATCAGGTAGCCGAGCTGCTGATAGATCACCCGCTCGCGGCTGTTCCGTTCGATGAAGTCCCGCACCACCCCGCCGATCCCGCCGAGCTTGGCCCGTCCCACGTCGTCCGGCTCCCCCGTCTCGACCATCGCGCCTCCGACGGGCCGCGCCCCTTCCGAGATCGCGACCACGGCGTAGTTGCGCGGGTTCTCCGCCTTGTCGGCCAGAAGGTACGCCAGCAGCCGCTCCGGGTCGAACTCGACTTCGGCGATCACAGCCCGGTCGACGCCCGACACGTACGAGGTCAGAAGGCACGTTTCGCCCGAGTAGCGACCGAACAGCTCGACCACCAGAATCCGCTCGTTCGAGCCCGCGGCCGTCCGCAGGTCGTTGATCAGGTGAACCGAGCGCGTGATCGCCGTGGAAAACCCGATGCAGTAGTCCGTGCCGTTGACGTCGTTGTCCATCGTCTTCGGGATCGCCACGACCGGCACGCCCTCCCGATGGAGACGCGCCGCGAACTGCAGCGTTCCGTCCCCTCCGATGGCGACGATTCCTTCCAGCCTCAGGTGCTCGATCGAGCGGATCGCATCCGCGGTCAGGTCGACGTGCGAGCTCCGCCCGTCGCCCGAGCCCTCGAGATGCCCCGGAATCCGATCGACCGGAACGATCGCCGGGTTCGCCCGCGAGCTGTGCAGGATCGTCCCGCCGGTCCGGTCGATCGTCCGCGTATTCGCCCGCTCGAGCGGGACCACCCACCGATCGTGGTTCGCCGCATTCTCGGGCTGCAGATGGAGCAGCGCCGACCATCCCCGCCGGAGCCCGAGGATCTCGAAGTCGTCCGCGAGATTCCAGACGACCGACTTGATCGCCGAGTTCAGCCCCGGGACGTCACCGCCGCCGGTCAGCACACCGATCCGTTTCCTGCTCATCGCGCGCGATTCAACCCCGTTCCTTCTGCGGACTGCACTCGTGCCGAGGGGGATCCGCCTCCGGTCCGGGCTCGCCGGCACGATCGCCTGTGATCAGTCGCGCTCCCCGCTTCTGCGTCGCGTATGCCCAGGCCCACTGCAGCATCACGAACAGGCGGTTGCGGAACCCGATCAGGAAGTAGACGTGAATGAGGAGCCAGGCCATCCAGGCGGGCCAGCCGGACAGATGGAGCCGCCCGAGCTCGCCCACCGCGGCCGCCCGACCGATCGTCGCGAGCGATCCCCGGTTGCGGTAACGGAACGGAGCTCTCTCGCGTCCGGCCAGATCGCGCCGAATCTGCCTCGCCGCGTGGCGTCCCTCCTGGATCGCGGCCGGCGCCACGCCCGGAACCGGCTCGCCGTCCTGCTCGATTGCGGCCAGATCGCCGACGACGAACAGCTCCGGATGGCCGGGGACCGACAGGTCGGGCTCGACGCGAACCCGCCCCGCCTCGTCGAGCGGCGCTCCGACCGACTTCGCGAGCGCCGAGGCCTGGACTCCGGCGGCCCAGACCACGGTCCGGGCGGCGATCCGCTCCTCGCCGACCGTCGCGCCCCGCTCGTCGATCCCGCTCACCAGCTTGCCCGTCCGGACCTCGACGCCGAACCTGCGGAGCTGGCGGGTTGCCTTCTCCGAGAGATCTTCGGGATAGGTCGGCAGCACGCGCGGGAGGCCCTCGATGAGGACGATGCGCGCCTGCGTCGGATCGATGTTCCGAAAGTCGCGTCTCATCGCATGGAGGGCGATCTCGGCGAAAGCGCCGGCGAGCTCGACTCCGGTCGGTCCGCCTCCGATGACCACGAAGGTCAGCCACTCGCCTCGCAGCTCCGGATCCTCTTCCCGCTCGGCCGCCTCGTAGGCCAGGAGCATGCGGCGCCGAATCTCGAGCGCGTCCTCGATCGATTTCAGACCGGGGGCGACCCGGGCCCACTCCTCGTGCCCGAAGTACGAATGCGTCGCACCGGTGGCCACGATCAGGTAGTCGTACGCCATCCCGCGCCCGTCGCGGAACACGACTTTCCTTTCCGCCGGACAGACGACCGAGACCTCTTCGAGGAGCACCCGGGTGTTCTTCTGTTTCCGGAGGATCGTTCGGATCGGTGTCGCGACGTCGGCCGGGTTGAGCGCGGCGGTGGCCACCTGATAGAGGAGCGGCTGGAAAAGGTGGTGGTTTCTGCGGTCGAGCAGCGTCACGCGGGCGCGCGTGCCGCCGAGCTCTCGTGCGGCGTTCAGTCCTGCGAACCCTCCTCCGACGACGACGACGTGCGGCTCGCCGGAACCGTGAGCGGTCATCAAGGGAGCATATGGCAAAATCGGTGCTCGAGGCGCAGCGTGGCGAGCGCCCTCATCCGAATCGCGCGGGAAATCGAGCCCGGCGACGTAGCTTTGGGACTGATCCAACGGCTACACTGTGCACGTTTCCGGTTCGGCAGAAGGAGGACGGCATGGCCTCTCTGGGAGCGATGTTCGCCGATTATGCATTTCATCACCAGACGCGCGGGAACAAGTGGTGCCACCGGATCGGCATCCCGCTGATCATGTTCTCGCTGATCGGGATGCTGGGGCGGATCCCCCTGCTCGGGCTCGAGTGGCTCCTGGTCGATGCTGCGCTGCTGCTGATCGGGGTCGTGACCGTCGTCTATCTCAGACTCGACTGGCGGTTCGGGGCGATCATGCTCGCGGCCTCGATCGCGATGTGGGCGTTGGGCAGGATGGTCCCGCTGCCGCTGCACGTGGCGATGTTCGCGGCCGGCTGGGTGCTCCAGTTCGTCGGACACGGCGTATACGAAAAGAGGAAACCGGCATTCTTCACGAACCTGATGCACCTGCTGGTCGGTCCGCTGTGGATCGTGAACGACGCGGTGCATCTGATCGACGAAACGGCCCCCCAGCCGGCGGGCGAAGCCCGATGATCTCGACCAACGGGCGCATCCTCAAGCAGTTGCGCTGTTGACTCCCTTTCGACCGGCTGCTATGTTCAGCGGAGTTCTTACCCGGAGACCTCTCACCATTCGCAAGGTTTTCCGCGGCGGGCCGAACGCCCCGACCGCGACGCAAGGAGGCGCTTTCATGTTCCGTCGGCTCGTCCTCCCGCTCCTGGTGCTGCTCTCCCTTCCGTCGCTGGCTCAGAATACCGGCGGGATCGCCGGCCGGGTGATCAACGCGTCCGGCCAGGGGATCGGCGGGGTCGCGGTCGTCCTCAACGAGCTTTCGCAGGCGACGATCACGGATCCACGCGGCCAGTTCTCGTTCAACCGACTTCCTCCGGGAACCTATTCGCTCTCGTTCGCCGTCGGCGACCAGTCGGAGAGCCGCGCGGGGGTGGTCGTGCCCGCCGGCGGCACCGCCGAGGTCGAACAGGTGGTGAGCTGGGCGATGACGTTCGCCGACACGATCACGGTCTATTCGGCTTCCCGGAGGACCGAGCGGATCGTCGAGGCTCCTGCGGCGGTGACGGTGATCACCGAGGAGGAGCTGACGCTGGCCTCGCCGACGGGGCAGCTTCCGAAGGTCATCGAATCGGCGCCGGGCGTCGATTTCACGCAGAGCGGTCTGTACGACTTCAACTTCAATACGCGCGGGTTCAACTCGTCGCTGAACCGGCGCATCCTCACACTGCTCGATGGAAGAGATCCGTCGGTGCCGTTCCTGGGCGCCCAGGAGTGGGCCGCCCTGTCGTATCCGGTCGACGAGATGGCGAGCGTGGAGCTGGTGCGCGGTCCGGGAGCCGCGCTCTACGGACCGAACGCGTTCAACGGGGTGCTGAACATGGTCACCAAGCAGCCACGCTACACGCAGGGGGGAAAGGTGCAGTTCTCCGGAGGGGAGCTGGGGACCGCGCGCCTCGACCTGCGCCACGCGGGCGGCCTGGGGACCGACTGGTACTACCGCGTGGTCGCGGGGTACCAGCAGGGTGACGACTTCACGCGACCGCGCAACGTCACGCGCGAGTACGGAATCCAGCGCGATCTGTCGGCGCCTCCCTGCACCTCGGGGACTCCCAACTGTCTGCCCGCCGAGCTCTCGCCACTGGTGCTCGACGAGGTCGAGATCGGATTCGGAGCCCTCCGGTTAGACCGCTACTTCACGACCGACCGGGTGCTCACGATCGAAGGGGGAACGGCGACTCTGGAAGGGCCGACGTTCCTCACGGGAATCGGCCGGGTTCAGGTCACCGACGTTTCGCGCCCCTGGGCCCGTGCGAACTTCAGCACCTCGCGGCTCAACGCGATGGTCTACTACGACGCCCGCGACGCGGACAACCAGGTCGCGCTGGCTTCGGGTGCCCGGCTGTTCGAGGACTCGAGCAACGTCCGCGGTGAGATTCAGGCGAACCAGACCTTCGCGGCCGACCGCATCCGACTCGTCGGCGGCCTCTCGTACAACCAGCAGAAGGTCGACACCGCCAACCCGGCCGGGGTACAGACGCTGATGGCCGAGAAACACGACGAGGACCAGCAGGCGGTGTTCGGCCAGGCGGACCTCGATCTCACCGACAAGCTCAAGATCGTCGCAGCCGCGCGTTACGACGAGAGCTCGCTGCACGAAGCGCAGTTCTCGCCGAAGGGCTCGCTCGTCTATTCGATGACTCCGAACCAATCGATCCGCTTCAATTACAACGAGGCGTTCCAGGTCCCGAACTATTCGGAGTTCTTCCTGACGGTTGCTGCCGGCGCTCCGATCAATCTTTCGGCCATCGAGACCGCGCTCGCGCCGCTGCTGGGCGGGGTCCCCCTCGGGTTCTCGGCCGTCCCCCTTCTCGCTCGCGGTAATCCGAACCTGGAGGTCGAACAGATCTCCAGCGTCGAAGTCGGCTACAGCGGCATCATCTTCGGAAAGCTCTACATGACGGCCGACTACTACCAGAGCGAAGTCAGCAACTTCGTCACCGACCTCCTTCCGGGCGTGAATCCGGCGTTCGCTCCGTATGCTCCGCCGGCCGCCCTCGCCCCCCCCGTGCAGGCCATCCTGCTCAACACGCTCCGCGCCAACCTCCCGCCTGCCGTCATCGCGGGAATGACCAACCTCGCGAACGGCCAGCCCGCCGTCGTCTTCTCGTACACGAACGCCGGAAAAGTGGATACCGAGGGCATCGAGCTTTCGTTCAACTTCTATCTGAATGAAAACTGGATCCTCGACGCGAATTACTCGTGGTTCGACTTCGAAGTGCAGGAACAACTGTTCGGCGACCGCCTTCTGCCGAACGCTCCGGAGAACAAGTACAACCTCGGGGTGACCTACCGGACCCCCGCGATAGACGTCGCTCTGAAGTACCGCTGGGTCGAGGGCTTCGATTGGGCGACGGGCGTGTTCGTCGGCCCCATTCCGACCTACAACGTGATGAACCTGGCGGCGAACTACCGCGTCACGCCCGACTGGCGCGTCGGACTGAACGTGAGCAATCTGACCGACGACAGGCACTACCAGGCGTTCGGCGGCGACCTGCTCGAGCGCCGCGCCCTCGGATTCGTGGCGTACAGCTGGTGATCCCGGCACCGGAGCGGCTTCGACCAGAAGCCGCTCCGGCAGCCCGGCGTCAGATCGAGCCTTCCGCGCTCCTTCATTTTTGACGCCCACCTAACAGGGCAGCTAACGGCACTCTGACACCGGGGCGGTATCGTGCGGGTCAGGAGAAACACTCATGCAGACACCACCCCTCGTTTTCAAGGCTCGGAAGACCGACGGCGATCTCGGCGCGGTCCTGCCGTCCAGAGCGGCCGCGCTGGCCCGAGTCATCGTACGGATGGCGGCCGAAGGCGCCGAAGGCAACCTCCACGAGACGCTGCTCGCCGTCCAGCCCTCCTCCGCCCGAAAGGCGCTCGAGGAAACCGTCTGTCTGTACCTCTTCATCGCTCACCGGAGCGCGACGGCATTCCTCCAGGAGGACGTCTTTCCTCCGTATCAC
The DNA here is from genome assembly GCA_035544735.1 of Thermoanaerobaculia bacterium. GTDB lineage: Bacteria > Acidobacteriota > Thermoanaerobaculia > Gp7-AA8 > Gp7-AA8 > DATKCD01. The sequence continues at coordinate 28,290 of DATKCD010000044.1, forward strand.
CGGGATGCCTTTCTCGCGAGCACCTGGGAGGAGACCGTGGCCCTTCTCGCCGCGGGACTCGAGGATCCGGAAGCGCGGCGCGAGCTGCGCGAAGGGTTCGAGGAGCTGTGGAACACCCGGAGGATGCAGTACGCCGCGTGCTCGCGCATGTACAGGCAGGAGAACGAATCGCTCGAAGGGACGGTGATCTTCGATTTCTACCGGCGGGCGGTCGGCCTCGGTCGCGAGCCCGCCCTCCACATGCTCGCCAACCTGCAGGTCCCGCTGCTCCACGTCGAGCTCTCGAAGGCGCTCGCGGAGCTGATCTGCGAAGCGCTCGGCATCGAGCTCTGACCGGGGAATCAGCCGGCCACCGACCAGTAGAGCGACTGGAACAGCAACGGGAAGGTGCCGTGTGTCTGGCCGCGGTGTTGAGGGCGGAAGCCGAAGAGCACGACCTTCCCCCCCTTCCACCCGAGGGCGACGGCGGCGGCCTTCCTCTCGAGTCGGTCGGCGCCACGCATCCAGCCCGAAAGGAGCACGTCGCGCCCCTCGTCGGGATAGGTCAGCAGGACGCGGCGCGCCACGTCGACCGCCGGGATGACCGTCTCGAAGGCGACGTTGTCGTCGAGGAAGATGGCGAGCTCCGAGGGTGAGCCCCATACGATCGGATGTCCGGGCTCGACGTGGGCACGGACGAGCGATCCCGGGTTCTCGAACTCGGAGGACGGCGTTTCGGCGAGGGCATTCCGAACCGGGAGCTTTAGCTGTTCGATCGCGTAGCCGGTCGAAGAATCGAAGGCGACGAGGGTCCCGCCGCGCTCGACGAATCCGGCGAGCGCGAGCGCTCCCGGCTCGCCGAGCCCTCCGGCGTACTCGGGCGGGAGCTCGGCCCGGTACGGGCTGGATCCTTCGCCGCGCTCCGGGCGGCCTTCGGCGATGATGGCGGGATCGAGGTCGGGAAGGATGATGGCGTCGAAGCGCTCGCGCAGGAGCCGTCCTCCCGATGCGGCCGCCTTCCGGATCGACTCGTTGTCGAGGGTCTCGAGCCGGAAGCCGTACTCCTCGAGGAGCCACCGGGTCCATCCTTCGTCCATCGAGGCGAGCCACGGTTTGTAGATGCCGACGCGCGGCGCGCGCAGCCGCGTCGCGCCGTCGGGCCGGCTGGTCGCGGGAATCAGGTCGACTCCGGAACGAGCGGCGGTCTCCCGAGCGGCGTCCGCGGCGCGCCGGTCGAGCCAGACCGTTCCCGGGGGGAACTCGACGGGGACGGGAGCCTGAGCGAGATCGCTCGCCGGGGTGGCGGAGACCAGGACCATGCCGGGTGAGCGGAGGGCGGCATTGATCACGCGCACCGATTCCGCGGAGCTCGGGAGCACGGCGAACCACGGCGCCTCGGCCACCGCCTTCGGGACGAAGGGAGGGAGCCGCTCGCCGAGCGTGATCGGCGCGATGACTTTCCGGGCGTCGGAGATCGCGGGCATGCGGGCTTTCTCGACCCTCACGCCCATCATGAGCGGCAGGGTCCAGGTGGCGACGTCGTACGGGCGGAGGATGTCGCTTCCGGCCATGGGGCGGACCTCGGGATAACGCTGGGGCTCGAGCATCTCGCGGACGAATCGCGCGAACGGCTGGGCGAGAGGAACCCAGTGATCGCCGTCGGGGGTCTCGAAGACCTCCACACCGTGGTCGGCGAGGAGCAGCGCGAGCCGGCGCGCCGTCGCGGGGTCGCGCTGATCGCGCGGGATGAGGTACGCCTCACGCGGCGCCGCCATCGCGACGGCGCTGCGGGCCCTCTCGACGACGTTTCGCAGAAAGTCGACCCGGCGCTCCGCGACGATCTCCAGCAGCGCGTCGGATGCGATGCGCTCGTAGTCCATGATGTCCCGCATCCGCCATAGCCCTCCCGGCCACGGATTCGGATGATTGATCTGCGCCTTGTACTCGACCAGACCCTTCCGCCCGCCCCGCAATTCGGTCCGATGAACTTCGATGGGGCTCGCCATCCTCGCCGAAGCCACTTCCAGCAGCAGCCCCGTGACGTTCTTCCACCAGCCCGTGTTCCTGGTCCCGCCCACCCAGTAGGCGTCGTAGCTGTATCCGTAGATCAGGCCCGACTTCCCCTGCTGCTCGAGGCGGAACGCCATGTTCGAGCCGATCAGGTTGATCTCGCGCCAGATCAGCGGATGAACGTCGGGATCGAGCGGGTCCGAGAACGGAGGGATGAACATGCGCGGCCCGGTGGGTCCCATCTGATGCTCGTCGACGAACACCTGCGGGAGCCACTCGTGGTAGATGGCGCGCGTCATGTTGCGGGTCTCGTTCTGGGTGAGCATGAACCAGTCGCGGTTGTTGTCGTGACCGACGTAGTGGTGGTAGAGCCAGGGCATCCTTCCGCCCTCGAACCGCGTTCCCCGATATTTGCGATACCACTCGGTCTCCATGATCTGGCCGTCGGGATTGAGCGAGGGGACGAGAAGGAGAACGACGTTCTCGAGACGAGCCCGGGTGACGGGGTCGTCGGCGGTGGCTAGGGCGTGGGCCCATTCCATCGCCATCTGGCTCGACGCGATCTCGGTCGAGTGGATGTTGCAGGTGACCAGGACGACCGCCTTCCCTTCGCGGACGAGGGTTTCGACCTGCTCGGGCCCGAGGCCTCGGGGGTCGGCCAGACGTCTGGAGATCTCGCGGATCCGGTCGAGATTGCGGATGTTCTCCTCCGAGGAGATCACGGCCATGATCATCGACTCGCCGAGGGTCGTGGGGCCGAGATCGACGATCTCGACGCGCGGAGACGAGGACTCGAGCATCCGGAAGTACGAGACGATCTGCCGGTAGTCGGCCAGGACCCGATCGGCGCCGATCTCCATCTCGAGCAGCGCCGAGGGGGTCGGGATGGGGGCGGCGGGGACGGACAAGGCGGAGGAGACCAACACCGCGAGAGCGAACAGACCGGCACGTCGGAACATCAATACCTCCAGAAAGTTGGGTTGGACGGAGCACCGCCGTCGGAGGCGTCATTATATCGACCCGTGCGCTTTTGACGCTGCGCTAACGGGAGCATAACGAGAGCGTGACGACCCCGGCGCATCATCGCGCTCTGATGAGCGAGCGTGGCGCACAGGCGTCGAATCGGGTGCTGGTCGTCATCGGCGAGCCGGCCTCGCGGGCATTCGTCAGCCGCGTACTCGAAAGCGTCCTCATGGACGTGCGGGCGGCTTCGAGATACGAGCAGGCGATGGAACTGATCCGCAACGAGGCGTTCGGGCTGCTGATCGTCGATCCCACCCTTCCCCGGGTCGACGGAGTCGAGCTGCTGCGGGAGATCCGCCGCGAGCATCCCACCCTCATCCGCAAGACGATCGTCATCGTCGACGCCGGAACCCCGCTCGCCGAAAAGTTCGAGGAGCTGAGCCCCTGCCGTCTCATCGACCGGCCGGTGCTTCGACAACAACTCATCACGGCGGTCTCCGACTGCCTGAAGGAACCGAGCGACCCATCATGAGCGACGCACTCTCGAACCGATTCACCATCCGTGTTCTCGGCGGATTCCATCTCGTCTCGGCGGAGGGGACGGAGATCCCCCTCGCCTCCCGCAAGGCGCAGGTGCTGCTGGGCTACCTCGGCCAGCGTCCTGGCCAGACCGTCTCGCGCGGCAAGATCGCTTCGATGCTGTGGCGCACGAGCTCCGAGCACGAGGCGCGGCACAGCCTGAGGCAGTGCCTGCTCGTGCTCCGGAAGTCGATGGGCGACCCCGAGGCGCTGCTGCACATCGAGCAGGAAGCGATCGCGCTGCGCACCGGCGTGGCCGAGATCGACGCGGCGCGCTTCGAGCGCCTCGTGGCCGAGGGAACCGAACAGACGCTCCGCGAAGCGATCGCTCTCTATCGCGGCGAGTTCCTCGAAGGGATCAGCCTGGCGGGCGAGCCGGTGGAGGAGTGGATCGTCTTCGAGCGCCGGAGGCTCGCGCACCTGATGAAGAAGGCGCTCGGAGCGCTCCTCGCCTCGTCTCATTCCGAAGGCCGGATCGACGAGGCCATTCAGATCGCGACGCGACTGCTCGCCATCGATCCGCTCCAGGGCGACGTCCAGAAGACCCTCTCCCGACTGTACGGAGGGACGCCTCCCGCGACCGCCTTCGCCTCGGGGCGCAGCGTTCTGGTCGCCGATGCCGATCCCTCTTCGCGGCAGGCGATCTCCGACGCGCTCCGGGCCGGCGGCTACGATGTGCGCACCTGCACCGACGGCGCCGACCTGCTTCTGGAGATCGGCGCTCTCGAGCCCGACCTGCTGGTGGTCGATCTTCATCTGCCGATGTTCGGAGGGATCGAGCTGATCCACCTGCTCGCGTCGAGGCGTCCCCACCTTCCGGTGATCGGCATCCGCGAGTCCGCCGAGGAAGAGCTCGAGGCGGAGGCGCTCCTGGCGGGAGCGGCGGACTTCCTCCGAAGGCCGCTGACCCGCGAGGTCCTGATGCTCCGGATCGAGAACGTGCTGCGCTACCAGTCGCAGAAGCGCAACGGCGCAGTCTCGTAACCGGAGCGAGCCGCCTGACGCCGCCGGGAACGGCGCGGTCCATCCGCGGCGGGAGGGCCGCGCGGCGCGCCGTTTGCGAATATCATGGCGCGATCCGCATGGACATTCTCGATCTGTTCACGCAGCTCGGAATCGCGCTCGGCCTCGGGATCCTGGTCGGGCTCCAGCGCGAGAAGACCTCGGCCGAGATCGCCGGGGTGCGCACGTTCCCGCTGATCACGGTTTTCGGAACGATGAGCGCGTGGCTGGCCCAGCAGTTCGGTCCGTGGATCCTCGCCGCGTCGATCCTCTCACTCGCGGCGCTCGTGGTCCTCGGGAACGTCTACCTGATGCGGACGGGGCATTCGGACGGCGGCCTGACCAGCGAGATCGCGATCCTGGTCATGTTCGCGACCGGGGCGCTGCTGGCGGTCGGACCGAGGCCCGTCGCGATCGCGATCGGCGGCGGGGTCGCCGTCCTTCTCCATGCGAAGGAGTCGCTGCACGGATTCGCCAACCGCCTCGAGGGGGACGATCTCCGGGCGATCATGCGGTTCGCCCTGATCGCGCTCGTCATTCTGCCGATCCTACCCGACCGCCCCTTCGGCCCGTTCGACGTGCTCAACCTCCGCGCGATCTGGTGGATGGTGGTGCTGATCGTCGGCATCAGCCTCGGCGGGTTCATCCTCTACCGATTCGTCGACCGGCGCACCGGCGCGGTTCTGGGTGGCATCTTCGGCGGCATCATCTCGAGCACGGCGACCACGGTCAGCTACGCCAAGCTCACCCGCAGGAACGAACAGGCCGCGCGGCTCTCCGCAACCGTCGTCGCGATCGCCAATGCCGTGGTCATGATCCGCGTCCTCATCGAGATCTGGATCGTCGGGCCGGCACTCCTCCCCGTCGCCCTCGGTCCGATCGTGATCATGCTGATCGTCCAGATCCTCCTCGCGGCCTTCCTCGTGCTCGGACGCTCACCAGAGGAGGAGAGTCTGCTCGAGCCGCGGAATCCCGCGGAGCTCAGACCCGCGCTCGTCTTCGCCGCCCTCTATGCGGTCGTCCTCGTCGGCGTCGCCGCAACCAGACACTACCTCGGAAACGAGGGACTCTACGCGGTCGCGGTGATCTCCGGATTGACCGACGTCGATGCAATCACCCTCTCGACCGCACGACTGGCGCAGGTGGGACGACTCGAGCTCGGGACCGCCTGGCGCCTCATCATTCTCGCGACGATGGCGAATCTCGTGTTCAAGACAGCCATCGTCGCACTCCTCGGCAACCGCAGGATGCTCCGGACCGTCGCCGCGCTCTCGGCCATTTCGATCGCCGCGGGGGGCGTTCTGCTCCTGCTCTGGCCGGCGTAGTAGGTAGCCGCGGTCATGTGGCTCTACTCCGATTCCCAGTCGGTGTGGAACGGACCGAGACCGGGGCGGTCGATGCGCTCGTAGCCGTGGGCGCCGAAGAAGTCGCGCTGGGCCTGAGTGAGGTTCTGCGGGAGCGAGGGGGAGCGGCAGGCGTCGTACCAGGCGAGCGAGGCGCCGATCGCCGGAAGAGGGATGCCGGACTCGGAGGCGCGGCGGAGCGTCCGACGCCATCCCTCCTGGGCGGAGCGGAGCATCTCGACGACGTCGGGATCGAGCATGAAGCCGAAGGGGCGGGGCTCGGAGCCGTAAGCGCGAATGACCTCCCGAAGCAGCTTCGCGCGGATGATGCATCCGCCGGTCCAGATCCGCGCGATCTCGCGGAGGTCGACGCCCCATCCGCGCTCATGTGAGGCCGCGGCGATGAGCGCGAAGCCCTGAGCGTAGGCGCAGATGCGGGAGCCGAGGAATGCCTCGCGGGCGTCGGCGACGACGCGCGAGGCGGCGTCCTTGCCGCGGCCGGGCGCGGGACCGGGGAGGATTCCGGCGGCGACGAGGCGCTCGTTCCTGAGGCTCGAGGTCACGCGGGCGTCGACCGCGGCCGCGATCGTCGGAACCGGAACGCCCGCCTCCAGCGCGAGCTGCACCGACCAGCGTCCCGTCCCCTTCTGTCCCGCCGCATCGAGGATCAGCTCGACCAGTGGGCGGCCGGTCTGGTCGTCGGGGACGCGGAAGATCTTCGCAGTCACCTCGACCAGAAACGATTCGAGAGGCCCCTCGTTCCACTCGTCGAAGACGGCCGCGAGCTCGGCGGCGCTCAGCGGCGCCGTCCGCCTCAGCACGTCGTAGACCTCGGCGATGATCTGCATGTCGCCGTACTCGATGCCGTTGTGGACCATCTTGACGAAGTGACCCGACCCGCCGGGGCCGACCCACGTGACGCAGGCGCCGAGATCGTTCTTCGCAGCCGCTGCCTCGAGCATCGGCCGAATCGGATCCCACGCCTCGCGCTCCCCTCCCGGCATGAGCGAGGCCCCGTGCCGCGCCCCCTGCTCCCCCCCCGACACGCCGCATCCGACGAAATGAATCCCCGTTCCCGACAGCGACTCCTGGCGCCGCTCGGTGTCGCGGAAATGGGAGTTCCCTCCATCGATGACCACGTCGCCCCGCTCGAGCAGAGGGCGGAGGGCGTCGAGGGTCTGGTCTACCGGAGCTCCCGCCTTGATCATCATGAGAATGCGCCGAGGCCGCTCGAGCGCGGCGACGAGCTCTTCGAATGTTCGCGCGGGAGTGATGCGGCGGCCGGCATGGGCGGCGACGAATCGATCGGTCCAGTCCCGCTCGAGGTTCCAGACGGCGATCGGATATCCCTGGCCCTCGACGTTGAGCGCCAGATTCTGACCCATGACTCCCAGACCGATGATTCCGAACGCGGCGGGCATCGCGACTCCTCAGGCTTTCGGCCGGTTCTCTTTCCGGATCACGAACTCGAGGCCCGACCAGATCTCGTCGATCGCGCAGACCTTCACGTCGACGAGTCCGCCTGCAAGGCCGATTCCGCGGACCACGTTTCCGGTGAGATCGGTCGCGACGCCGCTCGCGACTTTCGGCCATGCGATCCAGAGCATGCCGGAAGGCTCGAGCATCGCGGCGAGGCGCGCGAACTTCGATTCGAGCTCGCGCCTTCGCTTCGAGAAGACGATCACAAAGTCGAGCGGAGAACGGGCGCGCGTCAGAATGCGTACGCCTTCGGGCAGAGGGGCGACGAGCGAGGCGAATCCTTCCGGCGGGCTCACGAACAACGCCCGAGACCCGGAGCGGATCCCGAGCTTCTTCACGAGCGGCGTACCGGAGTAGCCGGCCATCACCGCCCGGCGCTCGTCGCCACCGCCTGGGCGATGGCGTCGCGAAGCGCCGCCAGTCCCCGGTCGACGTCGTCGAGATCGACGCGCAGCGCCCGGCGTCCGCGGGAGGCGAGAGCGTCGAAGTCGCCCTGCGCCTGCGCGGCCGCCAGGACCGAGAATCCGAACGGCTCACCCGGGATCGGCACGTCGGCTCCCTCTTCCGCGGTCACCTGCAGGAAGAGCCCGTCGCCGGCTCCCCCCTTGTGAAGCTGCCCCGTCGAGTGGAGATAGCGGGGGCCGTAGCCGAACGTCGTGGCCACGCGCAGGGCGCGCATCAGCTCGGAGCGAATCGACGCGACGATTCGATTCCTCTCGGCGGTCTCGCGGAAAAAGCCGAGCAGGGCGACGTAGCCGCGCCCCGGCCGCGCGGTCGCGAACAGCGCCGCGAGGACCTCGGGGGGCGTTCCCCCCGCGGCCCATTTCGGATCCCCCGAGAGCCGGATCGCCTCCCCGGCGCCGAGGGGCGTCGGACCGGGAAGCGATCCGCGGGAGACGAACTCGTCGAGGAGCCGTCGCGTGTTCTGCTTCGACTCCTGCACGTTCGGCTGATCGAAGGGGTTGATCGACAGCAGGTGGCCCGCGATGGCCGTCGCGAGCTCCCAGACGAACATCTCGTCACCGAGATCGAGCGGGTCGCGAAGGACGCGCTCGAGAACCGGATGCCCGGCAGACTCGAGCTCGCGGAGGCGCGTCGCCTCCGCTTCGTCGTTCTCGTCCTGCATTCGAATGCGAACGAAGATTCGATCCTCGCCGTATGCCGAGGGAGCTTCGAGCGGCTCGAGCGCGATCGGAAGGATTCCGCGTCCCTCCTTCCCGGTGCTCTCCGCGACGAGCTGCTCGATCCAGAGGCCGAGAGCGCCGAGCGAGCGCGAGGCGACCACGGTCACCTTGTCGCGTCCCTCGCGGGCGAGCGCCCCCATCGTCGCCCCCAGAACCGCCGCGGGATTCTCCTCGGCCGGAACCGAGGGGGAGCATGCCTCCCTGGCGCCCATCGCCCGCCCCAGAAAGGCCCGGACGTCGATCCCGGCGACGGCTGCCGGGACCATCCCGAACAGCGAGAGGGCGGAGTAGCGGCCTCCGATATCCGGAGGATTGAGGAATACGGCGCGCCATCCCTCCCGGACCGCCTGATCGTGCAGCGGGGTTCCGGCGTCGGTGATCGCGATGAAGTTGCGGCCGGCGCGCTCGCCCTTCCGCTCGCTCACGCGATTCCAGAAGTATTTCTGGAACACGAGCGGCTCGGTGGTCGTCCCCGATTTGGAGGCTGCGATGAAGAGCGTGCGGTCGGGGTCGATGCTCTTTTCGAGAGCGCGAACGGCCGCCGGGATGGTCGAATCGAGCACGAGCAGGCGCGGCCACCCGGATCGAGGGCCGAAGGCGTTGCGGAGCACTTCGGAGCAGAGACTCGAGCCTCCCATGCCGAGAACGACGACGTGGGCGAACTCGGTCCGGACCGATTCCGCGAAGGAGGCGATCTCGTCCGCTTTTCCGAGAGTCCATTCGGGGGCGTCGAGCCAGCCGAGGGCGCCGGAGATCTGCTCGCGCCCGGCCGGCTCGTCCTTCCAGACGGAAGGATCCTTCTTCCAGATGCGCTCGACTATGTGCTGCCGGGCCAGGGTCGCGAGGGCCTCATCGACCCTCGCGCGCGCTTTTCCCAGGGAGGCGACCTCCCGCCCCGAAACGGCCCTGAGGACCGCTTCGCGGCGCGACTCGATCGTCCGCATCAGCGATTCGAACGAATCGGCGAACGATCGGACTCCATCGACCGTGAGCTCGTCGGTGATCCGATCGAGCGAGATTCCGAGCTTCTCGAGGTTTTCGAGAACGGCGCCCGCCCGGTCGAGGTCCTTCTCGAGCGTCGGCGCGACCCTGCCGTGGTCCTTGAACGCCTCCCAGGTCTTCGGAGGAATCGTGTTGACGGTGTCGGGCCCGATCAGCGATTCGACGTACATCACGTCGCTGTAGGAGGGGTCCTTGGTGCCGGTCGAGGCCCAGAGCGGTCTCTGGACGCGGGCGCCCCGGGAGCGGAGCGCGTCCCATCGGGGTCCGGAGAAGGTCTTTTCGAAGAGCTGGTAGGCGAGCCTGGCATTGGCGATCGCGACCTGGCCGAGGAGCGACTCGAGCTCGCGGCGGACGGCCGGATCGCCGGCGCTCTCGATCTTCCGGCGGATGGCGGCGTCGGCCCTGGTGTCGATGCGGCTGACGAAGAAGCTCGCGACCGAGCCGATCGCATCGATCGGCTCGCCACGCCCGGCCCGCCGCTCCAGCCCCCGCAGGTATGCCTCCATCACCTTCGCGTAGACCGCCCGGGCGAAGATCAGCGTCACGTTCACGTTGAGGCCCGCCGCGATCAGCTCCTCGATCGCCGGAATCCCCTCGTCGGTCGCCGGGACCTTGATCATCACGTTCCGCCGCCCCAGGAGCCCGAACAGCCTCTTCGCCTCGTCGATCGTCCGCACCGTATCGTGCGCGAGCAGCGGGCTCACTTCCAGCGAGACGAATCCATCGACCCCGCGCGTGCTGTCGTGGACGGCGGCGAACACGTCGGCGGCCCGCCCGATGTCGTCGAGAACGAGCCCTTCGTAGATCGCATCGCGATCCGCTCCCTTGCGCGCGAGCGCTTCGAGCGCGTCGTCGTAGTCGCGGCTCCCGCCGATCGCCTTCTCGAAAATCGTCGGGTTCGAGGTCAAACCGCGCAGGTCGTCCTCGTCGATCATTCCCTTCAGACGTCCGCTCGTCAGCAGCGCCCGCTCCATCTGGTCGTACCAGACGCTCTGGCCGGCCTTTCCGAGCTCTACGATCGGGTTCGCCATCGGCTCCTCCATTCGAGTCGGGCATTCGACTCGGGCATTCGACCCGGGACCCGGGCTCACGCGGACTCCCGGCTCCGGACCCATTCGTCATTCTATCGCCAGCCGCGCTCCCGCTTTTCGAGGCGTCGTCTCACTCGTCCCGCGAACAGCCGGCTGGCGAGAACGAGCCCCCCCAGCAGAGTCCCTGCAAGGAGGATGCGGAGCAGCGCATCGCGCGGGCTGAGCACTCCTGCGGCGATCGATTCGGCGAAAAACGTGAAGATGAAGATGCCCGGAAGAGTCCCGACGAACGTCGCCAGAACGTAGTCGCGCAGCCTCACCCCGGCGAGCCCCGCCGCATAGTTGAGCAGATTGTACGGGACGATCGGAACCAGGCGCAGCAGCAGGAGGGTGACGAAGCCTTCGTCCTCCAGCAGCTTCGAGAGGCGGGCGGATCGCCGCCGGATCCTGGAGACCAGCGGTCCCGAGCCGGCGCGACCGATCAGATACGGTGCCAGCGAGGCGATCGTCGACGCGACGACGACGTAGAGTCCTCCGAGCTTCCATCCCCAGACGACACCCGCGGTCAGGGTGAGCAGGGTGGCGGGGACCAGCAGCAGGTTGAAGACGGCGTAGGCGGCGATGAACGCGAGCGGGGCCCACCACTGCGAGCCGGCCTGGCGCAGCCACGCCGCGGCGGCGGCCGGATCGACGAGCTCGCGCAACGGCGAGATCCAGAAGGCGATCGCGACGAGAGCGACGAGGACCGGCACGATCCAGCCGCGAGCCGGCCGCGGCCGATCGGATGCTTCGGGCATGGCGGGAAGTCTATCCGAGTCGCAGCATGCGGCGGATCAGGCGCAACGACGCGGCGAGGACTCCCCCGACGACGCCGAGCACGCCGAGTCCGCAGCCGAGCAGCCCTCCGGCCAGGAAGGGAACGCCGCGACCGGCGCGGTCGCCCTCCGCCGGAGGGTGCCCGGCCGCCGCCGGCAGGGTCTCCTTCCATGCGGCCGGCGCGCGACCGAACGCGCGGGCATGCACCTGCGTGAACTCCGCTCCAAAGAACAGGATTACCGAGGAGTAGTAGATCCAGACGAGAAGGACGAGGAGGGACGCCGCGGCGCCGAAGGTGGAGCCGAACGAGGCCCTGCCGATCCAGATTCCGAGCGCGACCTTTCCGATCACGAACAGCAGGGCCGTGAAGAAGGCTCCGGTCCAGACGTCTCTCCACTCGATGCGGACGTCGGGAAGGAACTTGAAGAGCATGGCGAACAGAAGGGTGATGACGACGATCGAGAGCAGGACGTCGCACACCTGCCAGAGGAGCTCGCCGCCGCGGAGGCGCTCGGCGAGATGCTTCCCGACGGCCGCGATGATGGCGCTGACCGCCATCGACGAGATCAGCAGGAAGCCGATCGTGAGGACGATCGCGAGCGAGAGTATCCGCGACCTCACCATGCCGCGCACTCCCTCGATCTTCCGGCGCGGCAGCTCCCAGATCACATTGAGCGACTGCTTGAGGTGCATCGAAGCGGTGGAGGCGCCGATCAGGAGCCCGAGGATTCCGAGTCCGATCGCGAGCCGCCCCGAGTCGGGATCGCGGGAGTTGCGGACCATGTCCTGGACCGCCTCGGCCCCGGCCGTTCCGATGAAATCGCGCGCCGCGCGCACGATCTCCCCCCGTGCGGCTTCCTCGCCGAGCACCATGCCGCCGACCGCGATCAGCACCAGCAGCAGCGGCGCGACCGAGAACACCGTGTAGTAGGCGAGCGCCGCCGCGACCTGCGGCGCCTCGTCTTCCTGAAACTCCTTCCACGCCGCCCCCAGCAGCGCGAACGCGGATGTCGACCGCCGGCTCATGCCCATCCGCGGGCAGCAACGGACGTGCCGCCCCACCGTCCGACCGCCGCCCGGCCGGAGATCCGGCGGCAGGATTTCGCAGCGGTCGCGCGGGGTTTCCCGGAGTGAGAGAGCGATGGCGAGCGCGGAGCTACGACTCGAGACCAACGTCGAAGGCGACGTCTTCGTCGATTCGACGTGCATCGACTGCGATGCCTGCCGCCAGATCGCACCGGAAACGTTCCGGGAATCGGGGGGGCAGTCGGCCGTATGGCAGCAGCCGGAGACGGAGGAGGCGCGGATGCGGGCGGCCATGGCGCTGGTCGCCTGCCCGACCGCATCGATCGGAGCGCGGACTCTCGACGTCCGCGCGGCGAGCGCCGTCTTCCCCGTCCTGGTCGAGGAGAACGTCCATTTCAACGGTTACACGAGCGAGTCGTCGTTCGGCGCCTTCAGCTATCTCGTCACCAGGCCCGAAGGGAACGTGATGATCGACTCGCCGCGCTTCGCGCGGCCTCTCGTGCGGCGCATCGAAGCCCTCGGCGGGATCGATCGGATCCTGCTGACTCATCGCGACGACGTCGCCGACCACGCCCGCTTCGCTGCTCATTTCGATGCCCGGCGCACGCTCCATCGCGACGACGTCATCTCCAGCACGTCCGCCGTCGAGTCTCAGCCCGCGGGCTCCGATCCCGTCGGGATCGACGGCGACTTCGTCATGATCCCGACTCCCGGCCATACGCGCGGTCACGCCGTCTTCCTCCATCAGGATCGGTTTCTCTTCACGGGGGACCATCTCGCCTGGGATCCGCGCCGCGAGCGGCTCTACGCCTTCCGCCGCGCCTGCTGGTACTCGTGGGACGAGCAGGTCCGCTCCATGGAGCGTCTGCTCGACTACTCGTTCGAGTGGGTGCTCCCCGGCCACGGACGCCCCGTCCGCCTCCCCCGGGCGACCATGCACGAGGAGCTGATTCGTTGCGTGCGATGGATGAAGAGCCGCTCCTGATCGGCCGCCGGCTCGGATCCGGAACGGCCTGAATTTGGAGCCCTTTCGGACCCCGCTCAGAGCTCGCCGTATTTTTTTCTCCGCCCGGCCGACTGACGGAAGGAGGTTACATGCGCGACGATCACTCCACTCTGGTGCTGGTTCCCCGTGGCAATGAAGGAGCCCGCTGGCGCGGACCGGGGACCATCATCCTGAGCAACTACGCCCTGCTCGAGGCCGCGCTCCACGCCGGAGTGACGGAATACGGGAAGGAGATCGCTCGGGTCGTGCTCGATCGCTCGGTCGATCACGCCGACTTCCTCGACTTCCTTTCCCGGCTCCCGGTCGGCTTCCGCGGCGACGTCCTGCTCGTCCTTCCGAGCGGCGGTTATCTGAGCGCGATGGCCCGCGGCGACGGGCGATATCTCTACAGCCTCACTCCCTCCGACATCGAGTTCTACCGCCGGACGGCTCTCGGCGAGAGCGACGCGGCGAGGTGCCGAGCCTCCGGGTCCGTCCCGTCCGCTTCGGCGTACGCCGCCCGCGAACAGCGGGCAGGCTGAGGCAGGAGCGTCCGGCCCGCCGAGACGGCCTGAAGTTTGCTTCCGCTGTGTTCGTCATGATCGGAGACGGTCGTCGATGAGTCTGGTCAATGCACTCTGCGCGGAGATCGCCGTGTTTCAGGGCATCGGTGAGCCGACCGGTACGGTGGTCGAGCGCGCCACGGTCCGGGGGAAAGTCGGGCTCTGCAAGAGCATGCGCGACCTGGCGACCAAGTCGCGGGTGCTGGGGGACGGCTACTACTACATCCCGGTGGAGCTCTGGCCATCGAAGGCGGAGCCGGTTACGATCCACAAGAACGACTGGACGGTGATCGGCTCTCTTTCGCGCTCGGGCAGCAGGCGCCGGACCCGGCAGAAGTGAGCGGAGCGCCGTCGACACGAAGAGGTGGACTCGATGACGCGATCCGGAGCGAGCGCTTTGATCGCCTGCCTGGCGGCGCTGCCGCTCCTGGCCCAGCCGAACAGCACATTCCAGCAGGGGTTGCTCGTGGAACCGACGACCTGGACGGTTCTGTACGAGCAGAACGCCGATCAGCCGGGGCCGATCGCCTCGATGACCAAAATGATGACCTCGCTCCTCGTGCTCGAGCTGATCGAGCAGGGGAAGCTCGGATGGGACGATCCGGTCACGACCTCGGCGCGGGCGAGCCGGATGGGAGGATCGCAGGTGTACCTGCGGCACCGGGAAGTGTTTCCCGTGCGCGACATGATGACCGCGCTGATCGTCCACTCGGCGAACGACGTGGCGATGGCGCTGGCCGAGCACGTCGGTGGAGGGAGTGAAGAGCCGTTCATCGCGATGATGAACGAGAAAGCGCGGGAGCTCGGCCTGCAGCAGACGCGCTTCCACTCGCCGCACGGACTTCCCGGCGAGGGGAAGCCCGACGATGTCTCGAGCCCGCGCGATCTCGCGCGCCTCGGTCGAGCGCTGATGGAGCACCCGGAGGCGCGGAGGCTGGCTCGGATCCAGACCCTGCCGTTTCGAGACGGGAAGTTCATCCTCTACAACCCGAACCTTCTGCTGCAGAGCTACCCTCACGCCACCGGCCTGAAGACCGGCACGCACGACCGCGCCGGGTCATGCGTGACCGCCACCGCGAAGAAGGGCGAGATGGAGCTGATCGGCGTGTTCATGGGGGCGACCGGGAGACCTGATCTGTTTCGCGAGGTCGAGCGCATCTTCGAGGAGGCGTTCGAGACCTGGGAGATCGCCGAGCCGGTGAAGAAGGGGACGCCGGCGCCGAATCCTCTGCCGGTCGCGGGGGGCCGCGTTCCATTCGTCGGAGCGGTCGCCGGCGCGGACGCGCGGGTGGTCGTCCGGCAGGAAGAGGCTTCCGCGCTCGCCACCGCGCTTCAGGCCACCAATCCTCCGGCGCCGGTGCGGGAGGGGGAGCGGGTGGGATGGATCATCGTGAGCCAGGGCGGCCGGCCGATCGGCCGAGTGCCCATGCTCGCCATCGCGAGCGTGAACCGGGCGAGCTGGCTCCAGACGTTCTGGGACCACGTCTGGCCGTGGTGAGCGAAACTCCGGGGCTCCCGCTCCGTAACTCGACTCGAGGAGGGTCCGTCCGATGCCGCTCCACCGCTCCCGCCGCTACCGGATCATCGCGGGCGTCTGCGGAGGTCTGGCCGAATGGCTCGGCTGGGACCCGACGCTAGTCCGCGTCCTGTTCGTTCTGATCTCCATCCTCTCGGCCGCATTTCCGGGGATCCTGGTCTACATCATCCTCTGGGTCCTGATGCCGGAGGAGTAGGGCGGCGCTCGGGGAAGCCCTCATTCGACGACGACCCGCCGCCCGTCGATCCGAAATCTTCCCGAAACGACGATCCGCAGCGCCTCGACGAAGGCGATGTGCTCCTGCTCGAGAATGCGGGCGGCGAGGGTGTCGGCGGTGTCGTCCTGCTCGACCGGCACGGCGCGCTGCACGAGGATCGGACCGCCGTCGAGCGAATCGTCGACGAGGTGGACCGTGCATCCGGAGACTTTCACGCCCCACTCGATGGCCCGGGCCTGGGCCTCGAGTCCGGGAAACGCCGGAAGGAGGGAAGGGTGAATGTTGACGATGCGGCGCTCGAAGCGGCGGACGAAGGCGGGAGAGAGGAGCCGCATGTAGCCTGCGAGGACCACGAGGTCGGCGCGGCTGGCCGTGATCCGGTCGAGGAGGGCGGCCTCGTGCTTCTCGCGTGAAGCCCCGGCCCGGCTGGGGATCACGGCGGCAGGGCATCCCCATTCGCGGGCGCGCGCGATACCGGAAGCGTCCTCGCGGTTCGAGATGACGACGGCGATCTCAGCATCGAGCTCTCCGCGGGCGATCGCCCGGTGGATCGCGGCGAAGTTCGATCCGCGGCCGGAGAGAAGTATCGCGAGCCTTGCCGTCATCCTCGTCGAAGACCGCTCAGTCGATCCAGCTCGGGAATCCCCGGGGCGGGCGATCGTACACGACCCTCCGCCGCCCCTTCACCACGTTCCCGATGAAGTAATACTTCTGGCACGCGGTCTCGAGCCGGCGCACCACGAGCTCGACCTGTTCGGGCCCGACGATCAGCACCATCCCGATCCCCATGTTGAACACGCGGAGCATCTCGTCGACGTCCACGCGCCCCTTCTCGCGCAGATATCGGAAGATCGGAAGGACTTCCCACGACCCGAGCTTGACGAGCGCATCGAGCCCGTCGGGCAGCACGCGCGGGACGTTGTCGGTCAGCCCGCCGCCGGTGACGTGCGCCATCGCGTGGAGCGCTCCCTCCTCGACCAGCGGACCGAGCGGGCGCAGATAGCTGAGGTGAGGGGCGAGCAGGACCTCTCCCACTTTTCCGCCGATCTCGGGAAGGATCGTCTGGACGTCGTGACCGAGCTGCTCGAACAGGATCTTCCGCGCCAGCGAATAGCCGTTCGTGTGCAGGCCGGCCGAGGAGAGGCCGATGAGGATGTCTCCTTCACGGACGCTGCGGCCGTCGATCAGATGCTTCTCGTCGACGACGCCGACGATGAAGCCTGCAACGTCGTACTCGCCCGGCTGATAGAAGCCTGGCATCTCCGCCGTCTCGCCGCCGATCAGCGCGAGTCCGTTCTCACGGCACGCGCGCGCCATCCCCCGGATCACGTCGACCATCACCGGCGGCTCGAGCTTCCCGGCCGCGAAGTAGTCGAGAAAGAACAGCGGCCGTGCGCCCTGGACGAGGATGTCGTTCACGCAGTGGCAGACCAGGTCGGCTCCGACCGTGTCGTGGATCCTCATCGCCTGAGCGACGCGAAGCTTGGTTCCGACCCCGTCGGCCGAGGAGACGAGGATCGGCGCCTCCATCCCGCCGAAGCTCGCCCGGTACAGCCCGCCGAACATGCCGAGATCGGAGATCACGTCGGGGCCGAAGGTGTCGCGGACGATGGTCCGGACCTGGCCGAGCGCCTCGTCCTGCGCGTCGATGTCGACTCCGGCATCGCGGTACGTCGGCTCTTTCATCGCGGGCGAGTCTACCCCCGCCCCGCCCGCCCGTCGAGCAGTCCGCGGAAACGGACGCGAGCTCGAGAGCGAATTCGCCGACTCCCCCCGCGATACAATGCCGCGCCGATGGCTCAGGCGCTCTCGATCGCGACCCTGCTGACCGTCGCGGGAATCGTCGCGACCTCGATCTCCGGCTTTCGCGCCACTCCCGGCCCCTCCACCGCCACCCACATCCTGCTCGCCCTCGCCACCGTCTCCGTCGGACTGTTCGCTCAGTCGATGACGATGTTCTTCTTCATCGGCACCGGCAAGCAGATCAAGACGAAGGTGAAGGGAATCCCCGAAGAGAGCGGCGTGGTCGCCGAGACCCGCCGGTTCAAGAACGAGGTCTTCCCTGCCGCGATGTGGGCCATCGGCGCCCTCATGGTCACCTTCATCCTCGGCGGCGGCGTCCACACCGGCTCGCTCCCGATCTGGCTCCACCAGCTCACCTCGCTGGTGACGCTGCTGCTCGTCTGCCGCGCCTGGTGGATCGAGATCCGCGCCATGGCCTCGAACCAGGTGCTGATGGAGCGCTTCCTGCGCGAGGAGTCGTAGGGCGTCTTGGGCGTCTTGAGCGTCTTGGGCGTCCTGGGCGTCTAGTGCCGATACAACGCGGCACCCCAGTGGAGGCCCGATCCGAGCGCGGTGAAGACGATCAGCGAGCCGGGCCGGATCCGTCCCTCCTGCCACAGCTCGTGAAACAGGATCGGAAGCGTGGCCGCGGTGGTGTTGCCGTAGCGCTCGATGTTGTGCGGAACCTTCTCGTCCGGCAGGCCGAGCTGCTTCTGTACGCCCTCGATGATGCGCAGATTCGCCTGATGGACCAGGACCAGATCGATGTCGGCGAGCTCCAGACCCGCCTCCGCCACCACGCTGCGGACCGCCTGCGGCATCAGCGTCACCGCCTGACGGAACACCTCCCGCCCCTCCATCACCGGGATCGTCTCGAACCGCTCGATCTGTCCGGCCGTCACGAACGGCCGGTTGAGGAAGCCGGCACCGGTCATGGAGAGACATTCCCAGCCGCTGCCGTCGGTGTAGAGACGCGAGTGGAGAAATCCGCGGCCGGCGTCCTCGGTCGCCTCGATCACCACCGCTCCCGCGCCGTCACCGAACAGGACCGTGCGATCGCGAATCCGCGTGTTCGTCTCGCGCTCGCTCTCGGTGACCTCGCGGTCGCTGAGGCCGATCGTCGTGTCCCACCCCAGACTCCACGGCATGAACGGCGTGTGAACCTCCGCCCCGATCAGGAGCACTCGCCGGTACTTCCCCGACCCGATGAGCGAGTCGGCGAGCTCGAGACCGTAAAGGAACCCCGAGCACTGCTGGCGGATGTCGAAGGTGGGGACGTTGCCGAGACCGAGATCGCGCTGGAGAAGCGGGCCGTTTCCGGGGAGGAGGTAGTCGGGAGTCATCGTGGCGAAGACGACGGCGTCGATCTCATCCGGCTTCCTGCCGGCGCTCTCGAGGGCCTGGCGGGCGGCGGCCGTGCCGAGAGCGGCCGATCCCTCGCCCGGCGAAGCGAAATGGCGCTGCTGAATGCCGCTTCGCGTGCGGATCCACTCGTCGGACGTGTCCATGATCCTCGTCAGACGCTCGTTCGGAACGACATGGACCGGAAGCCCGATGCCGGTTCCCGTGATGACTCCGTTCAATCCGTGACCTCCCCCTGCCGCGACGGCGCGACGCTCGGGACGCGCGGGAATCATGCGTCAGGGGGAGCCGAAAGGGCAAGAAGGTCGCCCGTGGAGAAGTGGTATCGGGCGCCACAGAACTGGCAGACGACTTCCGCCCCCTGGTCCTGCTCGATGAGCTCCCTGATCTCCTCGGGCGGAAGGAACTGGAACTGCCGCACGGCGCGCTCCCTGTCGCAGGAGCACGAAAAGCGGATCGGGACGTCGAAGCTCGAATCGATCGCCTTGTAGTCGATTCCGCGCAGGACCTCCTGAACCGCCGACCCGATGCTCATTCGCTCCAGAAGAGTGCTCAGAGGGGGAGCCTCCCGAATGCGGCGCTCCATCTCCTCGATGGCCGTGGCGCTCGTATGGGGAAACGCCTGGACGACGATGCCGCCCGCGGCCCGAATGCCGCTCCGCCGCACGACCTGACCGAGCATCACCGCGGAGGCGATCTGCTCGGAATGCCCGAGGTAGTGCGCCAGGTCCTTCGCGATCTCTCCGCTCACCAGAGAGACCTGGGAGGTATACGGAGCGCCGCCCGACGGGACCGCTCGGATCACGGTGAGCATTCCGGCTCCGATCGCCGCCCCCACGTCCACCCCGGCATCGTCGAGCCGAGGGTTGCCGACGTAGGCCCGAACCTCCCCGCGGACGGTCCCTTCCGCGACGAGGAGTCCGAGTGGCCCGCTCCCTTCGAATCGGAGCGTGACGCGCTGGAACGGGACGTCCTTGTCGAGGAGCCTGGCCAGCAGCACGGCTCCGGTCATCGCTCGCGCCGCCGCCGCGGCCCCGACCGGCGACAGATCCATCCGCACGCGTGCCTCCTCCGCGGCCAGCGTCGTCCGCGCGGCGATGATCCGAAACCCCCCGTCCCACGCCATTCCCTGAATCAGACGATCCGGATCATCCATGGGCGCAGAGCAACGTCCGGACGGCCCGGTTTATTACACCGCAAGATGACCCCGATCCCGGCGGGCAGGGTCTGGCAGAAGTCTTGAACCCGGCAGACTCGACGGAGGATGCGATGAAACGAACGACGATGTTTCTAGGAGCGCTTCTGCTGATCGTTCCGCTGGCCGGGTGTGAGGTCGAGAAGACGGGCGAAGACACGTATCAGGTGGAAGCGCCGACCGACGAGGCCGAGCGGACGGCGGATAGCGCCGCCGAGCGGACGCGCGAAGCGGGTCGCGAGCTGGCGGAAGAAGCGCGCGAGGCGGGACAGGCGATCGAGCAGGGAGCGCGCGATGCCGCGCACAAGACCGGGACCGCGCTCGAGAAGGCGGGCAAGGAGATGCAGAAGCACTCCAAACCCGGCGATCAGAAATAAGCTCGAGGGCTCCCCCCCCGCCGCCGGGACGAGAGAGACTCCCCGGTCATGCGAAGGCCACCGAGACGCGAGCTGACGCTGACAACGGCGGCAGCGATTCCTCTTCTCGCCCGGACGGTGGCGGGACGGAGTCCCCCCCCGAATGCGCGAGCTCGGCTGGTCGACTCGGACGAGCCGGACTTCGCGTTCGGCGCGTCCGAGGAGGATTGACCATTCTGCATTCGCTCCACCTCACGCGGACCGGGCGGAATCTCGAGCGCCCCCGGCGGCCCACTCTCCACCGGCGCCGGTCGATCCCTTCGTCGCCATCGAGGAGCTCGGTCGTCTGCTCCGGGAGGGACGGACGACCTCCCTCGAGCTGGGAGCGGAGTACCAGCATCCTTCCCGGCGGCGTCCCGCGGCGCGGAGTGGCAAACGGGACCGGCCGGGTTCAGAATGAGCACGGCGGTCGGGTTGTTGCGGGGATGGTTGATCACGACGACTGGGGGATGAACGAGCCTTGGACGCGCCGGTTGCGACCGAAGAAAAGACCGAATGGACGCATGAAGACGCGGTCGAGCTGTATCGGATCGACCGATGGGGAAGCGGCTACTTCTCGGTCGACCCCGCGGGAAACCTGACGGTCGCGCCGCTTCAGGAGAATGGGCCGGCGATTCCGATACCGGACGTGGTGCGGGAGGCGATCGCCCAGGGGCTCAAGACGCCGCTGCTGCTCCGTTTTCAGGATCTGCTGCGGCACCGTGTGGACAAGATCAACCGCGCGTTCGGGCGAGCGATCGCCGAGAACCGGTACCAGGGGGAGTACCGCGGCGTGTTCCCGATCAAAGTGAACCAGCTCCGGGAAGTGGTCGAGGAGATCCTCGACGCGGGGCAGCCGTATCACTTCGGGCTCGAGGTGGGCTCGAAACCGGAGCTGTTCGCGGGGCTCGCGATCCACGGCGATCCGGACTCGCTGATCATCTGCAACGGGTACAAGGACGATCGCTACATCCGGCAGGCGCTGATCGGGCGCAAGCTCGACAAGAAGGTCATCATCGTCGCCGAGAAGCTCTCGGAGGTCCGTTCCATCATCGCGATCGCCCGCGAGCTCGGTGTGATTCCGTGGATCGGGCTCCGCGTCCGTCTGCTGGCCAAGGGGGCGGGGCTGTGGGCGACTTCCGGCGGCGAGCACGCGAAATTCGGCCTCTCGACGAGCGAGATCCTCGATGCCGTCGCCCTTCTCCGCGAAGCCGGAATGGAGTCGTCGTTCAAGCTCCTCCACTTTCACATCGGCTCGCAGATCCCCGACATCCTGACCATCAAACGCGCCGTCCGGGAAGCCGCCCGCTACTACGCCAAGCTCCGCAGGATGGGCCTCGCGCTCGATTACCTCGACGTCGGCGGCGGGCTGGCCATCGACTACGACGGCTCGCGATCCACGTTCCATTCCTCCATGAACTACTCCGTCCAGGAGTACGCGAACGACATCGTGTACAACATCATGGACATCTGCGACGAGGAGCACGTCCCTCATCCCACCATCGTCTCCGAGTCGGGCCGCGCCATCGTCGCCCACCATTCGGTCCTCGTCGTCGAGGCGTTCGGCTCGATCGAGAAAACGCCCGCTGCCGGAAACGGCGAGCTGAACGCCCACCACAAGCTGATCGACGAGCTGCTCTACATTCAGTCCCACCTGAGCAGCCGCAACCTCACCGAGTCGTGGCACGACCTGATCCAGCTCAAGGAGCGCGCACAGAACATGTTCGAGCTCGGCATCCTCGAGCTCGACGTCAAGGGCCGCGTCGAGTCCCTCTTCTGGGAGATCGCCGAGGCGATCCACGGCCGCGTGCTCGCCCTCGACCCGTCCGAGGTCCCCGAGGACCTCAAGGCCCTCCAGCTCGAGCTCGCCGATCAGCACATCTGCAACTTCTCCGTCTTTCAGTCGCTGCTCGATCACTGGGCCGTCGGACAGCTCTTCCCCATCGTCCCCATTCACCGCCTCTCCGAACGCCCCTCGATCGACAGCACCCTGGTCGACATCACCTGCGACTCCGAGGGCAAGGTCTCGAAGTTCATCGATCAGGACGACGTCCGCGAAACGCTTCCGCTCCACTCACTCGACCAGGGTCCCTACTGGCTCGGCTTTTTCCTGACGGGCGCCTATCAGGACATCATGGGCGACATCCACAACCTGTTCGGGCGCGTCAACGAGGCGCACATCTTCCTCGACGACGACGAAGAGAGCGGCTTCTACATCGAGGAGACCATCTCCGGAAATACCATCGCGGAAGTCCTCGCCCTGACGCAGTACGACGTGAACGAGCTCAACAAGAGGATGAAGGCGCAGTTCGACGCCGCCATCCGCGAAGACCGGCTCAAGCCGAACGAGGCGATGCGGCTGCTGGCCGACTACGAGCGCGGCCTGCTCGACCAGACCTATCTGACCCTGGTTTAGCGGACTCTTCCGTACGGGCCGTGCCCGCGCCGCGCGGGTCGTAAATGACTGACGAGAATTTGGTTGACAGGCGGCCAGCACTCACAATAACAAGTCGAAGCCGGAATGCCCGACGCCGGCATTCCGTTTTCGGAAGCGAATCGAACCATCATCAGGAGACGCACATGAGACGAGCATTGGCGCTGGGGCTGTTTCTCTCCGCCCTCGCGGCGAACGCGTATGCGATCGGCGAGGCGCGCTTCACCGGAAAAGTCGTCGACCCGAACGGGGAGCCGCTGGCGGGCGTGTCGATCGAGGTCGAAGCCACCGAGTCGAGGACATACAACGAGACGTTCAAGACCGGCGAGAATGGGAAATTCACGATCTTCCTGCTCGACGGGACGATCCGGTATCGGTTCACGTTCTCGAAGGAAGGGATGGTGCCTCTCGAGGAAGTGATGAAGCTCAGGCTTCTGCCGCAACGGAACGAGCGGACGATCACCCTGGTGCCGGAAGCGGCGGGTGCGGGAGTGGCGGGAGCGCCCGTGGCGGACCCGGCGGTGGCTGCCTACAACGAGGCGGCACAGCTCGCGAACGAAGGGAAAGTGGCCGAAGCGATCGCGAAGATGGAAGAGGCGGTCGGAATGAAGGCCGATCTGACGGCGGGCTGGATGGCGCTGGCGAAGCTCTACGCGCGCACCGAGGCCTGGCCGAAGGCGATCGTTGCGGCCGGCAAGGTGCTCGAGATCTCGTCCGACGAGCCGGACATGTTCGTGATCCTGGCCGAGGCGTACGGGAAGACGGGCGATTCGGCGAAGGCGAAGGAATTCAGGGAAAAGGCGCCGGCCAATCCTCCGGCGCTGTTCAACGAGGCGGCTCGGCTCATCAACGGCGGCAACGACAAGGATGCCGAACCGCTGCTCAGGCAGGCGATCTCCGCCGACGATGCCTTTGCTATCGCGCACTACGAGCTCGGAATGATCTACGTCAGAATGGGAAACACCGCGGCGGCGAGGAAGCACCTCGAGAGCTACATCGCCATCGACCCGAACGGAAACGAGGTCGCCCTGGCCAGGGAGATGCTGAAGTACCTCCAGTGATCTCCGGTCACGGTATCGTGAACAAAACCCCCGCCTCGCGGGGGTTTTGCTTTTGTGTCGGGCGGGATCGCCCGATGAACCCGCACAGGCGGAACAATCGACGACCGGCCGTGTTGCGATCTGGGAAGGAGCACCCCTGATGGCCCTGCGCTCGCGTTTTCTGACACTCGTGCTGTTGTCGTCGGCCGGCGCGCTGCTCGGAAGCTGCGCCACGAACAATTCCAGGGTGACTCTGGTCGAGCCCGAGTTTCGGATCATACAGGTCAGCGGAACGGCGCAGGCGGCGAGGCACATCACCGGTCCGCTCGCGGTGAACTATCACGCGGAGATCCTCAACCGCTCGTCGGAGACGATCACCCTCCGGCGGATCCAGGTGGAATCGATGGGCGAGGGGGCGTACAACGTGAGGCCGACCACCCATCCGTTCGAGATCCCGATCCTGCCGAATCAGATCGCGGCGGTCGAGTTCTGGGTGCCCGCCTTCATCCAGTCGACGACCATCGTCGGGGCGAACGGCCCGGTGACGCTTCGCGCCAAGGTCGAGTTCGACTCCGACGATGGGATGTTCCAGAAAATCTACGTGCAGCAGGTGAACGCCGGCCGGCCGCGCCCGTTCAGCCAGTAACCGGCACCCGGAGCGCTCACCCCGCTCGCGGGCGCCGCGGTCAGCCGAGCGCGCGCTCGAGACGCGCCGAGCGCGCCGGGACGGCCCTCATGTACGTCTCGGTCTCGCGAAGCCTGCCGAAGGGCGCCTGAAGGACTGTTCGTTCGTGGGACGGCCCGCTCCACGAGCGCACGGAACGGCACTTCCGGCCCGCGCGCGAGTCACTCTCCCGTCCGGCTTCCCTCGTTCGGCAGAACGACGAGCTCCCCTCCGAATCCACGCCCCGTCCGTCTCCTCGCGTACCGCGCATCGTAGATCCAGACTCGGGTCTCTTCGGGAGTCCGCTCGACCTCGTACCAGGGAAAGCGGACCCAGGTCATGAAGCCGCGCACCGAGGGATGGCGCCTGGCCGCGTCCCACTCGGGCGAGGGGCGGGGGCGCGGAATCGTCTCGCTCGCGAGCTCGAGGCCGCCGCCGGGCCATTCGTACACGCCGTAGCGGTACGACTCGGAGGTCTGCGCGACGAGGTCCCACCGTCGCGGGTCGATCGGATGGGGCGAGGCCATGAGCTTCTCGATCGGTGCGACGCCTCGCGCGAGGAGCTCATCGCGCACGACGTGCTCGGCCGCCTCGTTGGTCGCGAGCCGTCCGGCAATGTAGACGGCGGCGACGACGAGGGCTCCCCGCGCGAACGCTCGCCTCGTGCGCTCGCGCTCGCCGCCCGGGCTCCAGAGCAGTGCAGCGAGCAGCACGAGCGCGATCGCGGCGACGAGTGCGAGGTATCCGGGAGAGCGCCCGCCGACGACCCATGCGACCGCGAGCGTGAACACGCCCCACAATCCGACGACCCTCCAGCTCGCGCGCCGGCCGGCGAGCCATCCCACGCCCAGTACGATCCAGAGCAGCGGGTCCATGATGAACACCGAGTCGCCATAGGACCATCGTCCGTCGAACGGCATCAGCCAGCGCATTCCGTAATTGTTCAGCCAGTCGAGCGACGGGTGCGTGAGAATCGCGATCGACGAGAGTGCGAGCAGCCATCCGGCCGACACCTTCCTCGCCGGGTCGGGCCGCAGGCGGTCGTACGCGAGAAGGAGTCCGGTCAACGCCAGCGGCAGCACGACGAGCGCGAGGATCCCGTGCGTCCACCCGCGGCGGAAGCCGAGCGCGAGATCGTCGTGGCCGGTGAAGTAGAGAACGGCGTCGAGGTCGGGCAGGTTCGCTCCGATGATACAGGCCGCCGCCGAGAGGCGCGTGGTGCCGGCCAGACGGGTCGAGCCGAGATTCGCGCCGACGAGCGTGTGGGTGAGCGGATCCATGCCGGGCGTGAATTCTAACCTCGGTTCCGTGGGATTTCGGACATCCTTCCCGCGCGAAGCTCGATCCGGAGATCGAGGAGGTCGACGCCGTCTCGGATGATCGGAGCGGCGGGCGCGGACATCGCCTTCCACGCCGGAGTTCGGGGGGCGTCCCGGCGGCGAAGTCTTGTGGTAAGGTCGCCGCACCGACCATGTCGCGTCCGCTCGCGATTCTGATCACGCTCCTCTGCTACCTGGCGGCCCTGATCGGGATCGGCGTGTGGGCCAGCCGCCGTACGCACGACGACGGTGACTTTTTCCTCGGCGGAAGACGGCTGGGGGCCTGGGTCGCGGCGCTCAGCGCGTCGGCGAGCTCGTCGTCGGCGTGGACCCTGCTCGGAGTCAGCGGCGCCGCCTGGGCCTGGGGCCTCTCGGCGCTCTGGCTCTTTCCCGCCACCGTTTCGGGCTTCCTGATCAATTGGCTGTGGGTCGCGCCGAGGCTGATGGAGAAGAGCCGGGCCGACGGCAGCCTGACGCTGACCGAGTTCATCGCGGGCGACCGGCAGCACCCGCTGCATACGACGATCGTTCGAGTCGCGTCGGTCGCGATCCTCGTTTCGTTCCTCTTCTACATCGCATCGCAGTTCCAGGCGGCGGGGCACGCCTTTTCGTCGGCGTTCGGGATGTCGGTGAACGCGAGCATCGCGGTCGGGGCCGTCGTGATCGTGGCGTACACGCTGCTCGGCGGTTTCTGGGCGGTCAGCGTGACCGACATGCTGCAGGGGCTGCTGATGGCGGCCAGCGCGCTGTTCCTCCCTCTGGTGGCGCTGGTGGCCGTCGGCGGGCCGGGCGCCCTGGTGGCCGGGCTGCAGGAGATGGCGCCGACGGGCGCGCTGAGCCTCACGCGGAACCTCGGCGGATGGATGGCGGTCGCGTTCGTTCTCGGTACGCTCGGCATCGGTCTCGGCTATCCGGGTCAGCCCCACGTCGTGAACCGGTTCATGGCGCTCCGAGACGTCGGCGCGCTGCGGCGCGGGCGGCTGATCGCGATCGGGTGGGCCGTGGTCATCTATGCGGGGATGCTCCTGCTGGGGCTGTGCGGCAGGGTGCTCTGGCCGGGCGTGCCGGACGGCGAGCAGATTCTGTTCGAGACGGCGACCCGGCTTCTCTCTCCGGTCCTGGCGGGAATCGTGATCGCGGCGGTGCTGTCGGCGATCATGTCGACGGCGGACAGCCAGTTGCTGGTCGCATCGTCGTCGATCTCGTGGGACTGGCGGCGCGGGGTGGCAGGAGGGCCCGAGCGGCGCGGGCTCGCCCTCACGCGCGCCGTCGTGCTGATCGTCAGCCTCGTCGCGATGGCCCTCGCCGTGTTCGCCCCCGCGGCGATCTTCTCCCGCGTCCTGTTCGCCTGGCACGCACTCGGCTCCGCATTCGGTCCGGTGCTGGTGGTACGCCTCGCGGGCTACGCGATCGATTCACGTGCAGTGCTCGGGTCGATCGTGGCGGGGTTCGGGCTGACCGTGGTGCTCTACCTGATGCCCGACGCTCCCGGAGACGCGGCGGAGAGACTGATCCCTCTGATGGTCGCGCTCGCGATCGCGTGGGCCGGTCGCCGGCGAGCGTGATCGAGCTCGTCGGGATCGCCGAGGCGATGGGCGCCGACCCGGCGAAGCTCATCCGTGAGCTGCAGCAGGCGCTCCGCGCCGAGGTTCAGGCAGTCGAGGTTCCCGTCCCGGCGACGGTCGGCTGATCGAACCGGGCGTCCCCTTCGGTCGGGCTGGGGGAATGGGACTGGATCTGAAGGGCGATCGGTCGGACAATGGCTCCCCGAACGCCAATTTCCGGAGGGGCCGTGTCGAAACACGCCATTCGATCGATCTCCACTCTGATTCTCGCCGCCGCGCTCGTGGCACCACCCGCCGCGTCCACGCGGGACGCCCGCTCCGCCGACGGGGTGACGCTCGCGCCCGACGGCACGCCGCATTATTCGACCTTCTCGATCTGCGCGATCGATCCCGAAACGGGGGAGGCCGCGGTCGCCGTGACCACGCGCGTCCCGTTCGTCGGACGCGCCGTGCCGTGGGTCCGCGCAGGCGTCGGCGCGGTCGCGACGCAGGCGTGGACCGTGGTCGAGTACGGTCAGCGCGGGCTCGATCTCCTCGAATCGGGAATCGCTCCGCCCGAGGCGCTCGAGCGGCTCCTGTCGGACGACAACGGCCGGGAGCGGCGCCAGCTCGCCCTGATCGACATGTCGGGGCGCACCGCCGCCTTCACCGGGAAGGAGACGAGCGCCTGGGCGGGAAGCCGCCAGGGGCCGAATTACACCGTCCAGGGGAACATCATGGTCGGCGCGGAGGTCGTCGACGCCGTCGCCGACCATTTCGAATCGACCGCCGGATCCGGGATGCCTCTGGCCGAGCGGCTCATCCTGGCGCTCGAATCGGGGCAGAGCCGGGGCGGAGACAAGCGCTGGGGCTACTTTCAGAGCGCCGCGATCCGCGTCGCCGATCCGAACGATCCCGGACGCGGCGGCGATCACGTCTCTCTCTCGATCGACGTCGGCGAGCACGACGATCCCGTCGCGGAGATGAAGCGTATCTACTACCGCACCGGACGAAGGCTCGGCTGGCGCTCGTTCTCCGAGGTTCGCGGAAGCGACGTCATCGAGCTCAAGCGAATGCTCCACGCCCTCGGGTACTGGGAAAAGGATCTCCCCGAGTTCCCGAACGCGCCCGATTTCGACGCCGACCGCTCCCTCATGCGCAGCGACCCCGAGAAGTTCCAGGCACAGCTCGACACGTACCGAACGAAGGCCCGCGATTACGAGGAGCGCTTCGCTCCCTACGACGCCGCGGTGATCGACGCCGTCGATCGCTTCCGCGAGGACCATGGGCTCGACTACGAGGGAAATCCGGCCGGGCTGGTCGACGAGCGGCTCGTCGCCGCCCTCCGGAAGGCGTACTACTCGAAGCCCCGAGATGGGGCTCCCTGAGACGTCAGCACCGCGTCAGCCCGCCGTCACCTTCGCGCCACCCCCCTGCCGAGCTCATGATGCCGGTGTGACGAAGCCCGGCATACAATGGCGCTCCCGGGAGGAAGACCATGCCGATTCAGGGGAATCTGCTCACGATGGCGGTCCCCGAGATTCTGATGTGGATCAGCCAGTTTCAGAAGACGGGGACGCTGGAGATCCGCATCGGTGAGACGACGAGCAGGCTCGCATTCGACCACGGAGCGCTGATCTTCTCGTCCTCGTCGGACCACAGGAGCACGCTCGGCCGCCTCCTCATCGAGAAGGGAGTCGTCACCGAGGAGATGCACGCCCGCGCGAGACAGCTCCGGGAGGAGAAGTCGTCCGGCGTGGCGAAGGCGCTCCGCGATCTGAAGATCCTCTCGGAGGAGCAGGTCGTGACGTTTCTCCGCAAGAAAGCGGAAAAGGAGCTGTTCGAGCTCTTCGAGGCGAAAGAGGGAGAGTTCACCTTCGACGAGAAGGAGCTGCCCGCCCTCGACCTGCTTCCGCTGCGCGTCGACGTCTCGCGCCTGCTGCTCCGCGTCACCCAGCAGATGGACGAGAAGGGGGAGTACGATTTCGACGCCTCCGGGATTCGGCTGGAAATTCCGCGTGACATTTAGGCCCCGCCGGTAGCGGCGGCCCTCTCGGCTGTGAGAGACTCCGGCCTGATTACCATCGACTTCGGAACCTGCCCGCCGGGAGGTGAATCGTGAATCGAGCCGCGGTCATCGCTGCAACCGGCTGGATGATGGCGCGGCCGTAGGAGCCGGCTCCGCCGCCGCGGCCTGCTTCGCCGCGGCGACCATGGCGCGGACGTCGGCGCGCAGCCCGGCTGCGTCGTAGACGATCCCGTCCTTGACGACCCACCGCACCCCGCCGACGCGCTCGACCTCTCCGCTCTCGTCGTTGAGCCGGATGGCGCCGGTGCCGTAGAGGACCTTGAGGTTCCTCAGCGGGTTCTCCTCGACCAGGATCAGATCGGCGTAGAGTCCCGGGCGGATGACGCCGAAGCCGGGCGCGAGTCCCTTCGGCTCGTGCAGCGCCTGAGCGCCGTGGAGCGTCGCCGCGCGGATCACTTCGAGCGGATGGAACCCGGCCTCCTGCAGCAGCTCGAGCTCGCGGACGTAGGCGAATCCGTAGAGCTGGTAGATGAAGCCGGAGTCGGATCCGGTCGTGACGCGGCCGCCGCGGTTCTTGTACTCG
>DATKCD010000045.1:0-7421 GCA_035544735.1 Thermoanaerobaculia bacterium
GGGCGGACCCGCGGCGGCAGATGCTCGAGTCCGATGATCCGGGCGCCTCCCGACAGCGCGACCATCGAGCGCACGGTCTGCTCCAGCTCGCGGACGTTTCCCGGCCACTCGTATCCGAGCAGGGCGCTTTCCACCTCCTCCGAGAAGCGGGCCTGGGAGCCGTCCTCGCGATTCTCCCTCGCGAGGAACCAGCGTGCGAGGAGCAGCACGTCGGTCCCGCGCTCGCGCAGCGTCGGGATTCGGATCTCGACTCCGCGGACTCGGTAGTAGAGGTCTTCGCGGAATCGCCCTTCATCCACCTCGGTCTCCAGCCGGCGATTGGTGGCGACGACCACGCGGACGTCTGCCCGCCGCCCGGCCGCGTCGCCGAGCCTGCGGAGCTCTCCCTCCTGGAGAAAGCGCAGGAGCTTGGCCTGAGCGGCGAGGGAAAGCTCGCCGATCTCGTCGAGAAAGAGCGTGCCTCCGTCGGCCGATTCGATCAGCCCCGGCTTGTCGCGGTCCGCCCCGGTGAACGCCCCGCGGGCGTGTCCGAACAGCTCGCTCTCGACCAGGGTCTCCGGAAGCGCGGCGCAGTTGAGAGCGACGAACGGGCGCGATCTCCGCGGCGAGCCGCGGTGGACCGCGCGCGCGACCAGCTCCTTTCCCGTGCCCGACTCCCCTTCGATGCAGACGGCGACGTTGCGACCCGCGATCCGCGCGACGGTCCCGAGAAGCTCGCGCATCGGCTGGGAGTTGCCGACGATGCCGTCCGACCCGTCGGCGGGCTGGTCGGCGATCGACATCGCCTCCTGCTCGACGGCCCGCTTGAGCGTGTAGTGCTCGCTTCGCATCAGGAACAGCGCGCCGAGCGAAGCCCTCGATCCTTCGCTCCATCCGTCCACCCCTTCGAGGTGGAGCAGACCCTCGTCGCCACATCGAATCCAGTCTTCGGCGGGCGCGTCGAGGATCGCGTCGAGCGTCTGCGGCTCCTGCGGCGGCAGACTGCCGATCTGATTCCACGTTCCGAGGCGGTTGCGGCGCGCGAAGAGCCAGGCGATCCCCGACAGATCGGCCGCGCCGAACGGGAAAGGGAGCGCGGCGACGCACTGGAGAATCGCCAGCTCGCGGTCGGCCGGCGCGCCCGCCGCGATCGACCCCGGAGCCGCGATCTCGACGCCGAGCTGGGCGCCGAGATCGGCGAGCCGGGGAACGTACCGGGGGTGCGCACTCGCCGCTGCGACGAGCGAGCGCAGGAGAAGGAGCGACTCGGCCCTGTCCGCGGGACGAGGAAGCTGCGAATGATCTCCCGAGCGAAGCGCCCCCTCCCACCGCGCGAGCGCCTGGAGGAACGGATTCGCGATGCCGCTCGCCGCCCCCGGCTCACGTCGCGCGCGGAGGAGAAGATGCCGGTCGCGGAGCTCCCGGCAGGCCCCCGTCCCCGTGCTCCGCAGCGGCCCTTCACGCCCCTCGAGCGCATCCGCCTCGTCGAGAATCAGAACCGCCGCCTCCCGCTCCTCGGGCGAGAGCTCGCTCAGATCGATCGCGCCGGCGCGACCGCGCGCTTCGCCGGTCCGCCCGCGGCAGAGCGCCAGGTGTGCCGCGATCAGCTCGGTCTCTCGCAATCTGCGGCCGTCCCCCGTATGCGTGTAGAACGTCCGGAGTCGTCCCAGGAAGTCTTCCGCCCGCTCCCATTCGGCCGAATCGGCGCAGAGATAGGCGAGCGTGAACAGAACGCCTCCGGCCGCGCGATCCCCCTCCGTCTCCTCGATCAGCGCCAGCGCCTCCAGCCCGTGAAGGCGCGCGTGGCGCCAGTCGCCCGAGAGAAAAAGCGTGAACAGCAGATCGAGCGTCGCATCGATCCGTTCGGGCAGATCCGAGGCGAGCTCCTGCGCCCGCGCCGCCTCCGATCGGGCCGTCGGATACCGCCCGGTCCGGAGCGCGAGGTAGGTCGCGAGCCGCGCCCGCAGATAGGGGGAGGACCCGAGCACGCCGAGCACTCGGGGGGAGACCGGCGCCCCCCGGTCGATCGACAGCAGCGCGCTCTCCCATGCGAAGCGGTCGCGCAGGGCGGGCTCGAGCGCGCCGTCGGCGATGCGATCGATCCTGAGGCGGGCGCTCTCGAGTTTCCCCGTCAGCCGGTCCAGCTCCGCATGGAGGAGGATCGCCTCGGGATCGTCCGGATTCGCCCCTTCGATCTCGCCGAGCGCAGCTTCGTAGCGTCCGAGCCGCCGTTCCGCGCGCGCACGCACCAGCCGCCCCTCCGGATCGGGGAGATGCCTCGCCACCGCGAGCGCGCGCCGGTATCGCCCGGCTCGAAGCAGCAGGTCGGCGTGCAGCCGGGCGACGGGGGGTCTGGCCCGGGCCTCGGGAGGGAGCTGCTCCAGAACACCGAGCAACTGCTCGCGCTCGGCCTGGCCGAGCGAGGCCCGGTCGCCGATCGCATCGAGCGCGCGATCGGTCTCGCCGCCCCGGAAACGGAGCAGGCTCGCGATCCATGGATCCTCCCCCTCCATGGCGCCGGCGACGAGCGAGCAGAGAAGCCGCGTCGACTCCGGCGGCAGTGAGCGCTCGAGCGAGCGGTGCGCCGCCGGATCGATGAACGTCAGTATTCCCGCGTCGATCTCGACCAGGCCGGGACAGACGAGATCCTCCGCCGCGAGCTTCCACCCGAGATCGCGGAGCAGGCGCCGGACGACGGGGAGGGAGATCCTGGGGCCGGCTATGGAGAGAGCCGCCAGGAGGGAGCGGCGGGGCTCCTCGATGGCGAGCTCCTCGGGAGGAGAGGGAACGGGCGAGCCGTCGAGAACGCGCCGGAGGTCGTCGGATTGAACGAACGTCTCGAGCCACGGCTCGCGCTCGTCGTCCCGAAGCGCAGCCACGACGCGGCCGAGTTGCGCGAGTGTGCTCAGCCGCGGCGAAACGACGAACGGGCGTGCACGCGGCGCGATCTCGAAGGGTCCGGTGGCGGCGAGCATCGGCGGAACCTCGCCGAGGACGATCCAGCTCACGTCGCGCCGCCCGGTGGCGAGGAGGCGAACCAGATGGATCGACGATGCATCGAACCGATCGGGGCGGTCGACGAAGAACACCGTCGGCTCGGAGCCGATCGCGCGGTCGATCGCTTCACATGCGTCGGCATCGCGCCCCTGCTCGAGCGAGGTGAGCGAGCCGAGCGCCGCGACGGCGGAGAACGGTCGGAGCGGGGTCGCCCCCTCGCCGCCCAGAACGAAGAGCCGGTGCGAGGAGAGCGTGGCGACCGCGGCGAGCGAGCGGCGGATCGAGCCGTCCGCTCCGCTCAGACGGAGCGGCTCGCCCGTGAGCAGCCGCGCGAGCAGCTCCGGCCCGGGCGAGAGGACCCAACCTCCAGCCGAGCGGCGCCGCCATCGGGACGCCGCAGTCTTCCCCTCGCTCGCCCGCCCGTCGAGCTCGGCATACACCGCATCCGGCCTGACCCAGGTCGCGCGGAGCGACTCGGTCGGCTCCACTTCCAGCAGCTCGAACGCACGCGCCAGAAACGAGCCGGCCGACTCCTCCCCGCCGCCCGCCCGCGCGATGCGCACCAGCCGCCCCTCCTCGCGCCGCTTCCGCACCACCACCCACTCCGCCGCCGCGAACGATCCCCACCCGACCGCCGCGAAGCGCAGCATCGCGAGATGCGCCGCGAGCTGCGCGAGCAGCGAGTGCCGATCGCGCTCCCCCATCTCCCGCGCCGACTCGAGCGGCGACCCCGCGATCTCCACCGCCCGGCTCGCGACTCCCCACCACGGCAAACTCGCATGATCGAGCGCCGCCATCTCCGCGGCTGCGAATCCGCAGGCATCGAGCTCGATCCGGTACGCGGTGACTCCCGGAACGCGGCGCATCGGCATTGGAGGGATCCCTCGTTCTGAGGAGTCGCAGGAGCGGTCGGTTTTCCTACCCACCGCGTTTGGTAACATTTCGGCGGCACGTTCTTCCGCTGCCGGTGCGGAACCCGAGGCGACGCGCAGCCGGGGTTTGCCGGCACGGGACGCAATCCCGCGACTCGCGGAATTCCGTGGCGGCCCGGCCCGATTTCGAGTGCGATGCAGATCCGTCTGTTGCTGTTCGCCGTGCTGCGCGAGGTCGTCGGCTCCGACCAGAAGCCGCTGGAGCTCGAGGAAGGGACGACCGCGGCCGAGGTCTGGGAGCGCCTGCGACGCGAGCACCCCCGCCTCGCCGCATACGACACTCCGCCGATGGTCGCCGTGAATCAGGAGTACGCCGATCCGGCGACCCCGCTGCGACCCGGCGACGAGCTCGCCTTCATCCCGCCGGTTTCGGGAGGCTGATTGGGAGACGCCTTCGCTCATCTGACCGACGACCCGATCGATTTCCGCGCGCTGATCGCCTCGGTGCAGGGGCGGGAAGACGGAGCCATCGTGACGTTCGCCGGGGTGGTGCGCGACCACAGCGAGGGAAAGAGCGTCGAGTCGATCCATTACGATGCGTATCGTTCGATGGCGGAGAAGGAGCTCGCCGCGATCGTGTCCGAGCTCGGCCGCGAGCTTCCGGAGGTGCGGGTCGCCGTGATCCACCGGCTGGGCCGGCTCGTGGTGGGGGAGGCGTCGATCGCGATCGCATGCGCCTCGCCGCATCGGGCCGAGGCGTTCACCGCCTGCCGCGAGGTGATCGAGCGCGTGAAGAAGAGAGTGCCGATCTGGAAGAAAGAGCGGACGCCCGAGGGAGAGGAATGGGTGGGGTGGCAGGGAGGAGGGTGACGGCGGTCGGAAGCTCGGGGGACGTCGAATGCAGAATGCAGAATGCAGAATAATGGTTCGATAAATAGACTTGGATAATGACCAGTAGTTAAGTTCTATAAATAGTTACTGATTAGTATGACGTTTTCCGAGCAGCAGCTCCCGATCGGAGCCGGATCCGCCGGCACGGTCGAGCCTCGTCCTGCGGCGAGTGCGATCGTTCTCCGCAACGACCCGTTCGAGGTTCTCTTTCTCCGCCGCAGCGCCTCGAGCAGCTTCGTTCCGGACGCGTGGATCTTCCCGGGAGGGGCCGTCGATCCGGTCGACCGGCGCCTCGCTCCCAGGTTCGGTGCGTCCGAGGACGCGGTGATGCGACTCTGCGCGGCGCGGGAGCTGTTCGAGGAATCGGGGATCTGGATCGGTCCGGCGCTCGACGCGCCGCAGCGCCGGCGCGAGCGGCTGCTCGACGATCCAGGCTCGTTCGAGGATCTGGTCCGTACCTTTCCGCCGCGGCTCGACGCTCTGATGCCGACCTCGCGCTGGATCACCCCCGCCGGGGTGCCGAAGCGCTACGACACCTGGTTCTTTCTTCTGGCGGTGGAGGACGGAACGGAGGCGACGATCGAGAACCGCGAGGGAGTCGACATGGCGTGGCTCCGGCCGTCCGCGGCGCTCGAGCTCCATCGCGGGAAGAGCTTTCCGATGGTGTTCCCGACGATACGGAACCTGATGGCGATCGACGGATTCTCGACGCGGCGCGAGCTGCTCGCCTCGCGCGAGGGAATCGAGATTCGTCCGACGTGCCCGCGTCTGGTCGTCGAGCAGGGCCGCACGCGGATCGTGCTTCCGGACGAACCATGAGAATCGAGATCCTGATCGCCCCGAATCCGGGTCCGTACACGCTCGACGGCACCCGGACGTACGTTCTCGGCGGGTCGGTCGTGATCGATCCCGGGCCGTCCGACCCATCCCACATCGACGCGATCCTCGCGGTGGCGCCGCGTCCGAGCCGCATCTTCGTCACCCACCGCCATCCCGACCACGCACCGGGCGCGGGTCCGCTGCGCGAGCGGGCGGGAGCCGACGTGCTGGGACCGCCCGGAATCGTCCCCGCCGTCGATCACGAGCTCCGCGACGGCGAGTCCTTCGACCTCGGCGGCGTCCGGCTCGAAGCGATCGCGACGCCCGGCCACACGGCAGAGCACTTCTGCTTTCTCTCGTCCGAAGGCGATCTGTTCACCGGCGACACCGTTCTCGGCGAGGGGACGACGACGATCTTTCCTCCGGACGGCGACATGGCGGCGTATCTCGATTCCCTCCGCCGCCTCCGCGCTCGCTCGCCCCGCCGGATCTTTCCGGGTCACGGCCCGGTCCGCGACGACGCGGTCGCGTGGATCGAGGGGTACATCGAGCACCGTCTGTCGCGCGAGCGGGAGATCATGCGCGAGCTGGGCGAGCGGGCGCAAGCGATTCCCGAGCTGCGAGGGCGAATCTATCCCGATCTCACCCCGGCGCTCCACGGCGCGGCCGAGCTGCAGATCGAAGCGCACCTGGCGAAGCTCGCGGCGGAGCGCCGCGCCGTGCGCGATGCAGACGGATGGCGGGCGCTCCGGCCGTGAGCGCGCTCTATCGTATGATCCGGCGCGCCGGCCGATCCCGCT
Organism: Thermoanaerobaculia bacterium; assembly: GCA_035544735.1. Classification (GTDB taxonomy): domain Bacteria; phylum Acidobacteriota; class Thermoanaerobaculia; order Gp7-AA8; family Gp7-AA8; genus DATKCD01. Next base: position 6,359 of record DATKCD010000045.1, read on the forward strand.
CCTCGAGATCCGCCAGAAGCGAGGGGGCTCGTTGAACGCGAAGAAGGATTTCATCTCGATCCACGACCATTCCGCGGCCGAGATCGAGGAGATCTTCGAGCTCGCTCACGAGATCAAGAGATCGCCCGCCACGTTCCGGCGCGAGCTCGACGGGCAAACGCTCGCCATGATCTTCGAGAAGTCCTCCACGCGAACGCGCGTCTCGTTCGAGGCGGGCATGTTCCAGCTCGGCGGCCACGCGCTCTTCCTCTCCTCCCGCGACATCCAGCTCGGTCGCGGTGAGACGATCCACGACACCGCGAAGGTCCTCTCTCGCTACGTGGACGCGATCATGGCGCGCACTTTCGCGCACGCCACGGTGACCGATCTGGCGAAGTACGCCACCATACCCGTCATCAATGGCCTGACCGATCTGCTCCATCCCTGTCAGGCGATGACCGATTACTTCACTGCGGGCGAGAAGCTCGGCGAGCTCCGCGGCCGGAAGCTCGCATGGATCGGGGATGGAAACAACATGGCGAACTCCCTGATGTTCGGCGCCCCGAAGATCGGAATGAACATCGCAGTCGCGACTCCGCCCGGATACGAGCCCGACCCCGGCGTCGTCGCGAAGGCGAAGGCGGACGCCGAGGCGGCCGGAACCCGCCTGGTCGTGACGCATTCGATCGAAGAGGCCGCCCGTGACGCCGACGTGGTCGAGACCGACGTCTGGACCTCGATGGGTCAGGAAGAAGAGAGTCGGAAACGGATTCGTGACTTCCAGGGCTGGCAGGTGACGCCGGAGTTGATGGCTCTCGCCCGGAAAGAGGCAATCTTCATGCATTGCCTACCGGCGCATCGAGGCGAGGAGGTCGCCGCCGAGGTCGTCGATGGACCGCAGTCGGTGATCTTCGACGAGGCGGAGAACCGGCTCCACGTGCAGAAGGCGATCCTCGTAACCCTGATGAAGCGGAGCGCGAGCTCCTGAGGATCGAGACCGAGTGACCGCCGACCCGCACAACGCCAATTCCGGAGCCCGGCGCCCGAATCAGGGCATCTGGGTGATTCTGGGACTCGGCCTGCT
>DATKCD010000046.1:0-8258 GCA_035544735.1 Thermoanaerobaculia bacterium
CGCCGCGCGGGCGCGGATGAGCGCATCGATCGAGAAGCGCCCCGCGCCGGTGAACGTCAGCGCGAGGAAGACGATCAGGAAGAGGAGGGCCGGCTCGCGGCTCGCCCACGACTCTCCCTCCCCCGTCATGAAGAGCCTCGCTCCCTCCCCCATCGTCCACGGATCGCCGCCATGGACGACGAACGCCGCCACCCCCATCACGAAGATGATCGGCGCGGTCACGAAGCGGGTTCCGAGGCCGATCACCACGAGCAGCGCGCAGATCAGCTCCGCGATCATCACGAGAACGAGGCTCGGTCCGGGCCCGAGCCCGATCGGATCGCCGAACTGATCGTACTGCCCGTCGAGCATCATCTGCAGCTTTCCCCAGCCGTGCGTCATGAGAAACCCGCCGATGCCGACCCTGAGGATCAGCAGACCGATCGAGCTCCAGAGATCGTCCCGCTCGCTCATTCGCTCCCCTTTCCCGAAGCTCGGCCCGGAGGCGCTTCGCGCCGGCTCGCCGCCGAGGCGGAAGTCGAACCGGAATACACTTCGGGCGGCGAACTGTCAAGGTGAGGGGGCGAAGCGCCCTTCGGGCAAATGCAAAATGCAAAAGGAGCCGACGACGACTTCGAACGCCGACGACCGATTGGATGAATGCTGGAGCGCGGTGAAGCGCGCGTGATCACGGCATCACGTGCTTTTCTTTTTCCATTTTGCATTTTGCATTTTGCATTTGGCCGGAGGCCGGAAGGACGAGCTCGACCGCCGCACCTGCCCGTCCACCGAACCGTGACCGCCGGCGTCCGTCACGACCTCGACCGGCTCCGGATCCACGACACCAGACTCGCGAGGAAGTCCTCGCGGATCTTCCGGCTGCCCGGGGCGTAGAGGGCGTGGCCGCTGTCGGGATAGACGATGAGATCGATCGTCTTCCGGCCGCCGTCGGCCGCCCGGAGACGCTCGACGCTTTTCCGCACCGGCACGTTGTCGCGCTCGTCCTCGGCGCCGTAGACGACGAGCGCGGGAACATCGAGCTCGCGCCAGTGCCCGATCGGATCGACCGCGCCGTTCATCTCCCACCAGGCAGGCATGCGGCGCTTCACGACGCGGATCGCGATGGGGCGGACGAGGGGAATCATGAAGCGGGGCCATCCCTCCTGGCGCAGCGTGTTGGTCAGCTCGAGCTCGAGCTGCTCCTCGATCGGGACGGCGGAGCCGGAGAGATTGACGACGAACGCGAGCTCGGGCGCGAGCCGCGGGACCATCGGCGCGACGTGCCCGCCCTGGCTGACGCCGAGGACGCCGATGCGGTCCCGGTCGACCGCGTCGATCGCGCCGAGCGCGGCGACTCCCGCCGCGGCGTCGCGCGCGAGATCGTCGAAGCTCGCGAGCTCCCACTCTCCCCCCGACTTCCCGCTCCCCCGCTTGTCCGGAAGGAGCACCGCGATCCCGCTGCGCGCGAGACGGTCGGCGATCCGCATGTACCACCCGTTGTCCCGCGTGCTCGTTCCAGATCCGTGGATGAACACGACGCCCGGACGAGGTCCCGGCTCCGAAGGAAGAAAGATCGTTCCCGAAAGCGTCACCCCGCCGCTCCGGAACGATCGCTCGACCGGCTCGTACGGACCGTCGATTGCCGGCGCCGCCCGCCACTCCCCCGCCCCCTCGCGCCACTGGAGCTCACCCCCGCCGGGCGGAAACCGGACCTCCCTCTCGGGCCTCCCCTCGCCCCGCGACCACACCAGCGTCCCCCGCTCGCCGCGCCCGAGCCGATCGGCGAAGGGCGGCTCGCCGAAGTGGAAGATCATCAGCCCGCCGTCGGAGGCCGGGGTGACGAGGAGGCTCTCGCCCGAGTGCATCCGGTACCATCCGACGGCGCGCGACGGATCGTCGGCGTCCTGCGCGAGCGCGGGCGGCGCCGCGGCGAGCAGCGCGAGGAAGAGGAGCGGGGCCGTCCGGCAGATCGTTCGAAGCAGGATCATTCATCCTCCGGTGAAATCGTTGTGACGTTCCTCAGGGGAGATACGGATCGCCTTGACAGATGTTCTAACAATATAGAACATTAGGTCAATGGATTTGCGCGCCGACAGCCCGGTCCCGCTCTACCATCAGATCGCCGAGCATCTCCGCTACGCGATCGCGACCGGGGCTCTGCCGCCCGGCGAGCGGCTTCCCGCCGTGCGCGCGGCGGCGGAGCGGTGGAGCGTGAATCTCCACACCGTGCGGCGCGCGTACGCGGCGCTCGCGGCCGAGGGGCTTGTGGAGATCCGCGGGGCGGGGGGGACGGTCGTCCGGCCGCGCTCGGGGCGCGCCGCGCTCGCTTCCTCCCCCGCCGACGCCTTCCTCGAGGAGATCGTCGCGCGCGCCCGCTCCGAGCATCATCTCTCCGCCGCCGATCTCGCCGCCCGTCTCCAGCGCTGGCCCGAGAGCGCGGGCGGCGCGGTCGTCCACGTGCTCGAGTGCAGCCGCAGCCAGGCGGAGGGACACGCGCGCGAGATCGCCGCCGCCTTCGAGATCGAGGCGCGCGGCGCCGCGTTCGACGCGCAGGGGCGCCCTCCCGACGGGCCGCTCGTCGCCACCTACTTCCACTACAACGATCTGCGCGTGCTCTGGCCGGCGGCCCTCGCCTCGATCCGATTCGTCGCGATCCGCCCCGACCCGGCGCTCGTCCACCGCGTCCCCCCTCCGCGCCGCGGCGCGCGCATCACCCTTCTGCTCTGCGAGACCGATCCCGCCAAGGCGGAAAGCATCGCCGCCGATCTCTCGCTCCTCCTTCCGGCGTCGAGCTACCGCATCGAGCCGCGTCCCGTGCGCGATCCCGGCGAGCTGCTCCGCGCGAAGGGACGCACGCCGCTCCTCTTCTCGCCGCGCGTCTGGGACCGCCTCCGCGAGTCGCAGCAGGCCGACCCCCGCGCCATCGAAGTCCGCTACGTCATCCCGCGCGAGGAGCTCGACGCCCTCGCCCGCCACTTCGGCTGGACCACTCGCCGCGCCGCCTGAAAGGACCGCATGCGCCCTCGGATCGGACTCGCTCTCGTCGTCTTCGTCGTCTTCGCCGCTCTCGCCTCCCGGTCCGCGCCCGCGCAGACGCCGTGGAGCCTCACGCGCGTCGACCTCGAGGTCGACCTCGACCCGGCGAAGAAGTCGGCGCGCGTGCGCGGCCGCTCGACCCTCCGCCTCGGGGGCGAGCTCGCCGATGCCGGCCCGCTCATCGGCGTCAACCGGCGCGAGCCGATCGCCCGCTTCATCGAGCTCGCCGTAGTCGCGCCGCGGCTCCCCCACGCGGCGATCGAGCCTGCGCGCATCGAGGGGAGGCCGTCCGAGGCCGCCCCGATCCGGTTCGATGCCCCCCTCCCGCCCGGCTCCGAGGTGACGATCGAGTTCGAGCTGGAGACGTCCGGCCGATCGTTTCAGTTCGTGGTCGATCCCGGTTTCGCGCTCGCCTCCTGGGTCGAGTCGTGGTACCCGATCCCGGGAACGCTGGAGCACGGATTCGGCTCTGCGGCGGCCCCCGGCTCGACGACGATCCGGATGCCGTCGGGGTGGCGCTCGGTCGCGCCGGGAACGCTGGCCGAAGTGAGCGAGAGGGGGAGCGAGCGGATCGAGACGTGGGTCACCGAGGAGCCTGCGGCGCGCTCGTTCGCGGCCGGACCGCTGACGCGTGTCGACGTCGCCTCGCCGGGATCGCTGCCGGTGTCGTTCTTCGTCCTGACTCCGTCGCCGGCGTACGCGGCGCGCGCGGAGCTGCTCGGCCGCGCGATCGCGGCGATGGAGCGGCGCTTCGGCCGGTATCCCTATCCGAGCTGGAACGTGGTCGAGGTGCCGGAGGATCTGATCACGTTCGCAGCGGGAGCCGAGCAGGGATTCATCATGGTGCGCTCCTCGGTGCTGGCGGACGAATCGGGCGCGCTCCCTCTGTTCGCGCACGAGGCGGCGCATGCGTGGTGGGGCAACCGGATGCGCGTCCGGGGGCCTGGAGGGCGGATGATGGGAGAGGCGCTGGCGCAGTACGGCGCGGTGGTCGCGATCGAGGCGCTCGAGGGACGCGAGGCGTCGATCGAGTTCCTCCGTTTCTCACGCGAGGGATACAGCCCGGTCCAGTGCGCCCTCGGATACTTCTACATCGCGCGGCGGGGGGAGGACGAGCCGCTCGCCGTGCTCCGAGGGAAGTCGGGGCACAACCTCGCCGACTCGAAGGGGATGTGGTTTCACCACATGCTGCGCGAGCGGATGGGGGATGAGCGCTACTTCGGCGCGCTGGGGGCGCTGTTCGAGCGCTTCGATGGCGGGTCGGCGGCGCTGGACGATTTCCGTGCGATCGTTCTCGCGGCGTCGCCCGACGATTCGGGGATGGAGGCGTTCCTCGCGCAGTGGCTCGAGCGGACGGGGGCGCCGGAGATCGGGGTGAGCTGGTGGTCGGTCGACCGCGGGAAGGGGGTGGAGATCACGCTCGAGCAGAAGCAGGCCGGCGAGCCGTACGCGCTCGATCTCGAGCTCGCGATCGATCTCGACGACGGCTCGACGGTGATCGAGCGGGCGCACCTCGACGCGAGGTCGCACACCATCCGCGTCGAGGTGCCGAGCCGCGCCCTCGGAGTCCGCCTCGACCCGCAGCATCGCCTGCTCGTCTGGCGCCCCGAGTACGGCCCGCCGCTCCGGTGATCCCGCGGCCGGTGGTTGCGCGCGGTCGCGCTTCGCGGTCCGGTGGTGGCGCGCGCAGACGGGTCGCGCGGGTCGAACGGTCCGAGCGCGTGGCGCGATTCGCGCGGGGCGGGCGGTTTCCGCGCGCGCGCAACCACCGGCTACCCTCTCGCATGCCTCCGGCGTGCACGTCATCGCGCGTTCGCGGTCCGGCGTGCACGTCATCGTCATCCCCGTCGCCGGAGGCGACGCAGAGGGTAGCCGGTGGTTGCGTGCGCCTCCGAAACCGCCCACTCCACGCCGCCCGCGCCAGACCCCGCAATCGCAGGCTCCACGCAAACCGTCTGCGCACGCCACCACCGGACCCGGGCGCCCAAATGAAATCCGTCCTTCCATTCACGCCGCGCACCCCGGAGGGGTGCCGGAAGCGTCAGCCCTCGCGGTCGGTTCCTCTCCGGCACCCCTCCGGGGTGCACGCATTGAACGGAAGGATTCTCAATCGTCCGCGCTTCGCGGTCCGGTGGTGGCGCGCGCAGACAGGTCGGCGTAGATCGTTCGGCGGAGGAGCACGACACCGGCGGCGCGGGTCGGGCGGTTTCCGCGCGCGCGCAACCACCGGCTACCCTCTCGCACGCCTCCGGCGTGCACGTCTGCGCACGCCTCGCCGGACTTTCCGTGACTGGACGTTTCGCCTCCCGCCGACGTACACTCACGGAACGGGCACCCGGTGAGGGGCCTCCGGGCCGGCGCTCGCTCCGGCTGGCTCCCGCGTCCACGCTCCTCACGAGACCGGCTCGCCCGACGGAGGCTTCCATGCGCGCAGGCCGCACCACGATTTTCCTCTCACTCGCTCTCGCCATTCTCCTCGTCCCCGACGCGGTCGCGCGCATCATCTCGTACGCTCCGGTGACCTCGCGCTTCACGAGGCCCGCGGTTCAGCCGCGCGACGCATCCCGCTTTCTCCTGATCGAGAGCCGCGAGCCGTTCACGATGCCCTCCATGTTCCCCGGTCCGGCGGCGAGCCTGGCGAAGGGGGAGCTGGTTCTCCACGATCCCTCCGGGATCAACGAGCCGAAAGTCGTCTTCACCCGCACCGCCGGGACCGACCGCATCGACCTGGCGGCGATGAACGAGACCGCCGACGGGCGGCTCCACCTTCTCGTCGTCGCGAATCCCGTTTCCGGCGTCTCTTCGCCGAGCCGCTATTTCTACAGCGGAGACGGTGGGGAGAGCTGGACGATGCTCGCTCTGGCGGAGGGGCTGTACACGCCGGAGTTCTTCCGCGAGGACGTCGGCTCGCCGGTGGTGCGCGGCCGCGGATCGCAGATCCGTCCGGGCGACTCCGAGACGCCGTTCGTGATCGCCGCGAGCCTGCGCGGCTCCGGACAGCGGACGGTCTTCCACGCGATCGACGCGGGAGGGACGGTCCGCGCGCTGATGGAGATGGCGGCCAACACGCACGCACTGCTCCTCGGGAGCGATCTCGAGGGGAAGCGCTTCCTGATCTCGGGGCGCCCGATCGTCGGCGGGGTCGAGCAGCCCGACGGCATCCGGATTCTCGACGCCGACGGCACGCTCGACGAGGTGCTCCTCACCGCCGCGACCCATCCGTTCACCGAGGGGTGGATCACCTCGGGCGGCGAGGTCTATCTCGAGGAGGCTCCTTCCACGCACCAGACGCTGAGGCTGTTCCGGAGCGGATCGAGCGAGACGCTCGTGAGCGTGGGAACGCGGGCGAACAACGGCCCGGTCGTTTTCGCGGTGCCGACGCACGACTTCGAAGGGGCGTGGATCGTCGAGCGGAAGACGGGCGAGCCGACGCGGCTTCTGAGGCACACGGTCGCGGGCGGACTCGAGACGATGTGGACCGATCTCACCGGCCCTGAAGTCGAGGCGATCCATCCGGCGGCCTCCGGCGAGCGCGTGCTCGTGCAGGTGCATCGCCCGCGCGCGGTCGAGATGCGGGTGATCGTCGATCCCGCCCTGGCGATCTGGGAGATCGGAGCGCCCGCGCCGCGGCGCTACGACGAGCTGTTCCTGGCCGAGGGTCCGGCGAAGGCGTTCGTCAACCTCGACGTCGATGCGGTCGCCTCCGGCGGATCGTTCATCTTCGATTCGGCGCCGACCGACTTTCTCCCGCCCCCCCCGATCAGCTCCGCCCCCGGCGGAATGGAAGTCACCCAGGAGTGGGGGGTGGTGCGCGCCTCGCTGCAGCAGCGCCTCGTGCTCCCGGCGCTCGCGCGACTGCCCGGGGCGTACGACAGCTACTGGAAGTCCGACGTGATTCTCTGGAACGACGATCCCGAGCCGGTATCGATTGCGATGCGGTTCGTGCCGACGGGCGGTGGTGAGGCGGTGGAGCGGCATCTCGAGCTCGAGGGGAACCGGATCGTGCTGATCGCCGACGCGCTGCCGACGCTGTTCGGACTCGACCAGGGTGGCGGCGCGGTGTTCCTCGAGCCGGAGCACGGGCGGGCGATCACGGTGACGAGCCGGCTCTACACCGAGGGGCCGGAAGGATCGTACGGGATGGGGGTCGGCGCCACCGACGTCTTCGCGGCTTCGAGCGCCCGCTTCTTCCTGACGTTCGCGGGGGCGCTCCAGGGGCCGTCGACGCGCACGAACCTGCTCGTGACCGACGCGGGAGGATTCGGCTCGCGCTTCGGAATCGAAGCCTCCGGCCCGACCGGGCCGACCGGACGGTCGGACCTCGCCTTCGAGGTTCCGGCCGGAGGGCAGATCCAGATCAACGACGTCGGCGCGCGGGTCGGCGTCCTCTCGCAGGCGGCCGCGCGCTTCGAGACCCTGCGCGGGCTCTCGATCCCCTCGCTCGTGCTGATCGACAACCGCACCAACGATCCGACGATGTTCCCGCCCGACGTGGTCGCATCGGTCCCCCGGATGATCCCGTTCGTCGGACATCTCGACGGCGCGAACGGCTCGCGCTTCCGCACCGACCTGTTCCTCTACAACACGGCCGACGAGGTGCGCGGGGTGACGTTCGCCGCGAAGGCGCTCGACCGCGACGAGCCGGAGAGCTGGGTCTCGTTCACCCTGCTGCCACGCGAATCGAAGATCATCCCCGACGCCTATCGCCTCGCCTTCGGGAGGGAAGGGCTCGGAAGGCTGCGCTTCTGGTCGGCTCGGAGCGCCGCGGAGACCGAAGGGGTCCGCGTCGCCGCCCGCATCTACACCGAAAAGCCGGACGGGGGGACCTACGGATTCGTCATGCCGGCGCTGAACGCCTTCCAGACCGCCGGACCGGGGGAGTCTCTCGAGATCCTCGGCGCGGTGATCGATCCGCGGTTCCGGACGAATCTGGCTCTGGTCGACACCTTCACGCAGGCGAACGGCGGCTCGCAGCGCGTCGAGGTCGAGATCATCGGGCCGGACGGAGCGCGGCTCGACCGCTTCGAGACCACCGTGCGGAATGCCGGCGGGACGCATCTTCTCGATCTGTTCGGCAGCCGCGGCCTCACGGCCGACCGGCCGACCCCGGTCGTGATCCGCGTCTCGCCCGGAACGGGAGTCGTCGGCGCGTTCGCGACGCTGGTCGACAACGGCACGAGCGATCCGATCTACCTCGGGGCGGCGCTCGCCTCGCAGTAGCCGGTGGTGGCGCGCGCAGACGG
>DATKCD010000047.1:0-26455 GCA_035544735.1 Thermoanaerobaculia bacterium
TCGGAGACTCCGGCGGTGGTCTGGCTCGCGTTCGGTGTCCATGGCGACGAGTCGTCCTCGGCCGAGGCGGCGATGATGGTCGCGAGCCGCCTGATGCGGGATGACGCCGAGGTGCGGGCCATCCTCGAGCGGACGGTCGTCATCATCGATCCGCTCCAGAATCCCGACGGCCGCGAGCGCTACCTCACCTGGTTCGAAGGTCGCGTCGGCCGCGAGCCGGATCCCGAGCCGGAAGCGATGGAGCATTACCAGGCGTGGCCCGGCGGACGTTACAACCATTACCTGGTCGACATGAACCGCGACTGGCTGTGGGCGACCCAGCGCGAGTCCCGTGCGCGCACCGCCGCCTACATCGACTGGAAGCCGCAGGTCTTCGTCGACTTCCACGAGATGGGGTACGGGACGAGCTACTTCTTTCCGCCCGACGCCGACCCGATCAACGAGAACATCGACCCGCAGACCGAGACGTGGCTCGAGAAATTCGGGCTCGCGAACGCGGAGGCGTTTTCCTCGCGAGGGTGGCCGTTCTTCGTCGGAGAGCAGTTCGATCTCTTCTATCCCGGATACGGCGATTCGTGGCCGTCGCTGCGCGGCGCCATCGGGATGACGTACGAGATGGCGGGTCACGGCTTCGCGGGGAGAGCGGTCCGGCGCGAGGACGGCACGGTCCTGACGCTCGCCGACAGGGCGATGAAGCACTACACGACCGGAATGGCGACGCTCGAGACGGCTGCGGCGAACCGCCGCGAGCTCCTTCTCCACACCTGGGAGGTGCTCGACCGCCAGCTCCGCGCGCCCGAGACCACGTTTCTCATCCCGCCCGAGCCTCGCGCACGGGGTGCCGCGACGGAGCTGCTGCAGCGGCAGCAGATCGAGATCGGGATCCTGAACGCGCCCCGCGCCCTCCGGGCGGCCCCCGTGCTCGGGGGCGAGCGCGCCGAGAAGCGCTTCCCCGCCGGAACCCTCGTCGTCTCCACCCGCCAGCCCCTCGGCGCGATCGTCCGGACGCTCTTCGAGAAGACGCCGACGATCGATCCGACCTTCATCGAGGCGCAGCGCGAGCGAGTCGAAGCAGACGAGCCGGACGAGTTCTACGACATCACCGCATGGTCGCTTCCCGTGGCGTTCGCCCTCCCGACCTGGTCGATCGAGGGAGGCGTGCCGGCGGGTGCGGTGAGCGCGTGGAGCGATCCGCCGGCCCCTGCCGCTCCGGCGCCGGCGGCGTTCGGCTGGATCGTGGACGGGCTCGATCCGGAGATCTACCGGCTGGCGGGCGAGCTGCTCCGGCGCGGGATCAACTTCAGCGTCGTCGACGCCGAGCTCGAGCACGGCGGCCGGACCTTCGCGCGCGGCAGCATCCTCGTGCAGCGTCACAACAACGGAGACGGAATTCACGATCGGCTCGTCGAGGTCTCGCAAGGAATCGCCGCGCACCTGGTGGGGGTCGACTCCGGGTGGAGCGGCGGACTCGCGCTCGGCTCGCGCCGCATCGCCCACGTGCGCGATCCGAAGATCGCGATCGTCGGCGGCGCCGGAACGGCCCCGACCTCGTTCGGCGCTCTCTGGCACACCTTCGACCGGATCACGCCGATTCCCCACACGGTCCTCTCTCTCGATCGCCTCGGCGCTGCGGATCTGTCGAAGTTCCGCGTGCTGATCCTGCCCGACGGCGGGGGTTACGGTGAGGCGCTGCAGGAGCGCGCCGCGGGACGACTCCGGACCTGGGTCGAGCAGGGGAACACTCTGATCGCGATCCGGCGGGCGGCGCGGGCGCTTCGTGCCGAGGAGGTCGCCATCTCGAAGACCCGCCTCTGGGAGCCGCCGGAGGAGAAACGGGAGGAGGGGGAGCCGCCCCCGCCGACCCGGCGCTACCACGACTACAGCGTTCCGGGAGCCGCCTTCCGCACGACGATGAGCTCCCGCAGTTTTCTCACGTTCGGGCTCGACTCCGCCCCTCCCGTGCTCGTCGACGGGAGCGACGTGCTGCTGCCGGTCGCCTACGCGGTCGACAACGTGATCACGATCGCGAAGAACGATCCTCTGCTGGCCGGATTCGCGTGGCCGCAATCGATCGAGCGCCTGAAAGGGTCGGCCTGGCTCGTCGTCGAGCCTCTCGGCCGGGGCCGCGTGATCACCTTCGCCGGAGATCCCTTCTTCCGCTCCTTCTGGCACGGAACGCTTCCCCTGCTGCTCAACGCCGCACTCTATTCGCCGTCCATGTGAATCGAGAGTCGGGAGTCAGCGTACCGGCCTGGTCCGACCGGCCATCGCGATCCGCAGTCCGCGAATCCCGACTCCGGACGAGAAAAAAAACGCCGGGACCTCTCGGTCGCGGCGTTTTTCGATCGCGGGCGGCGGATGTCGCTTTCTTGCGTTCGGTCGATATTCGACCCTTTAGGGTTGCGTAAAGATCGAGGGTCCTGACTCTGCCTCCATCGGGAGGGAGCATCGCCTCGGTGTCCGCCCGCGAGCTCTCTCGTCAACGATCGTGCCACGACTCGCGCGCGTCGCGGCCGATCATTACCTCCAACAAGCGCGCCGCCGGGGGTATTCGAGAATTCCGCTAAGATCTGCGCGATGCACGTCCGTGCTCCGGCGGTCGCCGGGAGCTTTTACGAGGGATCCGCCTCCGGCCTCCGAAGCCAGCTCGACCGTTGTCTCGCGGCGAGCGAGCCGGTGTCGGAGAAGGAGTCTTTCGTCGCCGCGGTGGTGCCGCACGCCGGTCTGATGTACAGCGGAGCGGTCGCGGGCGCGCTGTACGGCCGTCTGGCGCTTCCGCGCCGCTTCGTGATCGTCTGCCCGAATCACACGGGGGAAGGGGCCGCGGCGGCGATCGACCTCGAGGGAGCCTGGCGGACTCCGCTGGGAGAAGCGCCGGTCGACGCCGAGCTCGCGGCCGCGATCCGAACCGAGGCGCCTTTCGTCGAGGACGACCGCGCGGCTCACGCGCGCGAGCATTCGCTCGAGGTGCAGCTTCCGTTTCTGCAACTTCTCGTTCCGGAGTTCCGCTTCGTTCCTCTCTGCGTCGCGCTCCGGTCGTTCGAGCGGGTGAGCGAGCTGGGGCGGGCGATCGCGCGCGCGATCGCCCGCGCCGAGGAGCCGATCGCCATTCTCGCCAGCTCCGATCTCAACCACTACGAGTCCCAGCCGGTCACACTGAGAAAGGACATGGCGGCGATCGACCGCATTCTCGCTCTCGACGCGGCCGGGTTGTGGGAGACGGTCCGGCGCGAGGAGATCTCGATGTGCGGGATCGTTCCGACCACGGCGATGCTCGTCGCGGCGAACGAGCTCGGCGCGACGAGCGCAACGCTGGTACGCCACGCGACGTCCGGCGACGTCAACGGAGATTACGGCGCCGTGGTGGGGTACGCGGCCATCGCCGTCCGGTGAGCATGCGCATCCTGTTCGCCTCAGCCGAGGTCGCTCCCTTCGCCAGGACCGGAGGGCTCGGCGACGTCTGCGGCGCCCTGCCGAAGGCTCTGCGCGAGCTCGGCCACGAGGTCGTCGTCTTCTGTCCGTTCTACGGCGACGTCCGCCGCTGGTGCGACGAGCACGGAATCGATCTCGAGTCGATCGGCGGTGAGACGCTCGACTGGAACGGCCTGTCGGGCGAGCTCGAGGCGCTGCGCACGACTCTTCCGGGCAGCGAGGTCCCGATCTGCTTCATCCGGAACGATGCGCTGTTCGATCGGGAGGGACTCTACTGGGGTCGCGAGGACGGCACCGACGACAACCTCGAGCGGTTCACCTTCTTCTGCCGTGCCGTCGTCGCCACGGCCGCCAGGCTCGGTGGCACCTTCGACGTCGTTCACGCACACGACTGGCAGACCGCTCTGCTGCCGATCTATCTCCACGCCGGCCTCAGCCGGACGGCTCCGTTCGCCCGCGCGCGATCCGTCTACACGATCCACAACCTCAACTATCAGGGACGCTACGGCGCGGACCGCTTCGAGGTTCTCGGCCTCCCGCCCGGGTACATGAGCTCCGAAGCGCTCGAATACTTCGGCGACGTGGTGCTCATGAAGGGCGGCATCGTCTTCGCGGATCGCGTCACGACCGTCTCTCCGACCTACGCCCGGGAGATCCAGACCTCGGAGTTCGGCGCCGGGCTCGACGGGCTGCTGCGCGCGTCCGCCTCGAAGCTCGCCGGGATCCTCAACGGAATCGACGTGGCCGAGTGGGACCCCGCCACCGACCCGCTCATTCCGGCACGGTTCGACGCGGGCGATCTCGCCGGGAAGGCGCTCTGCAGGAAGGCGCTCCGGAAGGAATCGGCACTCGATCCGATCCCGCGCACGCCGCTGCTCTGCGCGATCTCGCGCCTGGTCGATCAGAAGGGGCTCGATCTGTTCATCCCGATGATTCCGGGGCTCGTCGCCGCGGGCTGGCAGATCGCCGTTCTCGGGACCGGAGAATGGGAGCTCGAGGAGCGCCTCCGCCGCGCGGCCGCGGAACATCCGGGACGCGTCGCGGTGTGGTCCCGCTTCGACACCGCGCTGTCCCATCGGCTCATCGCCGGATCCGACGCGATCCTCATCCCGAGCCGGTACGAGCCGTGCGGCCTGAACCAGATGTACGCCCTCCGCTACGGCACCATTCCGCTGGTTCGCGCGACGGGGGGACTGATCGACACGGTCGAGCCGTGGGACGGAAGCAACGACCGGAGCGCGACCGGCTTCGCCTTCGGGCGCGCCGACTCCGAAGCGCTCTGGCAGATGCTTCTTCTCGCGAGGCTCGGCTTCCGGGACCGGACCCTCTGGAGCAGAATGCAGCGCAGCGGCATGGCGCGCGACTTCTCGTGGGACGCCTCCGCGAGGGAGTACGACCGTCTCTACCGCGGTCTCGCCTCCCCCTGAACGGGGCAGCGCCGGGTCTCCGAAATGCAGAATGCAGAACGTCGAATCCGGAAATCCGACCGCGCACCCCTCCGGGCGCTCCTCCTTCTGCATCCGGCGCGGAGCGCCTGAACCTCCGAGAAAGGCCTGGCGCGGCGGTCGTGAGCGGCGTCCGCAGACGGGGACGCGGCGCCGCGGAATGGGGACGCCCGGGCGAAACCGGGAGCCGCTCCGATCCGTATCTCCATGGCATCCCCCCTGCAACAGGGGTGGCGGGCGGCGAGGTCGCCCGGACGAAAGGGATGATCATGGAACTCGCTCTGATGGCAGCAGCAGTCGCCGTTTCCGGCCTCGCGGTCGTCCTCGCCCGAGCCCTTCAGCAGAACCGGAACGTGGCGCCGGCGGTCGCCACTCGAAAGAACCGCCGCAACCGGTACGACAGGTAAGCGAGGCGACCACCGATCCTTCCTGGACGTTGCCGAACCGATCGAAACGGGGCGCCCCGACGGGCGCCCCGTTTTTTTTTTGCGGTAGGATGTCCGGCCGATGACGAGATCAGAGCTTTATGCGGAGGCGGAGCGGGAGATCGTCGCCGTGCTGGAGGAGGAAGGGGGCCTTGAGCTCGACGCGATTGCGAAGATGGCGACGATCAACTCGGTGCTCTCGCAGAAGTTCGAGCACTATTTCTGGACCGGTTTCTATCGCGTGGATGGCGAGAGGCTCGTGGTGGGACCGTACGTCGGGACGGTGGGATGCCTCGTGATCCCGCTGGGGAAGGGCGTCTGCGGGACGGCTGCGGCGAAACGGCGGACGCTGATCGTCGACGACGTCGAATCGTTTCCGGAACACATCGCGTGCGACGCGCGGTCGCGGTCGGAGATCGTGGTTCCGGTGTTCGACGCCGGGGGAGAGCTGATCGCCGTGCTCGACGTCGATTCGGACCGGCTGGCGGCGTTCGACGAGGACGACCGCGCGGGACTCGAGTCGATCTGCCGGAAGGTCTTCGCGAAACGGCCGGCGTGACCGAGAGGAGGGGGCAGCGCCCCCGAATGGAGGCGAGTCGCAAAACCCCGCCGGCCGCAAGGCCGGCCCCTCTCCCGGTGGGAGAGGCCACTGCGCGCGCCGCCTGAGAAAAGAGAGGGACGCGCCGGGATCAGCGGGAGAGCATCTCGAGGATCGCCTTCAGCTCGCTGCGCACCGCGGCGAGCGCGTCCTTCCGCTGGCGTGAGACGCGCCGCCCCTTCTTCGACTCCGCGGGCGCGGCCTGAGGAACGATGGCGCCGCCGGCGCCGAGCTCTCCCTCGAGCTTCTTCTTCGCGCCGGCGATGGTGAATCCATCGTCGTACAGGAGCTGCTTGATGCGGAGGATGACATCGATCTCGGCCTGCGTGTACATGCGCTGGCCGCCGCCGGTCTTGCCGGGCGCGAGCGGCGGGAACTCGGTCTCCCAGTAGCGGAGGACGTACGGCTGGACGCCGGCGATCCGGCAGACTTCGCCGATCTTGAAGCGCTTTTCGGCTTCGCGCATCGAAGCCATTATAGAGGCGGAAGGGCCGCGGCCTTCCGGCGCCATCGGACGGCGACTCCGGCCAGAGCGAGCCCCGCGAGCGTGGAGAGCGCGATCCACGAGCCGACCCAGAACGAGCGGGGCGCGTAGTAGACGCGGATCGTCGACGACCCCGGAGGAACGAGAAATCCCATGAAAGCGACGTTGACCTTGATCGTCTTCAGCGCCTCGTCGCCGTTGCGGATCACCCGCCACCCCGGCCAGTCCGGCTGACTGCTGACGACGAGCGTCCATCGCGTCGCCTCGATCTCCATCTCGAACTGGTCGCCTTCGGCCCGCACCAGACGCACCGACGGCGCGGAAGATCCCGGCGCAGGCTCGCCGAATAGATCACGCGCCGCCAGCGGCATGATCCGGGACGGCAGCCTCTTCACGATCGCCGTTCCCGACCAGTCGGTGTGCTCCAGCAGCAGACGCGTCCGCCTCTCGTCGTCGAACTCCGAGAGCACCCGCTCCACGGCGAAGAAGCGCGGCATCGTCTCGAGATTCCGGAAGATCTTCCCGTCCCGTCCCGAGTAGATCCGCTCCCACGAATCGCCGTCGAGCTCTTCTTCGGCGGACGTCAGAACGTATCGCACGTTGAGATAGTCGATCAACGGGTGCGACACGTCGCGCAACATCCCGAAGTAGTTGTCGCTCGTGTATCCGGTGAATACGCGCAGAACTCCGAGGACGCGACCGTTCGCCATCGGATCGTGCCCGCGGATGTCCTCGAGTCCGTACATCGCTGCGGTGTTCGGAAAAAGCATCCCGTTGGTCCCGGTCATCCGCCATGCCTTCGGATCGTCTTCCGGCGGGTTCCGGGCGATCTCGACCATCCGGGAGATCATCGGCGTGCGCGGGTAGAACCAGGAGCGCGGGACGACGGGGTTCCACTGATGGACCTGAGTCCAGAGGTCGGCGACGACGAGGATGAGCAGAGCCGCCGAACCGCTCCGGAGCAGCCGCGGCGGGAGGGCGGCGAGAATCGCGGAGCCGGCGATCACCGCCATCCCGGGAAGCGAGGTCGCCACGGCCCACACCATCGGGTCCGATCCGCGATCGATCGGATTGAGGGCGAACGCGGCGCCGAGGGCCGCCGCCATCGCCGCCGATCCCCCCCACACCGGCCAGCGCACCCCGCTGCGCAGCAGGTCGAGCAGCGAGGCCGCGAGCACGGCGCCGAACCAGACGACGAGCAGCCGCACCCGCGCATTCGCCGCCAACGAGAACAGAGGAAGCGACTCGAACGCCTCGCTCACCACCGGCCAGTTCAACGCGATCCCGATGAACAGAGGCACCAGCAGCGCGAACAGGAACCGCTCGTCCCTCCAGCGTCTCTCCCGGATCGTCCAGAGCAGCATCCCAACCCAGGCGATCCCGAGGAAGATCCCGCCGTAGCCCGAGATCACTTCGGCGTGCGCCGGTCCCCACGCGGTGGCGTCGCGCACCGTCCCGAAAAAGGCCGGCTGGATGAAGTTCACGAGAAACGTCGCGCGCGTCGGTCTCTCGTGAAGATCGGGGAACGCCTCGAGCATGTCCCACCGCTTCGTCGATGGAAGCGCCTCGAGCAGCGGAAGCACCTGCGGAAGCGAGATCAGGAGCGCGACCACCCCCGCGCCGCAGATCCGCAGCACCGGCGCGAGCCTCTCGCGCGCGCCCGCACCTCGCGACGCGACCAGAACGCGGAACAGCAGAAAGATCCCAGCGCCGAGCACCGCGTGCGCCGCCGTCTCCGGATGCCCGCCGAGCAGCAACTGCGAGAACACCAGCGTCATCAGAAGGAATCGTCCGTAACTCAGCCGCTCGGCGAGCAGATCGACCCCGTAGAACACCGCCGGAATCCAGGCGCTGACCGTCGCGAGGGGAAAATGGAGCCACACGACGACCGCCGTCGAGAAGGCGAAACCGATGCTGCCGATGATCGCCGCCGGCTCGAACGCGACGCGGCGCCGGAGAAACAGATACCCCCCCGCCAGGGCGAGCAGGAGCTTGAGCGCGGCTTCGCACGCGAACGAATAATCGAGCGGCAGTGGAAGTGCCGCCCATCGCAGCAGCGAGAATGCTGCGCTCTGCCCGTTCGCCAGAAGCGGATATCCCGCCGCTGCCGCCGGATTCCAGAGCGGCACCTTCAGCGAGGTCCACGCCTCCCTCACCTGGTGCGCCCACGGGACGATCTGCAGCGGAAGGTCGTTCAACTCCGCGTTGTGCGGCCGCACTCCCGGGCTCACCTCGCTCCACGGCGTCAGCCGGAACAGGTAATCCATCGGCAGGCCGACCTTCGGCCGCGCCAGAGGCTCGAACAGGAACATCAGGACCAGCAGGTAGAACAGCGCCGCGACTCTCCAGGGAAAGCTCCCCCCCAGCCGGCGCCAGACCAGCACCGCACCGAACCACAGCAGCGCGACGTAGAGGAAAGTGGGATTCACGGGCGGGTCGCTTATACGAGAGGTGCCGCCGGAAAGTCCATCGAAACCCCTTTCCAGCGGTCGTGCATCCAGAGCCAGAGCCCCGGCCTCGCGTGGATCCGGGCCGAGATGCGGTCGTTCATCGCCCGGGTCACCCCCTCGACCGTCCGGAGGTGCTCGGGCAGCTCGGAGGGGAGGATCGGCTCGTCGATCAACAGGCGGTAGCCGGCCTCCGGGATGGAAACGACGCACCAGATGGGAGCGTCGAAGCGGATCGCGAGCCGCGCCGGGGCCGTCGTCGTCCAGGCGGGGATCCCGAGGAAGGGGACGAGGACCCCCTCGGCGGGCTTGACTGCCTGGTCGGCGACCATGACGATGGAGTCGCCCCGATCGAGCGCGCGGATCAGCTCGCGACCGGCGCCGCGCCGGTCGAGCACTCTAACGCCCGAGCGCACCCTCCCCCGGAGCAGATGCTCGTGAATGCGCGGGTTGTCGAGGGGGCGGGCGACGGCGGTCAGCGGGCGCTCGAACAGGGCGAGCAGGCTCGCCGCCATCTCCCAGTTGCCGAGATGGGCGGTCACGACGATCGTGGGGCGCGTCCGGATCGATTCGAACAGCGCCTCGCTCGGTCCCTCGAACACGTAGCGCGAGGCGATCCGCTCGAACGGCCAGTCGATCGTATGGAGATACTCGAACACGCTGCGGGCGTAATGACGCCAGCATTCGCGGAGGATCCGCTCGCGCTCGGCCTCCGCCATCGCCGGATAGACGCGCTGCAGGTTGCGTGTGGCGAGTCGGTCGCGCGAGCGGAGCACGCGCGCGGCGAGCGCTCCCGTCCGGCGGCTCCAGCGATCGAGGCGCGCGGGGCTCGCCCTCCGGAACGCGGCGACCACGAGACGAAACAGCGCGTACTCGATCCATACGAGCAGGCGCCCCTTCCGCCTGCGCCGCTTCCGTCCCGCGACCCCGGCGACCCCGGCGACCCCGGCTCCCTGCCGCGAGGCCTCGCCGCTTTTCCCGGCGCTCATCCGCGAACCCCCTTCCGTCGCCTCACCGGCCGAGCTCTCCGCCGAGCTTTTCGAGAAGCAGATCGAAAAACGCCTCCTCGCGCTCGATCTCCATCTCGACGAGAAGGGCCGCCGCGTCGACCGGAACCAGCTTGACCCGGTCCTTGGCCGTCGTCACGATCCGGTCCGCCCCGACGTCTCTTCGGATCGCCTCGATGCGGATCAGATCGTGCTCCGTGTAGACGTGATGATCGCGAAAGGGGATCCGTCGCCGCAGATCGACCCCGAGCGACTCGACCATCCTGAAGAACTGCTCGTTGTCGGCGAGACCGGCGAAGGCGACCACCCGGGCGCCCGCGAGCGCCCGCGGAGGAACGATGCTCCCGCCGAGGTCCCATCCGGCCGGGCGGAGCTCGGCGCGGAATCGGGGGAGGGAGCCGGGGGGGGAGGCGCCGTCGCGCAGGAGCAGCACGTCGGCATCGCGCAGCGCCGACGGTCCTTCGCGATACCAGCGCGCTCGCGGTGTCTCGAGGACGAGGTCGACTTCGCGCGCGAGCCGGAGGTGCTGGAAGCCGTCGTCGAGGAGGAAGACGTCGCATCGCGAGCGCTCCAGGTACCACCGTCCGGCCGCCGCGCGGTCCGATCCGACGATGACGTCGACTCCGCCGAGCGCCGAGTGGATCACGACCGGCTCGTCCCCGAAGCGGGATGGATCCGGACGGTCGACGCGGATCGGCTCTTCTCGCGAGATCCGGCCATAGCCCCGCGTCAGCACCGCCGGCCTCACTCCGCGGGCGATGAGCCCGCGCGCCACCGCGATGACGGCGGGCGTCTTTCCGCTCCCGCCGACCGCGCGGTTCCCGATGGAGATCACCGGGACGGGGAGGCGGGCCTGGCGGAGCACGCCGGCGCGGAACAGAGCCCGATGCAGACGGTTGACTCCGCGATAGGCCGCCTCCGCCGGTGCGAGCGCCCTCATCGATCGAGCAGCTCCAGGAGGCGCCGCGCCGTCTCCACCGCCGCCCCTCCGTTCGTCTCGACGACCTGCCGCCCCCGCGCCGAAAGCTCCTCGCGCGCGGCCCGGTCGGCGATCATCTTCTCCACGAACGCGATCAAATGAGCCGAGGTCTCGATCTGCACCGCCCCTCCCGACTCGAGAAACGTCTCTCCGATCTCGCGGAAGTTCTCCATGTGCGGACCGAAGGCGACCGGCGTTCCGGCCGACGCGGGCTCGATCGGGTTGTGTCCCCCCGACGGGACGAGGCTCCCTCCGACGAATGCCGCCACACCGAACCGGTAGATCCTCGCAAGCTCGCCGATCGAGTCGAGCAGTAGCAGGTCGGCCTCCTCCGCGGGCGAATCGGCCATCTCGCTCCGCCGCGCCCATCGCAGCCCCGAGGTGGCGAGCAGCCCCGCCACGATCTCGAACCGCTCCGGCTTCCGCGGCGCGATCACGACGAAGCAACCCTTCGCGATCAGCCGCGGAAGGTGCGGCAGGATCATCTCGTCCTCCCCTTCCATGGTCGATCCCGCGATGAAGATCGGCCGGCCGCGCGCCAGACGCAGCAGCTCCGGCGTCACCTCGGGGGGCTCGCTCGTCATCTCCCGGAGGTCGAACTTCAGGTTGCCCGTCACCCGGACCCGGTCCGCCGCGACCCCGATCGCCTCGAATCGCTCACGGTCCGACTCCGAGCGCACCAGCACCGCGTCGTAGTACTGGAAGACCCGCCGCAGAAACCACGCGATCTTCCGGTAGCGGCCGAACGAGCGATCCGAGATCCTTCCGTTCACGATCGCGATCCGAGTTCCCATCCCGCTCGCCAGCCTCGCCGCATTCGGCCAGATCTCGGTCTCGATCGCCGCGTACAGCCGCGGCCGGTGATGCGTCAGGAACCGCCGCACCGAAAACCGGAAATCGAACGGAAAATACGTCACCGTGTCGTGCGGAAACAGTCGCCGCGCCATCCCCTGCCCCGTCAGCGTCGTGGTCGTGATCACCAGGCTCAGAGCAGGCCGCACCTCCCGAAGACGGGCAGCCAGACTCCTCGCCGCCGCGACCTCGCCGACCGAAACCGCCTGGATCCAGAGATCGTGCCTCGAGCGCTCCTCCCGGTAGAAACCGAGCCTCTCCCGGAAGTTGGCGAAGTATTTTCCCCGGAGAAAGCCGACCATCGCGGACCAGGGAAGCAGGACGAGAAAGACGGCCCAGAGGAGCGCCTCGTAGAGCGCGAACATGTGGGGAGGATGATGTAGCGCCCTCGCTGGAGCGTCAAGGCCATTCCGGAGGAATCCCGCGGGCCCCGCTCCTGTATATTCGTGCTGGAGAACCCGATTTGCCGAGCCGCCCACCTTCCCCCACCCCCGAACGCGCCGTGATCGTCGGCATCAGCCTCCCTGCGACCGCTCCCTCCGTGGTCGACGAGCATCTCGACGAGCTCGGGAAGCTGTGCGAAGCGGCGGGGGGTGAGGTCGTCGGCCGCCTCGTCCAGGACCGGCGAGCGCCCGACCCGGCGACGTTCATCGGAAAGGGGAAGGTCGCGGAGCTGGGGGCGATGGCGCGGGAGCGGAGGGCGGACCTTCTGGTGTTCGACGACGACCTCTCGCCCGCGCAGGCGCGCAACCTCGAGAAGAGCGTCGGGGTGAAGGTGATCGACCGGAGCGGCCTGATCCTCGACATCTTCGCGCGACGGGCACGAAGCCGCGAGGCGCGGACCCAGGTCGAGCTGGCGCAGCTCGAATACCTCTTGCCGCGGCTGACGCGCCAGTGGACCCACCTGGAGCGGCAGGCGGGCGGGATCGGAACGCGGGGAGTCGGCGAGACGCAGCTCGAGCTCGACCGCCGCATCATCCGCGAGCGGATCGCGCGGCTGCGGCAGGAGCTCGCCCGCATCGAGAAGAACCGCGTGACGCGGCGTCGCGGTCGGGAGAAGGCGTACACGGTCGCGCTGGTCGGCTACACAAACGCCGGCAAGTCGACTCTGTTCAACCGGCTCACGCTCGGCGAGGCGTTCGCGATGGACAAGCTGTTCGCGACCCTCGATGCGAAGTCGCGGCGGGGCGACGCTCCGATGCCGCTCGAGACCGTCTTCATCGACACGGTCGGCTTCATTCGAAAGCTCCCGCATCACCTCGTCGCCTCGTTCCGCTCGACGATGGAGGAAGCGGCGGAGGCGGACCTGGTGCTGCACGTGATCAACCTCGCCCATCCGCAGGTGGAGGACCAGCGCGAGGTCGGGGGCGAGGTGCTGCGCGACCTCGGCGTGGCGCCGGACCGGTTGCTCGAGGTCTACAACAAGGTGGACGCCGTTCCGGAGCCCTCGTTCCTCGAGCGGAGCGGACGGGAGGCGGTGACCGTGTCGGCGCTGACCGGCCAGGGGGTGGGGAACCTTCTCGAGCGGATCCGCATGAGGGAGCTCGAAGGGGGAGAGGTGGTCCAGCTCGAGATTCCGGCGGTGGAGTCGCGCGTGGCCGCCCGGGTGCACGAGCTCGGAATCGTGCACGAGCGGATCGAGCGCAACGGGACGATCGAGCTGACCGCCTGGATCCCGCGGGCGGTCCGGCACGAGTTCGAGTCGTATCGCACCGCGCCCGCCGAGCGGGAGCCGGCGGAGTCGGCCTGATGTCGCCCGGCGTTCCACTCTACCTGGCTCTGGCGCTCTACGCGGCGGGCACCCTGACCGTGCTCGGTTCGCTGGTGTTCCGCGCGCCGCGGCTGCAGCACGCCGCGGTTTTCCTCATGGCGCTCGGATTCGTCGCGCATACGGTCTGGATCGGCGTGATCTGCACGATGACCGGACATCCTCCGCTGACCAATCTGCCCGAGACGAGCAGCTTCATCGCGTGGACGATCCTCGCGGTCACGCTCGCGCTCTGGTTCCGGTACCGCGTCAGCGCCGCGGCGTTCTTCGTCTATCCACTCGTGTTTCTCCTTCTGGGGATCTCGGCCGTGATCCAGGAGCGCTTCGAGCCGCTGGCTCCGGAGCTCCGATCGAACGTGTTCATCGCGCACCTTCTGTTCACGACCCTCGGGGTGGCGGCCCTTCTGATCGCCGTCGGGTTCACGGCTCTGTACCAGATGCAGGAGCGGGCGATCCGCGAGAAGCGGCGCGGCGCGCTCTGGGACTGGATCCCCAGCCTCCGCCTCTGCGACCAGGTGAGCTATCGCGCGCTCTCGATCGGCTTCGCGGTCTACACCATCGGCATCCTGGCGGGGATTCTCTGGTCGTACCGCACGTCGACCACGACCCTGACTCCGGGCGTGAAGGAGATCGCGGCGTTCGTGGCGTGGGTGATGTTCGCCGCCCTGCTGCAGTCGTACATCGCGGGAAGCTACCGGACCCGCAGGACGCTCGTGATCGCCGCGGTCGCGTTCGCGTCGATCATGGTGTCGATGTTCGGGATCCAGCACGTGTGAGGGCGATGGCGATGGCTCTGGCTCTGGTCGGCGTGAATCACAAGACCGCTCCCGTGGACGTCCGGGAGCGGCTCAGCGTGCCCGAGCGCGATCTCGACGCGGAGCTCGAGGCGGTGCGCGGGATGGCCGGAGTCGACGGCGTCGCGATCGTCTCCACCTGCAACCGCGTCGAGATCGTCACCTCGCTCCGCGACGAGAACGTCGTGGAGGGAATCGTCGGCCGGCTCGCCTCGCGCGCTTCGATGGAGCGCAGCCGCGTCGAGCAGCACCTCTACATCCTCCGGCACGGCGACGTCGTGCGACACCTGTTCCGCGTCGCCTCCGGACTCGACTCGATGATCGTCGGCGAGCCGCAGATCGCCGGCCAGGTGCGCCAGGCGTACCACGCCGCCGCCGGGCTCCGGACCCTCGATCCGATCCTGCGCAGGCTCTGGGAGCAGACGCTCCGCGTCGCGAAGAAGGTCCGCAGCGAAACGGGCATCGGCGATCACGCCGTCTCGGTTCCCTATGCCGCCGTGGAGCTCGCCCGCAAGATCTTCGGTGATCTCGCCGGACTGCGCGTGCTGCTGGTCGGCGCCGGGAAGATCGGCGAGCTGACGGCGCGAAACCTCCAGGGGAGCGGGCTCGAGACCGTGTTCGTGGCGAACCGCGCGTTCGAGCGCGCCGAGGAGCTCGCCGCGCAGTTCGGCGGATCGGCGGTGCATTTCGACTCGCTCCCCTCCCGGCTCGTCGACAGCGACATCGTCATCGCCTCGACCGCGGCTCCGCATTACGTCATTCGCCCGGACGAGGTCGCCGCCGCCCTCGCCCGGCGGCGCCGCCGCGACCTCTTTCTCGTCGACCTCTCCGTCCCGCGCAACATCGATCCCGACGTCGCGAAGGTCGAAGGCGCCTACCTGTACAACGTCGACGATCTCCGCGAGATCGCCGGGGCGAACCGCGAGATCCGTCTCCGGAAGTCGGACGCGGCCGAGAAGATCATCGAGCGCGAAGTCGCGAGCTTCCTCGAGCGGATGGCGAGCGAGGAGGCGATCCCGACCATCCTCGAGCTCCGCGAGCGCCTCGAGACCATCCGAGCCGCCGAGCTCGAGAAGTGCCTCCGCAGGATCGGTCCCGTGACCACCGAACAGCGTGCCGCCATCGAGATGCTCTCGTCCGGCATCATCAACAAGGTCCTCCATTACCCCATCGTCCGCCTCAAGGAATCGGCCGCCCGGCCGAAACCGGAGGGAGCAGAGCCGATCCGCGACACGATACGCAGGATCTTCGGGCTTCGATGAGCTCTCTCCGGATCGGCACGCGTGGAAGCAGGCTCGCGCTGTGGCAGGCGGACGAGCTCGCGCGCCTTCTACGCGGGCTCGGCTTCACCCCCGAGATCGTCACGGTGCGGACGACCGGCGATCGCCGCGGCGAGGTCCCGCTCTCCTCGATCGGAGGGAAGGGGCTCTTCATCAAGGAGCTCGAGGAGGCGCTCGAGGCCGGAACCATCGATCTCGCCGTCCACAGCCTCAAGGACGTTCCGTCGATCGTCCCCGCGACGTTCGAGCTCGCGGCATTCCTCGAGCGGGGAGATCCGCGCGATGCGTGGCTCGGTCCGGACCGGCTGCCGATCGAGCGGCTTCCCGCAGGATCGGTGATCGGAACCAGCTCGCCCCGGCGCCGCGCCCAGATCCTCGCCCGCTGGCCGCACCTCCGCGTGAGCGAGATCCGCGGCAACGTCGAGACGCGTATCGAGAAGCAGCGGAGCGGGCGGTACGACGGGATCGTCCTGGCCGCCGCCGGCCTCGCCCGCCTCGGGCGGAGCGCCGAGGCGAGCCGCCTGTTCGATCTCGACGAGATCGTCCCGGCCGCCGGTCAGGGGACCATCGCGGTCGAGATCCTCCGCGAGCACGATTCGCTGCGGCGCGCGATTCGCCCGCTCAGCCACGCGCCGAGCGAGACCGCGGCCCTGGCCGAGCGCGCCGTGCTGCAGAAGTTCGGCACGCGCCTCGACTGCCATTCCCCCATCGCCGTTCATTGCGATCGCTCGACCGGATCCGTCGTGATCCGCGCGTTTCTCTCGGACCTCGAGGGTCGCGACCCGATCCGCCTTCACGAGCGGGGCTCCGACTGCGAAGAGCTCGCCCGGCGGACCGCCGCGATCCTGATGGATCGCGGCGGTCTCGAGCTGCTCGCACGGGCCTCCGGAGACTGACCGCTTGCATCGCTGCCGACTTGGAAGAGAATGGAGATTCGCGGCCTGAGCCGTCTCGATCATGGACTCGGATGAGAAAAGCTCCCCGACCCGCCGCGGCGACGACCTGCCCCTCACGCCGGGGAAGGTCTACCTGGTCGGCGCGGGGCCCGGCGATCCGTCGCTGCTCACGCTCCGCGCAGCGGAGCTTCTGCGCGCCGCCGACCTGGTCGTGCTCGATGCGCTCGTCTCTTCGGAGATCGTCACGCAGATCGGCTCCCACGCCCGCATCATCGACGCCGGAAAGCGCTCGAACCGCCACGCCATGACTCAGGAGGAGATCAACGCCCTCCTCGTCGAGGAGGGCGGCAAGAGGAAGGTCGTCGTCCGCCTCAAGGGAGGCGACCCGTTCGTGTTCGGGCGCGGAGGAGAGGAAGCCGAAGCGCTCCAGCGGGCGGGGGTCCCCTTCGAGGTCGTCCCCGGCATCACCTCGGCGATCGCGGCCCCCGCGTACGCCGGGATCCCGGTCACCCACCGGCAGCATGCGAGCTCGGTCACGTTCATCACGGCGCACGAGAGCGACGGATCGACCGGGATTCCGTGGGAGGGGCTGGCGCGGCTGAACGGGACGCTCGTGTTCCTGATGGGGCTTGGCAATCTGGAATCGATCGCGGAGCGGCTGGTCGAGCACGGGATGAGCAGCGAGACGGCGGCGGCCGTGATCTCGCGCGGGACGACGCGGCTGCAGCGGACCGTGCGCGGGACCCTCGGGACGATCGTCGAGCTCGCGCGGAAGGCCGAGCTCGAAGCGCCCGCTCTGATCGTCGTCGGCGGGGTGGTCTCCCTCCAGCAGACCATCGGCTGGTTCGAGTCGAGGCCGCTGTTCGGGCGCTCGTTCGTCGTGACGCGCGCCAGAGCGCAGGCGTCGGGCCTGGTCCGGCTGCTCGAAGGACACGGCGCGTCCGTGGTGCAGTTCCCGATGATCGAGATCTCGAAGCCCGAATCGTGGGACTCGCTCGACGCCGCGATCGAGCGCCTCACCGGCTACGACTGGATCGTCTTCTCGTCCGCCAACGGGGTCGATGCGTTCTTCGAGCGGCTCCAGCACCACGGCCGCGACCTGCGCGCGCTCACCGGCACGAAGATCGCCGCCGTCGGCGACGCGACCGCCGCCTCGCTCCACGTGCGCGGGATCATTCCCGACCTGGTTCCCGAGACGTTCCAGTCGGCCGCGCTCCTCCCGCACTTCCCGGCGGAGCTCGCCGGGATGCGCATCGCCGTGGTCCGCGCCGCGTCGGGTCGCGAAGAGCTGATCACGGAGCTGCGCCGGCGCGGGGCCGAAGTCGATCTCGCCGTCGCCTATCAGACCCGGCCCGCCCGCGGACTGCGGGATCAGCTCGGATCGATGCTCGGGTCGGGAAAGATCGACGCCATCACGTTTACGAGCTCGTCGACGGTCGAGAACTTCTTCGAGCAGCTCAGCGAGGAGGAGCGCCGGAACGTGATCGAGAACGTGCAGCTCGCATCGATCGGCCCGGTGACCAGCCAGACCCTCCGCTCGCACGGCGCCGAGCCGTCGATCGAAGCCCCCGAGGCGACGATCCCCTCGCTCGCCGAGGCGATCGTCGAGCACTTCGGCCGGTAGCGCCCGAGCTCGCGGCCCGCCTCACCACCGCCCGCCACGGATTCATGTGGCCGGGGATTTCATGTGGCCGGAGATTTCATGTGGCCGGGGATTTCATCCCCGGCGGGTGGGCGCTCGCGGATCGCACTCGCACCTCGGGGTGTTCCGGATTCACCCTCGTCGCGTCACCACCGCCCGCCGGGGATGGAATCCCCGGCCACATGGGCGACCGGGATCAGCTCCGGCGCTTCACGATCCCTCGTGGCTTCACGGTCGTCGCGTCACCACCGCCCGCCGGGGATGGAATCCCCGGCCACATGGGAATCCCCGGCCACATGAGAGGCCGGACGTCCCGCTCTCCTTCCCGCGATACACTTCCTCCCGGATGCCGCACGCACTTCGCCGCCTCGCCGCAGCCCTGTTCTGGGCGGCGTCGTTCTGCTATGCGGTCATGCTCTTCATCGCCGCGATGAAGCTGCTGCGCGCGATTCCCGCGGGCGACCCGCTCGCGATCGGCCGCGTCACGATCGAGGGAGTCTCGAAGACGAAGGAGTACGCGGCGGCCGCGCTCTACTACGTCCTCGTCCCGCTCCTCGCGCTCGCCCTGCGGCGCCCTCTGGAGCGCTTCCACGACGCGCTCCGGGGCGCCGCCGATCGCGAGGCGACTCGCGCCGGATCGGCCGCGATCTTCGCCCTCCCCTTCCTCCTCGCACCTCTGATCCTCCTCACGACCGGAAAGGAGCTCTGGGGCATCCTCCTCCCCCCCATTCTCGCCGCGGCCGGACCTCTCTTTCTCGGGCTGGCTGAGCGGAAGCTCTGGTTCCGAGCCCTTCTCGCTCCCCGCCTCGGCGCGATCCACGCGCTCCTGCTGGCCGAGGGGGCGGCATGGGTTCTGTTTCGCTACGTCGCGACGGGAAAGAGGATCGCGCACATCCCGACGCTGTTTCTCGAGATCCCGTTCGTCGCGTTCTTCCTGGCGCTGCTGTGGGGAGGCGCGGTGCTGATCGCCCGGGCGTGGTCGCTCGCCCGTGGAGGCGACTCCGGGGAGAAGCTGGCGGCGATCGCCCTCGGATGCTCGCCGCTCCTGCTGCTGCCGCTGCTGGCTCTCACCGCGATCCCTCCGGCGGCCGGTGCCACGGCTCTGTTCGCGCTCGCGGCGGCGCTCGCGCTGCTGCTGCTCGCCCGGCCGGTCCCCCGCATCGACGTCGCCTCCGCTCCGGCACGCCGCCTGCTCGGATGGATCGTCATCCCGGCGATGCTGTTCGTCGTTGCGTGGACTTCGAGCGCGCAGGCGGGAGGATGGTTCGATCTCTTTCATCGCGGCGAATCGCTCGGGCCGGCTTCCGACTATCTGCGCGGAGACGTGCCGTACCGCGACGTCTTCGTGCTTCACGGAATGCTCGAGGACGGGCTGCTGGACGCATGGCTGATGGAGGGGCTGGGGCGGGGGGTGTGGGTCTCGGACGCCCGGGTGCTCGCGATGAGCGCGCTCGCGGTCGCGGCGCTCTGGCTGCTCGGGATGGTCCTGTTCGACTCGATTCCTCTGGCGCTGCTCGTGGTGGCTCTCGGGTCGGTCACGTTCGTCGAGAATCCGCGGGCACTGATGCAGACCCTGGTCGCCGCGACGCTGTTCGCGGCGCTCCGGCGGGGCAGCCTGCCGCGGACGCTCCTCGCGGGCGCGCTCGCATGCGCGGCGCTCTTCTACAGCCTCGACGTCGGCATCTACTCGATCGCCGGGAGCGTGGTCACGATCGCGGCGTGGACCCTCTGGAGCGGCGGCGAGCGGCGGGGAAGGCTCGCCTTCACCCACCTCGGATCGCTGCTGGCGGGAATGGCGCTGGTGGCGATTCCGGTGCTCTCGTGGCTCGCGGCCCTCGGCGCCTTCGGCGCTTTCGTGCGCACCTCGTTCGTCGAGGTACCGCGCTTCATCGATCCCGTCTGGTCGCTTCCCTTTCCCGATCTCGGCGGATTCTTCCGCTCCGATCTCGATCTCCGCTCGATCGCCGAGTTCGTTCTGGGCGAGAGGATCCGCTTCGTGCTGAATCCTCTGATTCTCGGCATCGGAGCGCTCGTGCTCGCCGTGAGGATGCGATCGAGGCCGGGACGGCTCGATCTGGCCCTGCTGCTGCTCGTCGCGTTCGGCGTGGTCACGCAGCGGAGCGCCCTCGGTCGCGCCGACTTTCCGCATCAATACTTCTCCGCGTTTCTGATCGCGCCGCTGCTGGTGCTGCTGCTCCTGATGCTCGCGCGCGAGGCGGCGAGCGCGTGGCATCGGGAGGAAGGTAGCACCCGGGCGCTCGTCGTGGCCTGCGCCGTCGTCCTCGTCCCGCTCCTGGGCGCCGCACTCTGGATGCCCGATCTCCTCGGCACGCGACTCGACCTGGTGACCTCGTGGAAGGCCCGGAGCGAGGGGCGATGGCACGACCCGGCGGCGGAAGCGGTGCGCGAGCGCGTCGACGCCGTCGTCGAGGCGATCGACCGCCTCGCTCCCGACGGCGCTCCGATCTTCGACTTCTCGAACCAGCCGGCGTTCTACTTCTTCGCCGACCGCCCGAATCCGACTCGCTTCCATCAGGTGCCGATCCTCTCGCCGCCGCGATTTCAGCTCGAGGTGATCCGGGCGCTCGAGCGCACGAGCCCTCCGGTCGTGATCCGCCGCTCTCCCGCCGGCTACGACCGCTTCGATGCCGTCTTCAACGACGTGCGCGCCCAGGCGGTCGCCGCCTATCTCGGCGACGCCTACGTCCACGTCCGGACCGTGCGCGGGGTCGAGCTCTGGTCGCGGCGCGACGATCTTCCGCCGCTCGATCCGCGGGTCTACCGATCCGCCATCCGGATCCCCTCGACGCTCAGCCTCGCCCCCCCGCACCGCGTCGTCTTTCCGGCGGTCGGCAGCAGCGTCGGCGCCGCCGGCGCAATCTGGGTCTCCGACCTCATCGTGCAGAATCCGCACGACGCTCCGGTCGAGCTGAGACTCCGGTACGCGAGCAACCGCGGCACGCGCGATCGGACCCTGGTCGTCGCGCCGGGCGAGCTGCGCCGCGAGCGCGATGCTCCCCGCTCGCTGTTCGATCTCCACGACAGCGTCGGAGCGCTCTGGGTCGAGGTGCCGTCCGATCGAATCCCGGTCCTCCTGGTCGAGACGCGCGACGTGGGGCGCGGCGGGATCGCCACCGTCACTCCCCCTCTGGGCGAGTCTTCCGCGGCCGAGCTGGGAACCCGGAACGACGCTCTGATCCTCCCGGCGCTGCGCGGTGGTGGGGTCATCCGAGTCAACCTGGGGGCGGTCAACGTCGGCATCGTCCCGCTCCACCTCCGGATCAGCGCCAGGGCGGCCGACGGAAGCGCGGTCGGCAGGGTCTTCGACGTCGGCGTCTTCGAAGAGCAGGCGTGGGTCGTGGTCGACGCCGCCTCCCACCTCGGCGTCGCGCTCGACGGAACGGTGACGGTCCACATGCGGGTGCTGCGCGGCAAAGCCGTCGCCTACGCCTCGATCGTCGATCCGATCCGCGGAATTCAGCAGTTCCTTCCCGCCGTTCCCTCGCCGGGACAATGATTCGAATCGAGGTGCCCGAAGAGTGGCGCGGCGAGGTCTGCGTCGTGCGCGAGGTGACGGGGGAGGATCTCGCGCTGTTCCAGCCGCGCGAGCGGGAGCGGATCGCATCGTTTCCCCGCGAGAAGCGGCGCGCGGAGTGGGCGGCGAGCCGGCTCGCGATCAAGCTCCTCGCCGTCGAGAACGGCCTCTGCGCCGATCCGCTCGACTGCTCGGTCGACTCGGCGTACCGCCGGCCCTCGCTCTCGATCGGCGGACGCCGGCACGAGCGTGAAGTCTCGATCACGCATTCGTCGGGGGCGGGGGCGGCGGCGCTGTCCGCGGGGCGGATCGGCATCGACCTGCAGAAGGTCCGGCCACTCGCCGAGCGCGCGACGAAGTTCTTCCTCAACGACGACGAGGTCGAGGCCTGGCGCTCGGTCCCGCTCGCCGATTCCCTCATTCATTTCTGGTGCGCGAAGGAGGCCGGCTACAAGCTGCACGCCGCCCCCGGCTGGTACCGCGGCGTCCGGGTCGGCCTGCGCGAAGTGCGGCGCGAAGGGGTGATCCTCGATTACCGCGACTCCCGGAGCGAAGGAACCATCCGGACCGCGCGCCTCCGCGACGGCTTCATCCTCGCGCTCGCGCGCATGGAGCAGCCCCTCGTCGCCGGAGGCGACGCTTAGCCGCCTCGAGGTGGCAAGGGCACCCATCCTCACGTGGCGCGGTCGAAGTCGGCGGTCAGGGGGCCTTCCGCCCTCCCCTCGAGAAACTGCCGCACGTACGGGTTCTCCGAGCGCTCGAACTCCTCGGGAGTCCCCTCCTCGATGATCCGCCCGTCGTGGATCATCGCGAGCTTGTCGGCGATCTTGAACGCCACCTTCATGTCGTGGGTGATCGTGACGGCGGTGACGCCGAGGGTCTCGTCCATCTCGACGATCAGATCGGCGATCACGTCGCTGATCACGGGATCGAGCCCAGTGGTCGGCTCGTCGAACAGGAGGATCTCCGGCGAGAGCGAGATCGCGCGAGCGAAGCCGACGCGCCGCCGCATGCCGCCCGAAAGCTCCGAGGGCCGCTTCGACTCGACCGCGTCGAGATGCACCAGGTCGAGGCACTCCATCACCCGGTCCCGGATCTCCCCCTCGCTCTTCTTCGTGTGCCGCCGCAGCGGAAACGCGATGTTCTCGAACACGCTCATCGAATCGAACAGCGCCCCCTCCTGAAAGCTCATCCCGAACTTGCGGCGGAGCAGGTTCAGCTCCCGCGGCGGAAGATGACAGAGGTCCTCCCCCTCGACCCGGACGTGCCCGCGGTCGGGAGTGATCAGACCGATGACGTGCCGCAGGGTCACGCTCTTCCCGGTCCCC
The DNA here is from genome assembly GCA_035544735.1 of Thermoanaerobaculia bacterium. Lineage (GTDB taxonomy): Bacteria > Acidobacteriota > Thermoanaerobaculia > Gp7-AA8 > Gp7-AA8 > DATKCD01. The sequence continues at coordinate 22,913 of DATKCD010000047.1, forward strand.
GAGCCGCCGACGATCACCACCGACTCGCCGCGATGGATCGTCAGGCGCACCCCGCGCAGGACCTCCTTCGAGCCGAACGACTTGTGGAGGTCCTCGAGCGAGATCACCACCTCCGCTTCGTGGTGGAGCTGATGGCTGATCTCCCGGAGCGCCATCAGAAGAGCAGCCTCGTCAGAAAGAAGTCGCTCAGCAGAATGATCAGCGAGGCGACCACGACCGCGCTCGTCGTCGAGCGCCCCACCCCCTCCGCCCCACCCGTCGTGAAATACCCCTTCATGCATCCGGTGAGCGTGAGCAGCAGCCCGAACACCGCCGCCTTGATCAGCCCGCTCAGCACGTCGTTCAGGTCGAGGAACTGCCAGGTGTTCTGGTCGTAGATCAGCGGGTTGGCCCCCATCATCTTCACGGCGATCAGATAGCCGCCGAAGATGCCGATCGCGTCGCCGAGGATGACGAGGAAGGGGAGCATGACGATTCCGGCCATCACGCGCGGGACGAACAGATAGTGCACCGGGTCGGTCGCCAGCGCCTCGAGCGCGTCGAGCTGCTCGGTCACCCGCATCGTCCCGATCTCCGCCGCCATCGACGACCCCACGCGCCCGGTGACCATCAGCCCGACGAGCACGGGCGAGAGCTCGCGCACCATCGCCAGCGACACCACGCTCGCCACGAAGTTCTCCGCGTGCACCCGGCGGAAGCCGTTGAAGGTCTGCAGCGCCATCACCATCCCGGTGAACATCGTGGTCAGGACCACGACCGGGATCGAGTCGACCCCGATGCGCACCATCTGGCGCATCCACTCCCGCCCCTCGAACGGGCGGCGAAACGTCCAGACGAACGTCCGTCCGAGCATCTGAAACCAGCGCCCCGTGTCTTCGAAGAACCGGAGGAAGAAGACGCCGACCGGCTCGAACAGGCGTGTGATCACGTTCATCGGCGCCCGCGATTGTATCCGTTCCGGCCGCGATCCCGCTGCAATGAGAGAGGGAACGCGCGGACGGCGGAATCACTCCCCCGCGGCAGGCGCCTCCGCCTCGCTCCCCCGGCGCTCCCGCAGCCGGACCCGCTCTCCGTCACGATAGAGCCGCGGCACCCGCCCCCCCACCGCGCAGAGGACCTCGTACGAGATCGTTCCGAGAGTCGCCGCGAGCTCCTCCGCCGCGATCTCCTCCCCGCCGTCGCGTCCGAGCAGCGTCACCTCGTCGCCCGCAAGCACCCCGGGAACCCCGGTCACGTCGACCGTGACCAGATCCATCGAGATGCGGCCGACGACCGGCGCCCTCCGCCCCCGCACCAGCACGTCCGCCCGCCCCGAGAGGTTCCTCGAGTACCCGTCGGCATACCCGACGGGGAGGGTGGCGATCCGGCTCGGGCGGGCGGTGACGAAGGTCCGTCCGTAGCCGACGGGCGAGCCGGGGGGAAGCGACTTGACCCGGGCGATGCGGGTGGTCCAGCGGAGTAGCGGCTCGAGCCGCGCACCCCCCTGGTCGAGCGGCTCGGCGCCGTAGAGCACGATGCCGGCGCGCACCCACTCGCCCGGGCGCACGAGCCCCCGGACGATCGCCGCGCTGTTCGCGAGATGGTGGAGCGGCGCGTCGACTCCGAGCTCGCGCAGGCGCCCGAGCATCGACTCGAACCGCTGTACCTGTTCCTCCGTATACGGATCCGCCGGATCGGACGCGTTCGCGAAGTGCGTGTAGATCCCGGCGACGCGCACCCCGCGCAGGACCTGCAGCTCCAGCGCGAGCCGCTCGAGGTCTTCCGGCCGGAATCCCATCCGCCCCATTCCGCTGTCGAGCTTGAGATGGATCTCTCCGTTCCATCCGGTCGCGCGGGCGCGGGCCGCGAACGCCTCCATCTCCTCCTGGCCGACGATGCCGGCGACCAGACCCCGCTCGAAGACGAGGTCGAACTGCGGCGCGGTGAGCGGCCCGAGGATCAGGATGGGAAGATCGATTCCGGCATCCCGCAGCTCGAGCGCCTCTTCGAGGAGCGCGACCGCGATCCCGCTCGCCACCCCCGCGCATCGGCGCGCCAATTCCACCGCCCCGTGGCCGTAGGCGTCGGCCTTGAGCACGGCGATCATGCGCGAGCCTTCCGGCAGCCGGCGCCGCACCTGCTCGAGGTTCCGGTCGAACGCACGCAGATCGACCTCGGCGAAGGTCGGCCGCCGCGAAGGAAACTGCTCAGACGGAGTAGACATGGAGGTTCTGTCCCTGGATCGGCCGCGAGCGGTCGGACAGGAGAAAGAGGATCGACGACGCCACTTCGTCCGCGCTCATCGCGGGGACGGCGCCGGGTGCCGCGGCGCGCAGCATCGGCGTGTCGACCGAGCCGGGGCTGACGGCGTTCACGCGCACGCCGGAGGGCCCGACCTCCGCAGCGATCGCCTCGACGAACCCGATGACCGCCGACTTCCCCGCGCAGTAGGGAACGAGGCCGGGGAGCTTGCTCGAGCCGTGGACCCCGGAGATCGACGCGACGCAGACGATCGACCCGCGGCGCCGCTCCAGCATGGAGGGGAGGGCGCGGCGGACCGGGAAGAAGGCGGAATGGAGGGTCGCGCGGATCGAGCGGTCCCACTGCTCGTCGGTCGTCTCGACGAGGGGGCGCGGATCGACCAGGCCGGCGCAGCAGACGAGGAGCTCGACCGGGCCGAGCTCCCGCTCGAGGCGAGCGAACGCCTCGTCGACGCTCTTCGGATCGGTGGCGTCGCCCGGGAGAGCGAGCGCCCGGCCGGGATGCCGCGACTCGAGCTCGGCGAGCGGCGCCGCGCTCCGAGCCATCGCCCCCACCCGCACCCCCGCCGCGATCAGATGCTCCGCCGCGCTCCGGCCGATTCCGGCCGACGCGCCGACCACCAGCCCCACGCGACCCTGCAGGTCCTCCATGCGTGGGCGATTCTACCCGCACCCCGCCGCGGTTCACTCCTCTCCCCCCTCGCGGTATGCTGTAGCCCGACTCGCCGACATCCCCCACAATCGGACTCATCAAGCAGGGAGGAGGCTTCATGAACCCCGAGGTCAACAACTGGCTCCAGCTCCTGTTCCGGTGGCTGCACGTGGTCGCGGGCGTGATCTGGATCGGTCATCTCTACTTCTTCAACTGGGTGAACGCGCACTTCGTGAAGACGCTCGACGGGCCGACCAAGCAGGCGGTCGTCCCGCAGCTCCTGCCGCGGGCGCTCTACTGGTTCCGCTGGGGGGCGGCCTGGACGTGGATCAGCGGCTTCGTTCTCGCCGGGCTCGTCTACTACATGGGAGAGCAGGTCTTCGAGGAGCCGGGCGGCGCGCCGATGGCGTGGCTCGGGATCTTCCTGGTGCTGCTCGCGGTCGGGTTCGTCGTCTACAACGCCGTCATGAAGAGCGTGAAGAACGTGATCGCGGCGAACACGATCGTTCTCGTCCTCTTTCTCGGGTTCTATTTCTTTCTCGAGTTCGTCGGCGGCTTCGGCGGCCGCTCGCTCTACATTCACGCCGGGATGATCTTCGGCACGGTGATGGCGCTCAACGTCTGGATGGTGATCTGGCCGGCCCAGAAGCG
>DATKCD010000048.1:0-3080 GCA_035544735.1 Thermoanaerobaculia bacterium
TCTTTCCGCTCATAACTCTTCGATGCGGCTCTTCCGCCGCCTGATTCTTCCGTCGACGCTGTTTGCAATCGCCGGATGCGCGGCCGGCGCGCGGAGCGTGGCCATCCCCGATCTCGTCATCGCGAACGGGAGAATCGTCGACGGCACGGGCTCGCCCGGGTTCGTCGGCGAAGTCGCGATCGCCGGCGACCGGATCGTGGCGATCGGCGAGGATCTCGGCGCCGCCCGCGACACGATCGATGCTACGGGCCTCGTCGTCGCACCCGGCTTCATCGACATGCTGGGCCACTCCGAGTTCCGGCTCCTGGCCGACGGCCGCGCGATCTCGAAGATCACGCAGGGTGTGACCACCGAGATCACGGGCGAGGTGTCGAGCGTCGTGCCGGCCAGCGAGCGGCCCCGTGCCGAGCGAGCCGCCGAGATCGCCCCGTGGGGGGTCGAGTACACGTGGGAGGATCTCGACGGCTACTTCGCGGAGCTGGAGCGGGGCGGGACGGCGATAAACCTCGGCACCTGGGTCGGCCTCTCCTCGCTCCGCCTCCACGGCGTGGGCGAGGAGAACCGGCCGGCCACGAAAGCCGAGATAGCTGAGATGAAGCGGGCGCTCGGTGAGGCGATGACCCAGGGCGCCTTCGGCCTCTCCAGCGGGCTCATCTATGCCCCCGGCCGGTTCGCGACGACGGACGAGATCGTCGCGCTCGCGCGCATCGTCGCCGATTCGGGCGGCTTCTACGCGACCCACATGCGGAGCGAGGGCGACCGGCTCCTGGAGGCGATCGACGAGGCGATCGCGATCGGCGAGCGCTCGGGCGCGCCGGTCCTGATCCATCACCTCAAGGCCTCGGGGAAGCGGAACTGGGGGAAGATGGGCGAGGCGGTGGCACGGATCGAAGCGGCCCGCGGCCGCGGACTCGACATCATGGCGAGCGCCTACCCCTACGTCGCTTCGTCGACGGGCCTCGACCAGATCCTCCCCGGTTGGGTGACGGAGGGCGGGACCGAGGCGACGCTCACGCGGCTCGCCGACCCGGGGCTCCGCGATTCGCTCGAGACCGAGCTCTCGGCGGTGTCATCGGAAGGCGACTGGGCGCTCGGCACCTCGGCCGGCGGCCCCTCCGGCGTCCAGGTCTCGGACATCGTCGTCGACTCCCTCGAGCGATACGAGGGGATGCGGCTCGATAGGATCGCCGCGGAGCGGGGCCAGTCGCCCGCCGCGGCCGCGATCGACCTCCTCCTCGCCGACTCCCTCCGGACTTCCGCCATCTACTTCTCGATGAGCGAGGACGACCTGGTCACCGCGCTCCGGCAGCCGTGGGTCATGATCGGCGGCGACGCGGGCGTGCGCGCGCTGGACGGCCCGCTCTCCACCGATCAACCCCACCCGCGCGCCTTCGGCACCTTCCCCCGCGTCCTCTGCCGCTATTCCCGCGAGCTGGGCGTCTTCCCGCTGGAGGAGGCGGTGCGGCGGATGACGTCCCTGCCGGCGGCGCGGGCGGGACTCGCCGAACGCGGCGTCCTCCAAGCGGGGCATTTCGCGGACATCGTCGTGTTCGACCCGGCCGCAGTATGCGACCGGGCGACGTTCGAGGATCCCAAGCGCCTCGCGAGGGGCATCCTCCACGTGATCGTGAACGGCGTGCCGGTCGTCCGAGACGGCGAGCCGACGGGAGCGAAGCCCGGGCGAGGCCTCCGGCTCAACGCGGACCGCAGCCGGGACCCGTGAAGGAGCGGCGCGCCGGTCTTGGCGAGGCGGTCCGCATCTTCCTCCTCCTGGCGCTCCTCCTCTTCGGGGGCATGGCGCTCGGCCAGTGGCTCGCCGGGCGGGCGGCCCCCGGCTCGATCCTCGCCGACCTCATCGGATTCCTGACGTTCCCCCTCTGTTTGGGGATCGGGATGACGCTGTGGTACCAGATCGCCTTCGCCGTCGTCTGGACGCGCCTCCTGCGCGCGTTGGTCCGGGCGGCCCGGGGAACGGGGGACCGGGAGCGCGCTTTCCGGGAGGCGGTGGTCGCCGAGCTACGCGATCTGCCGCGCGAGGCGCCCCCGGGGACCTGGGTCTTCGTGCCGGTGTCGCTGGGGATCTCGCTCGTCGCCGGCGCCCTGGTCGGCCTGGCTCCCGCCGCGGAGAGCTTCATCATGCCGGTCATCCTCTTCGGGACGTACGGGCTGGCCTACGGAGTACTCCTCCGGTGGCTCGCCGTAACGGGGCGGCTTCCGATCCCGGAGGACGCGTAGTCTGCTGAGATCGGGCCCCGCGAGTCGCAATTCGATCGCCGTCCGAGCGGCAGCGACGACCGTCACGGGGCGGTAGATTCCGGGCCATGCCCATGGAAGGTTTCCATCCCACCGTCCGCCGCTGGTTCGAGGCGCGCTTTCCCGAGGGACCGACCGCGCCGCAGCGGCGCGGCTGGCCGGCGATCCGATCGGGGCGCCACACCCTGATCGCCGCGCCGACCGGCTCGGGGAAGACCCTCGCCGCCTTCCTCGCCGCGATCGACGAGCTGGTCCGACTCGGTCTCGACCCCGCGGCGGGAGGCCGCGGGACGCTCCCCAACGAAACCCGTGTCGTCTACGTCTCGCCGCTGAAAGCGCTCGGCAACGACATCGCGAAGAACCTGGCCGAGCCGCTGGCGGGAATCCGGAACGAGCTCACGCGGATGGGTCTTCCCGACGTCGAGATCCGGACCGCCGTCCGGACCGGCGACACACCCCCCGCCGAGCGGCAGGCCCACCTCCGGAACCCGCCCCATCTCTACGTCACGACGCCGGAGTCGCTCTACATCCTGCTGACGACCCGCCGCGGGCGGGAGATGCTCGAGACGGTGCGCACCGTGATCGTCGACGAGATCCACGCCGTCGCCGACGACAAGCGGGGATCGCACCTCGCGCTGACGCTGGAGCGGCTTGAGGACCTCGTGGTGCACGGTCCGGCAGGGCGGCCTCCCGTCCGGATCGGCCTGTCCGCGACGGTGAGGCCGATCGAGGAGGTGGCGCGCTTCCTCGTCGGCGCGCCGCGCGTTTCGGGTGACGAGGTCGCGCGCGACTGCGTCGTCGTCGATGAGGGGCACGTCCGCGAGATG
>DATKCD010000049.1:0-77411 GCA_035544735.1 Thermoanaerobaculia bacterium
TCGTCGCGCGACCTCGCACATCGCGTCGAGCGGATTCGACACGATCACCAGGATCGTCTCCGGCGATCGCCTCACGATCTCCCGCGTGACCGACGCCACGATCTCCTCGTTCTTCCAGAGCAGGTCGTCACGGCTCATCCCGGGCTTCCGCGGAAGCCCGGCGGTGATCACCACCAGATCCGACCCCTCCGTCTCATCGTATCCGTTCGTCCCGATCAGCTTCGCGTCGAACCGCTCGACCGGCGCCGATTCCATCATGTCGAGCGACTTCCCCTGCGGAACTCCCTGAACGATGTCGACGAGAACGACGTCGGCGAGCTCCTTCTCCGCCACCCGCTGGGCGAGCGTCGCTCCGACGTTCCCTGCTCCGACCACCGTGACCCTGGCTCTCATGTGCGGACTCCTCCGGACCCGGTCTGCAGCGGCGCGGATTCTATCAACTTCAGTGACGAGCGATGAGTGAACGGCGGCGGGCCGGCGCGCCGCCCGAGCGGGGCCTGCAGGGGGCGGCGCCGGTGATATGATTCGAATCGTGAGCCTTTTCGAGAGTATAATAGCCAGTGGTTCTCGATAGTCTATAAGACTACGTATTGTAGTATTCATTACTCATACCTCATTATTCACCACCCGTTTTCCCCCAATTCCATGCTCGCCCGCTTCGCCGAGACCGCCTCCGCCATCGCCGCGACGCGAAAGAAGGGCGAGAAGGAAGCGATCCTCGCCGCCTATCTCGCCTCGCTCGACGACGCCTCCCTCGAGCGGGCGGCGGTCTTCTTCGCGGGGGCGCCCTTTCCGCGCCGAGAGGAGCGGGTGACGGGGGTCGGGTGGGCGACCGTCGCCGCGGCGGTGAGCGAGGTCACCGGCGCGACGCGCGAAGAGATCTCCCGCACCGCCCGCGTCCACGGAGACCCGGGAGACGGCGTCGCCGAGCTCTTTCCCGCGGAGCACGCCGCGACCGCCGCCGGCGAAGTCACCGTGCTCGAGCTGGGGGAGACCTTCGACGCGCTCGCCGCCGCCGTCGGACCGAAGGCGAAGGGGGCGATCCTGGTCGGCCTCATGCGGCGGCTCCACCGGGAAGAGACTCGCTGGGTCGTGAAGATCGCGATGGGGGAGTTCCGCATCGGACTTCAGGAAGGGCTGGTCGAATCGGCGATCGCGAAGGCGTTCTCCCGGCGGCTCCCCCTCGTCCGGCGCGCGCACATGTTCAATGGCGACCTCGGGGCGACGGCCCTGCTCGCGCGGGCGGGGACGCTCGAGGGGGCCGCGATGAGCCTGTTCCATCCGATCGGCTTCATGCTCGCGCAGCCCGAAGCCGATCCCGCCGCCATCATCGAACAGCTCGGCCCCGACGCCCTCGCCGACGACAAGTACGACGGGATCCGCGCTCAGATCCATACGGACGGCGAAAGAGTCCGCATCTATTCGAGGACCCTCGACGAGATCGGCGGGAGGTTTCCCGAGCTCGCCGCGGCAGCCACCGCGCTCCCGGTCTCGTGCGTGCTCGACGGCGAGATCGTCGCCTTCCGTGACGGCATCCTGCCGTTCGCCACGCTGCAGACGCGGATCGGAAGAAGGAAGCCGAGCGACCGGCTCCTCGAGGAGGCGCCGGCCGCATTCTTCGCCTTCGACCTGCTCTACGCGGACGGGGAGGCGCTGTTCGAGGTGCCGCTCCGCGAACGCCTGGCGCGGCTGCGCTCGATCGTTTCTCCGGCCGGGCCCGTCCGTCTCGGGTTTCAGACCGGGGTGGCGAGCGGGGAGGAGGTCGACGCCGCATTCGACGCGGCGAGACGGAGGAGGAACGAAGGGCTCGTCGTCAAGGATCCCGCCTCGCTCTACACGCCGGGACGGCGGGGCAAGTCGTGGCTCAAGTACAAGAAGGCGCTCGCCACGCTCGACTGCGTCGTCACCGCGGCGGAGTACGGCCACGGCAGGCGGCGCGGAGTCCTCTCCGACTACACCTTCGCCGTGCGCGGCGACGCCGGGCTGCTGAACATCGGCAAAGCGTACTCCGGTCTGACCGACGTCGAGATCGAAAGGCTCACGGCGCGATTCCGCGAATCGACTCTGCGGCGCCACGGACCGGTCCATCTGGTCCGTCCGGAAGTCGTGCTCGAGATCGCCTTCGATCGGATCCAGGAGTCGAAGCGCCACAAGTCGGGGTACGCGCTGCGGTTTCCGCGGATCGCGCGCATCCGCGACGACAAGAGCGTCGACGAGATCTCCACGCTCGACGAAGTCCGGCGCATCCACCGCGCGCAGCAGGATCGCGAGGGAGCGTGAGGGGCATTCCCGGCGGCCGCGCGGGAGCGCGCGTCGCGCGCGGCTCGCCGCCGCACCCGAACTGATATCCTCGCTCGCGCATGCCGCCGTACGAGCGCGTCGGAGAATCGTTCATCTCGGAGCCGCCGAAGGATCTGGTGCTGGAGGAGGGGTTCCGGTTCCGGCACGGGCAGACGATCGCGCCGTTCACGATCCGTTACGAGACGTTCGGTACGCTGAACGAGGACCGCTCGAACGCGATCCTGGTCTGCCACGCTCTTTCGGCCAGCGCGCACGCTGCGGGCGTCTACTCGCGGGACGACGAGCGGCCGGGATGGTGGGACGGGATGGTGGGGTTCGGGAAGGCGTTCGATCTGTCGAGATACTTCGTCGTCTGCGTGAATCTGCCCGGATCGTGCTTCGGGACGACCGCCCCCTCGACGATCGACCGGGAGAGCGGGCGGCCGTACGGGTCGCGCTATCCGTGGCCGACGATCGAGGATGCGGTCGAGTCGCAGCGCATCGTCCTCGACCACCTCGGGATCGACCGGCCCGCGGCGATCGCCGGAGGGTCCCTCGGGGGGATGCAGGTGCTGATGTGGGCCGCCCTGCATCCGGCGCGGGTCGGGTCGATCGTGACGTTCGCCGCGGCGGGGGCGGTCCCGGTGCAGGGGATCGCGTGGCACATCATCGGGCGGAAGATCGTCGAGAGCGATCCGGCGTTCAACGGCGGCGATTACTACGGGAACGCCGGGCCGCTCCGCGGGCTCGAGGTCGCGCGGATGGTGGGACACATGACGTATCTCTCGAACGAGGCGCTGGAGCGGAAGTTCGGACGGCGAAGGCGCCACGGGACGCGCCAGTTCGAGATCGACTCGTACTTCGAGTACCAGGGGGCGAAGTTCGCGCGGCAGTACGATGCGAACTCCTACATCAGGATCCAGGCGTCGATGGACGAGATGGATCTCGACGAGCAGTTCGGCTCGATCGAGAAGGCATTCGCGGGCTGGGGCGGTCCCGCGCTTCTGGTCTCGTTCGACAGCGACTGGCTGTTTCCTCCGCGCGAAGTGCAGCGCGTTCACGAGGCGATGCGGGCGAGGGAGATCGACTCGCGCTACGTGGAGATCGCGACCCCGTCGGGCCACGACGCGTTCCTGATCGAGTTCGATCTCATCACGCCGCCCGTGGTCGAGTTCCTCGCGAAGGTGTCGTCCGAGCGCGCCCCGCGCGGTCGCGCCTAGAGCGCGGGTGTCACTCGGCGCCGGTCCCGACCGGCGCCTCCTCCGGGAGCGGAGCCTTGTAGCCGCACTCCTTGTTCGGGCAGGCCTCGACGCGGCCTTCGCGCTTGGTCTCCTTCTCCATCAGGATCTTCCCGCCGCACTCGGGGCATTCCCGGGCGATCGGCCTGTGCGAGATCGCGAACTTGCACTTCGGATAGCGATTGCAGGAGTAGAACGCCCCGCGGCGCGAGAACCGCTGGACCAGCTCTCCCTCGCCGCATTCCGGGCAGGCGACCCCGGTCGGCTCGGGCGCCGCCGCGACCTTCCCGCCGCGCCCGATCTTCCGGATGTTCTGGCAGTCGGGATATCCGGAGCAGGAGTAGAACGGGCCGTACCGGCCGCTCTTGAGGACCATCTCGCGGCCGCACTTCTCGCACGGAGGCTGCGGCTCGTCGGAGATGTTCGCCTTCAGCAGCTTCGGGTCCTTGGTGTTCCTGCACTCGGGGTAGCCGGTGCAGGCCCAGAACTGGCCGAAGCGGGAGCGCTTGAGGACCATCGGCTTGCCGCACTTGTTGCAGACGAGCGGCTCTTCGCTCTGCTCGGCGGCGGCTCCCTTCGCGATCTCCTTGGTGGTCTTGCACTCGGGATAGTTGGAACAGGCGAGGAACTCGCCGAAGCGGCCGAACTTGATGACCATCGGCGCGCCGCAGGTCTCGCACTTCTCGTCCGTCTCGATCCCCTTTCCCTTCACTCCCTCCATATGCTTCCAGGCGAGCTCGAGGTCCCGCGTGAACTTCTTCGAGAAGCCGGCGAGCGACTTCTTCCAGTCGAGACGTCCCTCCTCGATCTCGTCCAGCTCCTCCTCCATCCGCGCCGTGTACTTCTCGTCGATGATCTCGGCGAACGCCTTGCGGAGAAGCCGCGTGACGAGCATCCCGAGCTCGGTCGGACGGAACTTCTTCTCGTCGTCCTTGTAGGTGTAGTCCCGGGTCTGGATCGTCTGGAGGATCGCGCCGTAGGTGGAAGGCCGGCCGATGCCGTTCTCTTCGAGCGCCTTCACGAGCGTCGCTTCCGTGAACCTCGGAGGCGGCTGCGTGAAATTCTGCTTCGTGTCGAGCCCGAGCAGGTCGAGCGCGTCGCCCTCGTTCATCGGAGGAAGCGTCCTCGGGCCCTGCGCCACGGTCTCCGCCTCTTCCGGATCGAGCTCCTCGTCCTCGCGGAAGACCGCGAGGAACCCGGGAAACTTCAGGACCTCGCCCGAGGCGCGGAGCGTGACCGGACCGCTCTTCACGTCGACGTCGGTGACGTCGAACAGGGCGGGCTTCATCTGCGATCCGACGAAGCGCTCCCAGATCATCTTGTAGAGGTTGAGCTCGTCCTTCGAGAGGAAGGGGCGCACCGTCTCCGGATCGAGCGCGACCGAGGTGGGGCGGATCGCTTCGTGCGCCTCCTGCGCGGACTTCTTCGCCTTGAAGGTGTTCGGCGTCTCAGGGAGGACGTCACCCCACTTCGCCGAGATCAGGGCCCGCACTTCGGCGATCGCGTCGTCGGACACGCGAGTCGAGTCGGTGCGCATGTAGGTGATGAGTCCGACCAGGCCCTGATCGCCGATCTCTTTTCCTTCGTACAGTCCCTGAGCGATCTGCATCGTCCGGCGGACGGGGTAGCGGAACCGGCGATACGCCTCCTGCTGCAGCTTCGAGGTGATGAACGGTGCCGGAGGCGACTGCTTCTTTTCCTTCCGGTTGATCTTCTCGACGAGGAAGGAGCCTTCCCTGAGGATCGATTCGATCCTGCGCGCTTCGGTCTCGTTCGGAAGCTCGGCCTTTTTCCCGTCGACCCTGGAGACCTTCGCCGTGAACGGCGGCGGGTTCTCCGCCTGGAGCCTCGCGGCGATCGTCCAGTACTCCTCCGGCACGAACGCCCGGATCTCGTCCTCGCGGTCGACGATCATCTTGAGGGCGACCGACTGCACCCGCCCCGCCGAGAGACCGCGGCGCACCTTGTCCCAGAGAAGGGGAGAGATCTTGTAGCCGACGAGCCGGTCCAGAACGCGCCGCGCCTGCTGCGCGTTCACCTTGTTCATGTCGATCTCGCCCGGCTGCTCGATCGCTCTTCGCACGGCGTTCTTCGTGATCTCGTGGAAGAGGATCCGCCGAACCTTCCCCGAGTCCTTCCCGAGGAGCTTCATCACGTGCCAGCCGATCGCCTCTCCCTCGCGGTCGGGGTCCGAGGCGATGAACACCGTATCGGCCTTCTTCGCCGCCGCCTTCAGCTCCCTGACGACCTTCTCTTTCCCCTCGAGGACCTCGTAGGTCGGGTCGAAGGTCTCCTCGTCGACGCCGAGATCGCTCTTCGGGAGGTCGCGAATGTGTCCCACCGACGCCTTGACGAGGTAGTCCTTCCCGATGAACTTGTTGATCGTCTTCGCTTTGGCTGGCGACTCGACGATGACGAGATGTTTGGCCAATGTTCGAGGCTCCCTGTCGACTTTCCGGCGGCGCATGGGCCGCGCTCCATCCCCGCGGTCCCTCATCTTTTCCAGAACGCCCCGAAACCGCCGCCGGACGCTCTCAAATTCCGCGAGCGAGGCTCCACAGGATACGCCAGGAGCGAAGAGGAGGGCCGTTGTTTCTCGGTGGCGAAATCGTAAGCCGAAAGGGCGGAAGGGGATACGGAGAGACGCCGGCCGGCGGGTCGTGCGCGGCGCACCGCGCGCGGCGACGGGCGATCCGCCGGTCTCAGCCGGCTGCCGCCGAGCTCATTCGGGCTCGCCCGCTTCCTTGTACTTCTTGGTCTTGTTGTAGAGGGTCTTGTAGGAGATGCCGAGGATCTCGGCGGTCTTCTTGCGGTCGCCGTCGGTCATGTTGAGGGTCTGCTCGATGACGATCCGCTCGACCTCTTCCATCGGCTGACCGAGGGGGAGTGTGATGTTGCCGCGAGAGGAGTTCCGGCGGTGGGCGAGGAACTTGTCGGGGAGGCACTCGACGCTGAGAGTGTCGCCTCGGGCCATGATGAACGCGCGGTTGATGACGTTCCTGAGCTCGCGGACGTTGCCGGGCCATTCGTACCGGGCGAGGGCGTCGAGGAACTCGGCGTCGATCTTCTCGACGTTTTTCTCCTCGGTCTCGTTGAGCTTCTCGAGGAAGAACATCGTGAACAGAGGGAGATCCTCGAGGCGCTCGCGCAGTGGGGGGACTTCGATCGGAAAGACGTTGAGCCGGTAGTAGAGATCCTCGCGGAGGCGGCCGTCGTCGATCGCCTTCTGCGGGATTCGATTGGTGGCGGCGATGATGCGCGCGTCGATGTTGATCTCGTCGTTGCCGCCGACGCGGCGGAACTTGCCTTCCTCGAGGACGCGGAGGAGCTTGACCTGGAGGTCGAGCGGCATCTCGGTGATCTCGTCGAGGAACACGGTCCCGCCCCTGGCCGTCTCGAAATAGCCTTCGCGCCGTTTGATCGCGTTGGTGAAGGCGCCCTTCTCGTGCCCGAAGATCTCCGACTCGATGAGCGTCGGAGAGATCGCGCCGCAGTTGAACGCGATGAACGGTTTGCTGCGGCGTCGCGACAGATGGTGGATGGTGTTCGCCACGACTTCCTTGCCCGATCCCGACTCGCCGACGATCATCACGTTCGCGTCGGTGTTCGCCACCATCTCGATCTCGTCGAACAGCTTCTGCATCGCGCGGGACTTGCCGACCATGTGCCCCAGCGCGCCCATCTTCTGCAGTTGACGCCGCAGCTCCAGAATCTCCTGCTTCATCATCTGCTTGTCTTCGACGCCCTTGAGGACCACTTCGAGCCGCGGAAGGTCGACCGGCTTGGTCACGTAATCCTCCGCTCCCACCTTCAGCGCCTTGACCGCCGAATCGACCGTCGCGTGACCCGTCAGGATGATCACCGACACGTCCGGATAGGTCTCCTTGAACCGTTTCAGCAGATCGAGCCCGCTGCCGTCCGGCAGCTTCAGGTCGACGATCGCGACGTCCGGAACGTGCGTGGTCGCGGCGCTCCACGCTTCCTGGATGGTGGCGCCGCTCTGGACCTCGTACCCCCACTCCTCCAGAACATCGGCCATCCCGGCGCTCGTCGCCTGGTCGTCGTCAACGATCAGTATCTTGGTCATTCCTCACCCGGTGGAAACGCCAGCTCCAGGACCAGATCTCCCGCGGCGAGCTCGGCGCTCAGCGTCCCGCCGTAGCTTTCGGCGATCAGCCGCGCGCTCGCCAGAGAGATTTCGGGATTCCCAGAGGCGTCAGTGTAGTAGAACTTGAACAACTTTCCCACTTCGAGAGAACCGTCCAGCGCACGCCCTTCGAGCCGCAGCCTCGACCCGTCCAGCTCGTTCGTCGCGATAACGCGCGGAGCGCCGTCGAAAATTTTGGCGCTCCCCTCCACCACGAGCTGCGCCAGCTCCCGCGCCCGCTCCCGATGCATCCGCACCACGCATCGCCCCCCTCCCTCCGCTCCCGAGAGCTCCCTGTACGTTTCGAATAGATCGACCGCTTCCGGCGCGGCGGCGGCGATCGGGGGGAACGCCTGATGAAACACCGCGTCGAAGATGCGCGCCATACGCCTGAGCTCGGTTTCCACCGATCGCGCGTACTCCCGCACCTTCGGATCGCCGGCCGCTTCTCCGCTGAGCTTCGCCAGCCGCATCTTCAGCAGCTCGAGGTTCAGCACCGCGATGTTCAGCGGCGTTTTCAGATCGTGGCTCACGTCCGCGCTGCGGCGGAAGATCGCCTCGGCGAAGGTCTGGCGCCAGCGGTCCATGATCACCCGAGTCGACGGAATGCTCGCTCCTTTTCGAAACCGGCCGCCCGGCTCCGGCCGGGTGCGGTCAGAACGGCCCGCCACGTACGACCCTGATCTTCGCGATCGACTCTTCCAGCTTCGCCTGCGCGATCAGGAAGGCTTCGTCGTGCGACGCCAGGCTCGCCAGCTCCTTCTCTGCCTCGAGCCGTTCTCTCTCTGCCTCTTCGACGTCGATCTCGCCCGAAAGATACGCCCCCTCACAGAGCACGATCACCCGGTCCGGCAGCACCTCGGCCAGCCCCCAGGAAATCGCCAGCCGCGTCGAGTGACCCCCGGTTCGATAAGCGAGCTCCCCGATCCGGAGCAGCGCGAGCAGCGGAGTATGACCCGGCAGGATCCCGAGGGCGCCCTCCCATCCGGGGAGCACGACCTCCTCGACCTGCTCGTCGAGGATCTTCCGCTCTCGCGTGACAACGATCAGCCGGATGCTGCTCGGAATCGCTTCAGCCATGGCTCTCCGTCATGCGACCGAGCTGCTCAGCTTCTCGGCGCGCTCGAGCACGTCGTCGATCGTCCCCTGCAGCAGGAACGCCTGCTCGGGCACCTCGTCGTGCTTCCCGTCGACGATCTCCCTGAACCCCCGGATCGTCTCCTCGATCTTGACGTACTTCCCCTTGATTCCGGTGAACTGCTCGGCGACGTAGAACGGCTGGGAGAGGAAGCGCTGAATCTTGCGGGCGCGGGAGACGATCACCTTGTCCTCTTCCGAGAGCTCGTCCATCCCGAGGATGGCGATGATGTCCTGGAGGTCCTTGTACTTCTGGAGGACGGCCTGGACGGCGCGGGCGGTGTCGTAGTGCTCGTCGCCGAGGATTCTCGGGTCGAGGATCTTGGAGGTCGACGCGAGCGGATCGACGGCGGGGTAGATGCCGAGCTCGGCGATCTGGCGCGAGAGAACGGTCGTGGCGTCGAGGTGGGCGAAGGCGGTGGCCGGCGCCGGATCGGTCAGGTCGTCCGCGGGAACGTAGATCGCCTGAACCGAGGTGATCGAGCCGCGCTTGGTGGAGGTGATCCGCTCCTGCAGCTCGCCCATCTCGGTGGCGAGGTTCGGCTGATAGCCGACGGCCGAGGGCATGCGGCCGAGCAGAGCGGAGACCTCCGATCCCGCCTGCGTGAACCGGAAGATGTTGTCGATGAACAGCAGCACGTCCTGGTTCTCGACGTCGCGGAAGTACTCGGCGACGGTCAGGCCGGTCAGGCCGACGCGCAGCCTGGCGCCGGGGGGCTCGGTCATCTGGCCGTAGATGAGGGCGGCCTTCGACTTCGACGGATCGCCCGGAACGATGACGCCCGTCTCTTCGAACTCCAGGTACAGGTCGTTGCCCTCGCGCGTGCGCTCCCCGACGCCGGCGAACACGGAGAACCCGCCATGCTGCTTGGCGACGTTGGTGATGAGCTCGAGGATGAGGACGGTCTTGCCGACGCCGGCGCCGCCGAACAGGCCGGTCTTGCCGCCCTTGGTGTAGGGCTCGAGAAGATCGATGACCTTGATGCCGGTCTCGAACATCTCGACGTTGGTGGACTGCTCGTCGAAGGGGGGCGCCTCGCGGTGGATGGGCCAGCGCTCCTTCGCCTCGACCGGGCCGCGCTCGTCGACCGGCTCGCCGAGGACGTTGAGGATGCGGCCGAGGGTCTCGCGGCCGACGGGGACGGAGATGGGGCCTCCGAGATCGTGGGCCTTCATGCCGCGCACCATGCCGTCGGTCGGTTTCATCGCGATGCAGCGGACCTGGCTCTCCCCGATGTGCTGCGCGACCTCGGCGACCACGTCGATCTTCACCTTTCCGAGCTCTCCGTCGTCGAAGATGCGGATCGCGTTGTAGATCTTCGGGAGGTAACCCTCCTCGAACTCGATGTCGAGCGCCGGTCCGATGACCTGGATGACGCGTCCGACGTTCTGTTTTTCAGCCATGGTCTCGATTCTCCGTCCTGGATCGGGGCGGACCCCTCAGCCGAGGGCCGCGGCGCCCGATACGATCTCGATGATTTCCTTGGTGATCGCCGCCTGACGCAGGCGGTTGTAGTTGAGCGTCAGGCGGTCGATCATGTCCGATGCATTCCTGGTTGCGGCCTCCATCGCCGTCATGCGCGCCGCGTGCTCGGCGGCCGCCGACTCGAGCAGCATGCGATAGAGCTGGAACTCGACGTGGCGCGGCAGGAGCTGGTTGAGGATCGTTTCGGGCGCCGGCTCGTAGAGATAATCGACCTCGGACGTCCGCTCCCGCTCCTCGAGCTCGATCGGGAGCATCCGATGCAGCACCACCCGCTGCGAGATCATCGACCGGAACTCGTTGTAGACCACCCAGACCGCGTCGACCTTCTCCGCCGCGTAGTCGTCGATGATCACCTGGGCGATCTCCTTCGCGGTCTCCATCGAGAGGGCCTGGAAGACCTGGACGGCGTGGAATCGGATCGCCATCTGCCTCCGCCGGAAGAAGTCGTTGGCCTTCCGGCCGATCGGAAGGAGCTGGACCTGCTCCCATGGCTGCTCGGACAGGGCCGCCAGCGCCCCCTTGATCGCGTTCATGTTGAAGGCGCCGCACAGCCCCTTGTCGGCCGACATGACGAGGAGAAGGACGTTCTTCTCCGGACGGCGCCGGAGCAGCGGGTGCTCGTCCGCGGAGACGCGGCTCGCCACCGACTGCAGGACCTGATGGAGGGCGCCGGAGTAGGGGCGGGCGGCCAGCATCCGTTCCTGCGCCCGGCGCAGCTTCGCCGCCGCGACCATCTTCATCGCCCGCGTGATCTGCTGCGTGTTCCTCACGCTGCGGATCCGCCGCCGGAGGTCGAGTGTGCTCGGCACGGCTCTATTGCGCCCCCACGCGCGCCCCCGGGTCGTCCCGGAGGAAGTGGTCCTTGAACGCGGCGATCGCTTCCTTCATCTCCCCCGAGAGCGCCTCGTCGAACTTCGTCGCGACCTCCACCGTATCGACGAGCGAGGCCTTCTCGTCCAGCAGCCACCGGTGGAGCGCCGTCTCGAACGGCCTGACCGCCGACACCTTCAGGTCGTCGAGAGACCCCTGCGTTCCGGCGAACACCGAGAAGGTCTGGAGCCCGATGCGCATCGGAGCGTACTGGCCCTGCTTGAGGATCTCGACCAGACGCTGGCCGCGGTTGAGCTGCGCCTGGGAGGTCCTGTCGAGGTCGGAGGCGAACTGCGCGAACGCCGCGAGCTCGCGGTACTGGGCCAGATCGAGACGGAGCGTTCCTGACACCGAGCGCATGGCGCGGATCTGCGCCGACCCGCCGACGCGGCTGACCGAGATTCCGACGTTGACCGCGGGCCGCACGCCCGAATGGAACAGATCGGTCTCGAGAAAGATCTGGCCGTCGGTGATCGAGATGACGTTGGTCGGAATGTAGGACGAGACGTCGCCCGCCTGCGTCTCGATGATCGGCAGCGCCGTGAGCGAGCCGGCGCCTTTCTGGTCGTTCAGCTTGGCCGCGCGCTCGAGAAGGCGCGAGTGGAGGTAGAAGACGTCGCCCGGGTAGGCCTCGCGGCCGGGCGGACGGCGCAGCAGCAGCGAGATCTCGCGGTACGCCTGCGCGTGCTTCGACAGATCGTCGTAGATCAGCAGGGCGTGCTGCCCGTTGTAGAGGAAGTACTCTCCCATCGCGCAGCCGGCGTACGGAGCGAGGTACTGGAGCGGAGCCGGCTCGGAGGCCGACGCGCTCACGACGATCGTGTGCTCCATCGCGCCGTACTCCTCGAGCGTCCGCACCACCTGCGCCACGGTCGACTTCTTCTGGCCGACGGCGACGTAGACGCAGATCACCCCCTGCCCCTTCTGATTGATGATCGTGTCGATCGCGATCGCCGTCTTGCCCGTCTGGCGGTCGCCGATGATCAACTCGCGCTGACCGCGCCCGATCGGAATCATCGCGTCGATCGCCTTCAGCCCGGTCTGGAGCGGCTCCTTCACCGGCTTCCGCTCGATCACCCCCGGCGCCAGCCGCTCGATCGGATACATCTCCGCTTCCTGGATCGGACCCTTGCCGTCGATCGCCTGCCCCAGCGGATTGACCACCCGTCCCACCAGGTTCGGACCGACCGGAACCGAGATGATCGTCCCCGTCCGCTTGACCTGATCTCCCTCCCGCACCTCGCTGGTCTCCCCCATCAGAACGCAGCCGACGTTGTCCTCTTCGAGGTTGAGCGCGAGGCCGAACACGCCGTGGGGAAACTCGACGAGCTCCCCCGCCATCACGCGCTCGAGGCCGTAAACGCGGGCGATGCCGTCCCCGACCGAGATCACCGTCCCGACTTCGGCGACGTCGACGCCGCGATCGATGCCGGAAATCTGTTGACGAATGATCTCTGTGATTTCGTCTGCTTTCAAATCAACGGCCATAAACTCTCCAACAATGGACTCGGACAATCAGCTCTATTTAAGAGCAATGCATTGAGCGAATGATTTACCGCTACGTCAATGCCTCACGAAATCGGTTGAGCTTTCCCCGCACCGAGGCGTCCCACACCTCGCTCTCCACCTGCGCGACGAACCCCCCCAGCAGCGACGCGTCCGTCGTCAGCCGCAGCTCCACCGTCCGCCCAAGCTTCGCCTCCAGCGCGCTCCTCAGGCTCGCTTCCTCGCCTCGGTCGAGCGCATGCGCGGTCCGCACCTCCGCCACCGAGATCCCCAGCGCCTCGTGAATCATCTCTCCCCACGCTTCCAGCACCGCATCGAGATCGTTGACGCGGTGATGGCGGACCAGGACCTCGACCAGCCGCAGCCCGAGCGCGCTCACGCCGACGCGGGTGGCGATCTCGCGCGCCACCGCAACCTTCCCGTCGGAATCGACCGCGGGATTGCCGAAGAGCTCCACGAGCTCCGGGCTGCCGGCGCGCGCCTTCTCGAAGCGCGCGAGCTCCTCGTGCAGCGCTCTGGCCTGCTGCGGCGAGCCGCCGAGCTCCATCATCGCCTTCGCGTACGGGCGGGCGAACCGGCGGATCACGAGCGAATCTCCTCGACCCCTTCGGCGAAGATCTTTCTGCGGTCGGCGTCGGTCATCTCCGCTTCGAGAATTCCGAGCGCGCGCTCGGCGGCGAGCTCGCCTGCGAGCTCGGTCAGCTCGCTCTTCGCCTGCTTGAGCTGCGCATCGACGGCGCTGCGGGCCTGAGCGACGATCTTCCGCGCTTCGGCCTCTCCCTGCGCGATCAGCTCCTGCTTCTGGCGCTCCCCTTCCTCGGTGGAGCGGAGCAGGATCGAGTCGACTTCCTTTTCGATCTGATCGAGGCGCGCCTGAATCTCCGCCGCGAGCTGGTCGGCCTTCCGGCGGCGCTCGGCCGCCTCCGCCAGATCCCGCCTGATCTTCGCGCGGCGCTCGGCGAGCGCGGTGCGGACCGGCTTCGAGAGCAGGTACCCGAGCAGGCCGACGAACAGGATCAGGTTCAGGAGCTTGAGGATCCACGCCGGGATCCCGAAGTAGGTCTGCTCTTCGTGGCGCGCCTCGCCGGCATCTGCGCCGTGGAGCTCTTCGCTCGTCTCCGAGGCGGCGCCGCGGGCTAGGCTGCCGCCGCTCTCCGCCGCGAGTCCCGACGGCCCGACTCCCGCGAGAAGGATCACGAGCGCGAGGATCGCGGCTCTCATGCGAGCTTCCTCCCGAGGATCTTCTCGGCCGCGAGCCGCGCGAGCCGGTCGGACTCGCCGAGGATGGTGTCGCGCGCCCGCGCGACCTCGTTCCGCAGCGACTCTTCCGCGCTCGCGATCATCGCCTCGGCTTCGGCGCGCGTCTTTTCGAGCAGCCCGTTCCGAAACGCCGCCGCTTCGTTCCGGCGCGCCTCCCGAACCTCCGACCCCCGACGCCTCGCCTCCTGAAGCCGGCCCTCCATCTCCGCCGTCGCCTCCTGGAATCGTCCGAGCGCCCGCTCGTAGCCCGCCTCGGCGCTCTCGATCTCTCCTTCGCGCTCGTTGAGAACGCGATTGACCGGCTCGAGAAAGAAGCGGCGCACCACGAAGTAATTCGCGATGAAGATCGCCATGATGGCGAGTAGGGACCAGTCGGGTTTCAGATCGATCTGCATGACCGGATTGTGAGGGGGAGGGCGGACCTGGAAGGGAGGTGCCCCCGAACGCTGCCCAAAGCCGTCGCTGTATAACATAGGCCACCTGTGGAATCAACCGACCGGCAGCCGAAACAAACGCGCCCTCCTCAACGGTTTACCGCTGGATTCACCCCGCGGTTTACCGCTGGATTCACCCCGCGCCCGCCGTCCGCGGGTCTCACGCTGCGGATGCGGCTCGGGAGGCCCCGGCGGCGCCGGGATTCGGGATCAGTCGCGCTTTCCTCCCTCGAGCGCCACCGGTCCCTTTCGGCTCTCGGCCATCGTGCAGTTCCCCTGGAAGATGGCACCTTCCTCGATGATGAGGGCGGGCGTCTCGAGGTCGCTGTAGACGCGGCCGCTGCGATGGATCTCGATCCGCTGATCGGCCTTGACCTTTCCCATCACGGTTCCGCTGATGGCGATGCTGCCGACGTGGATCTCTCCTTCGACGGTCGCGCTCTCTCCGACGATCAGCTCGTTCTTCGAATGGATCTTGCCGTTGAAGCGGCCGTCGATCCGCATGGTGTCCTCGAAATCGAGCTCGCCGCGGAACGAGGAGCCGCGATCGAGAAAGCCGTTCAGATCTCCACCCTGTTTGGTCTTCATCGTTTCCTCCCACTGAGATCCTCGTAGAGCCGGATCAGTTCGTCCTCACTGCCGAAGTGAATGGCGATGGTACCGCCGCGACGCCTCCGCTCGATCTCGACTCGGGTCCGGAGGATCCGCCGGAGCTTCTCCTCGGCGTCGCGGGTGAACACGTCCTTGATCTTCGCCCGCTTCTTTTTCTGGGAAGCGGGGACGCCGGAGGCGAGAAGCTCGGTCTGGCGGACGCTGAGGTCGTTGCGGACCACGCGCTCGGCGAGCTGCTCGAGCCGCTTGCGCTCGTGGACGGCGAGCAGGGCCCGAGCGTGGCCCATCGAAAGGCTGCCGTCGGCGACGAGCTGCCGGACCGGCTCAGGGAGCTTGAGGAGCCGCAGAGCGTTCGCGATGGTGGATCGCTCCCGGCCGACGCTGCGGGCGATCTCCTCCTGGGTGAGGCCGAACTCGTCGTGGAGCTGTTTGAAGGCGAGCGCTTCCTCGATCGGGTTCAGGTCGGCGCGCTGGATGTTCTCGATCAGGGCGATCTGGAGGGCGTCGCCGCGCCGGGCCCCGTCGCGGACGACGGCGGGGATGGTGCGGAGGCCTGCGGCGCGGGCGGCGCGGAAGCGGCGCTCGCCTGCGATGAGCTGGTAGCGGTCGCCGCGGCGGGCGACCAGCACCGGCTGGACCACGCCGTGCTCGCGGATGCTCGCGGCGAGCTCGCCGAGGAGCGACTCGTCGAAATGCTTGCGCGGCTGGAGCGGATTCGGGTCGATGCGCTCGAGGTCGAGCTCGAGCACCGCCGCCCCCTTCCCGCTCTCCTTCGACGGGATCAGGGCGCTGAGCCCGCGCCCGAGAACCTTCTTCTGATGAGCCATTCGCCGGGCCTCACGCGATCACGGTTTCGGATCTTCGTATAAATTCCTGAGCCAGTTGAATATACGACTCGCTGCCCCGCGACCTGATGTCGTACAGAATGATCGGCTTGCCGAACGACGGAGCTTCGCCGAGCCGGACGTTGCGCGGGATGATCGTCTCATACACCTTCTCCCCGAAGAACGAGCGGATCTCGTGGGCGACCTGCCGGGAGAGGTTGACGCGCTCGTCGTACATGGTGAGGGCGATGCCTTCGATCTCGAGGCGGGGGTTGAGGGACTCGCGGACGCGCTCGATCGTGCCGACGAGCTGGGAGACTCCCTCGAGGGCGAAGTACTCGCACTGGAGCGGAACGAGGACCGTGTCGGCGGCGGCGAGGCCGTTGACGGTGAGGAGCCCGAGGGAGGGGGGCGAGTCGATCAGGATGTAATCGTACTCCTCGCGGAGGCCGTCGAGGGCGTCGCGCAGGCGGAATGCCCGATGCTCGTCGTCGCCGAGCTCGAACTCGGCGGCGACCAGATCGACCGAGGATGGGGCGAGGCGGAGCGTCGGCAGCTCGGTTTCGAGGACGATCTCGCGCAGGGGGAGCTGACCCAGAAGGACGGGATACATGGAGCGATCGCCGTTCTTCGGGATGCCCATGCCGGAGGTGGCGTTGGCCTGGGGGTCGAGATCGATCAGCAGGACGCGGCGCTCGGCCGCGGCGAGCGAGGCGCCGAGGTTGATGGCGGTCGTCGTCTTCCCGACGCCCCCCTTCTGATTCGCGAGCGTGACGACTTTACCCATCCGTTCCACGTGGAACCTTCCGCAGGATGACCAGCGCGTGCCCTTCCCCCCGCGGGAGCGGAACCACACCGTCGAGCTCGAACCGGGGAATCGCCACTCCCCCCGGCGTTCCCCCGAACAGCCCCACCCGCCCCCCTTCCCGGAGCAGAGGCTCCACCAGCGGGATCCACGACTCCGGATGCCCCACGGCCCTCGAGATCACCAGACTGAACTGTTCCTTCGGAAGCTTCCCGGCGAGCCGCTCCAATCTATCACCGTGAACCTCGAGGCGTAAACGGCACCGGCGCGCCACTTCCTTCAGAAACGCCCACTTCTTCCGGTCCGCCTCCACCAGGTGAAACCTCGCCTCCCCGTGCGCGATCGCCATCGGCACCGCCGGCAGCCCTCCCCCGCTCCCGAAATCGAGGACCTCCCCCCGCGGCCGCAGCGCCTCCCCCCCCTGCCGCGCCTCCTCGAAGTGCGCCTCGAGGTTCCGCCGCACCTCCGGCCCGATCAGATTGATCTTCGCCGACCACTGCAGCAGCAGATCTCGATAGCAGGCGAGCTGTTCGTCAGGACTCATGGGGCGTCTTGGGCGTCTGGAGCGTCTTGGGCGTCTGGAGCGTCTTGGGCGTCTAGAGTGTGTGGGGCATTCTCCATCGGCTGGGCTGGTCTCGGTGAATCGGGACGCCCAAGACGCCCCAGACGCTCCAGACGCCCCAGACGCCCTAGACGCCCTAGACGCTCCGAAGGTGCATGCGGAGAATCGAGATGCCTGCCGGGGTCATGCCGCGGATCCGCGAGGCCTGGCCGAGCGTCCGCGGCCGGAGGGCGTTGAGCTTCTCGACGATCTCGCGCGAGAGCCCCGGCCGCTCGAAGCGGAACTCCCCCGGAATCCGCAGCTCGTCGGCCTCGCGCAGAGCCGCCGCCTCGCGCTCCTGCTTCTCGACGTATCCCGCGTAGCGGAGCGCGCTGAGGACTCCTTCGAGCTCCTCTTCGCCGAGCGCCGCGGCCGTCCCGACCTCGCCGGCCCACCGTCCGCATCCGAGAGCCGCCTCCGCGAACGCCTCCCAGGCGAACTCCGGCCTCTGCAGCAGCTTTCCGATCGAGCTCTGCGCGGCCACCGTCACTCCGAGCGCGTCGAAGAAGGCGGCGCTCTCCCGGTCGGGCACGATCGCGATCGAGCCGAGCGCCTCCCGCGCCCGCCCCATCCGCTCGATCCTCCCCTCGATGCGGCGCCGCCTCTCTTCGCTCAGCAGGCCGCGCTTGGCGGCCAGCGGCGAGAGCCGCTCGTAGACCGAGTCGCAGCCGAGCAGAAGGCGGTGCTCCGCCCGCGAGGTGAACATCCGGTACGGCTCCTCGGTTCCGAGCGTGACGAGATCGTCGATCAGGACCGCGCCGTACGCCTGGTCGCGGCGGAGCACGAGCGGCTCGCCGCCCCGGAGCCATTCGAGCGCGTTGATCCCCGCGAGGAGCCCCTGCACCGCCGCCTCCTCGTACCCCGAGGTTCCGTTGATCTGCCCCGCGAGCCAGAGCCCCTCGACCCCGCGCACGGCGAGCGTCGGGTCGAGCTGATCGGGATTCACGAAGTCGTACTCGACCGCGTAGCCCCACCGCGCGATCTCCGCGTTCTCGAGTCCCGGAATCGAGCGGACGACCCCTTCCTGGACGTCGGGCGGGAGGGACGTCGAGATGCCGTTGAGATAGAGCCAGGGGTGATCGAGCCCCTCCGGCTCGACGAAGACGAGGTGGCGCTCCTTTTCGGCGAAGCGGACGACCTTGTCTTCGATGGAGGGGCAGTAGCGCGGGCCGGCGGCGACGATCCGGCCGGAGTACATCGGGGCGCGGTGGAGGTTGGCCCGGATGAGCTCGTGCGCCTGGGGCGCGGTGTGGGTCAGCCAGCAGAGGACCTGAGGGAGGCTGATGCGGTCGGTGTCGATCGAGAAGGGACGGGGGCGCTCGTCGCCGGGCTGAGGCTGCATCCTGGAGAAGTCGGCCGAGCTGCGGAGCACGCGCGGCGGGGTTCCGGTCTTGAGGCGGCCGAGGCGGAGCCCGAGGGAGCGGAGGGAGTCGGAGAGGGACTCGGCGGCGGGCTCGCCGAAGCGGCCGCCGGCGCGGGTCTGCTCGCCGGAGTGCATGAGGCCGCGGAGGAAGGTTCCTGTGGTGACGAGGACGGCGCGGGCGGCGATGAGAGTGCCGTCCTGGAGGACGATGCCTGTGATGCGGTCGGCGCGGGAGCTCAGGCGTGAGGCGAGGCCTTCGAGGATGGTGAGGTTGGGCTCGGCGTCCAGGAGATTCCGGACGGCGGCGGCGTAGAGGTCGCGGTCGCACTGGGCGCGGGGGCCCTGGACGGCGGGACCGCGCGAGCGATTGAGGATGCGGAACTGGATGCCGGCGGCGTCGGTGGCCTCGGCCATGAGGCCGCCGAGGGCGTCGATCTCGCGGACGAGGTTCCCCTTGGCGAGGCCGCCGATGGCGGGATTGCACGACATGCGGCCGACGGAATCGCGGGCCATGGTGAGCAGGGCGGTGCGCATGCCGCCGCGGGCGAGGGCGCGGGCGGCCTCGGCGCCGGCATGGCCGCCTCCGATGACGAGGGCGTCGAAGCGCATCATGGTTCCACGTGGAACATCATTTTCCGATGCAGAATTTTGAGAAGATCCTGGCCAGGACCTCGTCGGTCGTGATCTCTCCCGCGAGGGCGCCGAGAGCGCGCGCCGCCGACCGGAGCTCCGCCGCGACCACCTCCTCGCCGCCCCCCGCCCGCAGCGCCTCCCGCGCCGCCGCCACCCCCTCCCTCGCTCCCGCCACCGCCCCCCGCTGCCTCTCGTTCACCACCGCCGCCGTTCCCTCCGGCACCGCCAGCTCCTCCCGCACCTTCGCGTCGAGCCGCGCGAGCAGCTCGTCCAACCCCCGCCGCTCCGGAACCGAGATCGCCAGAACCCCCTCCGGCACCTCCGCCAGATCCGCCTTCGTGTACACCACGATCGCGTCCGGCCGAGCCTCGAGCACCTCCCGCTCGCTCTCCCCCATCCCCTCCACCGCGTCGACCAGGCAGAGCACGATCTCACCCCCCGCCGCCGCCGCCCGCGCACGCGCGATCCCGATCTGCTCCACCGCGTCTCCCGTGCTCCTCAGCCCCGCCGTGTCGACCAGCGTCACCGGCAGCCCCCCGATCTCCACCGTCTCGCGCAGCAGGTCGCGCGTCGTCCCCGGGATCGGCGTCACGATCGCCCGCTCGCTCCCGCACAGAAAATTCAGCAGCGTCGACTTCCCCGCGTTCGGCCGCCCCACGATCACCGCCGTGATCCCCGCCGTCGTCGCCCGGCCCCGCGCGAACGTTCGCTCCAGAGACGCGATCTCCCCCTCGGCCCCCGCCAGCAGCGCTTCCCCTTCCTCGCGCGTGATGAACTCGTAGTCCTCTTCGGCGAAATCGAGCGCCGCCTCCAGCCGCGAGAGAACCTCGAGCACGATCTCCCGGATCGCCCCCGCCGCACGGCTCAGCTCTCCGCCGAGGTTCGCGAGCGCGAGCTTCGCCTGCAGCGCGGTGCGCGAGGCGATCAGGTCGCCGATCGCCTCGGCCTGAACCAGATCGATCCGGCCGTTCAGCACCGCCCGTTCCGTGAACTCTCCCGCCTCAGCCGGCCGCGCCCCACGCGCCCGCGCCGCCCCCATCAGCCGCTCCACCAGCGCAGGACTCCCGTGCAGCGTCACTTCGACCAGGTCGTTTCCGGTGTAGGAGCGAGGCGCGCTCCAGCGAACCGCTACCGCCTCGTCGAGCAGCTCCTCGCCGTCGCGCAGCCGCACCACCCTCGCCCGCCGCTCCTCGAGCTCGACTCCCGCGAGATCCTCCACGATCCTCACCGCCTCCGGCCCGTCGATCCGGACGATCGCCAGCGCCCCACGTCCCAGCGGCGTCGCCGGCGCCACGATCGTGTCGCGCTCGCGGCCGCTCACGGCTCCGGCTCGACCGCGTCCGCCTCGTCCCCCTCGCGCCGGAGAACGATCGCGACCCGCTTGAAGAAGCCCTCCCCGCGAGACTCGGTCGTGACCTCCCGGTCCTCGGCCAGCGCGAGATGAACGATCCTCCGTTCGACCGGGCTCATCGCAGGAAGGAGTTGCTCGCGCCCGTCGGCCCGGACGGCGGCGGCGGCGGCGCGGGCGCGCCCCTCCAGCTCGCTCGAGCGGCGCTGCTTGAAGCCGCGGCAGTCGAGCTCGAGGCTCTTCTCGGGCTCTCTGCCCACAAGTGCTTTATTCGCAAGAGCCTGCACCGAGTCGAGCAGCTCTCCCCCCCGTTCGAGCAGCCGGACCCCGTCGCGCCCGTACAGCCGCACGTCGATCCGCTCGTCCGACTCGACCGTCCGCATCTCGAGGTCGAGATCGGCGAGCTCGAACAGCTCCTCGAACCACGCCGCCACGCGGGCGGCCTCGGGACTCCGCTCTTCCTGGTCGGGAATCGATTCGGGGGGGAGCTCGTCGATCCAGCCGTCGGCGGAAGGGGCGGAAGGTCGACGATCGCGGCCGCCGCGGCCGGCGCCGGTCTCGCGATTGCCGTCGCGCTCGCGGCGGCGCGGCCCGCGATCGTGCCGCGGGGAACGGTCGTCGCGGGCGCGGGGTGAGCGTCCGGGCTCGGGGCGGGGAGGGCGGTCGGGGCGGGGGGAGGGGGGGAGGGGGGGCTGGCGGTCGGGGTCGGCCTCGGCCTCGATGACGATGCGCTTCAGCCCGCCGAGGAACCCGCGCTTCTCGACCACGACGTGATGATCGATCTGATAGGTCGGGACGCCGAGGGCGCGCGAGGCGTTCTCGAGCGCTTCCTCGAGGTTGTGGCCTTCGAATCGCTGTGCGGCCATCGGCGGATCAGGCTCCCTTCTCCTCGGTGGCTGGCCGCGCGTGCCAGTACCGATTCGTGATCATCTGCTGGACGATCGACAGGATATTCTGAACCAGCCAGTAGAGCACCAGTCCACTCGGGAACTCCTTGAAGAGCCATCCGAAGACGACCGGCATCGCGAGGAAGATGCGCCGCTGCATCGGATCGGCGGTGGTCGGAGTCAGCCACTGCTGGATGAACATCGTGGCGGTCATGAGGATCGGCGTGATGTAGTAGGGGTCCTTGACCGAGAGATCGGCGATCCAGAGGATCCAGGGGGCTCCGCGCAGCTCGATGGCGCGGGAGAGGAGCGTGTAGAACGCCCAGAGGATCGGAAGCTGCAGCAGCAGCGGGACGCATCCGCTCGCGGGGTTGATCCCCTCCTGCTTGTAGAGCTTCATCATCTCCGTGTTCATCTTCTGGCGCTGCTCGGGATCGGTGCGCGCCTTCTTGTAGCGCTCTTTGATCGCGTTCATCTTCGGCTGGACCAGTTGCATCTTCTTCATCGAGACCATGCTCTTGTGCTGCAGCGGATAGAGCAGGATTTTGATGATGGCGGTGAGCACGATGATCGCCCAGCCGTAGTTGTGCGTCCACGTGTTGATCCAGAGGAGCGCCGCGAGAAGCAGGCGCGCGATGAATCCGAACACGCCGAACTGCAGCGTGTTCTCGAGCCCGTACCGGTCGAGCAGCCCCGCCTCCTTCGGACCGAAGTACGCGTCACCGGAGACCTCGCCGCGCACGGCATTCAGACCGGCGTAGAGCTCCCTTCTCGGCTCGCCCCCGTCGGCCCCGGGCGGAAGCTCGACCGCGCGCAACGTCGGCTCGGTGCCGCGCCTCGGCTTGAGCACCGCGAGAAAGTAGTTGTCCTGCAGTCCGACGAACTCGGGCGTCCCCTCGAATCGCGTGAACTCCGCCGCCTTCTGGCGCTGGATCGTCTCGAGGTCGCCGCCGATCTGCACCATCCCCACGCCCGTCGCGACGAACTGATTGTCCTCCTCCTCCGGAAGGATCCGGCGGAGCCCGGGCCCGATGACGATGCGATACGGGATCTCGTCGGGGGTGCTCATCCGGATCTCGAATCCGAACAGATACTGATCGCGCGTGAAGCGGAACGTCTTCTCCACCGTGATCCCCTCGCCCGCCCAGGCGAACCGCACGACCCTCGCCCCGCTCACCTCGCTGCGCTCGATGCGGTAGACCGACCCGTTCACGAGCTCGTTGACGCGCCGATCCCCCGAAACGATCGCGAAGGGGAAGTCGAAGCGGTCCGGGTTGCGAGGCGAGACGAGATCGACCGGCTCACCCCCTTTTCGCTCGGGATAGCGGAGGAGCCGGAAGGAGGTGAGCTGCGCGCCGCGGTTCGTGAAGGTCGCGCTGTAGATCGACGACTCGATCGTGACCGGCATGACCCACTCTCCGGCCACCGGCGTCACGGTCGGGCTCGGCGCCCGCTCGGCGGCCGGCGCCGGCGAGGGCGCGCGCGGCGCCGGCTCGCTCGTCGCTACCGCGGGGGGTTCGGTCGTGACCGGCCGCCCGGCGACCGCCGCCGGCTCTTCGGGCCGCTTCGCGAGCTGCGGAAAAAGCCTCGGGGCGATCGCTCCCCAGGCGAACAGGAACGCGATCGAGAGAAAGACGGCGAGGAACAGACGCTTTTCCATGTCACGGGACCGGGTCCCAACCTCCTGGGTTCAGCGGGTGGCAGCGGACCAGTCGTCTGAGCGCGATCCACGATCCGCGCAACGGACCGTACCGCGAGATCGCCTCCATCGCATAGACCGAGCAGGTCGGCTCGAATCGGCACGCCGGCGGCAGCAGCGGCGAGATCACGCGCTTGTACAGCCGCAGAAGACCGATCAGCAGATTCCGCATCGGCGATCAACTCTCCCTCTCCCGTCTGCGGATCGACTCGAGCGCGCGCCGGATCGTCCGGATCAGATCGGCCGAGAATTCGTCGAATCCCGCTTCCGCGGCGCTGGCTTTGAGGTTGACCACGAAATCGAACGCTGCCCCTTCGAGTCCCAGCGGCCCCCGGTTCCGCCGGTAGACTTCCCGGGTCCATCGGCGGACCCGATTCCGGACGTGAGCCTTGCCGAGCTTCTTCGTCGCCGTCACTCCGAGCCGCGGATGCCCTGCGGTGTTGGCCCGCGTGAACACGACCGAGTAACGTCCGAACTGCCTGGCACCTTCTTCGTACGCGAGGACGAACTCGCGCCGCTTCGCGATCCGTTCCTTCTTGGGGAGGGCTTCAGACGGAGAAGAGTTCAACGCTCGAGCTCACACCAGCCGCTCTCCGGGCAGCCGATGGCCCGCACCTCAGACGGCGAGCGCACCTCAGACGGCGAGGCGCTTGCGGCCCTTGCGGCGGCGGGCCGAGATGATGGCGCGGCCGTTTCCGGTGCGCATCCGGACCAGGAAGCCGTGGGTGCGCTTGCGCCGCCGGTTGTTCGGTTGAAAAGTACGCTTCATCGCTCCACCCTTGATCTAAATCTATGAAAATAAAGCGGTGAGTATAATCGCCGTCCCGGAGTTCGTCAAACCTCGACTCGGACCGAACCTGCCAAACGCCTCGCCGTAGAGCGGAATTCCTCGGCTTCGCGCCTCTCATCCGTGGAGCCGCGAGCGCGCCGCGAGCGCGCAACGAAGCGGCCGATCGATCGGGTCAGCCGGCGGAATTCAGGAAACCGTACGCCATCCCGCGCCGCTTCGTCGCATTGGATCGCGGTCGAGCGCGGGGGCGCGCGCTTTCTGTTTTCAGACCATTTTTCGGAGGCTCGGCGGGGTCGCGAACGCGGGTTCCCATAACCTTGCCCACCCCCCCACCCTGTGCTATGCTCCCGACCCCTTCTTCAGGCCTCGGCGTTTTCCACAGGTGTGGAAAACCTGTGGAAACTCAAGGGTTTGCAGGCGGCCCCCCGAGATCATGAACCTCTGGCATCAGGTCCTGGTCAAGCTGGAAAGCAGGATCGAACCGAACGAGTACAAGACCTGGTTCGAGCCGACTTCTCTGCTCGCCGAGAAAGGCGAGACGATCGACGTCCGCGTCCCCGACGACCGCTACGTCGACGAGATCTCGGCCCGCTACAGCCGCGAGATCCGCTCGATTCTGAGCGAGCTCAACTCCGAGCGAACGAAGATCCACTTCGTCGCCGACGCCGTCTCGCGCGCACTGGCCACGGGGCCGGCGCGCATCGCCTCGCCGCAGGCGGACATCCCGATCTCGATCTTCAATCCCCGCTACCGCTTCAACACGTTCGTGGTCGGAAGCTCCAACCAGCTCGCCTACGCCGCTTCGTTGTCGATCGCGGACAATCCCTCCGGGTCGTTCAATCCGCTCTTCATCTACGGGGGTGCGGGGCTCGGGAAGACCCATCTCATCCAGGCGATCGGTCAGCAGCTCAAGCATGCTCACCCCGAGATGCGCGTCGTCTACATGTCGGCCGACACGTTCGTGACCGAGCTGATCTCGTCGATCCGGTACGACCGGATGTCGCAGTTCCGCGAGCGCTACCGGTCGGCCGATGCGCTTCTGCTCGACGACATCCAGTTCCTGGCCGGAAAGGAGCGCACGCAGGAGGAGTTCTTCCACACGTTCAACGCGCTCTACGAGTCGCAGAAACAGATCGTGTTCACCTCCGACGCGCCGCCTCGCGACATCCCGACGCTCGAGGAGCGTCTTCGCTCCCGCTTCGAATGGGGGCTAATCGCCGACATCCAGCCCCCCGATCTCGAGACCAAGATCGCGATCCTCCGCAAGAAAGCCGAGGAGAAAAAGCTCGATCTGCGCGACGACGTCGCCCTCTTCATCGCCGAGCGCGTCCGCTCGAACATCCGCGAGCTCGAGGGACATCTCAACCGGATCAGCGCGTTCGCTTCCCTCACCGGACACCCGATCTCCATCGACCTCACGCGCGAAGCGCTCCGCGACGTCCTCGCGAAGGAGAACAAGCCGATCACCTCGGCGGAGATCCTCAAGATCGTCGCCGCCCACTACGGCATCAAGATCTCCGACATGAAGACCAAATCGAACGCGCGACCCGTCGCCTATCCGCGCCAGGTCGCCATGTATCTCTGCAAGACCCTCACGGACCTCTCCTATCCGGAGATCGGCAAGCTGTTCAACAACAAGCACCACTCGACCGTCATCTACTCCGTCGAGAAGATCGACCGCCTCAAAAACGAAGATCCCGCCGTCGAGAACACGATCGAGATGCTCGTGAAGCACTTCCGGTAGACGCCCCTCTTTGCTTCGTCCTCTTTTCGGCGATCCGCCGCCCCGCTCCGCAGGGTCGTCTCGCGACCGGGTATCCTGCGGATTCCGCTGCGGATTCCCTGCGGAAAACACCACGCTCGCGCGCACGCGCGAATCGGCTGCGGAAATCGAGAGGGGAATTCCGCCGGAAATCCGCCGTGAAATACACACTCTGAGGGACCGATGAGTTGCTATACTTTGCACGCACTTGAGGTCCGTGACTCTGTTTTCCTCAGGCCCTGCTACTACTACTACCAAACATAAGAGAATGTATTGAATCGAAGGAACGGATCATGGAGCTCACCGTAACCAAGGCGGACTTTCAGAGGGAACTCCAGTTGTGCCAGGGAGTCGTGGAGAAACGATCGACGATTCCGATTCTCTCGAACGTTCTTCTGAAGGGCTCCGGCAACACACTCGAGATCGCGGCGACCGATCTCGACGTCACGCTGCAGACCTCCTGCCCGGCGAAGGTGAAGACTCCGGGAGGCGTGACTCTCGATGGGCGGCGCCTGTTCGACGTCGTGCGCGCCCTTCCCGACGAGGACGTCAGGCTCACTCTCGGCGAGAACTTTTCGATGCAGATCGAGTCCGGCACCGCGAAGTTCCGCCTTCTGGGACTGTCGGCCGAGGACTATCCGACCCTGCCGAAGGTCTCCGTCGAGAAGGCGCACGAGATCGACCTCGGCGATCTCAAGCTCATGGTCGAGAAGGTGATCTTCGCCATCACCCACGAGGAGACCCGCTTCCAGCTCAACGGAGCGCTCCTGAAGGTGCTCACCGACAAGATCGAGATGGTCGCCACCGATGGCCATCGCATGGCGCTGGTCAACCTCCCCCACGGCAACGGCAGCGCGAAGGAAGAGCTGACGATGCTCATCCCGCGCAAGGCGCTCCACGAGCTGCTCCGTCTCGAATCGGGCAGCGAGGAGAAGGTGCGCTTCGGAACCTCCGAGAACCACATGTTCTTCGAGGCCGGCTCCCGGCGGCTCATGGCCAGGATGATCGACGTCAACTTCCCGAACTACATGGAGGTGATCGCGCGCGACAACGACCGGCGCGTCCAGATCGATCGCGAGCGCCTCCTGGCGACCATCCGCCGCATCTCGCTCGTCGCGAACGAGCGCACCCGCGCCGTCCGCTTCGACTTCTCCCCCGGCAAGCTCACCGTCTCCTCCACCAATCCCGAGCTCGGCGACGCCCGCGAGACCGTCCCCGTCGAGTACTCCGGCCAGCCGTTCCACGTCGGTCTCAACGCCGCCTACGTGACCGACTTCCTCGCCGCGGTCGACACCCCCGGCGTCACCTTCGACCTCAAGGACGAGAACAGCCAGTGCATCGGCCGGCCGGAGGAGAAGGAGAGCCTTCCGTACGAGTACCTCTACGTCGTGATGCCGATGCGCATCTCGTGAAAGCCCCTCGTTGATCCTTCGGAGCCTCGAGACCGCCAACTTCCGCAATCTGCGCGAAGCGAAGATCGAGTTTCACCCCGCCGCGAACATCTTCGTCGGCGACAACGGCCAGGGAAAGACGAACCTCCTCGAGGCGATCTACTTCCTCGCGACCACCCGCTCGTTCCGCACCTCGCGCGTCGGGCATCTGGCCCGGATCGGCGCGCCCCATCTGTTCGTCGAAGGCGAGATCGTCGGAGCGGACGGACTGGTCCGCACCCAGTCGGTCGGTCTGACCACCGGCGTCGAGCGGCGGCGCGAGCTCCTCGTCAACGGCCGGAAGACCACCCTCCACGATTATCTCGGCCGGCTCCAGGTGTTCGCCTACTCCGCCGCGCGGCTCGCGATCCTCCGCGGCGGTCCCGAGGAGCGCCGCCGCTTCCTCGACCGCGGCATCGCCAGCCTCCGCCCGGCGTACCTCGCCGAGTCGAGCCGCTACAACCGCGTCGTGAAGCAGCGCAACGCCCTGCTTCCACACATCGCCGAGGGGAAGCGCCGCGCCTCCGAGCTCGACGCGTGGGACCGGGAGCTCGTCGAAGCCGCTCTCCCGGTCGCCCGCGCGCGACGGATCTACGCCGAAGCGGTCGCCGCGAGAGCGTGGGAGATCCTCGAGGCTCACCGCTATCACCTCCGGCAGCTCCGCTTCGTCTACCGTCCGAACGGATTCGAGGAAGGGATCGAAGCCGAGGCCGGACTCGCGGCGTTGCGCCGGCTGCGCCGTCGAGAGCTCGGCGCCGGCTTCACGCTCTGGGGCCCGCATCGCGATTCGCTCGAGGTGCTCGCCGGCGAGGAGCCGGCCGCCGAGATCCTCTCGAGCGGCGAGACCAAGATGACGGTGCTGTTCCTGAAGCTGGCGAAAGTCGATCTCTACAGGCGGGAGAGGGAAGAGTCCCCGATCTTTCTGCTGGACGACGTCGATGCCGAGCTCGACCTCGGGATCATCGAGCGACTGCTGAGTTATTCGGCAGATGCGATCCAGCGGTTCACGACCTCGCCGAAGGACGCCTTTTTCGAGCGTTTTTCGATCGGACCCAACCGCCGGTTCGCCGTGGCGGAGGGGGGAGTCTCGGCGGTGGCGGAAGAGTGAAAACCATCCTATTTTTCAGCGATTTCAGCCAGAATAATCTGATAGAATCAGGCGTTACTTCAGGCGGCCGGAACCCTCGGTCATCGCGACGTGCAGCGGGGCAGTTTTTCCACCGTGAAAACACCGCATCAAGGGTCCTCGAAGGGGCCGGAAGCCGGCCCGAATCACGCTGAAAACCATCCGCATCGGAGGCGGTCCCCGCGGCCGGCCTGTGCGACCGGAAGAATCTGAATGGCGACCAATTACACGGCTGAAGACATCAAGGTCCTCAAGGGGCTGCAGGCGGTCCGCAAGCGCCCCGGGATGTACATCGGGGACACGGACGATTACAGCGGACTGCACCACATGGTCTACGAGGTCGTCGACAACGCGATCGACGAGGCACTGGCGGGCTACGCCGACGCCGTGACGGTGATGATTCATCCCGACAACTCGGTGACGGTCGAGGACAACGGGCGCGGGATCCCGGTCGATCTGCACAAGGAGGAGGGGCGGTCGGCGGCGGAGGTCATCATGACCGAGCTCCACGCCGGGGGAAAGTTCGACAACAACTCGTACAAGGTGTCGGGGGGGCTGCACGGGGTCGGGGTGTCGGTGGTGAACTTTCTTTCGGACATGCTGGAGCTGGAGATCCATCGCGACGGGCACGTCTGGCGGCAGATCTACCGGAAGGGAGTTCCGACCGCGCCGCTGGCGAAAGAGGGGAAGACGACGATCCGCGGCACGCGGGTGACGTTCAAGCCGGACCCGGACATCTTCTCGCTGCTCGACATGAACTTCGACACGCTCTCGCAGCGGCTGCGGGAGCTGGCGTTCCTGAACTCGGGCGTGCTGATCCGGATTCGCGACGAGCGGACCGAGAAGGAGCACGAGTTCCTGTACGACGGCGGCATTATGTCGTTCGTCGAGGACCTGAACCGGAACAAGGCCCCGATCCACGAAAAGCCGATCTACATCGTCGAGGATAAGGACGGCGAGAAGGTCGAGATCGCGATGCAGTGGAACGAGGGCTACAACGAGAACATCTACTGCTTCACGAACACGGTCAAGAACGTCGACGGCGGGACGCACCTGCAGGGGTTCCGCGCGGCGATCACGCGCACGATCAACCGCTACGCGAACGATCAGGGATTCCTCCAGAAGGCGAAGGTCACGCTCGAGGGAGACGACATCCGCGAGGGGCTCTCGTCGGTGATCTCGGTGAAGATCCGCGATCCGAAGTTCTCCTCCCAGACCAAGGACAAGCTCGTCTCCTCGCACGTCCGGACCTGGGTCGAGCAGGTGGTCGGCGAGAAGCTCTCGGAGTTCCTCGAGGAGCACCCGCGGGAGTCGCGCAAGATCCTCGAGAAGGTGATCGACGCGGCACGGGCCCGCGAGGCCGCGCGCAAAGCGCGCGACCTGACGCGCCGCAAGGGAGCGCTCGACTCGTCCTCTCTCCCCGGCAAGCTCGCCGACTGTCAGGAGCGCGACCCCCGCTTCTCGGAGATCTTCTTCGTCGAGGGCGACTCGGCCGGCGGCTCGGCCAAACAGGGACGCGACCGCCGCTTCCAGGCGATCCTCCCCCTCAAGGGAAAGATCCTCAACGTCCAGAAGGCCCGGCTCGACAAGATGCTCTCCTCCGAGGAGATCCGCGTGATGATCACCGCCCTCGGAACCGGCATCGGCGCGGACGACTTCGACATCCAGAAGCTCCGCTACCACAAGATCATCATCATGACGGACGCCGACGTCGACGGCTCGCACATCCGGACCCTCATCCTCACCTTCTTCTTCCAGCACATGCGTCCGGTGATCCAGGCGGGGCACCTGTTCATCGCGCAGCCCCCGCTGTTCCGCGTCGTCCAGGGAAAGAAGGACCACTACATCAAGGACGAGCGCGATCTGGCGAAATTCCTCATGGAGCGCGTCGCGGGGAACGTGCGCGTCGTCCCGGCCGGTCCCGCGAAGACGGATGACCCGGGGCTGAGCGGCGAGTCGCTCATCGACCTGCTCCAGACGATGGAAGATCACCGCTCCCACCTGCGCAAGCTCGCCTCGCGCGGCTACCCGCAGGAGGCGCTCGAGCTGCTCTTCCGCTCGCAGGTGATCGAGAAGTCCTCCCTCGCCGACCCGGCGAAGATGCAGACGCTCGAGACCGCGCTCCGGAGCGCCGGGTTCGACGCCATCGAGCTCCGCCGCGACGAGGAATCGGGCGCCTCCAGCATCGCGTTCGACGCCTCCCGGAACGGCTCCAGGCGCCACATCGTCATCGACGGCGATTTCGTCGCCCAGTACGAGTTCCGCCAGGCGGCGATCTCCTGGGCCAAAGTCATGGCCGCCGGCAATACGCCCTACACGCTCGAGCACGGCGACGAGCGATTCACCCTCGTCGGCATCGACGAGCTCCTCGACCGGATCTACGAGCTCGCCAAGAAGGGACTCTCGATCTCCCGCTACAAAGGGCTCGGCGAGATGAACCCCGAGCAGCTCTGGGACACGACCATGAATCCCGACACGCGCCAGCTCCTCCAGGTCCGGATCGACGACGAAGTCAGCGCCGACGGCATCTTCACCGTCCTGATGGGCGACGCCGTCGAGCCGCGCCGCGAGTTCATCCAGAACAATGCACTCAACGTGAAGAATCTCGACATCTAGGGCGTCTTGAGCGTCTTGAGCGTCTTGAGCGTCTAGGGCGTCTGGAGCGTCTGGAGCGTCTGGAAAAACGCGCAGGACGCCCAACGCTCTAGACGCCCAGGACGCCCAACGCTCTAGACGCCCAAGACGCTCAAGACGCTCTAGACGCCGCAGACGCCCATGTCCGACTACGTGCTATCGAACGACCTGAAGATTCCGATCAACATCGAAGACGAGATGCGGCGCTCGTATCTCGACTACGCGATGTCGGTCATCATCGGGCGCGCGCTTCCCGACGTCCGCGACGGGCTCAAGCCGGTGCACCGCCGAATCCTCTACGGGATGTACGAGCAGGGGAACACGGCGAACAAGGCCTACAAGAAGTCGGCGCGAATCGTCGGCGACGTGATGGGGAAGTTCCATCCGCACGGCGACAGCGCGATCTACGACACGGTGGTCCGGATGGCACAGGACTTCTCGATGCGCTATCCGCTGGTCGACGGGCAGGGGAACTTCGGCTCGCTCGACGGCGACAACCCGGCGGCGATGCGCTACACCGAGGTGCGCCTGACGCGGCTGGCCGAGGAGCTCCTGCGCGACGACATCGACAAGGAGACGGTCGACTGGGTCCCCAACTACGACGGCTCGCTCGTCGAGCCGACCGTCCTGCCGGCCAAGTTCCCGAACCTGCTGGTCAACGGCTCCTCCGGCATCGCGGTCGGCATGGCGACCAACATCCCTCCCCACAACCTCGGCGAGGTCATCGACGCCTGCCTCCACGTGATCGAGAACCCCGACGCCTCGGTGCTCGACCTGATGCGCATCATGCCGGGACCCGACTTCCCCACCGCGGGCTTCATCCACGGCATCGACGGAATCCGTCAGGCCTACGAGACCGGCCGCGGCATCATCCAGCTCCGCGCGCGCGCCGAGATCGAGGAGAACAAACGCCACCCCGAGCGGCAGTCGATCGTCATCACCGAGATCCCCTACATGACCAACAAGGCCCGGCTGATCGAGAAGATCGCCGACCTGGTCCGCGAGAAGCGGCTCGAAGGGATCTCCGACATCCGCGACGAGTCGGACCGGCAGGGGATGCGGATCGTCGTCGAGCTCAAGAGGAACGAGGTCGCCGAGATCGTCCTCAATGCGCTCTACAAGAACACCCAGATGCAGACGACCTTCGGGATCATCTTCCTGGCGATCGTCGACAACCAGCCGCAGGTGCTGACCGTGCCGCAACTGCTCCGCCACTTCCTCGATCACCGGAAGGAGATCGTGGTCCGGCGGACGCGGTTCGACCTGCGCAAGGCGCAGGAGCGGGCCCACATTCTGGAGGGACTGGTCAAGGCGCTGGACGTGCTCGACGAGCTCATCGTGCTCATCCGCGCCAGCGCCAACCCCGAGATCGCGAAGCAGGGTCTGATCGACCGGTGGGCCTTCTCCGCAGTCCAGGCCCAGGCGATCCTCGACATGCGCCTCCAGCGCCTCACCTCGCTCGAGCGCGAAAAGATCACGAACGAGCACGAGGAGGTCCGCGCGCTGATCCGCCACCTCGAGAACGTCCTCGCCTCCGAGAGCCTGGTCCTCGGAATCATCGCCGACGAGCTGCGCGCCATCAGAGCCTCGTACGGCGATGCCCGCCGCACGGAGATCATCCCCGAGGCGAACGAGATCACGATCGAGGACATGATCGCCGAGGAGGACATGGTGATCACGGTCTCGCGGGGCGGCTACGTCAAGCGCTCCCCCCTGACCCTCTACCGCGCCCAGCGGCGCGGAGGGAAGGGGCGCATCGGGATGGCCACCAAGGAAGAGGACATCGTCGAGCATCTCTTCATCGCCTCGACCCATTCCTACATGCTGATCTTCACCGATCGCGGGCGCCTCTACTGGGTCAAGGTCCACCAGGTCCCCGAGGTGGGCGCCAACGCGCGAGGAAAGGCGTTCGTCAACCTGATCAACCTCGAACAGGGAGAGAGCGTCCGGGCGCTTCTGACCACGAAGGACTTCACCGAGGCGAAGTACGTCGTGATGGTGACCCGTGCGGGAAAGATCAAGAAGACCGAGCTGTCGGCGTTCTCGAACGTCCGCTCCGCCGGCATCATCGCCATCGACATCAACCAGGGAGACGACCTTCATTCGGTCCGGTTCAGCGACGGCGCCTCCCAGGTCTTCATCGGCACCCACGACGGGATGGCGATCCGGTTCCGCGAGGAAGGCGTCCGCCCGATGGGCCGCCAGGCCGCCGGGGTCCGCGGCATCTCCCTCCGGGAAGGCGACTACGTCGTCGAGCTCGACGTGCTCCGCAACGAGGAGGGAGAGATCCTGACCGTCACCGAGAAGGGATTCGGCAAGCGAACCGCCGTCTCCGAGTACCGCCTCCAGGGGCGCGGCGGTTCGGGCGTGATCAACATCAGGACGACCGACCGCAACGGCAAGGTCGCCGGAATCACCCACGTCTCGGGAGACGAGCAGATCCTGGTCATCACCGAGCAGGGCAAGATCATCCGCTGCGCCACCGACGGGATCCGGGAGACCGGCCGCGCCGCGCAGGGCGTGCGTCTCATCCACATCGAGGAGGGCGACCGGGTGGTCGCCGCCGTGAAGATCGTCGAGCGGGACGAAGAGATCGGCGAGGAGATCGAGACGGCGGACGCGCCGCTCCCTTCTTCCCCTGAAGACGAAGAGACCGTCCACTGACCCGCCCCGATGCGAGCCGCCGCGCCAACGGCGGCGAGGACGCCATGTTCAGGACGAGCCGCGACGCGATCCAGCGGATCGCCCGGAGCGTGCTCGAGCGCCTCTCCCAGCGCGGCGCCGTCCGCCCCCTCCGCGATGACGACGCCATCCTCCAGGGGCTCATCCAGGCGCTGACCGAAGAGCTCCGCCGCGACGAGGACCGCCTCGAGGCCGCCCGCTCGAACGTCGCCGGCCAGCGGCGCCCCCCGCGACCCGGCTCGGCCGAGTTCGACCGCCTCGTCCGCGACATCCTCGATTCCGAATACGAGCGTCTCGACCTCGGCTAGGGTCCTCGGCTGACGCCGGAGTCGAATAGCACCCGGCTCGGTCTCGACGCTCCGCCGCTGGAGAATCGCGATTCTCCCCCCGTGGACGCGGTCCGGCCTCCCCTGAGGCAGCGAGCGCAACCGTTTGTCAGCCTCGTCCGAAATCCTATGGAACGGACGTCCGGTCGGCCTTTCACGAAACGACTGTCGATTCGAAGCTATTCGGCTCCAGCCATCAATTCCAGAGCGCGGTTTCTACCGTAACGCCATCCGGCCGGCGCCGGAGGATTTCTTCTGTAGGATGGACGGCTCAGGAGAGGTTCGGGCTCCGGGCGCGGCGCGCAGCGGTCGGAACGGCGGAGGGGCCGCGGGTCACGAGTCGCATTCTACGGAAGAATGGCGGGCCGGCTCAGTTCGACCTCTGGCTCTGCGTCTCGAGCAGGTCGCTCTCGTCCGGCTGGTGCACCATGGTGCGGACGCGCTGGGCCTTCATCTGCTCGAACACCCCTCCGGCGTGGCCGGCGGGGATCCAGCTGTCGCCTCCGCACTTGGGGCATCGGTTGCGGAACGCGATGTTCTTGCCGCAGTCCGGACAGATGATCACGAGCGAATGGGAGAGCTCGAACTTCTGCTCTCCTTCTTCGTCCAGGCTGTTCAGGAATTCGCTGAGTGTTCGAAAACTCTCGTCGAGTGGCATGGTCGGGCTCGGAAGCTCGTTCTGGGCGAGGGGTCAGGCTGCACACGCTATGCCAGCCGGTCGGGAAGTCCCGGTGCAAGTCTTTGAATTGAAACGTGTTGGGAGCTGCAGGAGGATTGAGCCGCCCTCCCCCTACACCGTCATCAGATCGAACTGCTCGTGGTGCAGCGCCTCGTCCGGCTTGAAGACCAGGTGGATCCCGTGGAGCGCTTCGACCTCGTCGAAGATGCGCGCCTGCTCTCCCTGGAGCGCGAGGTAGATTTCGGGGTTGACGCGGACGATCAGCTCCTGCTCGTGCTGGAGGTCGCGGACCTTCATGAGCTGGCGCCAGATGGCGAGGATCACGGTAGCGTTCGACTTGATGCGCCCCGAGCCGGCGCAGTAGGGGCAGGCCTGGGTGAGCGAGCGCTCGAGGCTCTGCCGGACGCGCTTGCGGGTCATCTCGACCAGGCCGAACTCGGAGATCTGCAGGATCCTGGTCTTCGAGCGATCCTTCCGGATCTCCTGCTCGAGCGCCTCGAACACGTGCGCGCGGTTCTCCTCGTTCTCCATGTCGATGAAGTCGAGCACGATGATCCCCCCGAGGTCGCGGAGGCGGATCTGGCGGACGATCTCGCGGATCGCTTCGAGGTTGGTGCGGAAGACGGTCTCCTCGAGGTTCCGCCGGCCGACGTACTTTCCCGTATTCACGTCGATGGCGACGAGCGCCTCGGTCTGGTTGATGACGATGTATCCGCCCGATTTGAGCCAGACCTTCGATTTGAGGGCGTTCTCGATCTCCGGCTCGATGCCGAACTCGTCGAAGATCGGCTCTTCGCGCCGCCAGAGGCGCACCTTCTGGACCAGGTTCGGCTGGATCTGATCGAGGAACTCGACGATGCGCTGGTACTCCTCGACGGTGTCGACCCAGACGGTCTTGAAGTCGGGCGAGAGGACGTCGCGGATGGTTCGGAGGACCAGGTCGAGGTCGTGGTGGAGGGGTGCCGGCGCGGAGGCCTTTTCGGCGCGCTTCCGGATGCCGTCCCAGAGCTGGCTGAGGTAGTGGAGGTCGCCGGCGAGCTCCTCTTCGCTGCGCCCTTCGCTCGCGGTTCGGGCGATCAGCCCGCCCTGGAGCTTCGTCGCGATGCGGAGCTCATCGAGCAGGCTTTTGAGCCGGACCCGCTCCTCCTCCTCCTCGATCCGCCGCGAGACGCCGACGTGCGAGACGGTCGGCATGTAGACGAGGAATCGCCCCGGGAGCGTGACGTGGGTGGTGATGCGAGCCCCCTTGCTCGCGATCGAGTCCTTCGATACCTGCACGGCGATCTCCTGCCCTTCGCGCAGCAGATCGGCGATCGAGGCCTCGGCCCGCGGCGGCGGCGAGGTGCCGTCCTCGAAATGCAGGTCCTCCGAGTTCTCGCTCTCGTACTCCTCGAAGTCCTCGAGCACGTCGGATACGTAGAGGAAGGCGTCGCGGTCGAGCCCGAGGTCGACGAAGGCGGACTGCATGCCGGGGAGCACTTTGCTGACCCTTCCCTTGTAGATGTTTCCGACGACCGTCCGCTGGCGCGTGCGCTCGACCCACAGCTCGACGACCTGACCCTCGTCGAGCACGGCGATCCGCGACTCGTGCCGGGTCGTATTG
Source organism: Thermoanaerobaculia bacterium (assembly GCA_035544735.1). Taxonomy (GTDB): domain Bacteria; phylum Acidobacteriota; class Thermoanaerobaculia; order Gp7-AA8; family Gp7-AA8; genus DATKCD01. Next base: position 36,163 of record DATKCD010000049.1, read on the forward strand.
ATGACGATCTCGCGTGACATGGGACCGGTATTCTAATCCGGTCGTCTGCCGAACTGCCGCGGGCCGGAGCCGGCCGCGCGAAGGAAGTTCCCGCTCGCCGGGCGTTCATGCGAAGATTCGGCGCGATGACGCCGATCTATTTCTCCGGATCGATCTCGGGGGGGCGGGACGACGTGGGGCTCTACCGGCGGATCGTGGCGGCCTTCGAGCGCGACGGGTTCGAGGTGTTCGCCGGCCTGGTGACCAGCGCGGAGGTCGGAGCGGGAGGGGAGTCGCTCGCGCCGGAGGCGATTTTCGCGCGCGACCTCGGCTGGCTCGAGGAGGTGACCGCCCGCGGGGGAGCGATCGTCGCGGAGGTGACTCTCCCTTCGCACGGAGTCGGATACGAGATCGCGGCGGCGCGGTACCGCTTCGCCATTCCGGTCGTGGCACTGTTCCGGCCGGCCTCGGGGCGGCGCTGCTCGGCGATGGTCGCCGGCGATCCCGGCGTGGTCCTGCTCGAGTACGCGGAAGGCGAGCTCGATGCGCTCCCGGGGAGGGTGGCGGCGGCGCTCCGGAGCCTCGGGGCCGCGCCCCGGCGGAGCGAAAAACGGGTGCAATAAATCCCCCCGGGGGGAGGTTGAGCGTTTGACGTGGCGCGGGGCGAGGTTGCGATTCGTCCGTGCCGCGCGCAGCATTCCGGCATAGCTCAGTTGGTAGAGCAACGGACTGTTAATCCGTGGGTCGCTGGTTCGAGTCCAGCTGCCGGAGCCAATTCGAGATCACGAGAGCCGCCCGCGGGGCGGCTTTTTTCGTGCGGATCACTTCGACTTCGAGGCGAGGCGCCTCCGGAACTCGCGCTCGTATTCGCGGCGGAGCTGGATGCGGAGGATGCTCGGGAGTAGCCCGACCGTCACCTCCGCCTCGATCAGCACCCGCGTCAGAGCGCGGCTGAACGACGACTCGAGCCACCCCTCGTCCGGAATCGAAAACCCTCCGTCGCGGAGATAGGCTTCGCAGTCCGCCCGGGCCTGTCCCGACACCGCCTGCGCGAGTCCACCCGGAATGCTCCGCCGCGCGGAGCTATTCCCACCCGCCGCCGCGGGACCCGCCCTCCGCCCTCCGGCCAGGCGCGTCAGTCCGAGGCGCATCAGTCCGAGGCGCATCAGTCCGTGGATGAGCCGTCGCAGACGGTGGCTTCGAGACATAGATAGCGCGATTCGATCCTCGCGACCGCGACGGCAGAGAATGATCGGAACGAGCTCGGCTCGGTCACGAGCGTCGCTCCCTGCTCCCGGACGAACAGATGGATCGCATCCTCCGGATCCGAGGCATTCACGATCACCTCGCCATCCCCGGCCCGGCAGACTGCCGGCTTCCCCTCGGAGTCGGTGAGAAAAATACGCTCGACGGAATAACGGCGCATGAACGCTACGCTCTTCGCACGACCTCTCCGGCTCGAACGACTCGACCGGGCCGGACGACTTCCCGATTCGATGCACCACGCCAGGACTGCAAGGACGACCGGACGTCCGCGGGCGAGTGGCTCGCGGACGAGCAACGTCGAGCATTGTCGCTCGCGACGGCATGTCAGACAAGAGGAAAGTCTCCCGCAACCGTTTCTGGATTCACGACTTAGCGGACTCTGCCGCGCGCCGAGCGCAGGCTTCGCGAATCGCGCGCGAACGAGCTCGCGCGGCGCGGACCGAGCGGCGGATTGACTGGCGCCGCGCGTCGAAGGAGACTTCTCGCTGATGAGAAAGCTCGAGAGGCGAGTGCCGGTCCTCGCGGCGATGGCGGCGCTGCTGGCTCTCGCCGGCGCCGCCTGCCGCCCCGCCGCATCACCGGCTCCCGCGCCGCGGCAGGCCGCGCAGCCGTCGACTGCTGCCGCTGAATCGACGCTCTATCAGCGCATCGGCGGCTACGATGCGATCGCCGCCGCCGTCGACGGCCTTCTGGGCCGCATGCTCGCCGATCCCGAGATCGCTCCGTTCTTCAGCGGCATGAGCCGCACCTCGAAGGTCGAGCTTCGCGAGCATCTGATCGGCCTGCTCTGCGAGATGTCGGGAGGTCCGTGCCACTACATCGGCCGCGACGTTCGTGCCTCCCACGAGGGGCTCGGCATCACGGGCGAGCACTGGCGCCGCACGGTCGCGCATTTGCACGCCGTTCTCGACGCCCTCGGCGTCCCGGCCCGCGAGCGCGACGAGGTGATCGCCGCCGTCGCCCTCCTCGAAGAGGACATCGTCGAGCGTCCGTGACGCGCGGTCCGAGCTCACTCACTCCACGGCGGCGCGATCCCGTTCATCCGCGCGTACGCGATCGCCTGGCCGAGATGCTCGTGCGCGTGCACGCCGATCAGCAGAACCACATAGCGCTTCGACACCTGACGGCCGAACAGGTCCTGCTCCGCGTCGAGATCCCCGGGCGCCCCTTCGATCGCCCCACGCGCGAACTCGAACGAGCGCTTTATTTCTTGCAGGATCGTCGCCTTGTCGGTCGACGACTTGTCGAGCTTCCCGAGATCGAGCCCCTCCGGGCGCTTCGCTCCGATCGTTCCGCCGAGAAAGTAGTTTCCTGCAGCCACGTGCAGAAACACTTCGGCGTTCGAACGGACTCCTTCCCCGGGACGCCAGGTCATCGATTCCTGCGGCGTCGCCTCAGCCAGCGCGGTCAGCTTCTTTTCCGCATCGTCGAGATGAGCGATGACGTCGCTGCGGAGCGCGTCGGCGAGGGAGGGGAACGCGAAGAGGATGACGGCAATGGCGAGCAGAACGGTTCGGTGTCGACCTCTCATGATGAGCCTCCTTGTCGTATCGGCGGAGTTTAATGGAGTAATCCCCGGCCGAGCCCGGCTGCCGGCGATCGGGCCGTGGCGCGGGATATTCCAAAATCGTCCCTATGGGAGGAGACGTCACCCAACTTCGGAAAGGCCTCTTTACCTTTGAATCTGGCCGCGTGTAGTCTTCCCCCACACTCGCCAACCAACCGTCGTACAACCAGCCGGGTCAACGGCCCGAAGCGCTCACGAGGAGTCGCAGTATGCCGCGCAATCTCGCACTCCTTGCCGGGGTTCTGGTCGCGTTCGCGATCACGAATCCGGCATATGCGTCGATCGAATCGGAGATCGACGAGCTCAGTCGCAGGATTCTCTCCGCCCACCTCGATTCTGCGGACAGCCGAGGCGCCGCTTCTCTCGGCGCGGGGCTCGAGCTGCGGACGATCGAGATCTCGCGCGACGCCGCGGGCAACTGGCACGCGCGGTACGGCCAGTCGATGCATGGGGTTCCGGTGCTCGGCGCCGAAGCGATCGTGCATCTGCGCGAGGACCGATCGCTCTGGAAGATCGCGGACGGGTTGATGCCGGATCTCCGGATCGGTACCGAGCCGCTGGTGAGCGAGTCGCAGGCGCGCGCGCTGGTGCTTACGGGCTGCGCGGACTGTGGAGAGCGGGCGGACGTGACGCTGAGGATCCACCGCGGGGCGGCGGAGCATCTGGTGTGGCGCATCGCGGTGGCGGAAGACGAAGCGGAACGGGTCTGGATGGTCGACGCGCACACGGGCGCGGTGATCTCGACCTGGCGCGAGGAGGGAGCGGGTGCGCGATTTCTCCCCGTCGGTGAGCCGGCGTCGCTCGGATATGGCTGGACCGAAGCGCTCCTGCAGACGGGCGCGCTCGGCGAGCGTTTCCACCGCCCGCATTCCGCGGCCGACGCGGGACTGACGTTCGACGATGATCCCGACCACTACGTCGAGAGATACAGCGGGAGCGACGAGCGCGGAGCCGCCGCGAACGCGGGGATCGTGCGGAAGGCGTTCGCGCTGCTGGCCGAGGGCGGGGGTCATCATCTGGGTGGTGCGGTGGAGGGGATCGGGCTCGACGCTGCGCAGGCGATCTGGCGCGAGGCGCTCGCACGCCATCTCCTTCCGACCGATTCGTTCGTTCGCGCGCGCGCGGCGACCCTCGATGCGGCGCTCGTCCTGTTCGGGGAAGCGAGCCGCGAGCGGATCACGACGGCGGGCGCATGGGACGCGGTCGGCGTCGAGCCGCACGTCGATCCTTCCTGTCAGATCGTCACCAACGGCGGATTCGAATCCTCGGCGGCTCCCTGGGTGCTGGCCGGCGCGGCCAGCCGCGCGACCGGGGCCGGAGCCGCGAGCGGCACCGGATTCCTCTCCCTCGGCGGAGCCGTCAGCACGACCGGCACGGCGCGCCAGGAGATCTTTCTCCCGACCTCGCCGGTGTTCGGGCTGACCTTCAAGCTTCACGTCCTCTCGGCCGAGGGCGCGACGGCCGTCGACGCTCTCGTCGTCCATCTCGCGACGCCCGGCGGAACCGTAGCGGTCTCGAGCCACAGCAATCTCAATGAGGGCACCGCGTACGTGACGGTCGGACCGTTCCCGCTGGTCGCGAGCGGCATCGTGTCGCTCGTCTTCACCGCGACGAACGATTCGCAGAACCCGACCACGTTCCGCGTCGACGACGTCTCGATCGACTGCTCGTTAGCGAACCTCCAGCCGAACTTCGTCGTTTCGGCTGCGAGCTCACACGCCACCCAGACCGTCAATGAGAACGTGACCTTCACGTTCGACATCCTCAACGACGGGAGCCTGGTCGGCCGCTCGGCGGAGCTGGACGTCACGCTGCCCGAGCACCTCTCGTTCGTTTCGTGCACTACGACCGTCGGCACCTGCAGCTCGCCCGCGGCGGGTCTCGTGACGGCGGCGCTCGGCGAGGTGCTCCCCACCCGCGAGGCGACCGTCACGGTCGTCGCGCACATCGACTGCGGCGCTCCCGACGCGGAGCCGCTCGCCGTCACCGGAGCCGTCAGCGCCGAGACCAGCGACGCCCACCCCGCGGACGATACCGCCACGGCGTCGACGACCCCCAACAATCCCCTCTATCTCCCGCCGCCCGCGACGAGCAACTCCCCCGTCTGCAACCTCGGCACGCTCACACTCACCGTCGAGGACATCCCGGGCGCCACCTATTCGTGGACCGGCCCGAACGGGTTCAACTCGACCCTTCGCGAGCCCTCCATCCCGAACGTCACCCTGGACGACGCCGGGACTTACAGCCTGGTCGCCACGTTCAACGGCTGCGTTTCACCGGCCGGGACCACTCTGGTCACCATCGCCGAAGATCCTCCAGCGTTCATCACCCCCGAGGGAGCGACGACCTTCTGCGAGGGCGGAAGCGTGGTTCTCACGGCGAACGAATCGGAATCGTATTTCTGGTCGACCGGCGAGATCACGCAGTCGATCACCGTCGATGAAGCCGGAAGCTACACGGTCACCGTGACCGACGGAGCCGGCTGCTCGGCAACCTCCGATTCGCAGACCGTCACGATCTCCCCGCAGCCGGGCACGACGATCACGGCCGATGGTCCGCTCTCGTTCTGCCAGGGCGGCAGCGTCACGCTCACCGCTCCCGACGGCGAGTTCTGGGAGTGGTCGAACGATGCGGTCACCCAATCGATCACCGTCACCGAGTCGGGAGACTTCAGCGTCGTCGTTCGGAGCGCGGCGGGCTGCTCGAGCACTTCCGAGACGAAGAGCGTCACGGTGAATCCGCTTCCCAGCGCGACGATCACCGCCAGCGGTCCGCTCAACTTCTGTGAGGGCGGCAGCGTCACGCTTTCCGCTCCCTCGCTCCCCGGCGCCACCTATCTCTGGAGCAACGAAGCCGACTCGCAGTCGATCGTCGTCACCGAGAGCGGCAACTTCTCGGTCACCGTCACCTCGGCCGAGGGATGCTCCCGGACTTCGTCGACCCGCACCGTGACCGTCAGCGCGAATGCGGTCGCCACGATCACCGCGGACGGTCCTCTCTCGTTCTGCGAGGGAGACAGCGTGATCCTGACGGCGAGCGCCGGCGCTTCGTGGTCCTGGTCCAACGGCGCCACCTCCCGCTCGATCACCGTGACCGAAGGGCGCTCGTACTCGGTCACCGTCACCACCTCCGGCGGCTGCTCGGCCACATCCGACCCGGTCGAGGTCAGCGTCACGCCGGTCTCGCAGCCGACGATCACCGCGGGGGGTCCGACCACCTTCTGCGAGGGGAATACCGTCACCCTGACCGCGAGCAGCGGCGCGACCTACCTCTGGTCCAACGGCGAGACCGACCAGTCGATCACCGTCGGAAGCCCCGGTTCGTACCACGTCACCGTCGGAAACGCCGCCGGCTGCTCGGCGACCTCCGATGAGATCGCGGTCAACGTCACGCCCGGACCCGAAGTCACCATCACGACCGACGGGCCGACCACCTTCTGCGACGGCGGCAGCGTCACGCTCTTCGCGAACGGCGGCGCCGACTACCTCTGGTCGACGGGCGCCACCGTTCCGTCGATCATCGTGACCGAGCCCGGCACCTACACCGTGTCGAGCACGGTCGGAAGCTGCTCGTCGAGCGCCTCGATCGAGGTGAACGTCACCGGTCCGCCGGTCGTCGCCCTCTCGGTCACCGGCGCCGTCGAGGGAAGCGCGGTCGTCCTCGGCGGGACGGTCGCCGCGTCCGAAGGGGCGCGCCGCACCGCCGTCATCGACTGGGGCGACGGATCAGCGATCCAGTCCGTCGTCATCGGTCCGGGGGGAATCTTCGGCGCCGAGCACGTCTATGGCGACGACGGCAGCTATCCCCTCGTCGTCACGGTCAACGATCCGACCTGCCCGCCGGTCACCTCCCACGGTACGGCGGTCGTCTCCAACCTCGATCCGACGCTCGTTCTCGACGAGAGCATCGCAGCGGAATTCACCAGCGGTCCCGCGTTCGTCGGACGATCCGACGGGACGTTCATCGGCGTGGCCGAGGCGACCGATCCCGGATCGGACGACCTGACCTTCACCTGGACGATCACCCCGGGAGGCGACACCTCCTCGTTCACCTACTTCAACAACGGCTCTTCCCCCGATCCGCCGCTCAGTCCGGCGGGAGTGTTCCCCTTCGAGGCCGTGGATGAAGTCGAGTTCGATCTCACCCGGGTGGAGGTCCGCGAGGTCCAGCTCTCGGTGATGGACGACGACGGCGGCAGCGATTCGACGACTTTCGCGTTCCTGGTCACCGGCGCCGCGCGCTGCCGCGAAAACGCCATCGTCTGGGAACGCGAGGTCAAGCAGCAGGGGAGCACCACCTATAATGCCGCCGCCATCGACACGTTCCTCGCGGTCCTCGGGCGCGCGAGCTCGGTGTTCAGCGAGTCGGTCGCGGCCGATACGCGGGCGCAGGCCGCCTCCGTTCTCGGCGGGCGGAACCGTCGTGGCAGCCAGCAGTTCCTCGCCGAGCTTCTCACCGCATGGCTCAACTTCGGCGCCGGAAGCCTTCGCTGGTGGTCGCCGGTCGAAGGGCCGAGGAACTTCGTCTCGGTCGTGAACGAGATCGAGGCGCTCTATCTCGGCGGGGCGACCGATTCCCAGCTCAGCGCCGCTACCGAGCGGCTCGCTCACATCAACGGAGCCAGTTGCCAGGGCGCCGGCAACAAGGACGAGCAGGAGCCGGTTCCGGCCGGCAGCCGCAAGCGCGACGACCGCCGCCGCGGCGAGCGCGACGGGCGCGACTGATCCGCATCCCCATTACAGTCCACTGGCGGGCACGGCCTTCGGGCCGTGCCCGCTTCGTTTCTGCGCGCTCCGGGAATCCCCTGCCCCCCTTCGCGTTTGGGAGAGGGAAATCGCCCCACGGAGGCTCATGATGCGGATTCTCACGCTGCTGCTCTCGATCGCCGCCGCGCTTCCGGCGCTCGCCGAACCCGCCGTTCCGATCCGCGAGTGGGACGTTCCATGGGAGCGGACGCGGCCGCGCGATCCGGCGGTCGCTCCCGACGGACGCGTCTGGTTCGTCGGACAGCAGGGCGACTACCTCGCCTCGCTCGATCCGAAGAGCGGAAGCTTCACGAAAGTCGATCTGGAGAAAGGGGCTGCGCCGCACAACCTGATCGTCGCGGCGGACGGGACGGTCTGGTACGCCGGCAACCGCGACGCCTACATCGGGCGTCTCGATCCGAAGAGCGGCACCGTGAAGCGGTTTCCGATGCCCGATCCGGCGGCGCGCGATCCTCACACGCTCGCCTTCGACCCGGCTGGAGACATCTGGTTCACCGTTCAGGGGGGAAATTTCGTCGGCAAGCTCGACGTCGATAGCGGGGCGGTGCGTCTGGTGAAGCTCCCGCTGCGCGGCTCGCGTCCGTACGGGATCGTGGTCGCTCCCGACGGCAGGCCGTGGTTCAACGAGTTCGGGGCCAATCGCATCGGAACGGTCGATCCGAAGAGCTTCGAGCTCGAGGAGTTCGAGCTTCCCGAAGGAGCGCGCGACCGGCGGATCGCGCTCGCGAAGGACGGCGGCGTGTGGTACGTCGACTATGCGCGCGGCAGAGTCGCGCGCCTCGATCCGAAGAGCCGCCGCGTGAGCGAATGGACCACGCCGGGAGGCGATGGCTCGCTCCCGTACGCGATGGCGATCGACTCCGCCGGGCGGCTCTGGTTCGTCGAGACCGGCCCCCAGCCGAACCGCCTCGTCGGCTTCGACCCCGCCGAGAAAGCGTTCTTCTCGGTGACCGAGATCCCGAGCGGCGGCAGCACCGTGCGCCACATGGTCTTCCACGAGCCGACGCGCTCGCTCTGGTTCGGAACCGACAAGAACACGATCGGCCGCGCTCTGCTGCCCTGAAACGGATCGCCGGCCAGCCGCATTACAATCGGCTCGCCTTGCCGACCCATCGTCCTCGTCCTTCGCGAGATCCGCGCCCTCCGGGAGCGGACGCCGCCCCCGCCGGGGAGATCCGCGGAACGCTCGAGCGGATCACCTTCCGGAACGAGGAGACCGGCTTTTCGGTCCTCCGCATTCGGATCGAAGGAGGGATCGAGACCGCGCACGTGGTCGGCACGTGTCCGGCGGTCGTCCCCGGGGAGCGGCTCACCGCGCGGGGGCGATGGGTGAGCGATCCGGCGAGAGGCCGCCAGTTCCACGCCGCGGGAATCGCGATCGAGCCTCCTTCCGGCCGCGCCGCCGTCGAGACGTGGCTCGGATCGGGCGCCATCCGCGGCGTCGGTCCCCACCTCGCCTCGAAGCTGTGGGAGACGTTCGCCGAGAAGATCTTCGAGGTGCTCGACGGCGCTCCCGAGAAGCTGCTCAAGGTTCCCGGCATCGGGCGCAAGAGGCTCTCGGACATCCGGGCGAGCTGGGACGAGCAGCGGGGCTCGCGCGAGCTGATGCTCTTCCTGCAGGAGCACGGAGTGGGCACGGCGCGGGCGACTCGGATCTGGAAGGAGTACGGGGCGGATGCGGTGAGGCTGATCCGCGAGAATCCATATCGTCTCGCCGACGAGATTCGGGGGATCGGATTCACGAGCGCGGACGTGCTGGCGCAGAGGCTCGGGGTGCCTCGCGACTCGGAGATGCGGATCCGTGCGGGGATCGCCTGGGCGCTCGAGGAGGCGGCGGCGGGGGGACACTGCGCGCTGCCTCGCGAGGAGCTGATCGCTCTCGGCGCCCGGCTCCTCGGTGTGCCGCACGACAAGCTCGAGCAGGCGCTCGAGCTCGAGATCCGGGAACGGCGCGTCCTCATCGAGCCGATCGGCGGGCGGCCCGCCGCCTTCCTTCCCCGCCTGCTCCTCGCCGAGAAGAGGGTGGCGGAGCGGCTGCGGACGCTCGCCGCCGGCCCACCTCCCTGGCGGATCGTCGTCGATCGGGCCATCGAGTGGGTCGAGCCGCGCCTCGGCCTCCGCCTCGCCCCCAGCCAGAAACTCGCCATCGCCCGCTCCCTCGGCGCCAGGGTCTCCATCATCACGGGCGGTCCCGGCGTCGGCAAGACGACCATCGTCCGCGCGATCCTCGCCATCCTCGAAGCCAAGAAGATGCAGATCGTCCTCGCCGCCCCGACCGGACGCGCCGCCAAGCGTCTCGGCGAAGCCTCCGGCCGCGACGCCAGCACCATTCACCGCCTCCTCGAAGTCGATCGGAGGAGCGGCACGTTCCTCAGGAACGAGAAGGACCCGCTCCGATGCGACCTCGCGATCATCGACGAGGTCTCGATGCTCGACATCACGCTGATGGACTCGCTCCTTCGCGCGATCCCGCGCCATGCCGGGCTGCTGCTGGTCGGCGACGCCGACCAGCTCCCCTCGGTCGGCCCCGGCCAGGTCCTGGCCGACCTCATCGCTTCCGGAGCGTTCGCCGTGAGCGAGCTGACCGAGATCCACCGTCAGGCCGCCGGAAGCCGCATCGTGATCAACGCGCACCGCGTGAATCGAGGCGAGATGCCGCTCGCCGCCGCAGCCGGCGAAGAGAGCGATTTCTTCCTGATCGAGGCGGCCGACGGCGAAAAGGCGCAGAAGAAGATCCTCGAGCTGGTCACCGAGCGGATCCCGAAGCGCTTCGGATTCGACGGCCGCCGCGACGTGCAGGTCCTCTCGCCGATGCACCGCGGAGACGCCGGGGTTCAGAGCCTCAACGCCGCTCTCCAGCGCGCGGTCAATCCGGAGGCGGCGCAGGGAGGACTCGACCGTCCCGGATGGGTCCTCGCCCCGGGCGACAAGGTCATGCAGATCGAGAACGACTACGAGAAGGACGTGTTCAACGGCGACCTCGGCATCGTCCGGGCGATCGACCGCCGGAACCGCAAGGCCACCGTCGAGTTCGAAGGGCGCCTCGTCGACTACGCCGGCACCGACCTCGATTCGCTCACGCTCGCCTACGCGACCACCATCCACAAATCGCAGGGCTCGGAGTACCCCGCGGTCGTCATCGCGCTCCTGCGCGAGCACTCCATCATGCTCCAGCGCAATCTGCTCTACACGGCGATCACCCGGGGCCGCCGGCTGGTCGTCCTCGTCGGCCAGAGCCGCGCGGTCGAGATGGCGGTTCGCAACGCCGAGTCGCGCCGCCGCTGGTCCGGCCTCCGCGAGCGACTCCTGGAGGCGGCTCCGGAACCGTGATTTTCAGGGGGGAATCTGGCGAAAAAATCCGCGTTGTGAGGTTTGTGCCCGCATTGTCCGGACTCCAGAAGCTGGTCCCGAAGCTGATTCAGAGCCGTGGGGAGCAGTACCTTTCAGAGGGAAGAGTCGGAGAGGTCCGGCGGGAATCGACCGGATGGATCGGCGCGCGCGTCCGCGGCTCGCTCCCGTACCACGTCGAAATGCAGCTCGACGAAGAGGGGACGCTGACCTATCTCTGCTCGTGCCCCTACTTCGAGCGTGACGCCGAGGTCTGCAAGCACGTCTGGGGGGTGATCTGCAGGGCTGCGCGCGAGGGTCTGCTCCAGGGAGAGCGCGTCGAGTTTCTCGAGCCGTTTCTCGACGGCGACGACCCGCCGGAGGACGACGGAGACGAGGACGACGATCTCGACGAGCTGCCGCCTCCCCCGTCGAACGTCCGGCCATTCTCACCCCGCAGCCGGGAGGAGTGGGAGGAGCGTCTCGCCAGGGTCGAGAGCGCCCTGCCGGCCGCCTCGCCGCTCCTTCCGGGCGACGAGATCAACTACGTCCTCGTCGGGATGGGACTCGCCGGCGTGCTGATCGATCTCCGCAGGCGCTCGATCCGACGCGACGGGACGCCGGGCGTCCCGCGCCGGTTCCGGATGACGCACGCCCAGATCGCGCAGCTCGACGACCCCGATCGCGAGATCCTCGCGCTCCTGTTCGCGGGAGCCCATTCCCCCCACTGGGAGAACACGAAGGTGAGCGTCCGCGGCGAAGGGGGGCGGATTCTCCTCTCGAAGATGGCGGCGACCGGCCGACTCTACGGAGAGCTCGACCAGGAGCTGAGGGGTCCGATCACTCTCGACGACGGCGCTCCATGGCAGCTCGGGCTGAAGTTGAGCCGCGACGAGAAGCGGAGACGCTGGCGGGTCGATGGAGAGCTGCATCGGGACGGGGAGCGGCTCAGGATCGACGCGATCGATTCCGCCGTGGCCGGGATGGTTCTGGCGGGCGACCGTCTCGCCGGGATCGAGCCGAAGGACGCGCGGCCGTGGATCGATCTGCTCCGGGGGGGACCGCTCGACGCGCCCGACCGCGAGCGCGACGAGTTCGTCGCCGCGATCCTCGAGTCCTCCCCCGTGCCGATCGACGTTCCGCCCGAGCTCGCGCGCCCGGTCGAGCGTCCCGAGCCGAAGCCGTTCCTCCGCCTCGAGCTCGGGAGCGATCGGGAGGGAGAGGGGTGGACCGGCGATTTCCGGGTTCGCTACGGCGAGGTGGAAGTCGTTCCGGGGGAGGGAGCACGGAGCCTCGTCGACGAGGAGCGGATCCTCATGCGCGACCTCCCGCGCGAGGAGGAGCTCCGCGCGCGACTTGAAGTGCTGCGCGTCACGCGCGACTACTACGGCGCGTGGCGGATCCGGACCTCGCAGGCCGCTTCCATCCTGGCGACGCTCGCGGGCGAAGGCTGGACGATCGAGCTCCACGGCCGCCCGCTCCGGCTGGCCGACGATCTCGTGGTCGAGGTGGAGACGGGCATCGACTGGTTCGATCTGCGCGCCGAGGTCAGCTTCGGCGGGGTTTCGGTCCCGGTGGCGACCCTTCTCGATGCGACGCCCGGCGCGCTCCGCAAGCTTCCCGACGGCTCGTACGGGATCGTCGACGGGACGATGCTCGGCGACTTCGGGTTCCTCGAAGGGGCCGAGAAGCGCGCGGACGGACGGGTCCGCTTTCCCGGCTCGCAGGCGCTGCTGATCGATCTGCTTCTCCGCGCGCGCACAGGCGTCCGGAGCGATCCCGGATTCGCCACTCTGCGCGAGCGTCTCGCCACGGGGGAAGAGGTCCGCGCGCGGACCGAAGGTCCGGAGTTCCGCGGCGAGCTCCGCCCCTACCAGCGCGACGGTCTCGGCTGGCTCCATCACCTCCGCAAGCTCGAGGTCGGCGGCTGCCTCGCCGACGACATGGGCCTCGGCAAGACCGTCCAGGTGCTCGCTCTTCTCGCTTCGATCCGCTCCGACCGCCCCTCGCTCGTCGTGGCGCCCCGCTCGCTCCTCTTCAACTGGAGGGAAGAAGCGGCGCGCTTCGCTCCCGGCCTGCGCGTGGTCGAGTATCACGGAGCCGATCGCTCGCCCGAGATCGCTCGCGACGCCGATCTGGTGCTCACCACGTACGGAACGCTCAGGACCGACGTCGGCCGCCTCTCGGCCATGGAGCTCGAGTACGTGATCCTCGACGAAGCGCAGGCGATCAAGACCGCCTCCAGCCAGACCGCGAAGAGCGCACGCCTGCTGCGCGGCCGTCATCGCCTCGCCCTCTCCGGGACTCCCATCGAGAACCATCTCGGCGAGCTCTGGAGCCTGTTCGAGTTCCTCAATCCCGGGATGCTCGGGTCGTCGAAGTGGTTCCGGCGGCAGTTCGCCGGACGGAACGTGTCGCGCGAGCGTCTCGGAGCGCTGGCCGAGGCGGTGCGGCCGCTGCTGCTCCGGCGCACGAAGGAGCAGGTCGCCCCCGAGCTCCCGGCGCGCGTCGAGCAGACCCTCTGGTGCGAGCTCGATCCGGCGCAGCGGAAGATCTACGACGACCTCCGCCTCCTGTACCGCTCGCGGCTGCTCGACAAAGTCCGCTCGGAGGGAATGCAGAAGTCGAGAATGCACGTGCTCGAGGCTCTGCTGCGTCTGCGGCAGGCCGCGTGCGACCCGGCGCTGCTCGATCCGACGATCCGCGTGCCCGGCGCGAAGCTCGAGACTCTGCTCGAAGAGCTCTCCGAAGTGATCGACAGCGGTCACCGCGCGCTCGTGTTCTCGCAGTTCACCAGCTTCCTCCGTCTCGCCGCCCGCCGGCTCGAAAAGCAGAAGGTCGACTACGCCTGGCTCGACGGGAGCACGACCGACCGGCAGAGCGTTGTCCGCGCCTTCCAGGCCGCGGATGGTCCGCCGGTGTTTCTCATCAGCCTCCGGGCGGGAGGAACGGGGCTCAACCTGACGAATGCCGATTACGTCTTCCTGCTCGACCCGTGGTGGAACCCTGCGGTCGAAGCTCAGGCGATCGACCGCACCCATCGCATCGGACAGGACAAGCCGGTGTTCGCCTATCGCCTGATCGCGCGCGACACGGTCGAGGAGAAGATCCTCGAGCTCCAGTCGTCGAAGCGGGAGCTCGCCGAGTCGATCCTGACTGAGGACAACAGCGTGATCCGGAACCTCGACGTCGAGACCCTCGAGCGGCTCCTCTCGTGAGTCGGGACTAGTGGACCAGGCGACGCGTCAGGCCAGGTCCCGGATCGCGCGGAGCGCCGTCTCCACCTCGGCTTCCGTGTTCATGATTCCGCACGAGATGCGGGCGTACGACACCGGGTACGGCGTGGTCGTCGCGATGATCCGCTTCTCCAGGAGCCGCTCGACCACCTCCGGCGGCGACATCCCCGCCACGTCGAAGCAGACGATCCCCGCCGAGAGCGAGCTCGCGCGCGGCGTGTAGAGCGTCACGTGATCCATCCCCGCCAGCCCTTCCTTCATCTGCCCGTTCAGCTCCGCGATCCGCGCCGTCACGCGGGCAGGTCCGATCGCTTCGTGGAATCGGATCGCATCCGGGATCGCCCAGACGTGCTCGTAGGCGTGGAAGCCGCCCGGGGAGAACCAGTTGGCCTTCGGCGGACCGGCCGGCTTCTTTCCCTCCATCCAGGCGACGAACAGCTCGCCTGATTCGAAGCTCGGGACGCCGGGTCGCATCAGGGCCCAGGCATCGGATCTTCCCCAGACGAAGCCGGTGCCGCGGGGACCGAACAGCCATTTGTGGGCTCCGGAGCAGAAGAAATCGCAACCGGAAGCGGCGACGGCGGGGTCGGCGGCGCCGAGGCCGTGGACGCCGTCGACCACGAGCAGGACACGGCGCGCGGCTGGACGGCGGACATTCACTTCCGCGACGGCCGCGCCGATCTCGGCGATCGGCAGCCTGAGGCCGGTGCTGGAGTGGACCCAGGTGATGCCGACGGCTCGCGTCGAGGGGCGGATCGCGCGGCGGATCCGCGAGACGATCTCCTCTTCCGAGATCGCGTCCGGCGAGTCGAACAGCGGGATCGTGCGCCAGCTCGCCCCCGCCCGTTCGGCCGCGAGCCGGATCGATTCGTGGTGGACGTAGTGGTCGTGATCGGTCGTCAGCACCTCGTCGCCGGCGCGGAGCGGCAGCCCCTGGTACACCGCCGCGAGGCCTTCGGTCGTGCTTCCGACGAGCGCGATCTCGTCGGGTCGGCCGCCGATGTATCGCGCGATCGCTCCCTTCACGCGGTTCGGCATCGCGCCGAAATCGGGGACGAACATCGCGTGCTCGATCGTCATCACCGGATTCGCATCGAGCTCGCGACGGTACCGATCGATCGCCTCCCGGACCGGGCGGGGGTGCGAGACGAAGAAGAACAGACCGAGGTGGATCCATTCGGGAGCGAGATCGAACTCCCCCCGGACCTCCGCCCACTCCTGCAGGTTCGCGGCGGCCGCGGGCGTCGCCGTCGCGACCGCTTCCCCGCGGCACCCTCCCAGCGTCGCGCCTGCCGTTCCGACTCCCGTCGTGACGAGAAACGCTCTTCGAGTCAGCTTCATCCGACCCTCCTTCACGCCGAGTCGGGCCGCGATCTCACGGCGACGGCGCCGGCCGGGACAGCGTTGCGTTCCGTTCCTCCGCAACGAGAACCCAGCATGCCTGTCCGAACTGGGATGGAAGAGCTGAATCGTATCAGCAACGGGTGGGGGGCGGCGGCGATCGGGTTCATCGCAGGTTATTTTGATTCTGGCGAATTGGGATATCGTTCCCGCCACCCGATCCGAAACTTCCAGGAGGCTCGCGATGTACCGAATCCCCCGACTCGTTTTGCTCTCGATCCTCGTCTTCGCCGTCTCCGCCGGCGCCGCGCAGGGGCGTACCGAAGCGGCCGCCGCCGCGGTTCCGAAGATCGATTACGAGAAGTACACGCTTCCGAACGGGCTCGACGTCATTCTTCACGTCGACCGGAAGCTTCCGATCGTCCACGTCAACCAGTGGTACCACGTCGGATCGAAGAACGAGAAGGCGGGGCGTACGGGCTTCGCCCACCTGTTCGAGCACGTCATGTTTCAGGGCTCGACGAACGCCTCCGGCGAGTACTTCACGTACGTCGAGCGAGCGGGCGCGAACCTGTTCGAAGGAGGCGTCAACGGCACGACGAGCAACGACCGGACGAACTACTTCGCGACGGTGCCGTCGGGAAGCCTCGAGTTCCTCCTCTGGCTCGAGTCCGATCGTCTGGCGACACTGGACGAGGCGCTGACGATCGAGAAACTCGACAATCAGCGCGAGGTCGTGCGCAACGAACGGCGCCAGGGACTCGAGAACCAGCCGTACGGCCGCTGGTTCTCCCTTCTCGCCGAGACGCTCCATCCCGCGAGCCACCCCTACTCGTGGAGCGTGATCGGCAGCCACGAGGACCTGCAGGCGGCTTCGGTCGAGGACGTCCAGGAGTTCTTCCGCCGTTACTACACGCCGAACAATCTGACGCTGGTCATCGCGGGCGATTTCGACCCCGCCGAGGCGAAGCGGCTCGTCGAGAAGTATTTCGGCGGGATCCCGGCCGGCCCGGCGCTCGACCGTCCGGCGCGATTCATTCCGGCGCTCGAAGGGGAGAGGATCATCGAGGTCGCCGACCGCGTTCCGCAGGAGCGCACGTACTTCGCCTGGCCGGCGCCGCCCGCCTACGACCCGGAAGAGGCGGCGCTCGACATCGCCTCGACGGTCCTGACCGACGGGCTCTCCTCGCGCCTGAACAAGGTCCTGGTCTACGACCGGCAGCTCGCCTCGAACGTCAACTCGTTCAACTGGGCGAACGAGATCTCGGGCGCCTTCATCGTCATCGCGACGGCGCGCCCCGGCGCCTCGCTCCCCGAGATCGAGCGCGTCGTCGGTGAGGAGGTCGCCCGTCTCGCGAAGAGCGGTCCGACCCCCGCCGAGGTCGAGCGCGCGAAGACCAAGTGGGAGTACGGCTTCGTCAGCGGCCTCGAGCGGATCGGCGGCTTCGGAGGGAAGGCCGACCGACTCGCTCAGTACAACACCTTCCTCGGCGATCCCGGCTATTTCGACGAAGACGTCGCGCGCTACCGCGCCGTGACGCCGGCCGCCGTCCGCTCCGCGGTCGCGAAGTGGATCGACAATCGCGATCGCGTGCTCCTCCGGTTCCGTCCCGAAGTCTCGAGCCGGGCCGCCGGCGCGCCGATCGATCGCGCCGTCCAGCCCTCGCTCGCCGGCGACCGCTCCTTCACCGTTCCGCCCGTCCAGACCGCGACGCTTCCCAACGGCCTCGAGCTCTTCGTCGTCTCGCGTCCCGAGCTGCCGAAGGTCGCCGTCCGCCTCGCCACCCGCGCCGGCTCGATCGCCGACTCCCCCGACGCGAGCGGCACCGCGCACATGACCGTCGCCACCATCGACATGGGGACGCGCACTCGCAAGGCGCTCGAGATCGAGGACGCCCTCGGCGATCTCGGCACCCAGCTCTCCGGCGGCGCCGGGCTCGAGTCCGCCACCGTCGGCTTCGACGTCCTTTCGCGGAACCTCGGCCCGGCCATGACGATCTTCGCCGACGTCATCCGGAATCCCACCTTCCCCGCCGAGGAGTTCGACCGGGAGAAGAAACGCCACCTCGACGCCCTCTCGCAGCAGTCGAACAACCCCAACGCCGTGGCGGCCCGCGTCCGCCCGATGATCCTCTACGGCCGCGACCATCCGTACGGCCGCCCGACGCAGGGTCTCTTTTCGACGGTTCCCGCCGTCGACCGCGACCAGGTCGCGCGCTTCCACGCCGAGAACTGGAAGCCGGGATCGAGTGCGCTGATCTTCGCGGGCGACGTCACGCTCGCCGACGCGCGCGCGCTCGCCGAGAAGCACTTCGGATCGTGGAGCGGCGGATCCGCTCCCGCGGTCGAGATCCCGCCCGCCCGTCCCCTCGGACCCGGCAAGGTGTTTCTCGTCGACCGGCAGGATGCGGCGCAGACCGTGGTCGTTCAGGGGATGCCGGCGCCCGCGCGCGGCTCGGACGACTACTACGTGCTGCGGCTCGTCGACTCGGTTTGGGGCGGCGGCGGATTCGGCACGCGCCTCAACCTCAATCTGCGCGAGGACAAAGGGTACTCGTACGGCGTGTTCTCGACCTTCGCGCCGCTCTCGCAGCTCGGGGCGTGGTGGGCGGGAGGGGGGGTGCAGACCGACAAGACGAAGGAGTCGGTCGTCGAGTTCGTCAGCGAGCTGCGCGGCCTGGTCGGCGACAACCCGATCTCCGCGGCCGAGCTGACCACGGCGAAGGACCGCTGGACTCGAGGTTACGCGCAGCAGTTCGAGTCGCTCGGACGGATCACGCAGCAGATCGCCGACCTCTGGCGACTCGGCCTGCCGCTCTCCGAGCTCCAGCGCGAAGCGGACGAGCCGACCCGCATCTCGCTCGCCCAGGTTGGTGAGGCCACGCGCCGCTACGTCCGTCCCGCCGAGGCGACCCTGATCCTCGTCGGCGATCTCGCGAAGATCGAAGAAGGCGTGCGCTCGCTCGAGCTCGGGGAGATCGTCATCCTCGACCCGGAGGGAAATCCGAAATGACGGACGTCCCGGGCGGGAGAACGTCTCCCTCTCCCCGTCCGGGATCGTGCAGGTTTTTGGCGCGGGCGTTTCTCCGGGGAGAGGGTCGGGGTGAGGGGGTCGCCGTGAGCCTTCTCGATCCAGGAGCCACGAAGCGATGCCCGTGCCGGGGATCGTGCAGCGCGGGGGGCTCGCGCAGCGGCTCCGCCATGACTACGATTTTCGGCTCGCGGGTTCGTTCTCGCGTCTGCACGGACGCGACGCAGGTTTCGTGCTTCGGGTTGCGCGCTCGCGTCTGCACGCTGCGGCCCCTCACCCTGACCCTCTCCCCGAATCTCAGCACTTCAGTTTCAGCGAGATCCCGGCGGGGAGAGGGAAACGGGCTCCGCCATGATCATGACTTCCGGCTCGAGGGTCAGCGGCCGAACGCCTGCCCGAGGAGTTGGACGAGGAGGGCCGCGCCGGTTCCTTCGGCGTCGCCGCGCGGGTCGTAAATCGTGAGCTCCATGCCGGCCGCCTCCGGCCGCCGCAGGAGATCGCCGAGAAACGACGCGAGCTCGCCGGGGCGCAGGCCGCCCGGCTCGGGCGAGTCGACCCACGGCATCGGCTCCGGATCGAGAACGTCGGCGTCGACGTGCACGAAAAACTCCCGCCCGCCGAGCCGCTCGAGGACCTCGGCCGGGCTCGTCGCCGTCCCGACCGGCGCGCCGCCGAAGTCGCCGTCGCGGATGCCGATCGCGATCACCTCCTCGTCGCGCAGGAGCGGTCGGCGCGCGTCGAGCCGCGCCAGCGGGGTCTCGCCACGGCCGGTCGCGAGCGCGAGAACCATCCCCGCCACGGCGCCGGTCTCCGAGCTCGCCGGCGTGTTGAAGTCGTCGTGCGCA
Source organism: Thermoanaerobaculia bacterium (assembly GCA_035544735.1). Taxonomy (GTDB): domain Bacteria; phylum Acidobacteriota; class Thermoanaerobaculia; order Gp7-AA8; family Gp7-AA8; genus DATKCD01. The sequence continues at coordinate 55,521 of DATKCD010000049.1, forward strand.
TCGAAGTAGACGAGGGCCGGCCGGCGTCCCCTCCGCCGGAGCCCGAGGAGACATCCGAGGAGCGTGCTGCAGTCGCCTCCGAGAAGGAGCGTGAAGTCGTTCTCCGCCGCGAAGACCTCGGCGATCGCCTCGACGTGAGCGAGGACGAGGTCCTCGTTGCGGACCCCGCGCGGGGGGCGGACGAAGTCGCGATAGGGGGCGGCGGCGAGATCGCCGAGATCGCGCGCACCGAGGCGGCGGACGATGCCTGCATCGCGGAGGCGCGCGGGGGCGTCGACGGTCCGGCGACCGCTTCCGTCGTCCTCGTAGGGACGGTTGCCGAGGTTCGTCGGCGCGCCGAGGATGTTGAGGGGGCGCGCGAAGGAGTCTGTCATCGTCGGTCCTCCCGGGCTCGGAACGGAGAACCCGCATGAGGTGCATTGCGTTCGCTTCCGAACGCAGCGCCGCCCGGAATTTCGCCATGACCGGCAGAAAAGGGGTCGCGGCGCCCGCTCGGGATGCTAGGCTCGCCGGACCATGTCGAGACGTGTGAGGGGTGTGCTGTTCGCCGGCCACGTCCGGATGATTCGGGCTGCGAAGAGCATCCCGTGGGAGCAGCATCTCTCGGGGGGAGATCTGGAGTGGCTCTCGCAGCGGATCGACGAAGAGGCGTGGTACCCGATGGACAGCTACGAGCGGATCGGTCTGGCGATCTTCGAGCAGATCGCCCGGAGGGATCACGAAATGGTCCGGGAGTGGGGACGGCGGACGATCGACGAGCTGCGCGAGTCGGGGCCGGGGCTGCCGATCGGCCGCGATCCCCGCGAGACGTTCATGCGGTTCCAGCTCCTGCAGTGGATCCTGTTCGATTTCCCCGCGGCCGAAGTGATCGCGCTGCGCGAAGGGAAGGCGATCATCGAGGTGCGGTACGGGATGAGTCCCGGAGCGGAGGAAGCGGCGGCGTGGCAGTCGCTCGGCTTTCTGGAGAGGCTGATGGAAATCTCGGGAGCGGAGGGGATCGACGTTTCGATCGAGGTGCGGGCGTGGGAGGGGGCGCCGGCGACGCGGATCGCGGTGTCGTGGAAGGCGGAGCCCCTCGAAGCGGCGCCGTAGAGTGATCGGATGAAGGTCGCCATCACGCGCGCGGTGAGTCCGCGGATCGCGGAGTGCGAGCTGACGTGGCGCGCGCGGGAGCCGATCGATGCGAGGCGCGCGGCGGCCGAGCACGAGGAGTACGAGGCGAAGCTGACCGCGCACGGATGGACGGTCGTCCGCGCGGAAGAGGCGCCGGAGCATCCCGACGGGGTGTTCGTCGAGGATGCGGCGGTCGTGCTCGACGAGATCGCGGTGCTGGCGCGGCCCGGCGCCGCGTCGCGCCGCGGCGAGATCGAGAGCATCGCGCGCCTCCTCGCCTCCCGCCGCCCCCTCGCCCGCATCGAGCCTCCCGCCACGCTCGACGGAGGCGACGTCTTCCGCCTCGGGCGGACGCTCCACGTCGGCGTCGGCGGCCGCACGAACCGCGCCGGCGCGACGAGCCTCCGCGAGCTCGTCGCCCCGTTCGGCTACTCCGTCGTCGAGACCGCGTTCACCGGCTGCCTCCATCTGAAGAGCGCCGCGACGCCCCTCGGAGAAAGGCTCCTGCTCCTCGATCCCGCATGCGTCGACCCTCGCGCCTTCGATGCGACCGCGATCGAGATCGAGATCGATCCGGAGGAGCCGTCCGGCGCCAACGCCCTGCTCCTCGGGCCGGGCGCGCTCCTGCTGCCCGCTTCGGCCCCGCGCACCCGCGCACGACTCGTCACGCTCGGCTTCACCGTCGAGACGATCGACCTCGCGGAGATGGAAAAAGCCGAAGCGGGCGTCACCTGCTGCAGCATCCTGGTCGAGTAGCGCCGCCGGCGATCAGTCCTTCTTTTCTCTCTTCTCGTCGTCGTCGTCCTATCTCATGCCGCGGACCGAACGACCAATTCCGGGAGGAATCGTCCGCGTGATTTTGGAAATGTTCCTCAGTCACCGAAGCTGATGCCGAGGTCGCGGGCGGTTTGGATGGTGTCGCAGTCGAGTGGGACGGTCTTCATGCGGCGGGTCGCTTCTTCGAGGGGAACGTAGCGGACGGTGGGAGGATCGAGGGCGACCATGATGCCGCTTTCCCCTTCGTCGAGAGCGCGGACGGCGGCGGCGCCGAAGCGGAGCGCGAGGAGGCGGTCGAAGGAGGTCGGCGTTCCGCCGCGGAGGAGGTGGCCGAGGACGACGCACCTCGATTCGCGGCCGGTCATCCGCCCGAGCTCGGCGGTCACGCGCTCTCCGAGACCGCCGAGACGCTCGGAAGCGCCAGGCTCGCGCGGACCGCGCGTCGAGATCGTGCCTCCGCGCGGCTTCGCCCCCTCGGCCACCACGACGATCGCATGCTTCTGCCCCTGCCGCTTCGCCTCGTCGATCGTGCGTACGACCGGCTCGAGATCCCAGGGGATCTCGGGAATCAGGATCGCGTCGGCCGAGGCGGCGACGCCCGAGTTGAGCGCGATCCAGCCGGCGTAGCGTCCCATCACCTCGACGACCATGACGCGGCGGTGCGCGTCGGCGGTCGAGTGGAGCCGGTCGATCGCCTCGGTCGCGAACGATACAGCGGTGTCGAATCCGAACGTGATCACGGTCCCGTCGAGATCGTTGTCGATCGTCTTCGGGACGCCGATGATGCGCAGCCCCTTCTTCGCGAGAGTGGCGGCGATGTCGAGCGAGCCGTCGCCGCCGATCGAGATGAGGGCATCGATGCCGTGACTGCGGAACGCGTCGATCAGCTCGCCGGAGCGGTCGACCTCTTCGATGGTCCCGTCGGGACGGGTGATCGGGAAGCGGAGCGGATTGCCGCGGTTGGTCGTGCCGAGGATCGTGCCGCCGAGAGGGGTGATGCCGCGAACGCTCTCGCGGGTGAGCGGGATCACGCCGCGCCCGTCGAACTCCTCGGGGATGAGCAGGCCGTTGTAGCCCTCGCGGATCCCGCAGCACTCCCAGCCGCGCCTGAGCGCGGCGAGCACCGCGGCGCGGGTGACGGCGTTGAGCCCCGGCGCGTCACCGCCGCCGGTGGAGATCGCGATCTTCCGGATGTTCGGATTCGTCGGCATGGTTCCCCCGTGCGCGTTCAGTCGTCGTATCTTACGCGCCGGGGGAAACGAGCGCCGGCCCCGCGGCCGGCATCTCGTGGTTCATGGTCGTCGCCGAACCACCACCCGCCGGGGATGAAATCCCCGGCCACATGAAATCCCCGGCCACATGGGGGGGTGCGGTAAACTCCGGGACTCGGTCCGTCCAACGAGTCGAGAGCTCCCGGCCGATGCCCGATTCCCGCCATTCCCCGATCTTCGATCGCGTCGCGGCGGTCTGCCGCGAGCATCCACTGCGGGAGAAGATCGTCGTGGTTCCCTCGCTCGCGATCGGGCATCAGATCGCCGACCGGATCGCGCACGAGGGGACGCCGTGGGTGAACCTGAGGCCGGAGACGATCCGGACGCTGGCGGACGCGGTCGCGGGAGAGGCGCTCGTGGCCGAGGGGCGGACGGTGCTCTCGCGCGCGCAGGCGCTGGCGCTCGTCGAGGGCGCGTGCACGGAGGCGTTCGGCGCGGAGGCGTATTTCGCGCAGCTCGCCGACCGGCCGGGCCTGCATCGGGCGATGCAGCGCTCGATCGACGACCTGAGGATGGCGGGGGTGACGGCGGGCATGCTCGGCGCCGAAGCGTTCGAGGATCCGCGCAAGGCGATGGATCTGCGGCGCGTGCTCGCGGCATACGAGCGCGAGCTGGAGGCGCGAGCGTTCGTCGACCGCTGCGGTGTCGTGGTGCGGGCGACGGAGATGCTCGCGCGGGGGACGGCTCGGCCGTGGGGCCACGATGCGGTCTGGGTCGTGATCGAGGAAGAGGATCTGTCGGCGGTGGAGAAGGCGTTTCTGGGAAAGATCGTGCCGGTGCCGGCCGGCGGTCCGGAGCCCGGAGGTGAGATCCCCGCCGGCCGGCTTCGCTCGTCGGGGGAGCCGGGCGGTCGGGACGATCGGCCCCGGCTCTCGTTCGTGAAGGCGGTGGGCGAAGAGAACGAGATCAGGGCGGCGTTGCGGGCGGTGTTCGAGGCCGGGGCGCCGTTCGATTCGGTGGAGCTGGTGTACACGACGCGCGATCCCCATCTGGCGCTGGCGTACGAGCTCACGTCGGAATACGCGGTGCAGGCGACGTTCGCGGAGGGGGTGGCGGTCCATTTCACGCGTCCGGGGAGGGCGGCGGTCGGTCTGCTGCGGTGGATGGAGACGTGGGAAGACGTCCATCTGCGGCGCCTCGCGGTGGGTGGGGCGCTCGATCTTCGGGGGGGCGAGGCGCTCGCGGGGCCGGGGTTCGCGCGGCTGCTGCGGGAGGCGGCGATCGGGTGGGGGAGAGGGCGGCATCTCGCGCGGCTCGATGCGCTCGAGCGGGAGACGCTACGCGCGGCGGAGGAGCTGGAGATCGACGAGTCGGTGCGGGAGGCGAGGCTGGCGCAGGCCGCGCGCGTGCGGCGCTCGCGCGAGATCGTCCGCGAGCTCCTCGAGATCGCTCCGGACGGGGAACGGATCGCGGTCGCGGCGCTCGCGGCCGCACTCGGACGCCTGGTCGATGCGCGCGCCGCGGTGCGGAGCGAGATCGACGGGATGGCGAAGAGCGGGATCTGCCGCACGCTCGAGGAGCTGGCGGCCCTTCCGGGCGAGCCGCTTCCGCGCGTCGAGGCCTCGGCGCGGCTGCGCGACGCGATCCTCGCACTGCACGTCGGCGCGAGCAATCCGCGGCCCGGCCTTCTCCACGTCGCCCCCGTGCGCGCCGCCGGATGGTCGGGACGTCCGCGTCTGTTCGTCGTCGGCCTCGAGGAATCGAAGCACCCCGGAAGCGGGATCCAGGATCCGGTCCTGCTCGACGCCGAGCGCGAGCGCCTCAACGCGAGCATCGAACCGCGCCAGCTCCCGCTCCTCGGCGACCGCCCCCGCCGCACCGCGCGCGAGCTCGCGCAGATGCTCGAGCGCATTCCGCCGGACGCTTCGCTCACCCTCTCCTGGCCCTCGATCGACCTTCGGGAGCGGCGCGAGCGCTTCCCCGCGCAGGCGCTGCTCGAGCTCTGGCGCGAAGCCGAAGGAAAGCCGGACGCGGGCTACGAAGAAATGGAGCGATCGGTCCCGCGCGCCGGATTTCTCGCGCGATCGAGTCCTCTTTCGATGACCGAGTGGTGGCTCCCGCGCCGCTCGGGCTCCGAGGAGATCCTCCGCTTCTACCCGTCGCTCGCGGAGGGGGAGCGCGCCGAGGCGGCGCGGAACAGTGCGGCGATCACCCGATGGGACGGGAAGATCGATGCGCCGCCCGAGGAAGTCGATCCGCGGAAGCTGGAGAAGATCTACTCGGCGTCGCAGCTCGAGGCGATGGCGAAGTGCCCCTACTCGTACTTCCTGTCGCGCATCCTCGACGTGGAGCCGCTCGACGCGCTCGAGCGCGGCGAGGACTGGCTGACGCCGATGGAGTACGGTTCGCTGTTCCACGACGTGCTCGAGACGTTCATGCGCGAGGTGTGCGCGCGCGGCGAGAAGCCGGGCACGGCGAACGAGCCGCGCCTGGTCGAGATCGCGACCGCCGCGCTCGCGCGGAAGGCGGAGCAGATCCCGCCGCCGGGCGAGGCGGCGTTCCAGGCGCGGCGCGACGATCTGATCGCCGCGTGCGCCATCTTTCTGCGCGCCGAGGAGCGCGACTGCGGCGACGTCGATCCGAAGCACTTCGAGGTCTCGTTCGGATTCGCCGAACGGGTGGACGACGGATTCTCGATGCCCGAGCCGCTCGAACTGCCGCTCGCCGACGGGGAGCGGATCCGCGTGCGCGGCCGCATCGACCGCGTCGACCATCACCCCGCCTCGCAGGGATGGCACGTCTGGGACTACAAGTCGGGGAGCACCTGGGGCTTCGATCGCGCGGGATCGTTGAGCGCCGGCACGAAGGTGCAGCATGCGATCTACGCCCGCGCGCTCGAGGCGATGCTGCGGCGCGCCGGGATCGAGGGGAGCGTTCTCCGCTCGGGCTACTACTTCCCGACCGTCAAGGGGCGAGGGCAGAGGATCGAGCGGACCAGCGGCGAGGGTGAGCTCGAGCGCGCCCTCGGGCTGCTCTTCGACACGGTCGGGAGCGGCTACTTCCCGCACGCCGACGCGGATCGCTGCCGGTTCTGCGACTTCCACGAGATCTGCGGAGGCCCCGAGGCGGCGGCGGAGCGCGCCGAGCGGAAGCATCGCGAGAGCTCCGACGATCCGGCGGTGCTCGCCTGGCGGCGGCTGCAGGAGATCGAATGACGCCGGCGATGCAGAAAATCCCCGCGGATCAGGCGGAGCGCGAGGTGATCGCGCGCGATCTCGACACGACCATCCTGGTCGAGGCGGCGGCGGGGACGGGGAAGACGACGAGCCTCGTCACTCGGATGGTGAACCTCGTGCGGACGGGACGCGCCAGCGCGAGGGAGATCGCGGCGATCACCTTCACGCGGAAGGCGGGAGCGCAGTTGCGCGAGCGCTTCCAGGAGGAGCTGGAGCGGGCGATCGCGGAGGGCGGCGCGGCATCCGAGTCGTCCGGCGGAACGCGGAACGAAGAACGCGGAACGGAGAACGCAGAACGAAGAACAAAGAAGGGGGAGAGCCGCCGGCCGTCAGGGGAGTCGGGGCAGGGCCTGCTGTTCGGGGGGGAAGGCACGAACGTTCCTCCGCCTGCGGGTGCCGGCGCGGACCCGCTCGCACGCGAGGAGATCGAGCGCCTTCGCACCGCGCTGACGCAGCTCGATCGGGCGTTCCTGGGAACGACGCACGCGTTCTGCGCGCGGCTGCTGCGCGAGCGGCCGGTGGAGGCGGGGCTCGATCCGGAGTTCAGGGAGCTCGATGAGCAGGAGGCGCGCATCGACGCGGCGGAGTTCTGGTCGCGCTGGTGGGAGCTCGAGACGACCTCGGGCGATCCGGTCGTGATCGAGGCGCGGCGGGCGGGTCTGGGCGCCGCGAAGCTGGCCGCGGCGTTCCACAGGATTCTCTACCACCCCGACGTCCGCCTGGCGTGGAAGCAGGTCGATCCGCCCGATCTCGCGGGCGCGATGCGCCGGCTCGACGAGCTGCTCGACGCGATGGCGCCGCTGGTCCCGGAGCCGCGGACGGACGGGAAAGGGGAAGCGTTCGAGCAGACGGTCCGCGATCTGCTCAAGCGCCGGGCTTCGATGGATCCGACCGACGTGACGGATCAGCTTCGCCTCCTTCGCGAGGCGAATCACGCGTCGCGCCGGCCGGTCCAGATGCTGTGGAGAGACAAGGGTCGCGCGAAGCAGTTCGGCGAGGATTACAGGGCGTTCGTCGAGAACGTGCTCCGTCCGACGCTGGACCGCTGGCGGGCGTACGTGCACGGAGTCGCGCTGTCGATCGTCGTGCCCGCCGCGGAAGCGTACGCCGAGGAGCGGCGGGAGCAGGGTAAGGTGACGTTCGAGGACCTGCTCGTCCGGGCGCGCGACCTGCTGCGCGACCAGCCGGAGGTGCGCCGCTACTTCCAGGCGCGCTGGCGCCGGGTGCTCGTCGACGAGTTCCAGGACACCGACCCGGTGCAGGCGGAGATCCTCTTCTATCTCACCGGCGAGGATACCGAGGAGCGGCGGTGGCGGAAGCTCGTCCCGCGGCCAGGGTCGCTCTTCATCGTCGGCGATCCGAAGCAGTCGATCTACCGCTTCCGGCGCGCCGACATCACGACGTACCTCACGGTGCGCGAGCGCATCGAGGCCTGCGGCGGGAAGGTCGTCGTCCTCTCGACCAACTTCCGCTCGACCCCGGCGATCTGCTCGTTCGTGAACGAGTCGTTCGGGACGCTGTTCGCCGCCGCCGCCGTCGAGGAGGGGCGGCAGGCGGCGCACGTCGATCTGGTCGCGCATCGCGACCCCGCACCGGCGGGGGGCGTGTTCAAGCTCGTCACTCCGGCGCAGAGCGAGGCGAGGGACAACGACCTGGTGTGCGAGCAGGAGGCGGAGTGCATCGCTTCCTGGATCCGGACCGCGGTGGAGCAGAGAGCTCCGGTGGCCGACGGACCGGAGGAGCGTCCGGCGGCGTGGGGCGACTTTCTCCTGGTGAGCTGGCAGCGCCCGCGGCTCACGACGTACGCGAAGGCGCTCGAGCGGGCGGGCGTGCCGTACGAGATCACGGGAGGAAAGGCGTTCCAGGAATCGGAAGAGCTGGCGCGGCTCCTTCCGCTGCTGCGCGCGATCCTCGATCCCGACGACGCGATCCCGCTCGTGGCGTTTCTGCGCGGTCCGCTCTGCGGGGTCGACGACGACGCGCTCTACCGGTTCAGAAAGCTGGGAGGCCGGATGACGTGGCGCCTCGATGCGCCGGAGGGAGCCGACGGGCGGATCGTGGCGGGTCTCGCGCTGGTGAGGGATGCGGCGAAGGAGGCGGAGTCGCTTCCGGCCGCCGCGGTGATCGCGCGTCTCGTCGACCGGCTCGGGCTGGCGGCGCTCGCCTCGGCGAAGGAACGGGGCGAGACGCGCGCGGGGAATCTCGCGCTCGCGCTGACCTACGCACGGAAGGCGTCGGGGGAGGGGAGCTCGCTCGCGGAAGTGGTCGAGCTGCTCGACGCCCTGCGGGAGGAGACGAGCGAGATCGAAGAGCTGAGCATCGAGCCGGCGGTCTCGAATGCGGTGCGGCTCATGAATCTGCATCAGGTCAAGGGGCTGGAGGCGCCGTTCGTCTTTCTGATCGACCCGACCCCGCCGTACGTCTTTCCCGTCGACATCGTCGTCGACCGCGGCGAGGAGGAGAGCGTCGGGCACGTCGCGCTCCGCGCGAAGCCGTGGCCGGGCGCGCGATTCGAGGAGGTGATCGGGCAGCCGGACGGCTGGAATGCGCTGGAGGAGAGGGAGAAAAAGTTCAAGGACGCGGAGACGATGCGGCTGCTCTACGTCGCGGCGACGCGGGCGCGGCAGTGGCTCGTGGTCGGATCGCGGCGGATCCTCAGCGGCGCGGAGACCGGCGCGTGGAGCGCGCTGTTCGGTTGGATCGGGGAAGAGCTGGAGCGCCGCGAGCCGTCGGGCACCCGGCCGGCGGCGCCTCGGCCCGCGGCCGACGCCGCGGCGGCGCGGAGCGAGATCGAGGCGCACTACGCGGCGTCGGCCGCGGAGTCGTACTCGGTCCTGCCGATCACCAAGCTCGCGCACGAGAACCACGAGAGGCTCGTCCGCGCCGAGGAAGGCCTCGGACGCGGAACCTCGTGGGGGCGCGTCATGCATCGCCTCTTTGAAGCGATGCTGAAGAACCCGTCGACCGACGTCTCGCTGCTCGCGCGGAATCTGCTCAAGGACGAAGAGCGCGAGCCCGCCGAGCTCGAAACCGTCCTGCGGACCGTCGAGGCGGTGCGCTCGTCGCCGCTCTGGAAGCGCGCCACCGCGTCGGACCAGGTCCTCGTCGAGGTGCCGTTCGCGATCGAGGTGCCCGCCGCGGAGCTGGGGCTGACCGGCCCGGCGAACACGCTGCTGCACGGCACGGTCGATCTGCTCTTCCGCGAAGCAGAGACGTGGAGCGTGATCGACTACAAGACCGACTCGACGGCGGGGCGGCTCGATGCGCTCGTCGAGCACTACGCCCCGCAGGTCCGGCATTACGCCCGGTTCTGGAGCCGCATCACCGGCGCTCCCACCCGGGCGGGGCTGTTCTTCGTCGACGGCTGCCGGGTGGAGTGGGTGGCCGAACCCGCTTCACTGACGTGAAAATCGGGGTGCGCCGGCGCGGGGCTGGCCAAGGGTGCGCCGCTCGCCGATTGGACTCGAGCGGTGCATCGGCGTATGCTGGTGACGTCGTGAGGAACGGTCCTCACCCTTCACTCGGTCTGAACTAAGTCGGACCCCGCGAAATCATCCCTCTTAGTCAACCCATCCCCGAACTCACGTACGGCGCGTATCCGGAAAGCTCTCGCGCGGGCGCAGACCGGCCGGCGCGCCGGCGTCTCGAGGGGATTCCCCGGCCCTGCCGGGAGGAGTCTTTCATGAAGCTGTACATCGGAAATCTCGCCTCGGATGTGACCGAAGCTAAACTTCGCGAGCTGGTCACGGCATTCGGCAACCCGGAATCGGTCCATGTCGTGACCGACCGTGATTCGGGCGCCTCACGCGGATTCGGCTTCGTCGAGATGTCGGACGCGGAAGCGAATGCGGCGATCGCCGGCCTGAACGGGAAGGAAGTCTCCGGAAAGGCGCTGGTGGTCAACGAGGCGCGTCCGAAAGTCGAGCGCGGAGGCGGAGGGCGGGGCGGAGGGCGCTGAGCGCCGTCCCGTTTCCGACCCCCTTTCTCACTACCGAGCCGGCGATGAGCCGGCGACCATGCCGCCCGGGCGGCCGAAAGAGAGAATGCATGGCGACGAGCCGAACCGAGCCCCGCTTTCCGGTGACCGAGAAGAACCTGCAGCGTTCGGCCGACCGGCTGATCACCACGCGTCTGGTCAGCCAGGAGATCGAGTACCTGCAGCGCACCCTCGGCTCGACCGCGGGGCAGGCGAAGATCGACGACGCAATTCTGGCCGTCCGCAAACTGCCGTGGGCCGAGCTGGTCGCGGTCTGAGGCGCTTCGCATTGAAGTTTCCCGATCGCCCTCCACCCGGAGGGCGATTTCGTTTCCGAATCGGGATGCCGGGAGGGGGAAGGGGAAGATAGAATCGGCCGATGCGAAAGTCGGCTCCGCTTCTCTGTCTCACACTCGCGCTGGCGTCGACGCCGGCGGCGGGCGAGCTGCTCGACGAGGTGCGCGCCTGGCGGCGGGCGAACGAGAAGGCGATTCTCGGCGAGCTCGTCACGCTGCTCGAGATCCCGAACGTCGCGCGCGACCGCGAGAACATCGAGCGGAACGCGGCGCACCTGGTCGGGATGCTGGAAGCGCGCGGGATCGAGGCGCGCCTGCTGCGCGCCGACGGGGCGCCGCCGGCCGTGTTCGGATCGCTCGACGCCCCCGGAGCGACGCGCACGGTCGTCTTTTACGCTCATTACGACGGCCAGCCGGCGGCTGAGGCCGACGGATGGGAGAGCGATCCGTGGACGCCGGTGCTCCGCGACGGGATCGTCGAGGAGGGAGCGGCCGAGCTGCCGTGGAGCGCGCTCGACGGGACGATCGATCCGGAGTGGCGGATCTATGCGCGCTCGGCGAGCGACGACAAGTCGCCGATCGTCGCGATGCTCGCCGCTCTCGATGCGCTTCGGGCCGCCGGAGCCGCGCCGAGCGTCAATCTCCGCTTCTTCTTCGAGGGTGAGGAAGAGGCGGGGTCGCGACACCTCGGCGAGATCCTCGCGCGGAACCGCGATCTGCTCGCCGCCGATCTCTGGCTCTTCTGGGACGGTCCGGTGCACCAGAGCCGCCGCGGGCAGGTGGTGTTCGGCGTCCGCGGTGTGACCGCGCTCGAGATGACGCTCTACGGCGCTTCGCGCGGCCTGCACTCGGGGCACTACGGCAACTGGGCGCCGAATCCGGCGGCGCAGCTCGCCGAGCTCCTCGCCTCGATGCGCGACGGCGAAGGCCGCATCACGATCGAGGGCTTTTACGACCGCGTCCGCCCCCTGGGCGAGGCCGAGCGCAAGGCGATCGAGGCGATCCCCGATCCCGACGCCGGCCTCCGCCACGACCTCGCGCTCGCCCGGAGCGAAGCGGGGAACGCGCGTCTGGTCGATCGGCTCATGATCCCCGCGCTCAACGTGCGGGGACTCGCCTCGGGGGGGGTGGGAGCGGAGGCGCGGAACGCGATTCCGACCGAGGCGAAGGCGTCGATCGATTTTCGCCTCGTCCCCGATCTCACGCCCGACATGGTGCGCTCGCTCGTCGAGGCCCACATCCGCGCCCGAGGCTTTCACATCGTCGCGGACGAGCCCGACCTCGCCACCCGGAGGGCGCATGCGAAGGTGATCCGACTCCAATGGGAGCGCGGCTACCCGGCCCTCCGCACGCCGATGGACCTCCCCGCCTCGCGCGCGGTCGTCGCCGCCGTCGAGCAGGCGCGCGGCGAGCGCATCGTCGCCATCCCCAACCTCGGCGGCAGCCTCCCCCTCTATCTGTTCGACGAGATCCTCGGCGCTCCGCTCATCGTCACGCCGATGGTCAACCACGACAACAACCAGCACGCCGCGAACGAGAACCTCCGCATCCGCAACCTCTGGGAAGGGATCGACATGGCGGCGATCGTCATGGCGCGCCTGGGAGAGCTGTGGCCGTGATCGCGGACGGCGGATCGACGGCGCGGCTCGATGTCGGGAGAGCGCCCGCTTCCGCGGTCCGCCCGCGTGCGAGCGCTCACATCTTCTCGACGACCTTCCGCGCGAACGCCGTCGCGGGAGTCTTCAGATCGCCCGCGGGGGCGCCGATGCGGGAGACGTTGGCGATCAGGTAGCGGTCGCCTTTCTTCGCGGCGATGGCCGAGCCGTTCCAGACGGCGACGTCGCCCAGACCGCTGATCGTCTCGGCGTTCGCCGCTTCGAGCTGCCACGCCGACACGTCCTCGGTGATCCTGAAATCGACGCTGATGCCGGAGTCCCCGGTCACCGGATCGATGATGCAGTTCGAGCCGTCGTCGGCCGCGACGCCGCGGAATTTCGAGGGCTGCCCGAGGGCCTCGCTCGCTTCCTCCTCGGTGATCAGGGCGCAGGCGGCGGGAATGGTCGTTTCGGCCGTGGAAGGGGCCTCGCCGGGCGCGACCGCCGCTTCGCGGGCGCATCCGGCGGCGGCGATCGCCGCGAAGGCGAGCAGAATCAGCAGACGTTTCATCGTCGATCCTCCAGTCGTTCGGGAAAAGTGAGTCGATTCTAGCGCAGACGGCGCCGGGCCGTTTTCCGGCACGAAACCGGCTGCGGAAGAGGGCGACGCGGAAGAGGGCGACGCCCTCCGCGCGTTTGGAGATGCCGATGAGAGCCGCCGCCTCCGCGATCCTGACCTGCCTCGTCCTGACGAGCGTTTCATGCACCCACGTCCGCGACGTTCCCGCTCCGGAACCGGACGAGGTGAGGGAGCCCGCGCCGATGGAGACCGATCCGTACGCCTGGCTGGAAGAGATCGACGGCGAGGTGGCGCTCGCCTGGGTGCGCGAGCAGAACGAGCGGACGCGCCTCGAGCTGGCGTCGACGCCCGGCTTCCAGTCGATGTACGAAGAGGCGCTCGCCGTGCTGGGCTCGGAGTCGCGCATCCCGTCGCTGACCTTCAAGGGTCGCGACCTCTACAACCTCTGGAGGGGACCGGAGAACCCGCGCGGGATCTACCGGAGGACGACCCTCGAGCAGCTCCGCAGCGGCGATCCGCAATGGACCACGGTGATCGACGTCGACGAGCTGTCGCGCCGCGAAGGGACGCCGTGGGTGTTCAAGGGGATGAGCTGCCTCCCTCCGGAGCACCGTCGCTGCCTGGTCTCGCTCTCGCCGGGAGGGGGGGATGCGGTGGAGATCCGCGAGCTCGACTCGCGGACGTTCCGGTTCGTCTCCGAAGGCTTTTTCCTTCCGACGGCGAAGTCGAGCGTCGAATGGATCGACGAGAACGCGATCGTCGTCGGCACCGACTTCGGTCCGGGCTCGATGACCGACTCCGGCTATCCGCGGATCGTCAAGGTGTGGAAGCGCGGGACCCCGCTCGTCGAGGCGGCGACCCTCTATGAAGGTGATCCGTCGTCGGTCTCGGTCTCCGCCAGGCGGCTCCGCACCGCCACCGGCGACATCGATCTGGTGCACGAGGGAACGACGTTCTGGACGGCGGATCATTACCTCGTGAGCGGGCTGGGATCATCGGGCGAGGGGGCGACGGCGCGGCTCACGAAACTCGAACTGCCGGAGACGGCGGTGGTGAACGACGGCTTCCGGGGGCGTCTGGTGATTACGCTGAAGGAGGAGTGGTCGCGAGCGGGGCGGACGTTCCGGTCGGGCTCGGTGGTGCTGGCCGACCCGCGGGTGCTGACGGGTGCGCCGGGCGAGATCGAGGTCCTGGTGGAGCCGACCGCGGGGGCGATCGTCGAGGACGTCGAAGTGGCCGACGAGGTGATCTACGTGACGATGCTCGATCAGGTGCGCGGGCGTCTCTACCGATTCCGTCCCGCAGCGGAGGGATGGACGCAGGTGCCGCTCCCCGACAACGGCGCCGTCTCGGTGATGACGGTCCACGGGGAGAGCGGCGACGCGCTGGTGAAGTTCGAGTCGTTCGTCGTTCCGCCGACCCTCTACCTGGTGGAGGGGAGGGCGGCCGCCGTCAGCCCGGCGGTCGTCGCCGCGCAGGAGCCGACCTTCGACGGATCGCGCTTCGACGTGACCCAGCAGTTCGCCGTCTCGCGCGACGGGACGCGAGTGCCGTACTTCGTCGTCGCGCCGAAGGGGATGCTCGGCGACGGCTCGAGGCCGACCCACATCTTCTCGTACGGTGGGTTCCGCAACTCGCTCACCCCCTCGTACTCCGGATCGTACGAACAGCACTACGGCGCGTACGGCCGGCTCTGGCTCGAGCCCGGCGGCGTGTTCGTGCTGGCGAACATCCGGGGGGGAGGGGAGTTCGGTCCGGAATGGCACGCGTCGGTTCTGAAGGAGAATCGGCGCAAGGTGTTCGAGGACTTCGAGGCGGTGGCCGAGGACCTGGTGCGGAGCGGGATCACGAGCCCCTCGCACCTCGGAATCGAGGGGAGGAGCAACGGCGGTCTGCTGACGCTCGCGACGATGGTGCGGCGGCCCGATCTGTACGGAGCGGTGATCAGCGGCGCGCCGCTCGCCGACATGCGCCGGTACCACGAGATGCTCGCGGGAGCGAGCTGGATGGCGGAGTACGGCGACCCCGACGTTCCGGCCGAGTCGGCGTATCTTTCGAAGTACTCGCCGTATCAGAACCTTCGGGCGGATGCCGACTATCCGCCGCTGTTCGTCTATGCGTCGACGCGGGACGACCGGGTGCATCCGGGGCACGCGCGGAAGGTGGTCGCGAAGAAGCTCGATCAGGGGCACGAGGTGTGGTACTGGGAGAACATCGAGGGAGGGCACGGCGGGTCGAGCACGAACGAGCAGCTCGCGTGGCGCATCGCGCTGAGCTACGCCCACCTCTGGCGGAACCTGCGGTAGGGCGGCGGGTCGGGGGGGGTCGGAAGCCGCCGCTTTCGATTACGGTAACATATATCCTTAGCCATTAGTCTGCGTTACTCGATACTGATTATCGTAGTGCTTAATGAGGGCCGAGGTGCCGTGCCGGGGGCTCCGGGTGCGCCCCCCCGGGTGGCGACTCCCCGGGCCCTGCCGAGAATCCTGTAGCGTTTCCGGCGCGAACCTTGTACTTTCCGAACGAGAACAACTCGACAGGAGGCTGTACATGGCGACGAAAAAGGGATCCGGCAAGGCATCGTCGAAGGGGGGGAGCAAGGGTCTCGCGCAGACCGTGCAGCCCGATGCGGCCCTCGCGGCGGTGGTCGGCGAGACGCCGTTGCCGCGGACCGAGCTGACCAAGAAGCTGTGGGACTACATCAAGGCGAACAAGCTCCAGGACGAGAAGAACCGGCGGATGATCAACGCCGACGCCAAACTGCTCCCGATCTTCAACGGGAAGAGGCAGGTGTCGATGTTCGAGATGACCGCCCTCGTCAACAAGCACGTGAAGTAACCGCGCGAACCGGCGCGAGCTGACGGGGATCCCGCGACGGCGCAACGGCGTCGCCGCGCGGATTCCTGTCTTCGCGTCGCCGTCCCCGTGGCCGGGGATTTCACGTGGCCGGGGATTTCATCCCCGGCGGGCGGTGGTACCGACGTAGCCCTGCCCCGCCCGCCACCCCGTTCGCGGACGAGATTCCCCGCCCTCCGGGCCCCTTCCGGGCCGCCACGAGCCCCTTTCCCCTTTCAATGAGCGACCCTCGCGGGGGATAATCGCGAAGACAGACGACGAGCTGCTTCGCAGAAGGAGGCGATGAACCATGAGCCAGGCCCCTCTCACGCCGGGAGTCCCGCCGCCACCGCCGTACAAAACGCCGCAGAAGCGCGGCTGGGGGAAGTGGGTCGCGATCGGCTGCGTCGCCCTCGCCCTGCTCGCCGCCGCGATCAGCGCGGCGATCTGGTTCGGCCTCCTGAAGGCAACCGAAGGACCGGAGCAGGCGGTGCGCGAGTTCCTCGATGCCGCGGCCGCCGGCGACTACCAGACGGCGCACGAGTACTTCTCGGCTCCCCTCAAGCAGGTCCAGCCGCTCGATCAGTTCGAGGCGATGGTCGCCGCGAACTCCTCGTTCTTCGCCGTCACCGACGCCACCTTCCCCAACCGTTCGGTCGATACCAGCGGCGCCGAGCTCTCCGGGACGGTCACGCTCGAGAGCGGCACCGAGATGCCGGCCCAGTTCAAGCTCGTCCGCGAGGGCGGTGAGTGGAAGCTGATCTCCTACAACATCGGGTCGTGAGGGGCGTCTGGAGCGTCTGGAGCGTCTGGGGCGTCCGGGGGTCCAGATTCCCTCTCCCAGCCGGGAACTCGCTGAAACTGAAGGGCTGAGATTCGGGGAGAGGGTCAGGGTGAGGGGCTGCAGGGTGCAGCCGCGAGCGCGCACCCCGAAGCGCGAAAATCGCGTCGCGTCCCCGCAGACGCGAGAACGAAGCCGTGAGCCGGAGATCACGATCATCGCGGAGCCACTGCGCGCCCCGGACGCCCCTACGCCATGCGGTAGACGGCGGCGTTGATGTGCATGCCGGCGCCGACGGAGGCGAGCACGGCGGTCTCGCCGCTCTCGAGCACGTGCCCGTCGAGCTGGCGGCGGAACATGAGATCGAGCAGCGTGGGAATGGTCGCCACCGAGCTGTTGCCGAAGCATGCGATCGTCATCGGCATGACGCCGTCGGGGACGGGAAGTCCATAGAGCTCGTACAGAGCGCCGACGATCGCTTCGTCCATCTTCTCGTTCGCCTGGTGCAGGACGACCTTGCGGACCTCGCGGATGTCGACTCCCGCCTTCTCGAGGCAGCAGCGGATCGCCCCGGCGACGGTCTGCAGGGCGTAACGATAGAGCTTGCGCCCCTCCATCTTCAGATACAGCTCGTCCCCGAGCGCCTCGGGGTTGTACGAGCGCGCCATGACGAGCATCTGGAGATGCTCGATCGTGTCGGAGCGGACCGAGTGGGCGAGGATGCCGACGGGGTCGTCGCTCTCGATGCCTTCGAGGATCGTCGCCCCGGCGCCGTCGGCGTAGATGAGGCTGTCGCGATCGTGCGGGTCGGACACGCGGGAGAGCGTCTCGGCTCCGATCACCATCACGCGACGCGCCGCCCCGGCGCGGATCATCGAGTCGGCCTGGATTACACCCTGCAGCCAGCCGGGGCAGCCGAAGATCAGGTCCCAGGCGGCGCTGGACGGGTTGCGGATGCCGAGCTTGAACTTCACGCGTGCGGCCAGGGACGGGACCATGTCGGAGCAGCGCGAGCCCGCGCGGACGTCGCCGAAGTTGTGCGCGACGATGATCGCGTCGAGCGTCTCGGGATCGACGCCCGAGGAGTCGAGCGCGGCGGCGGCGGCCTCGGTCGCGATGTCCGAGGTGACCTTGTCGTCGGTGATCCGACGGCGCTCGCGGATGCCGGTGATCGCCTCGAACTGCTCGAGGATCTGCGTGTTGGTCTTCTCGATCTTCTTCCCGTCGGCCGAGCGGAAATCGTGCTCGAGGAAGGCCGAGTTCGGGACGCGGACGGGGGGGATGCAGCTCCCCGTCGCGACGATGACGGGCCGGATGGCCATGACGAGGAATCGTACAACGAACCGCCGGGGCGGGGGGAGGGGGGTCCGACGCCGCCGACCCCGGCTGGCCTCACGGCCGGCTGCGGCGGCGTGGCGGCTTTCTCGGTCCTTCGACCCACGGAGCGACGCCGGGGACGGTGCAGCGGGGGATCGGCTTGCCGAGGGTCTTCTCGATGTCTCGGACGACCATCAGGTCCTGCCAGGTGACGATGGAGGAGACGATGCCGAGCAGGTCGACGCGCGCGGTCCGTCCGGCGCGGTGGACGTAGTCCTCGACGTTCTCGGGAAGGTCGAAGTTGATGACGTGGGTGATGCCGGGGACGTCGATGCCGCGTCCGGCGATGTCGGTGGCGACGAGGATGCGGTGCTGTCCCTCGCGGAATCGCTCGAGCGCCTGGATGCGCTTTCCCTGTGAGCGATCGGCGTGAATCCTCGAGACGGGATGTCCCTTCCGCTCGAGGATGGCGTAGAGCCATTCGGCGTCGACCTTCCTTCTCGCGAACACGAGTGTGGAGCCGAGCTCCTGATCGAGCAGGGCGAGAAGGCACGCCCGCTTGTCCTCCGGCTTGACGACGTAGAGGCGGTGGCTGATGCCGACGGCGGCCTTCCCCTTCGGCGTGATGTCGATCCGCAGCGGATCGCGCATCATCGTCCGGGCGAGCTCCTCGATCGCCGGCGGCATCGTGGCGGAGAACATCATCGTGCGGCGCTCGGTGGGAAGGTGATGGAGCACCTTGCGGATCTGCGGGAGAAATCCGAGGTCGAGCATGTGGTCGCCTTCGTCGAGGACGAGCTCTTCGACGTGGTCGACCCGGAGCGTGCGCCGCTGGATGTGGTCGAGGAGCCGCCCCGGCGTGGCGACGACGACGTCGGGCTTCGCGGCGAGCGCGGTGAGCTGCGGCTGCATCTTCACGCCGCCGATCAGGCACGTCGCCGTCAGGCCGTGACCGCGGCCGAACAGCTCGAGGAATGCCTGGGTCTGGAGCGCAATCTCGCGCGTGGGGGAGAGGATGAGGGCGCGGGTTCCCTTTCCGTGGGTCAGCTTCTCGGCGAGCGGAATCACGAAGGCGGCCGTCTTGCCCGAGCCGGTCTGAGCGAGCGCGATCACGTCGCGGCCGGCGAGCGCCTCGGGGATCACGGCGCCCTGGATCGGCGTCGGATGCTCGAAGCCGACCGCGCGGATCTGCTCGAGGATCTCGGGGCTGAGCCCGAGGTCGGCGAAGCTCTGGCGGGTGGTCGGGACGGGATGTTGCGGGATGCGCGGTTCCATCGGCAACCTTAATAATGGATTCCTGCGCCGCCGACAACCCATTCGCAGCCGCGGCCGGTACGACAGCCGTACCAACGGCCGTACAATGGCGCCGTCCCGATCCCGTCCCTCGCAGAAACAATTCGCCTGGAGGTCGTCATGCACCGCAAATCCCTCGCTCTGGTCCTGCTCCTCGTCGCGGCGGCCGCACTTCCCGCGCTCGCGCAGAGGCGCGCCGCCGTGCCGCCCGAGCCGAAGCCGTTCGACCGGGAGACGTTCCGCATTCCGCACCAGAAGTTCGTGCTGGACAACGGGCTGACGCTGCTCGTGCACGAGGATCACTCGGTGCCGATCGTCGCCGTCAATCTCTGGTATCACGTCGGCTCGCGCAACGAGTCGCGCGGCAGGACCGGATTCGCGCATCTCTTCGAGCACTTCTTCTTCAACGGATCGGAGAACCATCCGCACGGGTTCCGAGAGGCGATGGACGATCTCGGAGCGAACAACCGGAACGGTACGACGAGCACCGACCGGACGAATTTCTTCGAGGACGTTCCGGTCTCGGCGCTCGAGCGGACGCTTTATCTCGAGGCCGACCGGATGGGCTTCCTCGCCGGTTACATCTCCGAGGAGATGCTCGAGCGGGAGCGCGGGGTGGTGCAGAACGAGAAGCGGCAGGGGGAGAACCAGCCGTACGGGCGGGTCTTCAGCGCCGCGGTCGAGACGCTCTATCCGCACTCGCATCCCTACTCCTGGTCGACGATCGGGAAGATGGAGGACCTCGACGCGGCATCGCTCGACGACATCAGGGAGTGGTACCGCACCTACTACGGCCCGAACAACGCGGTGATCTCGCTCGCGGGCGACGTCACGGCCGGGCGGGCGCTCGAGCTGGTGAAGAAGTACTTCAACGGAATTCCTCCCGGTCCCCCTCTGGCGCGGGCGGAGGCGTGGGTTCCGCGGCTCGACGGAAAGGTCCGTGAGGAGATGGAAGACCGCGTCCCGCAGGTGCGGATCTATCGCGTCTGGCACGCGCCGGCGTGGGGGGAGCCGGAGCTGGCCGCGCTCGAGCTGTTCGCGAGCGTGCTGTCGGGGTCGAAGAGCGCGCCGCTCGACCGTCGGCTCGTTTACGAGAAGGAGCTGGCGACGGGCGTCTCGGCGGGAATCTGGGACAAGGAGCTCGCGAGCAATCTGATCGTCACCGTGACGGTCAAGCCGGGAGTCGATCCGGCGGAGGCGGAGCGGGAGATGGACGCCGTGGTGGCGGAGCTGATCGCGCGGGGGCCGACGGCGGCCGAGCTCCAGCGGGCGCAGAGCCGGGAGCTCGCCTCGCACGTGCGAGGAACCGAGCGCCTCGGGGGGTTCGGGGGGCGGTCGGACGTGCTGGCGGAGAGCGCGACGTTCGGGGGTGATCCGGAGGCGTATCTCGAGAGGCTCGAGCGCATCGCGCGCGCCAGGCCGGCGCAGGTTCAGGCGGCGGGGAAGAAGTGGCTCGAGGCAAATCACTACACGATGACGGTCCGGCCGTTCCCTTCCCTTTCGCCCGGGACGACCGATCTCGACCGCACGCTCCTTCCTCCGCTCGGCGAGGCGCCCCGGGTGCGCTTTCCGGAGGTCCAGCGGGCGGAGCTGACGAGCGGACTCCGGGTGATCCTGCTCGAGCGCCATTCGGCGCCTCTGGTGAACATGGTGCTCGCGGTCGATGCCGGGAGCGCAGCCGACCTCGCGGAGAAGGCGGGGGCGGCGTCGCTGGCACTGAACCTCATGGACGAGGGGACGAGAACGCGCGACGCGTTCCGCATCGTCGACGAGCTCGACGCCCTCGGGGCGCGCATCTCGACCGGCAACTCGCTCGATCTCTCCTTCGTCCGTCTCCAGGCGCTCCCGATGCACCTACGTCCTTCGGTCGAGATCTTCGCCGACGTGATCCTGAATCCGGCCTTCCCGGCCGAGATGGTGGAGCTCGAGAAACGGAGGCGGCTCGCGCAGATCGCTCAGGAGAAGGCGCAGCCGGTCGGCTCGGCCTACCGGGTGGTCCCGGCGCTTCTGTTCGGCGCCGATCACGCCTACGGCAAGCCGGCCAGCGGATCGGGGTTCGAGCGCACGGTTCAGTCGATCGGGCGCGACGATCTGGTCGAGTGGCACCGCTCGTGGTTCCATCCCGACCGGTCGACGCTCATCGTCACCGGCGACGTGACGATGCCCGCGCTCCTGCCGGAGCTCGAGCGGACCTTCGCGGCGTGGCGGAGGGGGGAAGCTCCGGTGAAGAAGCTCGACGCGGTCGCGCGGGGGACGGGCCGCAGGGTCTATCTCATCGACAAGCCGGGAGCGCCGCAGTCGGTGATCGTGGCGGCGCACGTCTCGGAGCCGGGAGGTGAGCCGGACGATCTCGCGATCGAAACGGTGATGCGGAACTTCGGCGGGATGGCGACTTCGCGCTTGAACCGCAATCTGCGGCTGGACAAGCACTGGAGCTACGGGACGTTCGCGGGACTGTTCGACGCGCGGGGGCAGCGTCCGTTCGTTCTGGTCGCTCCGGTGCAGACCGACCGGACGAAGGAGTCGATGATCGAGGTCGCGGGCGAGCTGCGCGCGATCGCGGGAGCGCGCCCCATCGCCGGCGAGGAGTTCTCGAGCATCATGAGGAACATGACGATGCGCCTCCCCGGGCGATTCGAGACGCTCTCGGCCCTCGAGGACGCCGCGGTCGACCTGGTGAACTTCGGCTATCCCGACGATTACTGGCTGCGCTACGCGCAGAGCGTGCGGTCGCTGAGCGAGGCCGACCTCGCGGCGGCGGCGGCGAAGTACATCCGGCCGGGCGAGGTGATCTGGATCGTGGTGGGCGACCTCGAGAAGATCGAGCCGGGGATCCGGGAGCTCGACTACGGAGAGATCGTGCGCCTCGACCCGGAGTAAG
>DATKCD010000050.1:0-35501 GCA_035544735.1 Thermoanaerobaculia bacterium
AGCTTCGCGGCGGCTCCCTTCCGGCCGGAAAGGCTTTCGATGAGCGCGGACGTATCGATCACGATCATCGCGAGCGGCGCCCGCCCGCCCGCCTCGCCTCGCGGACTGACTCGATCTCGGAGGCGACGGCTCTGGCCGAACGGGGGCGAATCCCGGGAAGCATCTCGTCGAGCGCCCGGAGGAGACGCCGGCGCTCCTCTTCGCTCAGCTTTCCGGCCCGATCGTGATACTCCGCGATCGCTTCGCGAACCACCTGGCTCTTCGGCTTCCGCAGCCGCTCCGCCGTGATTCCGAGCTTTTCGATCGTCCCCTCGTCCAGGGTGAACGTGACCTTCGTTGCCATACTATGGCAATACTACCATACCGGACGCCGGCGTAGAATTCTCGCCCCGACATCCGCGCCGCGACCGATCGCCTGGGTGGTTCGCGGCGAACGGGTTACACTCGCTCACCAGGAACGCGACGGACTCCGGTCGACTCCTCTCGCGGACGAAGGGCATGGTGACTCTGACCTACGAACGATACGGCCGTCAGTGGACCGAGGAGTTCCCGTCGATGAATGAGTGCTGCCATTCCGCGGCGCTCCGGGAAATCGACCGGAGCGGCCGGCCGACCAGCATCGTGGCCAATGACGGGCGCCGCTGGAGCGGAGATGAGCTTCAGCGCCTCCTTTCCGCGACCGCGCGGCGACACGGCTGGATGTGACATGCACCGCCGACGACTCCCCGGCTAGACCAGCTAGCTCCGCCGAGTCCTCCGGGTGGGCGGCGCCGTCCATGGGTCTTCGGGCCAGGGGTGCTTCGGATAGCGGCCGCGGAGCTCGCGGCGGACCTGGTGGTAGGCGCCGCTCCAGAAGCTCCGGAGATCGTTCGTGGTCTGGACGGGGCGGCCGCTCGGGGCGAGGAGCTCGATCGTCACCGGGGCGCCTCCGGGACCGACGCGCGGCGAGTCGGCGAGGCCGAACAGCTCCTGCAGCTTGACCGCGAGGACGACGCCTCCGTCGGGGCGATAGTCGAGTCGGACGCTGCGACCACTCGGGACGGCGATAGAATCGGGAGCGAGGGCGTCGATGCGCCGGCGCTGCTCGAAGGACATCCACTCGCCGGGCCGGAGCGGAGGGAGCGAGGTTCGCCCCGCCGAGGCCGAGCCGGCGAGCTCTCGCGGATCGATCTCGACCCCCGCGACGCGCGCTCTGCGGAGATCACGTCCCGCGTCGGCGAGCTCATTCGGCGGATAGAGGGATCCGAGCTCGGGGGGAAGCGGCTCCCCTTCGAGCGCGAGGCGGAGCAGCCGCTCGAGGAGGTCGGCCAGAATCGGGGCAGCGGCGTCGGGGTAGGCCCCGGCGGGACGCTCCCGCAGCACGATCTCGTGGAACTTCTCGAGTGCAACGGCGCGGACCGAGCGGGAGGAAGGGTCGAATCGGAGGGTCGTGACCTGGTGGGTGGGGTGGACCCAGGAGCGCTCGACGACGCTGGCGAGGCGGATCGTGGCGTCGGGACCTCCCCCACGCCGCGGCGCGAGCAGATCGAGCGCGACGGCGAGCTCCGGCTCCGGCGGAAACCACCCCTCCCGAGCGATCGCCGCTCCGGTCCCGTGGGCGAGGAGAAATCGTCCGCTCCCGCTCTCCCGCCGCTGGGCGAGGCGGTCAGCGTACCCCGCGAAGAGCGCGCGCCGCATCCCCTCCTCCCCACCCCCTTCCCTCCCGCCCCCTCCCCCCGCCCGCCGCGCGATCTCCTGCGCCGCCCGCCGCACTCCCGCCGGCGCCTCACCGATCTTCGCCACCAGGTCGAGCAGGTCGATCTCGCTCCGCGACTCGGCCCATCGCAATCCCTCCGAGAGGATCGCGCACGCCGCCGCCGCTTCACGGCTCCCCCCCGCCTCCAGCATCACGCGCGCGTGGCGCGGATGCAGGGGAAGGCGCAGCATCCTCTTCCCTTCCCCGGTAACGCGTCCCTCGCGGATCGCCCCGAGATCCTCGAGCAGCGAGAGGTCGCGTTCGAGCGCCTCCGTCGGAGGAGGCTCGAACCACTCGAACGAGTGCGGGTCGGCTCCCCACGCGATCACCTCGAGCAGCGGTCCGGCCAGATCGATTCGCGCGATCTCCGGCTCGCGATGCGCCCGCAGCTCCATTCGAGCGTCCCAGAGCCTGACCGCCCGTCCGGGCGCCGTCCGCCCCGCCCGCCCGGCGCGCTGCTCCGCCGAGTCCGCCGGGATCCGCTCGGTCTCGAGCCGGTCGATGCCGACCGAAGAGTCGTATCGAAGAACCTTCTGCAGTCCCGTATCGATCACGTCGGTGACTCCTTCGACGGTGAGCGAGGTCTCGGCGAGATTGGTCGCGAGGATCACCTTCCGTTCGGACGATGGGGCGATCGCCGCATCCTGCTCCTCCGGCGAAAGAGATCCATGGAGAGGAAAGATCGGCGCCTCGATTCCGCGCAGATCCTCCACAGCCCGTCGAATCTCGGGAGCGCCCGGAAGAAAAACGAGCACGTGGCCTCCGGGGCGGGCGAGCGCCCGCGACACCGCCCCGCGCAGGGCGAGCTCCGGCTCGTACGAGATCTCGACCGGATGGAGCCGGCCCTCGACGCGGACGATCGGGCAGCCTCCGAGAAATCGGGCGACGGGCTCGGCGTCGATCGTCGCCGACATCACGACGAGCCGCAGATCGTCGCGAGCGAGCATCGCCTGACGCGCCAGAGCGAGACCGAGGTCTGCGTGGATGCTCCGCTCGTGGAACTCGTCGATCACGACCGTGGTGAGCTCGCCGAGGAGCGGATCGCTCTGCATTCTCGCCGTGAGGATTCCCTCGGTCGCGATCAGAAGCCGCGTGCGCGGCGTGAACTTCCGGTCGAAGCGAACGTGCCAGCCGACCTCGTCCCCGAGGGTCCACCCCCGCTCGGATGCGATGCGGCGCGCGAGGCTTCGCGCCGCGATGCGTCGCGGCTGGAGCACGATCGCCGTTCCCTCGCCGACCAGGGCCGGCGGCACCCGCGTCGTTTTTCCCGCCCCGGGCGGAGCGACGATCACGACCGCGCGCCGCTCGCGGAGCTTCGCCCGGATCTCCTCGATGTGCTCGTCGATCGGAAGCGGCAGCATGGCGGGTTCTGAGCGGGACATGAGGGACGCGTGCGAAGGATCGCAGAGAGCGGGAGAGGCGGCCGGAACGCCGCGCCTCGGCGAGCGCAGGATCCGGAACGGACCTACCTCTTCTCCCGCCACTCCTTCCACTGCTCCCGGATCGATCCGACGAAGGTCTTCTTCGGATTCCATTCGACTCGCTGGCGGGTGGAGTGAGAGGCGACCTCCTGATCGACCGCGAGCGCGTCGGCGAACACTCCGAGCTTCACGCGGGCTTCGCCGAGCGGTACGGTGCGGACCTCCGACTTTCCGCCGCTCTCCTTCGCCAGGGCCTCGGCGCATTCCCGAATGGTCGCGCGGGTGTCGTCCACTCCGTGAAGAACCCCTCCGACGCGCTTCTCGACGGCCAGAAGGTAACAGTCGGCGAGCTCGGACAGGTGGACCATCGCCCACCGATTCACGCCATCACCGATGATCTCGACGGGATCGCCTTTCTCCGCGGCGGCGAACCAGCCGGCGAGCAGGCTCTGCCTTCCGCCGTAGACGCAGCCGGGACGGAGCACGGAGGTCGTGAAATTGTCGCGCCCTTCCTCGAGGACGTAGCGCTCGTGCTTCGGCCTCCAGGCGACGATGTCGAGCGGGCGCGGAGGGGCCGCTTCGTCGGCGACCGCCGGCCCGGTATTGCCGAGCACCCAGACGCCCGACGTATAAATGAAGTGGCGTCCGTCGTGATTGCGGGTGAAGGCGTGGATCGCCGTCTCGTCGAGCTCGATCGCATTCTTCTGGCTGGCGGCCGTATGGACGTACACCTCGTGGTTCGCGATCTCCTCACGGTGATCGAGCAGAGAGCCGAGATCTCCCTCGACGAGGCGGACGCCCCCGCTGGCGAGCCGCGCGGCTCTGCCGGAATCGCGGACCAGGGCGGTGATCTCGTGTCCGGCCTCGCGCAGCCTCGCGGCGACGGCGCCGCCGATGTAGCCGGTCGCTCCCGTCATGAAGATCTTCATGTGGCACCTCCCCAGTCGAGGGGATTCTATCGACTCCGGCGGATCGCTGCAGGGGGGCCGGGCGGGCGCCGGACGGCGGGATCTGAGGCGTCCCGCGAGCTTTCGATTCGCGCGAAACGACCGGTTGATGACCGGCGCCTCCGGAATGCTATGCTTCCCCCGCCCGGGGCCGCATTCCTTCATCCCGGTCCCGCGAGAACGCTCCATCAGGAGAGGTTTCCATGCCCAACAGTTACCCCGTGGAGGCGGCGCTGCGCGACGGCCGGCGCGTTTTGATCCGTCCGTTCAGCGAGCGCGACGTCGATGCCCTTTACGATTTCTTCATGCGCCTTCCGGTCGAGAGCCGCCGCTTTGCATGGGACCGGATCGAGGATCGCGCAACCGTCGAGGGATGGGGAAGGAACATCGACTACGGCAAAACGCTCCCGCTGCTGGCGCTCGACGGCACGAAGATCGTGGCCGACGCGACGCTCCACCGGCGCCGCGGCGGCCCGCTCCGGCTCGTGGGACGGATCCGATGGCTGATCGATCCCGAGTACCGCGGCGTCGGTCTCGGTACCGTGCTCGTCAATCAGTTCATCACGATCGGGCGCCAGAACGGGCTTCGCCACCTGAACTGCATGCTGATCTCCGACCTCGAGTCCGACGCCGTCCGGACGCTTCAGGAGATCGGCTTCGACGCGATCGTGGTTCCCGGATATGGCACCGATCCCGACGGTGGCCAGCACGACATGACCAAGCTGGTCCTGAGACTCTGAGGCGCTTCCCGGCCCGCCCCTGATCGCCCTCTTCTTCGTCCCGAAGCCGATTGATGCGAAGATGGACGGCGGCCCGGAGCTCCCGAGGGGAACGGAAGTCCAAACGCAGTCTCGTGCGAAGCGGGTGCGGCCGGAGACGGCTCGGCTCGATCTCGCCCATTTGGAGAGCGGCTATGGCGGACGCGAGAAAGCTCGTTCTGGTCGTCGACGACGATCCGGCGATGCGCAGGCTCCTGACGACGATTCTGGCTCGGGATGGATCGTGGACCGTGGACGAGGCGAAGACCGGAGCCGAAGCGATGGAGAAGGTCGCGGCGGCTCGGCCCGCGGTCATCGTTCTCGACATGCTCCTGCCCGACATGAGCGGGCTCGATCTGATCGAGCGGCTTCGGGGCGAGGGCGGCCCGGAACCGGCGGTGGTCGCGATCACGGCGGCAGCGCGAAGCGCGACTCCCGATGCGATTCTCCATACCGAGAGCTCGGTCCGCGAGGTGTTGCGCAAGCCGGTCGAGCCCGAGCAACTCCTCGCGGCCGTCCGCGCCGCCTGCGACTGATCCTCACTCTCTCTCTGCAGCGGGAATGCATCGCCGGCGGCAAACGGCGGGACGCCGGCCTTGCCGTGTCCCGCGAGGCGAAGTCTCAGCGGCCGAACAGACGGCGCCAGATCGACGGCCCGCCCGAGGCGACCCGCTCGTCCGCCTGCCGCACCGGCGTCGCGTCCGCCAGCACGTAGTACCGATTCACCGCCCTTCCCCTCTCCCGCACCTCGAAGTGGAGATGCGTGGCGGTGCTGCGGGCATTGCCGCTGTTTCCGACGAACGCGATGAGCTGCCCCGGCCCGACGCGCATCCCCTCGCGAAGCCCCTCGACCCAGGCCTCGAGATGGGCGGCTCGGAATGCGTGGCGCGGGCGTGCGCCGGCGTCTCGGTCGCAGGGCGGGCATGACCGGCCGAAGGCCACGGGTGCCCGATGCCGGGACGAAGCGGGTTTCGTCCCGTCGAGAGCGAGCTTCACGGTAAGATCCGGCCGAGGAGACGTCAAACCGTGGGCCGTCGCATCTTTCTGACCGGCGCGACCGGGGTCATCGGCCGCCGGCTGGTTCCCCTGCTCGTGGCCGACGGCGCGCAGGTCACCGCGGCGGTGAGGAGCGCGAGCTCGGAACGGAAGAGCTCCGAGCTGGGGGCGCGAGCGGTTCGCGTCGACCTGTTCGACGCGGCTGCGGTCACCTCGGCGGTACGCGGACACGACACGATCATCAACCTCGCCACACGGATTCCCCTCGGAATGAAGGGGCTGCTGCCCGGCTCGTGGCGGGAGAACGACAGAATCCGGACGGAAGTCTCCCGCAATCTCGTGTTCGCCGCGGCCGCGGCCGAGATCGGGACGATGGTTCAGGAGTCGTTCGCGCTGGTCTACCGCGACGGAGGCGATTCGTGGATCAGCGAAGACTCGCCTCTCGACCCGGTGAGGCACACGCGCTCGGCCCTGGTGGCCGAAACGAACGCGCTCGAGCTCCCGGGGCGTCCGAACCTCTCGGTCGTCCTTCGCTTCGCCCTTCTCTACGGCGAAGACAGCCCTCACACCAGGGACATGATCGCGATGGCCCGCCGCGGGCGTGCCGCGACCTTCGGCCCGCCGGGGGCCTACGTTCCGATGCTGCACCTGGACGACGCAGCCCTCGCCATCGTCGCCGCGCTGAGCGCCCCGACGGGTCGCTACAACGTGACCGACGACGAGCCGCTGACGAACGAGGCGCTGTTCGCGGCGCTCGCGCACCAGCTCGGCGTCCCCCCGCCCCGTTTCCCTCCCCGATGGAGCGCGCGGCTCGCCGGCTCGGTCGGAACGCTGCTCAGCCGATCGCAACGGCTCTCGAACGCAGCCTTCCGCAAGGCCGCGGGCTGGCGCCCCCTTCACCGGAGCGTCCGCGAGGGATTCGCCTCGATCCTCGCAGGCTGAGGCCGGCTTCATTAGAATGGCTCGCGGCCCGAACCGGGATCGAGGAGAGAAATCGATGAAGACCATGCGCGCAGCCCTTCTGCTCGTCGCCTCCGTGGCGATGGCGCAGCAGCCGATCGACGCCGAGTACACCGACGCGATTCGCCAGTTCACGACCGACCCGTCGTTCACGACCGAGCTGGTCGATCACCTTCCCGCTTCCGATTCGGTGCCGACCCCGCTCGATTTCCACGGCTACGTCGCCGGCGCCGAGGGGGAGCTGACCTGGGCCGAGAACGTTCACCGCTACATGCGGGCGCTCGACCAGGCCTCACCGCGCGTCGCGGTCTTCCCGATCGGCGTGTCGGAAGAAGGACGGGAGATGATCGTCGTCGCGATCTCCGACGAGGCGACGATCGCGAATCTCGACCGCTACAAGGAGATTACGCGGCGACTGAGCGATCCGCGCTCGATCTCCGAAGAGCAGGCGCAGGCGCTCATCGCCGAGGGAAAGCCGATCTACTACGCGACGGGAGCCATGCATTCGCCCGAGACGGCGAGCCCCGAGATGCTGATGGAGCTCGCCTACCGGCTCGCCGTCGGCGAGTCTCCGTTCATTCGAGAGATCCGCGAGAACGTCATCGTCCTGCTCACGCCCGTGATCGAGGTCGACGGTCGGAACCGCATGGTCGACCTCTGGCGCTACCGGAAGCAGAATCCCGATCTCCCCACCCCCCCTCTCGTTTACTGGGGACACTACGTCGTCCACGACAACAATCGCGACAATATCGGCCTGTGGCTGAACCTCAGCCGCAACGTGATGCGGACGTACTTCGAGTTCCATCCGCAGGTGGTCCACGATCTGCACGAATCGATCCCGTTCCTCTACGTTTCGACCGGGACGGGACCGTACAACCCCGCGCTCGACCCGCTGATGATCGACGAGTGGCACCGGATGGCCTACCACGAGGTCAACGAGCTGACGCGGCGCGGGCTGCCGGGCGTATGGACGCACGGCTTCTACGACGGATGGGCTCCCGGCTACATGTTCTGGATCGGGATGGGACACAATTCGATCGGGCGCTTCTACGAGACGTTCGGCAATCGCTGGCCGACCACCCAAGACCGCGTGGTCCGCGGCGCCAGCGGCCGCTCCTGGTATCGCCCCAATCCTCCCCTCCCTCAGGTCCGCTGGTCGCTCCGCAACAACGTGAACTACTCGCAGAGCTCCCTGCTGCTCGCACTCTCGGACATGGCGAAAAATCGCGAGCGCTTCCTCGATCAGTTCTGGACCCTCTCGAAGAGGAGCGTCGCGAAGCCGGAGAACGAAGGACCGGCGGCCTGGGTCTTCACCGCCGATCAGAAGCGGCCGGGGCTCGCTCGCGATCTGTTCCGGGTCCTCGACCGGCACGGAATCGAGATCCACGTGGCGAGCGCAGACTTCACGATCGATCCTCAGTGGCCGCCCGCGAAACCACCCGAAGAAGAGGAGGCCGGCGATCCGGCCGAGGATTCGACGACCGACGACGATGCCCCCGAGTCGGAGGAGGCGCAGGAGGAGCCACAGGAGGAGGAGACGAACCTCACGTTTCCCGCGGGGAGCTGGGTCGTCAGGCTGGATCAGCCCTACAGCCGCCTCGCCGACACCCTCCTCGACGTCCAGTACGTCAGCCCCGAAGAGCGGGTGTACGACGACACCGGATGGACCATCGGGCTTCTGCACAACGTGTCATCGACGCGGGTAGTGAACCGCGAAGTCCTCGACGTCCCGATGACGCGGTGGAATCCCGCCGAAGAGGCTCCGGCGCGGCGCGGGCTCTTCGCCATCGCGAACACGGCCGACATCGAGCTGGCGCGACTCCGCTTCCGCGCTCCCGCCGCTCGCATGCTGGTGACCGAGGAGCCGTTCGACGCGGACGGTACGAGCTTTCCGGCCGGCACGATCGTCTACGAGGGCGATCTCTCGGGTCTCATCCTCGATGCGACCCCGCTCACCCGCGCCCCCTCGGTCGCCTCGAGACCGATGCGCGTTCCCAGGATCGCGCTCGTCCACACCTGGATCCGCACCCAGGACGAAGGGTGGTACCGCCTCGCGCTCGAGAACATGGGAGTTCGATACGACTACATCTCGACGCAGGACCTGGCTCGCACGTCCGATCTGAAACGACGCTGGGACGTGATCCTCTTTCCTCCGGCGAAGATCCCCTCGTCGTTCGGCGACATCGTCAACGGCATGCCGCCCGGACCGCCGCTCCCCTGGCGGAAGACCGACCTCACTCCGAACCTCGGAAGGGTCGACTCTACCGACGACATGCGACCCGGCCTCGGAATCAGCGGCGTGCAGAATCTGACCAGGTTCGTCGAGGACGGCGGCCTCCTCATCACGGCACTCGACACCGCCGACTTCGCGATCCGGTACGGCATCGTCCGTTGGGTCAGCGTCACGCCGACGCAGAAGCTGAAGGCGCCCGGGACGATCGTCCTGGCCAGCGTCACCGACGAGAAGAGCCCCGTCACCGCCGGCTACGACGAGACCCTTCCGCTCTTCTTCTCCGGATCGCCCGTATTCAAGGTGGGCGTGCGCGAGGATCCGAAACCGCAGCCCCGAGGAACCGGCCGCGGCGGCGCAGACGATCCCGACGTCCCTCAGGGGCGCCCCTTCGTCGAGCTTCCCGTGCGGGAAAAGCCGGAGCCGGGGGAGGAGGGCTTTCAGCTTCCGGAAGACATGCCCGACAACTTCGCCCCCTACATGCCTCGGCTCCGGGATCGGCCGCGCGTGCTCGTCTCCTTCGCGAAGGAGGCGAAATCGCTCCTGATGTCGGGGATGCTCGACGGCGCCGAGGAGCTCGCCGGCAAGCCGGCTGTCGTGCTCGCTCCGCGCGGGAAGGGACACGTGCTCCTCTTCGCCGTCAATCCGATGTGGCGGATGAACACCCCCGGGAGCTATCCGCTCGTGATGAACGCGATCATGAGCTGGGACGGGCTGAGCCGATGACCGTCACGGCCCCGCGAGCACGGCGGGAATCGAAGCGCCGCTCGTGATGAAGGATCTCTGGTGGCCCGGCCCGAAGCGACGCGCACCTCCTGGCGGGACGACCTCGGAGAACTTCTTCTCCGCGTCGCCGCCACCGGCCTCGTCCCCGCCAGGCTCTTCCTCCGCTCGGTTCCCTCCCCCGACGAGCTTCCGGGGCGGACGGGTCCGCTCCACATCGAGATCGTCAGCCATTGCTGGAAGTACGACCACCTTCTCGCCTACCAGCTCAGCTCTCTGGTGAATCACCCCCCCGCCGGGGTGACGATCCGGATGACGGTGTTCCACTCGCCGGAAGACCGCGGGACCGTCGCGCTGCTCGATTACTTCGGAAATATGACCGTGCCGGGCGTCGAGTGGAACTGGCAGGCGCTCGACCGAGGCCATCTGTTCCGGCGGGCGATCGGCCGCAATCGCGCGGCGCTGGCGACCGAGGCGGACTGGATCTGGTTCACTGATTGCGACGTCGTCTTCCACGATGGGTGTCTCGACGCGCTCGGCGAGGCTCTCCAGGGACGCCGCGACCGGCTCGTGTTCCCGCGCGAGGAGCGGGTCACTCCGCTGCTGAGCGAGGACGCTCCGACGCTCAGGGCGACCGCCGGCGGGCTCCGTCTCGTCGAGATCGATCCCGCGCAATTCAGCGTTCGGACGAGCTCCCAGGCGAAGGGGCCGCTGCAGATCACGCACGGCGACGTGGCGCGCGCATGCGGCTACTGCAACTCGCTGGCGCTCTACCAGAAGCCGGCGAATCGCTGGCGCAAGGCGACCGAAGACCGGGCGTTTCGATGGCTCCTGCGGACTCAGGGGGTGCCGCTGGAGATTCCCGGCGTCCATCGCATCCGGCACGCCGCCAAGGGGCGGTATCGCCCGGAGGCGGCGACCTCGCGCATTCGCGGCCTCCTCCGGCGCCTTCAGTCGTGGCTGCAGGAGCTCCGGCACGGCGGGGGGGGACCCGACGCCTGACCCGCCGACGGACGGGCTCCCGGACGCGCGAGAATGAACCGCCTCGCGCCCCCCGTTGTGGCGATGAGAGATTTCGAGACCTGGAGGCCCGCCGCGATGTGCCGGAACATCAAAACCCTTTTCAACTTCGATCCCCCCGCCACGGACGACGAGATCCGCGACGCGTCGCTGCAGTTCGTGCGGAAGTTGTGTGGTTTCACGCGCCCGTCGAAGGCGAACGAGGCGGCGTTCGAGCGGGCCGTCGATCGGATCGCCGGAGTGGGGCGCGAGTTGATCGACTCGCTCGTGACGAGCGCGGAGCCGCGAGACCGCGAGATCGAAGCGGCGAAGGCCCGCGCGCGGACCGCCGAACGCTTCGGGGCCTCGTGAGGGCTCGTGCGCGCCGTCCGGCTGAACGCGATTCGCACCCCACTCGAGGATGCCCGTCTTCGCGAGCCCGATCCGGGTCGCGGAGAGATCGTCGTCGAGATCCGGGCCGCCGGCATCTGCCATAGCGATCTGCATTACCGGGATGATGCGGGACGCGCGCGTCCGCCGCTGACGCCGGGACACGAGGTCGCCGGCGTGATCTCGGCGGTCGGTCCCGAGGCGGGCGGCTGGATGACGGGAGACCGCGTCGCGATCCATTACCTGCTCGAGAACGGCGAGATGATCGGGAAGGAGCGGGACGGGGGGTGGGCGGAGGCGATCGTGGTGCCGGCAGGAAACGCGGTAGGTGTGCCGGCCGAGGTTGCTCTCGACCATGCTGCGGTGATGATGTGCTCGACGGCGACGGCATGGCACGCGCTGAAGCTGAGCGAGCTCCGGCCGGACGAGTCGCTCGGCATCCTCGGGTTCGGCGGCCTCGGAGTTTCGGCGGCGCAGCTCGCCGCGCTTCTCGGCGTGCGACGGATCGTCGCGGTCGACGTGATCGGATCCAAGCTTCGGGTGGCGGAACGATGGGGCGCGATGGGGGTCGACGCGCGCAGCGGCGAGCTCTCGCGCTCGCTCCACGGCCTCGACGTCGTGCTCGACTTCGCCGGCGACGCTCCGACGACGCTCTGCGCCCTGCGCGCTCTTGGCCGCGGGGGCCGTCTGGTGGTGGTCGGCATCAATCTCCGCTCGCTCGAGATCGATCCCTACGCCGATCTGCTGGTACCCGAGCGCCGGCTCATCGGGAGCTCCGACCACACCCGCGACGAGCTGGTCGAGCTGCTGGAGCTCGCGCGTGAGGGCCGGCTCGACCTCTCCCCCGCGATCACGCGCACCGTCCCGCTGGCCGCCGCCGTAATCGACGACGTTCTCGACGATCTTCGGCGAGGGACGCACCACTTCCGGACCGTGATCCATCCCTGATCGAAAGGGCGTCCGGAGCGTCGAACGGCGGTTACAACCGCGAGTGTCCTGTAACGCCGGAATCGACGTTTCAAGACACTAGTCTGGCGCATTCGTCCCGCCTCTGTCATTCTTCGATCGATGACGGACCGCCGCGCCGCCGCCGCTCTCTTCGTGCTTTCGTTCGTCGGGTACGCCTGGTTTTTTCAGGGAGGCGGGTTCAACCAGAACGTCAATCTCGATCTCGCGCGCGCGATCGCGGAACGCGGCACGCTGTCGATCGACGCCTATCACGAGAATACCGGCGACATCGCGATCGTCGGCGGGCACGTCTACTCGAACAAGGCGCCCGGGCTGTCGGTGCTCGCCGCACTCGCCTGGTTTCCGGTTCGCACGGGCTTCGGCGCCGCGGGCATCGAGCTCGACGAGCCGCTCTCACGGACGATCGCGGCCTGGCTGACGACGATCCTCGTCTGCGGCCTGTTAGGCGCGCTCATCCCGCCGCTGATCTTCCTCCATCTCCGCGCGGGAGGGACGACCCCGAAGCCTGCTCTCGGCGCGGCCCTGATTGCCGCGTTCGGAACGCCGCTGTTCGCCTATTCGACGATGCTCTTCGCCCACGTGCCGAGCGCCGCCCTGACGCTGGCCGCATATCACCTCCTCTTCCGGCGAAGCGGCGTCACGCGCCCCCTGACCGCCGGAGCCCTCCTCGGGGCCGCCACGACCATCAACTACCTCTGCGGACCCCTTCTCGCGATCTTCGCGATCGGATCGCTCCTCCGGAGCCGCGCCGAGCCGGACGAGCAGCGCCCCCGCCTTTCCTGGCGGGAGCCGCTCCTGTTCGCCCTCGGGTCGATTCCTCCGCTGATTCTTCTCGGCGCCTACCATCACGTGATCTTCGGCTCGCCCTTCACCACGCCGATGGACTCGATGAACCCGGCGTTCGTTACCGAGGGGGCGTGGCTCGGCATCGTTCAGGGCCCGCGGATCGAAGCTCTCTGGGGAATCACCTTTTCGCCGTACCGAGGGCTCTTCTTTCTCTCGCCGGTGCTCCTGCTCGCGGTGTTCGGTGCGCTGGAGATGGCTCGCCGGCGCCGGCGCGTCGAGCTGGGAGTCATCGTCGCCAGCCTCGCCTACTTCGTGCTGTTCAACGCGTCGTTCAACGGATGGCACGGCGGATACACCGTCGGCCCCCGCTACCTCCTTCCGGTGGTGCCGTTTCTCGCGATGATGACCGCCCCGGCGCTGACGAGGGCGCGCGCGAGCGTCGCTGCCCTGGGACTCGTCTCCTTCCTCTTCAACTTCGCAGTGACGGCCGTCGACCCGCAACCGCCCGAAACGCTCCGGAATCCAGTCTTTCAGTACGCGATCCCGTCTCTCCTCGTCGGGCGTGCGGCCCCGACGTCCCAGGCGCCCTGGCTCGCCGACTGGTTCACCGGCCATACGGCCGTCAACCGGCAGACGGTCGACGAGATCCTCCCCTTCCGCCGCTATCCCCCCGGCTCACCGCCGACCGAGTGGGCGAGCTTCAACGTCGGGGAGCTGCTCTTCCCGGTCGGATCGCTCCTGTCGCTCCTCCCGATCGTGGTCTGGATCGCCGGCGGGTCGTGGCTGCTCCTGCGGCGGATGGGCGGCGACCCGGCCGACGCCCGCTGAACGGACTCGGCCATTCACCCGGACGGCGCCCCCACCCGGCGGCTGTATTTTTCCACTCCCGAAACCGACTCATGAGTCGTGGAGAGATCGATGGTGCCGTCAGAGCGCGAAACGATCCTGATCGTCGACGACGACGCGGAGATCACGGACGGGCTGGCGGCGGCGCTCGAATCGGAGACCCGCCGGATCATCACCTGCAACGACGTCGAGTCGGCACAGCTCGTTCTCGAACGGATGGCGGTCCACATGCTCGTGAGCGACGTTCGCTTCTCCGGACCGTTCGCGTTCGAGGGACTCGACATCATCGGGTTCGCCCGTGAAAAGGCGCCCGAAGTACGGATCGTTCTGATGAGCGGGACCGGCAATCGCGAGATCGAGACCGAGGCGTTCCGCCGCGGCGCCACGGCGTTCCTTCACAAGCCGTTCGACGTCGGATCGCTCGAGGCGCTTCTGACTGGAGAGATCCAGTGACGGCGCAGGCCATCCTGCGCTTCCCGACTCTCGACGAGATCCTGGAGAGCGGACATCTCCGACCTCTGTTTCAGCCGATCGTCCGTCTCGTCGATCCGGCTCGCCCATTCGGATTCGAGGCACTCACCCGCTACCGAACGGATAACCCGCTGATCGATCCCGAGTTCCTCTTCCTTTACGCCGGCCGCAAGGACCGCGTC
Organism: Thermoanaerobaculia bacterium; assembly: GCA_035544735.1. Lineage (GTDB taxonomy): Bacteria > Acidobacteriota > Thermoanaerobaculia > Gp7-AA8 > Gp7-AA8 > DATKCD01. The sequence goes on from DATKCD010000050.1 coordinate 14,414, forward strand.
TGCGATCTCGACAACGCCTGCCTGCGGCGGAGCCTCGAGCACGGTGGAAACCTGGCCCGATCGAATCACCTGTTCATCAACATTCATCCGGCGATGCTCCTGGATGTCTCGAGATGGATCGGAGCTCTGGAGCAGGCCGCGGCCGGAGGCGGCCTCCCCCTCGATCGGGTCGTCCTCGAGGTCACCGAGCAGGGGGCGCTCGACATTCCCAGGCTCGGGATGTCGGCGTTCGACAGGCTTCGCGCTCTCGGTCTCCGTTTCGCCCTCGACGACGTCGGCGTCGCCTACTCACACCTCGCATCAATCGACCGCATCGGTCCTTCCTTCATCAAGATCGGCCAGCACTTCGGGACCGACTTCGAACGGGATGCGAGCAGGCTCAAAATCGTACGGAACATCCTCTCACTGGCGACCGACCTGGGATGCGAGGTGGTCCTCGAAGGGATCGAGACCGCCGAGACCCTGGATGCCGCCCGCCAGCTGGGGATCGAGCTCGGACAGGGCTACTTCTTCGCCCACCCCGGGGAAGCCTCGTCGTTCGCGGCCTGATCTCCGCCTTCCGGCCTGCACCGGGAGTTGCGACTCACGGCGCCGCGGCCGCGTTTCCGGAGGCTGAATTGAAAATGGCGGCCGGTGAGGCCGCCACGGGTCGTCCAGGGAACAAGGGAGCTCATTCCTTGTCGGAAAGGGCCTTCTCGAGGGCGAGAGCCATGGCGCTCTTGCTGGTCTCGGCGTCCTTGTTGAGCTCCTTCATCACGCCGAGGTACTCGTTTCGATCGCCCATCGCCCTGGCGGCTTCGTGGCTCAGAGCGATGCGGCGGCGCTCCGGATCGAGCGAGATGACCTTGACGGCGAGTTTTTCGCCGGGATGATGCGCGCTGGCGGGATCGGTTCCCGGCGGGAGCTCGGAGGCGGGAATCAGGCCGGTGAGTCCGGGCCCGAGGCTGACGAAGACGCCGGGCTGGCTCGCGCGCTCGACCACTCCCTCGACCACCTGGCCGACGGCGAATTTCTCGGCGGCGTCATCCCACGGATCGGAGGTCGCGACCTCGCGAAGCGCGAGTGAGAGGCGCCGGCGCTCGGGGTCGACCTCGCGCACCCAGCCGCTGACGTTCTGCCCGATCTCGACGGCGGGATGGTCCTTGCCGATGCCGGGAGGAAGCTGGGACAGGTGCACCAGACCGTCCAGCCCCGGCTCGACTTCGACGAACAGGCCGAAGTCCGCCTTGCGGACGACGGTTCCGCTGAACTGAGCGCCGGGCTGGTACTTCTCCCAGGCGTACTCCCATGGATCGGGCTCGAGGTCCTTGATCGAGAAGGAGAGGCGTTTGCCGTCCTTCTCGATCCTGATGATCTTGACGTCGATTTCCTGCCCGATCGAAACGATCTCGGCGGGATCGTTCACCCGGCGGCGGCTCATCTCGGAGACGTGCAGCAGACCTTCGACGCCGCCGATGTCGACGAAGGCGCCGAAGGGGACGATGGTCTTGACCTTTCCGGCGTAGACGTCGCCGACGTGGAGGTTCTGGCGAATCTGCTCGGCGCGAGCCGAAGCCTCTTCCTTCATCAGGGCGGCCCGAGAGACGACGAGCTTGCGCCCGTCGTCGGACATTTCGGTGATCAGAAACTCGAAAGACTGGCCCAGAAAAGACTCGGGGTTCTCGATCTTGCCCAGGGTGATCTGCGACAGAGGGCAGAACGCCCGGATGCCGCCGACGCTGACGTCGAATCCCCCCTTGTTGCGAGCGCCGACCTTCCCCTCGACCGGAATGCGGCTCTCGTAGGCGCCCCGGAGCGCGTCGATGCTCGCCCTGCGGAGCAGCATCTTCCGGGAGATCCGAACCTGAGGCGCGGTCTCCACGACGGTCGCCTCGACCGTATCGCCGACCCGTTGTTCGTCGATTTCGGCGGTCGCGATCACCGCCTCCATCGGACCGCCGTAGGAGACGAACGCGTCGTCACCGGAGATGGATACGATCGTTCCTTTCAGCAGGTCGCCCTTTTCGAGCTGTTTGAAATTGAGGCTCGCCTCGAACGCCTCCGCGAAGGAGCTCTCCGCGTTGTCTCTCGATTGACTCATGAATGGTCAGACCTTCCTGGTGAGTGTTCCCCGGACTCGGAATCCAGGGGCGGGCTGGTAATCTTACTCGATTTGGCGCGAAGCGCCAATGCAGCAATCAATGCAGCCGCACGGACCAAACGGGCGGCGCTCATCCTGAATTCCAATCGCGCGGGCGTTCGCCACCTGACGTGCTTCCCACCGGCGACCGCCGCCGCCCGCGCAGTTCGACTCGCGCGCGCACCGCTGCCGACTGATCTCGCTATGCGGCGGACAGAAGCTGGCGCAGCACGTACTGGAGGATCCCTCCGTGCCGGTAGTACTCCACCTCCACGGGCGTGTCGATCCTCAGGCGGAGCGGAACCGTATCCGTCCGGCCGCCGGCGCGATTCACGTGCAGCGTCACTCCCTGCCTGGGGCGCAGATCCGCCCCGACGCCCGTCAGATCGAACGTCTCGGTCCCGTCGAGCCCGACGGTCTGCGCCGAGGCCCCTTCCTCGAACTGGAGCGGCAGGACCCCCATCCCAACGAGGTTGCTCCGGTGGATCCGCTCGAAGCTGCATGCGATCACCGCACGGACGCCGAGCAGCGCCGTCCCCTTGGCGGCCCAGTCGCGTGAGCTTCCCGCCCCGTATTCCTGCCCGGCGAACACGACGAGCGGCACGCCGGCGTCGCGATAATGGACAGCGGCGTCGTAGATGCTCATCTGCTCGCCCGAGGGCTGGATCCGGGTCACTCCCCCTTCCACGCCCGGAACCATGAGGTTCCGGATGCGGACGTTCGCGAACGTGCCGCGCGTCATCACGCGGTCGTTGCCGCGTCGCGAGCCGTAGCTGTTGAAATCGCCCGGGTCGACTCCGTTTTCGATCAGGTACTTCCCCGCCGGCGAGCTCGGCTGGATCGATCCGGCCGGTGAGATGTGATCGGTGGTGACCGAGTCGCCGAATACGGCCAGAGCCCGCGCCTTCATGATCTCCTGGATCTTTCCCGGCTGCATCGAGAAGTTCGCGAAGAACGGCGGCTCCTGGATGTAGGTGGAAGGCTTCCAGTCGTACAGCAGGCCCGATGTGCTCGGAATCCGGTTCCAGAGGGGGTTCTGCTCGGCAAAGTCGCGATAGAGGCGCCGGTAGGTTTCCGGATCGAGCGCGCGCTTCATCACCTCGCCGATCTCTTCCATGGAGGGCCAGAGGTCGCGGAGGAACACCGGGTCTCCGGCCCGCCCTTCGCCGATCGGCTCGCTCGAGAGGTCGATGTCGACCCTGCCGGCGAGGGCGAACGCGACCACGAGCGGCGGGCTCATGAGGAAGTTCGCCTTCACGCTCTGATGCACGCGCGCCTCGAAATTCCGGTTCCCCGAGAGCACGCTGGCGGCGACCAGATCGTTCTTCACGATCACGTCCTCGATTCGGGGGTCGAGCGGGCCGGAGTTGCCGATGCAGGTCGTGCAGCCGTAGCCGACCAGATTGAAGCGAAGCGCGTCGAGGTAGCGCAGCAGCCCGCTCCGCTCCAGATAATCGGTGACCACGCGCGAGCCGGGGGCGAGGGAGGTCTTCACGATCGGACGGGGACGAAGCCCGCGCTCGAAGGCTTTCTTCGCGAGCAGCCCCGCGGCGATCATCACGCTCGGGTTCGACGTGTTCGTGCACGAGGTGATCGCGGCGATCACCACGTCGCCGTGCTGCATCTCGAGGTCCTCGGGGGCGATCTCCTCCAGAACGGCGGCCGCGGCGACTCGGTCCGGAGTGGGACGGTTGTTCATCATCTCCGTCTCGGTCTCCGTACTCGTGTTCTTGAGCTCCCCTTCCGGAACGGTCGAGGGATCCTGCTCGCCGCCCCCCGACACCGTGGAGGGCACCACGCGCGCGAGGCCTCCGATGCGGGCGCGCGTCCTCACTTCCCTGCCGTAGCCTCCCTCGGCCACCGGCGCTCCCAGCAGCCGCAGAAACGTCGACTTCAACCTTCCCAGCTCGATCCGGTCCTGCGGCCGCTTCGGTCCGGCGACGCTCGCCGTCACGTCTCCGAGATCGAGCTCGAGCGTGTCCGTGTAGTCGACCTCTCCCTTCCTCGGAATCCCGAACATGCCCTGCGCGCGGAAGTAGTTCTCGAATGCCTGCACCTGCTCGAGCTTCCGTCCCGTCTCCTTCAAGTACGCCACCGACTGCTCGTCGACCGGAAAGAAGCCCATGGTGGCACCGTACTCCGGCGACATGTTCGAGATCGTCGCGCGGTCCGCGACGGTGAGCGAGGCCGCCCCCTCTCCGAAGAACTCGACGAACTTCCCGACGACTTTGTACTCCCGGAGCATCTCGGTGATGCGGAGGACCAGGTCGGTCGCGGTGACCCCTTCCCGAAGCTTCCCGCTCAGGTGCACACCGATCACGTCGGGGGTGAGGAAGGACACGGGCTGGCCGAGCATGCCGGCCTCGGCTTCGATCCCGCCCACGCCCCATCCCACGACTCCGAGGCCGTTGATCATCGTGGTGTGCGAGTCGGTTCCGACGAGCGAGTCGGGGTAGAAGACGCCGTTCTTCTCGAGGACGCCTTTGGCGAGGTGCTCGAGGTTGACCTGATGGACGATGCCGATGCCCGGCGGGATCACACCGAAGCCGTCGAACGCCTGCATTCCCCACTTGAGGAACTGGTAGCGCGCATTGTTGCGCTCGAACTCGATCTCCATGTTGCGCTGAAGCGCGACGGGCGATCCGTAGAAGTCGACCTGAACCGAATGGTCGATGACCAGGTCGACCGGTACGAGCGGCTCGATGATCTTCGGATCCTTCCCGAAACGGTCGACGGCCGCACGCATCGCAGCCAGGTCGACGAGCAGCGGCACGCCGGTGAAGTCCTGCAGCAGGACGCGGGCGACCATGAAGGGGATCTCTTCGGTGCGCTCGCCCTTGCGGGACCACGAGGCGAGCGCGCGGACGTCGGCCTCGCTGATCCGCTCGCCGTCATAGTTGCGCAGGACCGACTCGAGCACGATCCGGATGCTGACCGGAAGACGCGAGACCGGACCGACGCCCTCCTGTTCCAGCCTGGGAAGGGAGTAGAACGATCCGGTCTGGCCGAATCCGGCGTCGAAGGTCTGCAAGCTATTGAACAGATTGTGTTTCATCGAGCTGACTCCGGCGTCCGCCGGCATGGGAGGGAGCCGGGATCGAATCGGGTGGCGGACGGGCGGCAGTGTATGAGCCCGACCGCGCGCGGTCAAGCCGCGGATCCGTTCTAAGCACGGACATTGCAAGACTTCCGTCAGTCCGAGCCCGAGTTTTGCCATGCGCCTTTTGATCCTCGTCACTTTCATTGCCGCGCTCGCCACGAGCGCCTGCAGCCGACCGCCGTCGTCCCCCCCGGCGCCCGCGACTCCGGACGTAACGCCCGAGGCCGCGACCGTGGTCGAAGACGTGCCTCCCCCCGGCGGTCCGGCCGATGAGCCCGCACCGCCGGTGCCCTCCAACGTCGCCCTCGACCAGCCGGGACCGGGAAGCGAAGTGACGACGAACCCGTTCGTGGTGGCTGGCCGGGCGCGGACGTTCGAGAACCACGTCGGCCTGCGACTCGAAGACGGGACGGGGCGGGTGATTCGCGAGGGCTACGCGACGGCACGCGGCGAAATCGGACTCTTCAATCCGTTCTCACAGGAGATGTTCATCACCGTCGACCCGGGCGACACGATGAAAGTCGTCGCGCTCGAATACTCGGCCCAGGACGGCTCGATCCGCAGCCGCGACGAATCGCTCGTCCGCGTCACCGCGCCCCGGAAGACCGTGTCGCTCCACTTTCCGAACCTGCGCTCGGATACCGACGACTGCAGTCAGGTCGAGCCGGTGGTGAGGAATCTCCCTGCGAGCCTGTCGGCGGCCCGCCTGGCGGTGGAGGCGCTGATCGCCGGGCCGACTCAGGCGGAGCAGGTCGTCGGCGTCTCGAACCCGTTCCCGAAGGGAAGCGAGGTCCGCTCGGTGAACCTGCGCAACGGTGTGTTGACGGTCGATTTCAACGAGCGCCTGCAGAACGTCGGCGGCTCGTGCCGCGCAATCGCGATCCGCGCGGCAGTCGAACGAACCCTTCGCGAGCTCGAGGGCGTCGACCGCGTCGTCATCACCGCGATGGGGAGCGAGGCGACCGCCCTCCAGCCCTGAGCGAGGGGGTCACTCCCGACGCAGCGCCCCCCGAATCGCCGTGCTCTCTCCCCGCACTCCCCCCCCGCCCTCCGCCCACCCTCTGCTCTCGACCTCCGTGTACGTGAGCAGCGAATTCGCGTAGTAATCGCGGAGAAGCGCCTCCTGCGGGCACCACCTCCATCCCGACGCGTCGAGCTCGATCAGGTGCCTCAGCCCGAGGACCGTTCTGGCCGCCCGCCAGATCTCCGAGGCCGAGTGCTCCCGGATCAGCCAGGGGCGCGAAGGGTGCTCGCCGCGGTACGCCTCGATGGCGCGGAGGATCTCCGCCTCGCTCATCGCCCGTTCCGCGCTCCTCGAGAGGATCCGCGCGACCAGCGTCACCGGCGTGACCGGCAGCGCGCCCGAGATCCCTTCCATCAGCGTCCTCGCGAGTGCGGCGAGCGCAGGCTTCCGGCGGTCGAACTCCTCCGCGATCAGGGCGGGGTGCTCGCGGAGGAATTCGTCCACCGAGACCGGCTCGCCGAAGGTGACGATCGCATAGCCGTAGCGCTTGAAGCGGCCGACGAGACTCCGCAGGGCGTTCCTGAAGAGAAACTCGGCGGTGGTCGCGAGCTGCCGTATCCGACCTCCGCCGGACGGAGACTCCGCGAGCTCGCGCGTGAGGACACGGTCCTCGAGCACGCGGTCGTAATTGATCGCGGTCGGGACGAGAAAGAGCGGCTCGGTGAACGCCTGATCGCGCTTGCTGCCGACGATGTAATCGAGCATGCCGAGCTTCGGCTTCTGCCACGCTCCGTCGCGCGTGAGGCCTCCTTCGATGAAGATTCCCTGCGTCACTCCGCGGCGGGTGATCGTGGCGACGAACTCCGAGAGCACGGCGTGGTAGAGGGGCTCGCGGAAGCGCCGGCGGATGAAATACGCCCCGAACCACTTGAAGAGGTGATTCAGCGGCCAGACGCGTGCCCACTCGCCCACCGCGTAGGAGAGCGAGATGAACTTGAAGAGCATGTGGGCGACCAGAACGTAATCGACGTTCGAGCGATGGTTGATGACGTAGACCACGACCGAGCGCCTGGGAGCGTTCTCGCCGAACCGGCGAATCGGGCCGCGGTTGACGACGACGCGGTAGAGGGCGTTCAGGAAGGCTCGCGCGATCGGAGCGCCGATGCGGTAGTAGGCGAGCAGGTTGAACCTGGGAACGATCTCGCGAAAGTACCGGCGCGCCTGCCGCTCTCCCTCCGCCTCGGGGACGCTGCGATCCCGGGCCCAGTCGACGATCGCCCTCCGGACCCTGGGACTCGCGAAGACCGCGGATGCGATCTCCTCGTGCTTCCGGGCGAGCTTGAACCTCTCGACGTGGAGACGGCGCTCGCGGACGAGACGGCGTGCGTGGCGCCGCCCGAGGACGCCGAGCAGCAGTGCGCAAAGCCCGGCTGCGACCGCCGCGAGCATCCACCACGTCATGGTCCGGGCGATTGTACCGCCGCGCCGCCCGATGCGCCGTGATCAGTCGAACAGCGCGACGATCCCGCCCGAGATCGCCGGCAGAAGCCGTTCGTCCCCCCCCGCGCCGCGGGTCAGAATGGCCGCAACGTACTTCCGTCCCCCCGGAAGCTCCACGATCATCGCTTCGTGGCGCACCTCGGAGGTCCATCCCGCCTTCGACCAGAGATGCGACCCGGGAGGAAGGGCTTCACCGCCGAAGCTCTTCACCTGCTGCTGGTCCGACGCTGCGCCGGCCTGTCGCTCCATCAGCGCGAGCATCGCGGCGCTCGCTGCGGGAGAGACGGCGCGGCGCCTCGCGATCCAGAGAGCGAGTGCGGCGATGGCGTCGCTGGTCACCCGGTTGCGGTACTCGCGGTTCGTTCCGAGAAGCTGCTTCTCGCGCCCGTAAACCCCCTCGCACCACGTCTTCCCATTCACGTTGACGTCGTAGCCCATTCCGGCGAACCACCGGTTCGGCCCGTTCCTCCGATGAACGAAACGGCGCCAGGCACGTCCCGAGAGCTCCGGACCGCTTGTCGTGCCGGTCAGGACGTCGACGACGTACGAGGTCGCGTCATTGCCCGAGTCGACGATCATGTCTGGGAGGGCCGCTTCGAGCGGCGGATCGATCGCGAGACTCCCCGCGGCGGCCTCGCGATGCACGGCTGCGAGATAGAATATCTTGACGACGCTCGCCGGGTGATACGCGGTCTCGCCGGCGAAGGAGGCGCGGCGGAGCCGGCCGGGATCGGTCAGATCGACGAGCGTGATCGAGAGATGGCCCGGCTCGAGCCGCGGAAACGACGCGAAGGCGTCTTCGGCGATCGCCGCGAGACCTCGCTCGAGCTCGGGATCGGTCTCGATCGCCGCGAGCTCGCGATAGTCGGCCAGCGCGGGAGCGCCGAGCCCGAGGACCAGCGCGAGGAGGGCGGACGCGCGGGCGATCACGCCTGCTCCATCCACCGCTCGATCCGTTGCACGACCGAGTCCGGTGTGAATCCGAGGTTCTCGGCGACCGCCTGCCAGGGGGCCGAGGCGCCGTAGCGGTCGATGCCGATGACGAGCGCCCGGTGGCCGACCCACTTGTACCAGCCGTCGCTCCGTCCCGCTTCGATCGCGACGAGACGGTCACGGTCACGGCCGAGGACCCGCTCGCGATACGAATCGTCCTGCCGGTCGAACAGCTCGAGGCAGGGTGCCGAGACCACCCGGAACGCCTTCCCCTTCTCGCGCAGCCTGAGAGCGGCCGCGACGGCCAGCGGCACCTCCGATCCGGTCGCCACGATCGTCGCATCGCCTTGCTCGAATCCGTCGAGCACGTAGGCGCCTCGAAGAATCTTTTTCGCGTCGAATCCGTCGGGCCTCGCGATCGGATCGAGCTTCTGGCGGGTCAGCGACAGCGCGGTCGGCCCATCCGTTCTCGCGAGCGCGTGATACCACCCCGCCGCCACCTCCGCTCCGTCCGCCGGCCGGAACACATCGAGGTTCGGCATGAGCCGCAGCGCGAACAGATGCTCCACCGGCTGATGCGTCGGCCCGTCCTCCCCGAGAAGCACCGAGTCGTGCGTGAAGACCCACACCGACGGAACGCCCATCAGCGCCCCCAGCCGGATCGACGCCCGCATGTAATCCGAGAAGATCAGGAACGTCCCGCCGTACGCGCGCCACGAGCCGTACAGCACCATGCCGTTGACCGCGGCGCCCATCGCGTGCTCGCGAACTCCGAAGTGGAGGTTCCGCCCGGTGAAGATCTCCAGCGGCGGAGGTCCGGCATCCTCGTTCGAGCGCTGGATGCTCCCCTCCCCCTTGATCAGCGTGTTGTTCGACGGGGCGAGATCGCCCGACCCCCCCGCGACGAACGGGACCATCGCGGCGATCTTCTGGAGAACCTGACCCGAAAGCGCGCGCGTGGCGTTCGGCTTGTCCGATCTCGCCGCCGCCAGCATCTGCTCGAACGCGTCCGCCGGCAGCTCGCGGCTCCAGAAGTGATCCCACAACTCGGCCAGTTGCGGGTGCGCCCCCCTCCACTCCTTCATCCGCCGCTCCCAGCTCTTCCGGGCGCGGGCGAGTTTCGCGGTCCGCTTCCGGAACTCTTCGCGCACCGGTTCGGGAACGAAGAATGTCGGCTCGGTCGGCCATCCGAGGGCTCTCTTGGTCGCCAGCGCCTCCTTCGGCCCGAGCGGTGCGCCGTGGGCCTCCGCCGTCCCGTGCAGATTGGGACTTCCGTATCCGATGATCGTCCGCGCCATGATCAGCGATGGACGGTCGGTGACCCGCTGTGATTTCCGGATCGCCTTCCGGATGGCTGCCCGATCGTGCCCGTCGATCGCCAGCACGTGCCAGCCGTATCCTTCGAATCTCTTCTTCACGTTCTCGGAAAAGGCGAGCCGCGTCTGTCCTTCGATCGTGATGCTGTTGTCGTCCCAGAAATAGACGAGGTTTCCCAGCCCGAGGTGTCCCGCGAGGGAGGCCGCCTCGTGACTGATGCCTTCCATCAGATCGCCGTCGGAGCAGAAAGCGTAGACGAAATGGTCGATCGGCCTGAACTCCTCGGAATCGAACCGCGCCGCCATCATCTTCGAGGCGATCCCCATCCCGACTCCGTGCGCGAACCCCTGTCCGAGCGGCCCGGTCGTGACTTCGATGCCGGCCGCGTGGCCGTACTCCGGGTGACCCGCGGTCTTCGAGCCCCACTGCCGGAAGCGGCGGAGCTCGTCCAGGGTCATGTCCTCGTAGCCGGTCAGGTGGAGTAGTGCGTAGAGGAGCATCGAAGCGTGGCCGGCGGAGAGGATGAAGCGGTCGCGGTTCTGCCAGGATGGCTTCTTCGGGTCGTGGCGAAGAAACTCGGTCCAGAGCACGAATCCGAGGTCCGCCATGCCCATCGGAGTTCCCGGGTGGCCGGAATTGGCCGATTCGACGGCATCGACGGCGAGGAATCGGATCGTATCGACGCAGAGCTGCTCGAGGCGCTCCTTTTCGCTCATCGGCTCGTTGCGCGATTCGGCTTCGCCGACCGTGCGGCTGGCCTCGGCGGCGGTCTCGGCCGCTTCGTGTTCGGATCGCGTTTCGGCCATCTCGATACCTCCTTCGAAACCGTCGGATTATACTCATGCGCAACTTGCGGCCGCGCCGGGTTCGCCGCGAGCCGATTGGGTTCCCGGCGGGGACCGGACGTTTTGCGGTACGCGAGACGCTCGATTCCGGTCATGCGATTTCTGGTCCGGGCCGTCACGTGCGACCGTCCACTGCGGAGGGAGGCGACTCGTGGAGCGTGCAGGTGTGAGAAGGCGAGAGTTCCGTTGGCGATGACGAGCAGGAGCGTGATGGGACCCTCCGGAGATGGGTCGGCAGAACGCCCGACTCCGGTCCATGACGAAGAGGGGGATCCGTGAACAATCTATTCATCGAGCACTCCGATCATCCTCTGTTCCGCTTCCTCGATGCGGGCGAGCGGACGGTGATGGAAGGGATCGGCCGGGTGGTGGAGCTCGGCGACGGCGAAGAGCTGATTCGCTCGGGGGCGCGCGACACCCAGTTGTACACGGTCGAGCAGGGCGTTCTCGAGATCGCCGACAGCGGGGGGCGCGTGCTCGCCTCGGTCGGGCCGGGCGACGTTCTCGGAGAAGTCTCGTTCATCGACGACTCACCGAGATCGGCTTCGGTTCGCGCTGCGGCGCCGGCGGTCCTCCGGGCCTGGGATCGCGACAGCCTCATGCAGGCGCTTCAGTCCGAGCCGGCCATTCTCGCGAAGTTCTCGGTGGCCCTGAACCTGCTCCTGGTCGAGCGGCTGAGGGATACGGCGAAGGCGGGGGTGGTGTCGCGCCGCTGAGGCACGGGCGCTGCACGGGCCGACCACGTACCGGAAGGAAAAGGAGCGCGCATGGGACGGAACAAGGTGGATCGAAAGAAGGTGCTCGCGATTCTCGACGCGATCGTCGAATCCGAGCTGGCGGGCGTGGTGCGTTACACGCACTATTCGTTCATGGTCTTCGGGTACACCCGGATCCCGATCGTCTCATGGCTCCGGGAGCAGGCCGGCGAGTCGCTGGTGCACGCGCAGCAGGCCGGCGAGATGATCACATCGCTCGGCGAGCACCCCTCGCTCGCGATCGGCCCGCTGCTCGAAACGCACAAGCACGACATCGGACAGATCCTCGAGGAAGCGCTCGAAGCCGAGCTCCGGGCGCTCGAGCTCTACCGCGAGCTGCTCGAGCTCGTTCGCGACCGTTCGGTCGTACTGGAAGAGTACGCCCGAAGCATGATCGCGGCCGAAGAGACCCACGCGTTCGAGGTCGACAAGATGCTCCGCAAGCCGGGCGAGGTCGGCCGCTTCCTCGATTGACGCCTTCGGCCCGCGCGTACCTTTTGCGGATCAGCCCCCCTCGACTCGCTCGGCCAGGCTCGCGAGCTGATCGGCCGGGTATTTCGCCGCATCGACTTTCGGATGCGACTCGAGGATCGTTCCGTCCTTCCCGATCAGGTAGGCGATCCGCCGCGGATACTCGTCGCGCGGCGATTCGCACGCCCCGTAAACCATCCCGATCTCCCGCTCCACGTCCGAAAGCAACGGGAAGGGGAATGCGAACTTCTTCGCGAACGCGTTCATCTCCGGCACCGGATCGAACGAACAGCCGAGGATCTCGGCGCCGAGCTCGCGGTAATCGTCGTAGAGGTCCCGGAACCGGGACCCTTCCGCCGTTCACCCGGGTGTGTTCGCCTTCGGAAAGAACCAGAGGACGACGTACGACCCCCGGTAGTCCGAGAGCCTCCTCACCATCCCGCTCTGATCCTTCGCCTCGACCTCCGGCGCCGCTGTCCCCGTCTCGAGCATCGACGGCTCCTTTCGGAACTTCGATTTCCAGAGATATCGGATCGCTCCCCGAATCGACATCGCCGACTCCTCTCTCGACCACCCCGATTCCGGAACTCTACTTCATCCACTCGAAGGTCGCGTAATGACCCCCGTCCATCCCGAGACGCCGATAGACCTCCTGCGCGCTCCCGTTCCGCCGGTCGACGTAGAGGCGGATGCCGGCAACGCCGGAATCGCTCTCGGCGAGCTGCCGGACGTGCCGGTACAGCCCGCCGTAGACGCCGCGCCTCCGCCACTCCGGCTCGACCCAGACGCTCTGGATCCACCAGACCATCCGGTTGCGCCAGTCGCTCCATTCGTACGTGATCATCAGGCCGCCGGTCACCTTCCCGCCGGACTCGGCGAGCCAGTAATGGCCGAGCGAGGGATCCCGGAAGACGGCTTCGACCCCTCTCCGGAGGATCGGGGGGTCGAGCTCGACCCCCTCGGTCTCGCGGGCCATTGCGATCTGGAAGCGACAGATCGCATCGACGTCTTCCGTGGTGGCACGCCGGAAGGAGAGAGCGGCCGATCGGGAGGAGGATGAGCTCATTCGGTCGGGTCCCTCACCGCGAAACGGGCCCCGGGACCGCCCGCCGAGTGCAGTGATCGAATACACTCTATCCGAAAGCCGGCCGTGTTCGGGCGGCACCGGCGAAAGTTCCGTTTGGCGGATCTGTCGACACTACGAGCGGCGGAGCGGGCGCAGACGATTCGCGCCATCGCCATTCTCCTCGCCGCCTCGGCCGCGTTCGGGCTGATGGCATTCACCGCGAAGCTCGCGACCGAACGGATCGGCGGCGCGCAGACGGCGATGATCCGTTTCGCCGTAGGGCTGATGCCGATTCTCCTCGTTCCATGGCTGCGACGGGCCGCGTTCCGGTTCCAGCGCCTCGATCTGCTCCTCTATCGCGGGATCTTCGGCGGGCTCGCCGTGCTGCTCTACTTCCTCGCGATCGAGCACATTCCGGTCGGCGTCGCGACGCTGCTGAACTACACCTCGCCGATCTTCGCCGGAGCGTTCGCGGCGGGCTTCATCGGCGAGCCGGTGCGGGGACGAATCGCGATCCCGCTCGCGATCGCGCTGGCTGGGGTCTTTCTCGTGGTCCGCTCGCATGCGCTGCCCGGGGAGCGGATCGGCTTCGGCCGGTGGGAGGCGGCGGCCCTCGGATCGGCCGTCCTGGCGGGAGCGGCGCTCACCGCGATCCGGATGGCGCGGCGGACCGAAGGGTCGTGGGCGATCTTCGCGTCGCTGTCGCTGTTCGGGCTGCTGGCCACGGCACCGTTCGCGATCCCGGTCTGGACGGCTCCGAGCCCGCGGGAGTGGGCTCTTCTGATCGGGGTCGGCGTGATCTCGATCGTCGCTCAGATTCTGATGACCCATGCGTACCGCTGGGTGGAGACCCTGGTCGCCGGAGTGGTCTCCCAGTTCGGGGTGATCGTCGCGATGAGCCTCGGCGCGATCTTTCTCGCCGAACCGATCACGTCTCGATCGCTGCTCGGCACTGCCCTGACTATCACGGGAGTGGTTCTGGCGATCGCCGCCACCTCGCGGCGAGGGGTGGAACCCGCCCCCGCCTCCCTTCCGCCGGCATGATCGGCGAGGCGACCCCGCGATACAATCCCCGCATGACCGACGTGCCGACGGGTAAGACCCCGCCGATCCCGACCTCGAGCCCGAGGTTCGGCCCGTTCGCGCTCGTCGTCTACGTCCTGTTCGCCGTCGCCGTGTTCTATGCGGCATTCCAGGTGATCCAGCCGTTTCTCACTCCGTTCCTGCTCGCCCTGGTCATCGTGACTCTGACCTATCCGACGTACGAACGGGTGCGCCTCCGTGTGGGAGGCCGGAAGAATCTCGCCGCGACGATCATGATCGGGCTGATCATCCTGGTTCTGGTCATCCCGGCGGCCCTGCTGGTCACTCTCCTGATCCAGCAGGCGGTGATTCTGTTTCAGACTCTCGAGACCGCCGATTATCGGAAATTCTTCGCTTCACTCGAGCTCGAGGCACGCAGCGCCGTGCTCCAGAGATGGCTTCCCTGGATCGATCCGGCCTCGCTCCGCATCGACGAGCTGGCCGTCAACCTCGTCCGCCAGATCCCGGGAATCGTTGCCAGCCAGGGAACGCGCCTGCTCGCCGGCTTCTTCGGGATCTTCATCGGCTTTCTTTTCATGATCCTCGCCGCGTTCGTGTTTTACACGGGCGGGGCGGGAATCCTGCGCGAGCTCGAGCAGCTCTCGCCGTTTCCCGACGTGTACGACCGGCAGATCTTCACCAAGTTCCGGGGCGTGGTCGATGCGACGTTCCGGGGCCAGTTGCTGACGGCCCTGGCCCAGGGTCTGGTAGCGGGCGTGGGCCTGGCCATCGCCGGAATCCCCGGCGCCGCGTTCTGGGGAGCGGTGTCCGCCGTCTTCTCGCTGATTCCGATGGTAGGGGCGGGGGCGGTGTGGTTCCCTGCGTCGCTGTATCTCGTATTCGCGGCATCGCAGGGCTCGGTCGAATGGTGGAGGCCGGTCTTCCTGTTCGCGTGGGGCTTTCTCGCCGTCTCGATGGTGGACAACTTCGTTCGTCCGATGGTGATGCGCTCGGGCGTCAACATGCATCCGATCACGCTGTTCTTCGCGATCGTCGGCGGGCTGCAGGCGTTCGGCTTCACGGGGCTGATCCTGGGGCCGCTGGTGTTCGTTCTGGTCCTGACGGTCGTCGAGATCTACAAGGCGGCGATCACCGCGCCGCCGGGCGCGATGGTCGTGACGCCGGCCGAGGGGGCGTCCGAGCGAATCGAACGAGCAGGGATCGGCTGACGTTTTCGCGCCGGGCCCGGCGAGAGTCGTTCGTCCGCCGTCCGATCATCGTCTGCGGGCGAGGATCCGGTCGATGCCGTGGATTCTCGCGCGGACGAAAAGGTCGGGGTCGCTCGAGTCGACGCCGCGTCCGCGAAGGTCGCGGATGAAAGCGGGACTCACCCCGTGAATCCGCATCTTCACCAGATCGCGCGTCCCCGGCTCGATGCCGAGCTCGCGGATCTCCCGGATGTACTCCGGCGACACGCCGTGAATGCGCATCCGGATCAGTTGATCGGCGGTGACGTCGCTGAATCCGAGCGAGCGGATCTCCTCGACGAACTCGGGACTCACGCCGTGAATGCGCATCGGGACCAGGTCCTTCCGGTCGAGCTCCCCGAGACCGAGCGCGCGCATGCGCTCGATCCACTCGGGGCTGACCCCGTGAATGCGGAACGCAGTCAGGTCGCCGGCGGACAGGTCGGTGAAGCCGAGCCGTCTCATCTCGGTGACCAGATCCGCGGTCACTCCGTGGATTCGCATGCCGACGAGACGGCTCGAGCGGGTCTCGTCGAATCCGAGCGCCCGCATCGAACGGACCCAGGCGGGAGTGACGCCGTGGATCGCCGTGGCGATGATCGACCCCTGATCGAGGTCGCGGATTCCGAGCTGAAGCAGCTCCTGGACGAAGGCGAGATTGACGTCGTGAACGGCCATCGCGAAAAGCTCGCGCTCCGACGGCTCGCCGATTCCGAGCGCGACGAGCGTGCGGGCGAACTCCCGATTCGGCTGGAAGGTGAAGTGTCCCGACCCGTCTCCCGACATGAACTGCCCGCGGAACGAGAGGGTCCCCGGGTCGGTCCGCATCTCGAATCGCACGGGAGTCGTCGCAGGGGCTTCGACGGCGGCCTTCGAGAGCAGGGAGAGCCGGGCGAGTGGCGTAGTGCGGCTGCTCATCCACTGACCCGTTTCCCGGCTGCCGCGCATCGAGAGCGAGAGCCAGAGATCGTCGCCTCCCTCGAGGCTCGCGACCCACACCCCTTCGAGGGCGGCGGCGTGGCTCGGAGCCGCGACCAGGAGAACGAGGAGGGCGATGAGGATTCGTACGATCGTCATGGGCATTCTCCAGGCGCGGCAGGCGTCCGGGCGTTGGACGAAGCCCCGTGCCCGCGAGCCGCCCCTTTCATTCGGGTCAGTTCCCGCTGCGTGATTCCTTCATCCTGCGGATGAAGGTGCCATCGATCCCGCTCGAACGGAGTCGGATCATCTCGTCGATCGTGAGGTCGCGAATCCCCGCCTCGCCGAGATCGCGGATCCAGGCGGCGGTCACGCCGAGCCCGCGGAGCTGCTGGATCGCGTCGAGATCGAGATCGCGATAGCCCATCTCCGCCAGCTCGCCGATCCATCGGGCAGTCACGCCGATGGCCCGGAGCTGCTGCATCTGGTCGGAATCGAGGTCGGGATATCCCGCTTCCGCCATCTCGCGGATCCAGCCCGGGGTCACCCCGACCGCGCGAAGCGAGATCACCTCGTCCAGGTCGAGATCGCGAATTCCGAACCTCGCCATCTCGTCGAGGTACGCGGGCGACACTCCGACGGCTCGTGCCGCGACGATCTCGTCGAGCTCCGCCTTCGCATACCCCGCAGCGCGGAGAGCCGCGATGTACTCGGGGTTCACACCGACCGCCCTCAGCTCGATCAGGTCGTCTGCCTCGAGCCGGGCATACCCGGCGGCCTTCATCGCCGCGGCGAAGTCGGGTCCGACTCCGACGGCCCGCATCTGCATCAGCTCGCCGGCGTCGAGATCGTCGTCGAAGAGCTTCCGCATCGCGGCGACGTACGCCGGTGACACGCCGACCGCCTTGAGACTCATGATCTCGTTGGAAGGAAGATTGCGGATCCCGAGCTCGCCCAGCTCCTGGATGTATGCGGCGCTGACGCCGACCGCCCGAAGCGACTGGAGCTCCTCCGGCGCGAGATCGCCGTAGCCTGCGGCCCGTAGAGATCGGATGTAATCGGGCGTGACACCGACCGCCCGAAAGCCTTCGAGCTGTTCGAGGGGAAGGTCGTAACCCGCCTCGCGCATCGCGCGGACGTACTCGGCGTCCACGCCGAGGTTCCGGAGCCGGATGAGATCATCGATGGTGAGCCCGTCGATCACCGGGCGCTCGTCGCCGTCGGCCTCGCCGCGCGCGCCGCGCACCGTCACCGTCTCCCCCTGCTGCGCCAGCGAGGCCACCTGATACGCGAAGCCATCGCGGCGCACGTGGAGCACGTTGTGGTCGAAGCTCGATGCGAACGACGCATGGAATCGGGACTCGTCGCCGGCTTCGCTCCGGCCGGCGCTCGCCGACGCGCGCTCCCGGTTCCGGGTCGCGCGTCCTTCCGCCGGCTCCGGCTCCTCCTCGACCACGACGGCGGACGGCCCTTCACCGCCAGGAGCGCCGCCGCCGATCGAGCTCGACGCGGCGATCGCCGCGACGACGTGCGCGACGGCCGAATCGGCGGGCCAGAACATCGCCACGCCCGGTTGAGACGTCGCGTCCTCTGCGCTGCGGCTCGGCGCCGCGAACGCCGCCGCCCCCAGCACGGTGAGCGCCCCGAGAACGACGAGCCATCCCGCGTGCGCGTGACGGACGTCGTCCCCGGTGACGATCCTCCGTATCCGGCCGAGGAGCGATCCTCCGGTGGCAGCGAGGCCCGGTCGAGCGATCGCGCGGAGCTCCTCGAGCTCGGTCAGCGCCCGCGCATACAGAAGCCGGTCGCCGCAGACCGCCACGGCCAGATCGTCACAGCAGTTCTCCCGCTCGATCCGGACCTGACGGGAGATCCACCATACCGCGGGGTTGTAGAACAGCAGCGTCTCGATCGCGCTCTGCATCAGATTCACCAGGTAGTCGTGGCGGCGGATGTGCGCCAGCTCGTGGGCCACGATCGTCTCGATCTGTTCGGGCGTGAGCCCGCTGAGGGCCGACAGCGGCACCAGGATCACCGGCCGCATCACGCCGATCACCGTCGGCACCTCGACCCGCGCCGAATGCAGAAGGCGCACGGGACGCTGGAGCCCGATTCGCCGGGCCACCCGCGTCAATGCAAGGTTCCATTCGCTCTCGGCCTTCACCGTCGCTTCCCGCACCAGCTCCATCACTCGGAGATAGCCGATTCCGAGACGGAGCGAGAAGACGAACACCCCCGCGAACCAGATCGCCACCACCGCGGGCGCGAACCGCCGCAGCGCTTCGCTCACCTCGATGCGCTCCGTCCCTCCGATGATCGGCAGCAGCGCTTCCGCCGCAGCCGGCAGCGCCGGCAGCTCCTCGCTCACACCGCTCGCTGACGGAGTCGTGAGCGGACCCTCCCAGAGAACCGCGAAGGTCACCGAGACCGTCACGGCGAGCGCAATCAGGGCCGTCACCGAAGCCGCGTACCGCGCCTCGGCACTCCGCTGTCGCATCGCACGGAGCAGCGTCGCGAGCAGTGCCGCGATCAGCACTCCCTGCCACAGCCCGTGGAACAGGGTCGACGCAGTCGTCTCCATCAGGGCCGTCGGCAGCGCGTTCATCGCTCCTCCTTCTCGAGCCTGGCGAGCACTCCCCGGATTTCCTTCAGATCGTCGGCCGAGGTGCGGTTCGAGGCGAGTGCCTGCATCACGAGCTTCGATGCCGATCCGGCAAACGCCCGGTCGACCAGATCGTGAAGCAGTTGCCGCTGAGTCTTCTGCTCAGTCGCCCGGGACCGGTAGACGTGGGCACGCCGGGTCTCGTCGCGCTCGACCAGACCCTTCTCGGTCATGATCTGCATCAGCTTCAGCACGGTCGTATACCCGATCGGCGAGCTTCCGGAAAGGACGTCGTGGACTTCACGCACGGTGCACTCCCCCCGGTCCCACAGGACGCGGAGGATCGCCAGCTCGGAATCGGTCGGTCGGGGAAGCCTGGTGTCGGTCATCGGCGTCTCTCCTGAAGTACGGGCAATGTATACGAAGAGTTTCGTATTGTCAACGAAGACCTTCGTAGACCCGCCCGACGATTTCCGCGGCCGGCGGTCGGCACTCCGTTCCCGATTGTTTCCTCCCCTCCGGGCGTCGTAAACTGACGTCGGGCGCGGTCTCCAAACCGCAGGTCCGGCACGGATGGCTTACTCTCGACCTCGCAGGGTCCATCGGATCCGGCTCGCGCATCCCCTGATCGCGCGTCTCGGGCCGATCAGCGTCGTGCTCGTCGACATCAGCCTCGACGGAGCGAAGATCGAGCATCGCGAGCCGATCAAGATCGGCGCCGAGATGAAGCTTTCGTTCGACTGGGACGACTATTCGATCGAAGTGCGCTCGCGCGTGACCCGCTGCAAGCTCGAGCGCTTCTCGGGGGGAAGCGACGGACTGACGGTGTTCCATTCCGGACTCCAGTTCCTGGCTCACGGCGGGAGCATCCAGGTGCTCCGCAAGATGGTCAGCTTCCACATCAGCCGGGCGCTCGAAGAGCAACGTCTGAACGCGAGCGGAGCGTTGCCTCCATCCGTCGAGAACATGCCGATCTTCAGGGGCCATACCCTCACCGCCAATCGCGGCGACGCCGATTCCATCCACCTTCACGAAGCGCTCCCCACCACGCGCATCGCCAGGCAGGTCGGTTACATCTGCTACCGCCTCATCAAGAACAGCTGGAAGCGGACGCGGACCGAGGATCCCGAGCAGCCCGAGGAGGGGTTCACCGTCTCCGCCGCCGAGGATCTGGCGCAGATCGAGGGGCTGTGTGAGACCTATCGGAAATCGGATCAGGAAGGGCGGGAGCTGATCCGACTGCTCGCCAGACTCAGCATTACCGAGGGAGAGGGCATCGAGCCGGGACGTTTCGAGCCCTGAACAGCCGGGCCTCCCTCCGCCGGCCGCCACCCCCCGAATTCTCCCCGGGCGAAGAGCCTTCAGACATCCCACCAGATTGGATGCTCGCCAGAGTACTGGAGTGGGCGAATCCTCACAAGATATCTTTGGATATACGCGGAGCTCCCTTCGCACACCCGGCGGTCTCCGGCTCACCTCTTGCTACCTTCGGCCGGCATGGCACAGCAGGTCCGTCTGGCGCCGGTTCCCCGCGCGCCGGTGCTGGTCGTGGATGACGACCTTCCGACGCGGGTGCTGCTCGCCGAGATCCTCGGCCGGATGGGGTCGAAAGTGGAAACCGCGGCGGACGGCGCCGAGGCGCTTGGAATGATCGGTGCCCGCGACTACTCGATGATCGTGGTCGATCTCCAGATGCCGCACGTGACCGGAATCGAGCTGCTGGGAGTCCTCCCGACCACGGCATCCCGAAATTCGCATCGGATCGTGTTCACGGCCGCCGCCGCGCAGGCCGACCGGCTCGGGGATGACGGGCTCTGCTGCTTCGCGCTCCCCAAACCGTTCGATCTGAAGCGATTCCTCGAATCGGTCGAGCGATGTCTGGCGGAAGAGCACTCCCCTCCCACGGCGCGACCGCGGCCAGGGGCCGAGCCGTCGCGAGGGCTGCCGGAGATGCCGGCGCCCTGAGGGCGCCTGGTGGACACTACTCGAGCTTTCGTGCGCGAAGCGTCTTCAGCATGCCGCGCTTTTTCTTCTCCTCGATCCGTCTGCGTTTCGCGGCGCGGGGAGTGCGCGTCTTCCTCCGGGGCGGCGCATCGGTGACGGCGTCGCGAAGGAGCTCGATGAAGCGCTCGAGGGCGGCGGCGCGGTTCATCCCCTGGTCGCGATGGCGCTGCGAGGAGACCTGAAGGATGCCATCGCGGTTGATCCGTGAGCGGAGACGCGCGGAG
>DATKCD010000051.1:0-16934 GCA_035544735.1 Thermoanaerobaculia bacterium
CCACGAGACCGCCCCGATCCACTCGTTCCGCTGGGGCGTGAGCGACCGCGGCGCCTCGATCCGCATCCCGATGGCCACCGCCCGCACCGGCAGGGGCTACTTCGAGGATCGCCGCCCCGCCGCCAACATGGACCCGTACGAAGTCTGCTCCATCCTCATCGAAACGGTCTGCACCTGACGGGCGGGGGGGCGGGGGGGTGCCCTTCGGGCAAAATGCAAAATGCAAAATGCAAAATGAACAATCCAAAAGGAGCGGGCGAGGTCAGGCTTCTCGCCGGCCGATCGAACCGATGCTGAAGTTTCCGCGCTGAACCGGCGTGATCACGGCACCGCCTGCTTCTCTTTTGCATTGTGCATTTTGCATTGTGCATTTTGCATTTGGCCGGAGGCCGGATGGCTTGGCCGGAGCAGAGCGCCTCGTTCCCCGTTCACACGTTGCGCACTCATTCCCACCGCATCCGCGGACTCACTCCCACCGCATCTGCGGAACCGACAGCAGGAACCCCGATGGATACATCTCGAATCCGGCCAGCTCGCTGTCCATGACGGCGACGTTGGAGCGGTGGTAGAGCGACACGTAGGGGAGATCGCGAGCGAGGATGCGCTGCACCTCGCCGTAGAGCTCGGTCCGGCGCCCGCGGTCGAAGGTCGCGCGAGCCTGATCGAGCAGCTCGTCGATGCGCGGGTTCACATAGTAGCCGCGGTTCTGCCCTTCGGGCGGCAGAGACTCCGAATGGAAGATGATCGAATAGAAGTCGGGGTCCGAGACTCCTGCCCGCCTCAGCGAGAACATCTGGAAGTTCCCCTTCTGGATCTCTTCGTAGAAGGTCCCGAACTCGTTGGACTGGATCTCGACGCCGATCCCGATCTGGGCGAGCATCTGCTGGATCATCTGCGCCTGCTGATTCGATTCGGAATCGGTGGAGGTGCGATAAACGAGGTTGAACCGCATGCGCGGACCGTCGCCGTCGGGATCGCGGAAGCCGGCCTGGTCGAGCAGGGTGCGTGCGCGTGCGGGATCGTAGAGGTAGGAGTCGACGTTCCTCGCCGCGGCCCAGTGCGTCTCCGGAAGCATCGACTCGGTCGCGCGGCCGTATCCGAGGAGGAGGTCGCGGACGATCCGCTCGCGGTCGATGCCGTGGGCGATCGCTTGGCGGACGTTCTGATTCCGGAGGTACTGATCGCGCAGATTGAACGCGAGATACTGATAGATCGCGCCCGGCTCGGCGATGATCTCGAACTCGTCGTTCTGCTCGAACCAGGCGAGGGAGTCGAACGGCACCGAGTTCAGCGCGAAGTGGGCCGTTCCGTTCCTCAGCTCCAGGATCCGCGTGGTCGCGTCGGGTATCACCCGGATCACCACGCGCGCGATGTTCGGAGCGCCGCCGTGGTAGTTTTCGAACGCGTCGAGCACGACGCGGTCGTCGGTGCGGAATTCGACCACGCGATACGGCCCGGCTCCGATCGGGCTGGTCCGGAACTGCTGAGAGTCGGCCCCCTGCGGTACGATCCCGAGCGTGAGGTTGTCGAAGATGCCCGCGTTCGGCTCCCGGAAACGGATCACGAACGTACGGTCGTCGGGCGCCTCGAACGCCGCCACGCTCGCGTACCCCGACTTCTTCGGTGAGTTGAGCTCGTCCGCCATCAGCGACTCGTACGTGTAGAGGACGTCTCTCGCAGTCAGCGGCCGCCCGTCCTGGAACGTCAGGTGCGGCCTCAGATGGAACGTGATCGTCATCCCGTCCTCGGCGACGTCCCACCGCTCGGCCAGATCCGGCGCATGGTCGGACTCGGTCGTGAACTTCACCAACCCGGCGTAGACGAGATCGAACACCCGCCCCGACCCCTGATCGTTGCCGATCCTCGAGTCGAGGTGAGTCGGGCTGGTATCGAAGGCGATCACCAGCTCCCGCCCCTCAGCCGCGCCGGTGCGGCTCTCCGTGCCTCCGCACGCGACGGCGAGAAGAAGAGCCGCGAGACCCAGACCCCTGAATGTGATTCGATGCATGATCCGCACTCCTTCCATTCCTCGTCCTCGCCGCAATGCCAGAAATCTGCCGGGTTCGCCGTACGGCTGGTTTTGTTATCATGCTCGAGCTCGTATCACCCTCCAGGAGCCGACATTCGATGCTGCGATTCCGACGGGCGCAGGCCGCCCCGCTGATCCTGATCACCGCCTCGCTCGCTCTCGTCCCACTCGCCGCGTCACCCGCCCAGCCGGCCCGCCCGCGGGTCATCGTCCTCGGCTTCGACGGCGTCGATGCCGCATTCACCGAGCGCTGGATGGACGAGGGGAAGCTCCCCAATCTCGCCCGACTCCGGACCGGCGGGACGTTCCGCCCGCTCCGCCCGACTCTGCCGGCCCAGACCCCGGTGTCCTGGTCGACCTTCTCGACCGGGATCGATCCCGGCCGCACCGGGATCTTCGATTTTCTCCGCCGCGATCCGAAGACCTACATGCCGGTCTTCGCGGCGTTCGACGAGACGACCGAGCCGTTCCTGTTCGGCGCGAACAACCCCGCGGCCTTCGGGGCGGCGGGATTTCTGCTGTCGTTCGTTCTGCTGTTCGGCGGGCTGAAGCTCGCGCGGCGCCCGCTCCGCGCGTCGGTGATCGGCGGGCTCGTCGCCGGCGTGGCGGTGGGGGCGGTGGGATGGGTCGCCGCCGACCGCCTCCTTCCCGAGACGCGGCCGGGTGTGGTCAATCGCCGCCAGGGGATCCCGATGTGGGACGTGGTCGCCCGGGCGGGACTGAAGGCGAAGGTCGTCCAGGTGCCGGTGACCTTTCCGGCGACCGATTTCGAGCACGGGCACATGCTCTCCGGGCTCGGGGTTCCCGACCTGTCGGGACGGATCGGCAAGCCGTTCTACTTCACCTCGGAGCTCGACCTGAAGATGACCGGGTCGAACGAGTTCTCGATCGAGGTCGTGCAGCTCGAGGACAATCGCGGCGTGATCCGGACCGAGGTCGTCGGGCCGCCGAACAAGCTGTTCGAAGATCCGCCGTACGTCGCGCAGCCGATGACGATCACGGTCGCCGAGGATCGGGAGTCGATCGAGATCGAGCTCGGCGACCAGAATCTGCGCCTCGAGCCGGGCGAATGGACCGAATGGGTCGACTTCACGTTCGAGTTCAATTGGCTGATCCGCCTCGGCGGAATCAGCCGCTTCCATCTCATCTCGGTCCAGCCCGAGGTGCGGCTCTACCTCTCGCCGATCAACTTCGATCCGAGGGACCTGCCGCCGGGGCTCCGGATCTCGACGCCCCCCGACTGGGCGGAGGAGCTGGCGCGCGAGTACGGGCGGTTCAAGACGATGGGATGGGCCATCGACACCTGGGCGATCTCCGAGGGCTTCGCCAACGAGCAGATGTTCTGGGACGACATGGAGTGGACGGTCCAGCAGTTCCGGACGATGTTCCGCGCGTTCCTCGAGGAAGGCGACGATCTGCTGATCCAGCAGTTCGAGTTCCCCGACCGGGTCGGGCACGTATTCTGGCGGTTCGTCGATCCGGAGCATCCGGCGCACGATGCCGAGCTGGCGGCGCGGTGGGGAGAGGGGCTGCTGCTGACCTATCAGTTGATGGATGCGATCGTCGGGGAAGCGATGGAGGCGGCGCAGGCGAGCGGCGCGGCGCTGATCGTGGTCTCGGATCACGGGTTCGCCACCTGGCGCAAGTCGATCAACTACAACACCTGGCTCGTCCAGAACGGCTACCTCGGACTCCGGAGCGGGGTGGAGACGGGGGAACGGACCCTCGAGATCCTGTTCGATTCGGGGCAGTTCTGGGAGAACGTCGACTGGTCGAAGACCAGGGCCTACGCCCTCGGCCTGGGGCCCATCTACATCAATGTGAGAGGGCGGGAGGCGCAGGGGACGGTCGAGCCGGGGGCCGAGTACGACGCGCTCAAGCTCGAGATCGCCGCGGGGCTCGAGGCGCTGGTCGACCCCGAGAACGGCCAGACGCCGGTCTCGCGGGTCGTTCCGCGCGAACAGGCCTACCGGCAGTTCGACCCGAACGTCATCCCCGACCTCTTCGTGACGAACAATCCGGGCTATCGCGTCTCGTGGCAGACCTCCCTCGGCGGCGTACAGAAGGATCTGTTCACCGTGAACGACCGGGTCTGGAGCGGCGACCACTGCTCGCTCGACCCGGAGAAAGTGAAGGGGATCTTCTTCTACGACCGGAAGCTCGAGACCGACCGCGCGCCGTACATCGCCGACATCTACGCGACGGTGCTCGATCTGCTGCGCGTGGAGCCGCCGTATGAGCTGGACGGAGTGGCGCTGAAGTGAGGTCGATCCGCGGAACGCGGAACGCAGAGCGCGGAGCTCGGAAGCCCGCCCCCACCTGATACAATCCCGCCGCCTCGCATCATGGATTACAAGTCCCTCCTCGCCCAGGTTCAGAAGACGTTCGCGGAGATCGAGACCTCGGAGAACCTGACCGAGACCGTCGCGGAGCTGGCGGAGACGATCGCCCGCGACTTTCAGGAGCAGCTCGCGATCACCGGCGGGCGGATCTACGAGTTGCGGGAGGAGGGCTACGTCCTGGTCCACCGGTTCGGCGACTCGGTCGAGGGGGAGATGGGGATCGTCCTCCCGACCGGCTACGAGCCGCTGCAGCTCGTCGTCGAGAACGGGATCGTGGTGATGGATCCGGACGACCCGTCGATCGATCCGGTCCTCGAGAAACGGATCGGCGCCCTTCACTTCGCCGCGATCGCCGTCGGCGACGAACAGTGGGTCCTGAGCTTCAATCTCGCCGAGGATCTACCGCCCGAAGACGTGCTCTTCTCGCTCAACCTCATTCGATACGCGATCAACCAGAAGATCCGCACCGCGCGATTCGAGTCCATCCTCGACGAGGCGCAGCGCATCCAGCAGTCGATCCTCCCGCAGCGCATCCCGCAGTACCGCGGGTACGACCTGTTCGGCAGGACCGTTCCGGCCGAGATCGTGAACGGCGACTTCTACGACTTCATCCCCATCAGCGACACGATCATCGGCCTCGCCATCGCCGACGCCTCCGGCCACGGCCTCACCGCCGCCCTGATCGTCCGCGACGTCTACGTCGGCCTCCGCATGGGCGTCGACCGCGACTTCAAGATCATCCGCACCCTCCAGAAGCTCAACCGGATCCTCCATGCCTCGCGCCTGACGACCAAGTACGTCTCTCTGTTCTACGGCGAGCTCGAGGAGAACGGAACCTTCATCTATTCGAACGCCGGACACAACCCTCCCTTCGTCCTCAAGGACGAGCGAGTCGAGTACCTCCGTCACGGCGGGCGGATCCTCGGTCCCACGCCCGACGCTTCCTACAACCGCGGCTACATCGCCCTCGAGCCGGGCGACATCCTCTGTCTCTATACCGACGGGATCGTCGAGGCGCACGACGAGCGGGGGGAGGAGTTCGGGCTCGACCGCCTCGTTCCGCTCGTCCGCGAGCTCGGGCCGCAATCGGCGCAGGAGATCGTCCAGCAGGTCCTCGAAGCCGTCTCCGCCTGGAGCGGCGAAGGAGAGGACGACCGCACCATCGTCATCGTCAAGGCGATCTGGAGGGAAACTGAGGCCGCGGAACCGGGTTCATGATCAAGGAGCCACGACTTTGCCCGACATTCTCTACATCAATGGCCGGTGGACGACGACCGACGAGAAGGTGATCGGAGTCGAGGACCGCGGCCTTCAGTTCGGCGACAGCGTCTACGAAGTGATGAAGTTCGTGCGGCGCCGTCCGATCTTCGTCGCGGAACACCACGCCCGCCTGAGCCGGGGGCTCGAGCTCGTCGAGATTCCGCTGCCGTGGAGCGCGGACGAGCTCCGGTCGGTCTGCACGGAACTGGTCGGGCGCACGAGTTTCGACGAAGGGCTCCTCTACGTGCAGGTGACCCGCGGCGAGACACCGCGGAATCACTTCTGGCCCGAGCCGCTGACGCCGACGACGATCGCCTACACGCGGTCGCATCGCTTTCCCGATGCGGCGAAGAAAAAGCGCGGCGCCACGGTGATCACGGTTCCGGAAATGCGGTGGCGCGGCTGCAACATCAAGTCGACCAACCTCCTTCCGAACGCGATGGCGAAGAAGCAGGCGCAGCGCGCCGGTGCCGAAGAGGCGCTGTTCGTGGAGGAAGGCGAGGTGCGCGAGGGAGCGAGCGCAACCTTCTTCGCGATCCGCGAAGGGCGGCTCATCACCCATCCCGCCGATTCGTCCATCCTTCCCGGCACGGTCCGCGATCAGGTCATCTCGATCGCCCTCGCCGAGAAGATCCGCGTCGACGAGCGCCCCGTGCGCGAGAACGAGCTCTACGCCCTCGACGAGGCGTTCATGACGAGCACCTCGCTCGCAGTCATGCCGATCACCTCGATCGACGGCCGCAGCGTCGGCAACGGGCGCCGCGGCGAGCTCACCGAGCACCTCCAGCACCTCTACGACGAGATCGAAAATCAGGCGTGAGCCCGGCGTGGCCGGGATCCATGTGGCCGGGGAACCATGTGGCCGGGGATTTCATCCCCGGCGGGCGGGAGGTTCCGCGCCGCTCCCGCCGCCTCGGCCGGGGGTCGGTGGCCGGTGGAGGGTGGGCGGGTCGGGGCGCTCGAGATCTCGCCCACGGGTCCACAGGACGTGGAGCGAATGCAGAATGCAGAATGCAGAATGCAGAATCCAAAAAGGGCGGGTGGCCTGGTTACTACACGAATCCAGCCATCGGCCATTTCTGGATTCTTCATTCTGCACTCTGCATTCTGCATTTCGTCCCCGGGGGGTGGGCGGTCGCGCGCCCGACGGGCAATCGGCGTCACCGCCCCCCCGCCGGGGATGAAATCCCCGGCCACATGAAATCTCCGGCCACATCGCACCGGCCGGCCCGCAGTCAGTGCTCGTGGTCGTGGGCGAACGCCTCGGCGGGGCTGAGGAAGCGGATCACGAGCGGGTCGACGCCGAGCTGCCGCATCGACTCCACCACGATCTCGGTCCCCGGACTCCCGATCCACGTGTCGAGCAGGACCGCCTCGTGCGTGCCGTCGCGATCGACGTGCTCGATCCCGCGCGGATTCACGAGCGCGAACCCGGCGACCTTCGCTCCCTCCGCGACCTTCCAGCCGGCGAAGCGGTATCCCGCGACCGTCCGCCCGTCGGGCGCCCGCGGCGGCCGCCGGTCGGGATCCGACCAGATCGTGACCGACGGTCCGCCGAACGGCCGGCGCTGGTCCGCTGGCTCGAACGCGACCATGCGCTCTCCTCCCTGAAAGATCGCCACCGCGATCGACCCGGGCGGGGCGAGCCCAGCGGGGTGAAGATGATGGCCGCCGCCCTCTCCCGCGTGCTCGTGACCGGCGTGGGGCGGGGTCGGCGATGGCTCGACCGCCGGGGCTGCCGCGCATCCGAGGCCGGCTGCGGCGAGGAAGAGGAGGATTCGCATTGGGGGAGAATATCAAGTTCTGCGGTGAGGCTGCTCCTCCGAGCTCTTGAGGAAGAACGAGAGGACTTCGAGATTGATGCGGAGGTCGACGTTGCGGAGCTTGACGGCGTGCCGGGGGCGGAGTCTGGCGGGAGCGAAGTTGAGGATCGCGCAGATCCGGTTCTCGACCAGCAGGTCGTAGATCTGCTGAGCGGCCTCGGCGGGAACGGCGATGACGCCGATCTCGATCCTGATCTGGCGCGCGAGGCGCGGCAGCTCGGCGCGGTCGAGCACGGGAACTCCGCTCCGGGAGCTCATGCCGATGCGGGCGGGGTCGGAGTCGAACATCGCGGCGATGGAGAACCCCGAGCCGTGAAACCCGCGATAATCGGCCAGGGCCATGCCGAGGTTTCCGGCGCCGACGATGACGATCTTGCGGGTGTGATCGAGTCCGAGCGTCGTGATGAGGTGGCGCTTGAGCTTGGCGACGTTGTAGCCGACTCCCCGGATCCCGAGCTCGCCGAAGTTGGCGAGATCTTTCCGGATCTGAGCCGAGTTGAGGTGGAAGCGGCTGGCGAGCTCGTGCGAGGAGATGGTCGTCTGGCCCTGAGACTCGAGCCATCCGAGGCAGCGGAGATAGACCGAGAGTCGCTCGGTCGTGAACTCGGAGACGACTTCAGCCCTGTCTCGTTCGGCCATGGCCGGTTCAGGGCACCCTGAGCACCAGGGTGGCCGCCTCGAGTGCGCCGCGGAAGAGCGGAGTCGGGAAGATTCCGATCACGAAGATGCCGATGATCGCGATCGCGAGGGCGGCAGTCGAAAACACGCCGCGATCCGGTTCGACGGCGAGCTCGTCCCCTTCCTTCATGTAGAGGTAGTACACGACCCTGAGATAGTAATAGACCGACACGATGCTCGCCAGGATGCCGACGAGCGCGATCCACGTCGCGCCGGCCTCGATCGCGACTTTGAAGAGGTAGAACTTGGCGATGAAGCCCGCCGTCGGAGGGACCCCGGCGAGTGAGATCATGCAGACGGCGAGGGCGAGCCCGTGGAATGGATGACGGAAGCCCAGCCCCGCGACGTCGTCGAGGGTCTGGGGGTCGTTCTGGCTCTTCCGGAGGAGCGAGACCACGCCGAAGGCGCCGATGTTCATCAGCGTGTAGGTGAATGCGTAGATCGTGATCGCGGCTACCGACTCGGGCCGCAGGACGTAGATGGCGATCATCATGGTGCCGACGTGAGCGATGCCGGAGTAGGCGAGCATGCGTTTGAGATCGCGCTGGGCAATGGCCACGAGGTTGCCGACGACCATCGAGAGGACCGCGAGGGTGGCGACGAGTCCGCCCCAGGCGGCGGGCTCGGGGCCGCCGCTCAGGCCGTGCCAGATGCGGACGAGCGCGACCAGCGTCGCGGCCTTCGGAGCGGTCGACAGCCACGCCGTGACCGGCGTCGGCGCCCCCTGATAGACGTCGGGCGCCCACCCGTGGAACGGAACCAGCGCCAGCTTGAAGCCGATCCCTCCCATCACGAGCACGACCGCGATCGTGAGCAGCGGGCCGGCCTGGTCCGTTCCGCGGAACCACTGGCCGATCTGCGTCAGCGAGGTCGATCCCGTCATGCCGTACATCAGCGCCGTGCCGTAGAGAATGAAGCCGGTCGCAAACGCTCCCATCAGGAAGTACTTGAGGCTCGCCTCGTTCGAGATCGCGATCTTCCTGTGTGCCCCGATCAGGACGAACAGGCAGATCGAGAGCATCTCGAGCCCGAGGATGACGACCAGCAGGTCGAGCCCCTTGGCCATCATCATCATGCCGACCGTTCCCCACAGCAGCAGCGCGTAGTACTCGGCCCCCTCGAGGCCCTCGCGCGAGAGGTATTCGCGCGAGAACAGCGTCGCGAGCAGCGTCGCCCCGACGAACAGCAGGTCGAAGAGGAGCGTCAGTCCGCTGATCTCCCACGTCGCTCCGAAGTACGTCCCGCCCGGCGCACGCATCACGGCGAACCCGGTTCCGAGCAGCGCCAGCACGGTGAGCTGCGACAGGTACGGCCGGATCCTCGGGAAGAACGCGTCGATCAGAATGAGCGCGATGCCCGAGAGGCTCAGCACGATCTCGGGAAGGATCGCGCGCATCCAGTTCGGTTCGAGAAGGGGCGTCAGGGTCATCGGGCGGCTCCGTTGGAGCGGGTCTGCGCCTCACGGTCTGCGGGCGCGGGGGGGGCGGCGGCCGGGCCCGCGAGGATCATCCGCTGCTCGCCGCCCCGGCTCACGATCGTGAGAAGCTGCTGCACCGACGGCTCGATCCGGCGGATGAACGCATTCGGCCACAATCCGATCCAGACCATCAGGACCACCAGCGGCAGCATCGCGGCCAGCTCGTTCCAGCGGATGTCCGGAAGATTCCGGTTCTCCTCGTTCGTGATCGGTCCCCAGAAGACGCGCTGCACCAGCCAGAGCAGGTAGATCGCCGCCAGGATCACTCCCGTGGTCGCCACGATCGTCAGCCGCGGCATCGTTCGGAACGAGCCGGCGAGTATCAGGAACTCGCCGACGAACCCGTTGAGGCCCGGCAGGCCGACCGAGGAGAGCGCCGTGACCACGAACAGCGTGGCGTAGACCGGCATCGTTTTCGCCAGCCCTCCGAAGTCCGACATCAGCCGGGTGTGCCGCCGGTCGTAGATGACGCCGACCAGAAGGAAGAGCGCCCCGGTGGAGATGCCGTGGTTGATCGACTGCAGGATCGATCCGGTCATCGACGCGCCGGTCATCGCGAAGATGCCGAGCACGCAGAAGCCGAGATGCGAGACCGAGGAGTAGGCGACCAGCTTCTTCATGTCGGGCTGCACCCAGGCGACGAGCGCCCCGTAGACGATGCCGATCACGCCGAGCAGGCCGAACAGCCATGCCCACTCGGCGGTCGCATCGGGAAAGAGAGGGAGAACGAAGCGGACGAATCCGTACGTGCCGAGCTTCAGGAGGACGCCGGCGAGGATGATCGATCCTCCGGTCGGAGCCTCCACGTGCGCGTCGGGCAGCCAGGTGTGCAGCGGAAAGAGCGGGACTTTGATCGCGAACGCCAGCGCGAACGCGAAGAAGAGCACGACCTGCTGCTTCATCGGGATCGTCAATCCGTAGAGATCGGCGATCGCGAAGCTGGGGACCCCGGTCTGCTGGATGTGGAGCCATCCGAGGTAGAGGATGCCGAGCAGCATGAGGAGCGAGCCGGCGATCGTGAAGATGAAGAACTTGATCGCCGCGTAGATCCGATTCGCGCCGCCCCACACGCCGATGATCAGATACATCGGTATCAGCATCAGCTCGAAGAAGACGTAGAACAGGATCAGGTCGACCGCGAGAAAGGCACCGAGCATCCCGAACTCGAGTGCGAGCATCGCGATCGCGTACTCCTTCGGCCAGCGGTGGATCGAGTACCACGACGAGAGGAGCACGATCGGCGTCAGCAGCGCGGTCAGCAGAACGAGCCAGAGCGAGATGCCGTCCACGCCGAGCGCGTAGCGGATCCCCCAGTCGGGAATCCACTGCAACGTCTCGCCGAGCTGGAGCCCCGCGGTTCCCGTCCGGAATTTCCCGAGGATCGCCAGCGACAGCCCGAACGTCGCGAGCGAGACGATCAGCGCGGTGATCTTGACCGCTCCCTCCGCTCTCCGCGGGAACGCCATCAGGACGATCGCCCCCGCGAAAGGGAGCCAGAGCACGATGCTGAGCAGATTCTCCATTCGGTTTCGGCCTTCGTTTCGTTCTCACCCGCTCCAGCGGGCGATCAGAGATAAATCCACGTGAGCACGATCACCCCCAGCAGGAGCATCAGTGCGTAGTTCCGGACGTTCCCCGTCTGGAAGAAGCGAAGCAGATCGCCGACCGCCGCGACCAGGTATCCGGAGAGCATCAGCACCCCGTCGATCACCCCGTCGACGCCCCGCCACAGGAACGTCGATGCGCGGCGCAGAGGCTCGACCACCGACGCGTCGTACACTTCGTCGACCCAGTATTTGTTCTCGAGCGCACGCCACGCGCGCGGGGCTCGCGCGATCGCCGCCTCGTCCGCCGCCACTCCCCGCGTCCCCCACATTCGTTTCGCCAGCCACCATCCCCCGAGCGCCACCAGCGTCGACGTCACCATCACGCCGATCTCCACCGCCGCCGGCGGCACGAAGACGCCCGGAAGCACCCCTTCGATCTCCGGGAAGATCGGATGGAGCCAGCTCTCCAGCAGGTGCCGGAGCCCGATCGGGTGGCCGAGCAGGTGAGGGATCCCGAGGATTCCGCCGACCGCCGACAGGATCGCGAGGATCACGAGCGGCACGGTCATCGTCGGCGGAGACTCGTGGACGTGATGCTCCTGCTCCTTCGTCCCTCGGAACTCGCCGTAGAACACCAGGTAGAACATCCGGTACATGTAGAACGCGGTGAAGAACGCGGCGAGGGTCCCGATCGCCCAGACCGCCTTGCCGAGGGAGGGGAACCACGGCGAGGCGAGGGCTCCCGCGAGGATCTCGTCCTTCGAGAAGAACCCCGCCGCGAACGGAAATCCGGCGATGGCGAACGTCGCCACCGCGAACGTCCAGAACGTCACCGGGATCTTTCCGCGGAGCCCTCCCATCTTCCGGATGTCCTGCTCGCCGCTGGTGGCGTGGATCACCGAGCCGGAGCCGAGGAACAGGCATGCCTTGAAGAAGGCGTGTGTGACGAGGTGAAAGATCGCTCCGACGAAGGCGCCGACGCCGGCGCCCATGAACATGAATCCGAGCTGGGAGACGGTCGAGTAGGCGAGCACCTTCTTGATGTCGGACTGGGCGATGCCGATGGTCGCGGCGATCAGCGCGGTGATCGCCCCGACGATCGCGACCGTCGCCATCGCCGTCGGCGAGAGCCGGAACAGGAAGTTCGACCGCACGACCAGGTACACCCCGGCGGTCACCATCGTCGCCGCGTGGATGAGTGCCGAGACCGGGGTGGGGCCGGCCATCGCGTCGGGGAGCCAGACGTACAGCGGGATCTGAGCCGACTTTCCCGCCGCTCCGAGCAGCATCAGCAGACAGATCGCCGTGACGATCCCGCCGCCGACCACGCCGCTCAATGCGACCTGCGCGACCCCTTCGAAATCGGTCGTCCCGAACCAGGCGAAGAGCATGAAGATCGCGATCAGGAAGCCGAAGTCGCCGATCCGGTTGACGACGAACGCCTTTTTCCCCGCTTCCGCCGCGAACTGCTTGTCGTAGTAGAAGCCGATGAGCAGGTACGAGCAGAGCCCCACCCCCTCCCACCCGAGGAAGATGAACAGATAGCTGCTCCCGAGTACCAGGATCAGCATCGCTGACAGAAAGAGGTTCAAATACGAGAAGTAGCGGGCGTAGCCCTCCTCGTGCCCCATGTATCCGACCGAGTAGAGATGGATGAGTGAGCCGACCCAGGTCACGACCAGGGCCATGACGACCGAGAGGGGATCGAGCTGGAAAGCGAAGTCCGCCCCGATGCCGCCCGAGGAGAACCAGGTGTAGACCACGTCGAGATGGCGCTCTCCGTGGTCGTAGGCGCGGCTGTACTGGACCGCGGCGACCGTCGTCAGGACCGCCGCGAGGAACGAGGTCGAGACGCCGACGGCGGTGACGAATCCCTTCCCGGCCCGGCTGCCGAACAGCCCGTTCAGCAGGAACCCGAGAAACGGGATCAGGGGAATGAGCAGCAGATTGTCGAGCATGCAGATTGCGGAGGCGGCCTGTTGGTCCCGGATGCCGCTCGTGCATCCGGGGGCGCAGCCGCCCGGCCTCTCCTCGCGTCTCCTCGAATTCTCTCATCCGACGCGAGAAGGGTCGTTCCCGCGTCTGCCTACCTTTTTCTCTCCCTCTCTCACCAGTGCATCAGGTTCGCTTCATCGACGTCGATGGTCTCGCGGTGCCGGAACAGGGCGATGAAGATGGCGAGCCCGACGGCGGCTTCGGCCGCCGCGATGGCCATGATGAAGAAGACGAAGATCAGGCCGTGAGTGGAGCTCCACTCGCGGGCGTAGGTGATGAAGGTGAGGTTGACGGCGTTGACCATCAGCTCGATCGACATGAAAATCGTGATGCCGTTCCTGCGGGTCAGCACGCCGATCACGCCGATCGCGAAGAGGATGGCGCTCAGAGCGAGGAACCAGGTGGCCGGAATCATCGCGGCTTCTCCTGTTCGAGATCGGCGAGGCGCTCGTCGCGGCGGACGACCTCGCGCTGGGTCAGCATGAGAGCTCCGACGATGGCGGCGAGCAGGAGGATCGAGACCATCTCGAAGGGGAAGATGTAAGCCTCGAACATCCGCACGCCGATGGTGTGCGCGTCGCTGAGGAACGGGACCTCGGCGCGCGGAACGGTCACTCCGGCCTTGACGACGTAATAGACGAGCGTGAGCCCGAACGCGGAGCCCGCAAAGTATCCGAGGAAGCGCTGGATGGGGCGGTTGAGCGGCTCCGGCTCGTGCTGGAGGTTGAGCAGCATGATGACGAACAGGAACAGGACCATGATCGCGCCGGCGTAGATGATGACCTGCAGGGCGGCCATGAACGGCGCATCGAGCAGCACGTACATCACGGCCAGCGAGAAGAAGCTGACGACGAGCGAGATCGCGCCCACGACCGGGTTCCGGTGGAGCACGACCATCAGCGCGAAGGCGACGGCGACTACGGCGAAGAAGAAGAATACGACGATCTCGAACACGTCAGATCCACCCCATCGCGATCAGGATCGCGACGATCAGAATGTTCACGAATGCCATCGGCAGGAACACCTTCCATCCGATCCGCATCAGGTAGTCGTACTTGAGGCGCGGCAGGGTCCACCGGACCCAGACGAACACGAACAGCAGCAGGCTCACCTTGACCAGGAATGCCAGCGCCGAGAGCAGGAAGCCGGCGAAGGTCGCCGGCTCGCTCCACCACGGAATGTCCCATCCGCCGAAGAACAGCGTGACGGTCAGCGCCGAGATCGTGCCCATCGCCATGTACTCCGCCATGAAGAACATCGCGAACTTCATCGAGGAGTACTCGGTGTGGTATCCGGCGACCAGCTCCGCCTCCGCCTCGGCGAAGTCGAACGGGAGGCGGTTGGTCTCGGCGAACGCCGCGACGATGAAGACGATGAAGCCGATCACCATCGGGAAGACGTTCCAGGCGGGGATCTTCAGCCACTCGACGCCGAACAGGACGAAGTTGCCGGTCTGGCGCCAGACCACGTCGGTGAGCCGGAGCGACCCGGCGCTCATCAGGACGCCGATGGCGGCCAGCGCGAGCGCGAGCTCGTACGAGATCATTTGCGCCGAGGCGCGGATCGCGCCGAACAGCGAGAACTTGTTGTTCGACGCCCATCCCGCCATCGCGAGCCCGTACACGGCGAGCGACGCGAGCGCGAAGATCAGCAGAATCCCGATCTCCACGTCGGCGATGATCGGCTCGAACAGCCGCCCTCCCTCGAACCACGTCCGCCCGAACAGGGTCAGCTCCGGGATCACGAAGGGACGACCGAACGGTATGACGGCCACCGTGGTCACCGCCGGAAGGAGCCCGAAGGTCGGAGCGAGGGTGTAGAGCCAGCGGTGCGCCTGGGCAGGGACGAAGTCTTCCTTGAGGATGAACTTCAGCGCGTCGGCGAGAGACTGGAGGAGCCCGAGAGGGCCGACCCGGTTCGGGCCCGGGCGGTCCTGAATCAGCGCGCTCCCCCGACGCTCCACCCACACCATCACCGGCGTGATCGAGAGCGTGATCGCGAGCACCAGCGCGATCTTCACGATGGTGAGAGCGACGTCGGTGGGATCGAATGCCATGGCGGTTACGGCGCGCCCGCGCCCTCTCCGGTCGGAAGCCCGAATCCGTCACTCTCGTTCCAGCTCAGCCCGCGGAACGCGGGGACCTCGTCTCTCATCTGGTGGAACACCACCTCGGCGTCCACTGCCAGGAACGCGTCCCCTCCCGCCAGCCGCGCCCCGGCTCGGCGCAGGATCTCCCGGTCCTCGAGCGCTTCCCCCTTCGGCGGATACGCCTGGGCGATCCGCTGCACCCTCCCCTGGAGGTTGGTGAACGTCCCGCTCTTCTCGGCGAAGATCGTCGAGGGGAGCACCACGTCGGCCGCCTCGGCGAGGGGATGGCTCTCCCACGCCTGCACCACGAGGAACTTCGCCCTGCGGAGGTTCTCGACGACCTCCGGGTCGGCGGCGCGGCGCGAGAACGAGGCGTCGGCGATCCAGAGCATCTCGATCCCGTCCGCCCCCTTCGTCATCAGATCCTCGACGCTCCGGCCGCTCGCCTCGATCCCGACGTTGCGAACGCCGCGGTAGTTGGGACCCGCCTGCGTTCCCTCGAGCCATTCCGTGCGCGACTTCATCGGAATCGGCCCGATCGGATCGACCATCACGTCGACGTTCGGCGAGCCGTAGTGGTCGATGAAGATCTTCCGCAGCAGCCATGCCTCTTCGTTCGTCATCTGCGCGGAGGCGATCGCGGCGATCTGCGCCCCCGACAGCCCCTGCGACCGCGATGCGATCTCGTCGAGCGCTTCCTCCCACGTCGCCACCCCGAGCCAGTCGTCCCGGCGCACCCGCGGCACGACGACCCGGTCGACCTCGTACCTCTCGTGCGAGAAACGTCCGTAGTCGCACAGCCAGAAGTCGTTCACCTCCGGATTCACCCGCGGCTTGTAGCGGTACATCCTGCCGCTCCTGTGCTCGATGAACAGGTTGCAGCCGACGTCGCAGCCGTTGCAGACCGACTCGGTCGCCTCGAGGTTCCAGACCCGCTCCTCGAACCGGAACTCGCGCGTGGTCAGCGCCCCGGTCGGACAGACGTCGGTCACGCAGGCGCTCATCCAGTTCTCCAGCGGACTCCCCGGATAGACGCCGACCTCGGTCGCCGCCCCCCGCTTGAAGAAGGCGAGCTCGCCCGTCCCCGTGATCTCGTCGCAGAACCGGATGCACCGCGTGCAGTGGATGCAGCG
This sequence comes from Thermoanaerobaculia bacterium, assembly GCA_035544735.1. Classification (GTDB taxonomy): domain Bacteria; phylum Acidobacteriota; class Thermoanaerobaculia; order Gp7-AA8; family Gp7-AA8; genus DATKCD01. The sequence goes on from DATKCD010000051.1 coordinate 16,374, forward strand.
GTTCATGTTCTGCAGCACGTGAGGCCCGATCGCCGTCCGGTCCATCCCCGGATAGACGCGCTTGGCCTCGCCGTACCGCGACGTCACCGAGCCGTAGTTGAACGAGTAGTCCTGCAGCGGGCACTCGCCCGCCTTGTCGCAGATCGGGCAATCGAGCGGGTGGTTGATGAGCAGAAACTCCATCTGCCCCTTCCGCGCCTTGTCGACCTTCTCGTTGTAGACGTGGACCTTCATCCCCTCCTTGATCGCGGTCGCGCAGCCCGCCTGCAGCTTCGGCATCCCTTCGATCTCGACCAGGCACATGCGGCACTGGCCGACGATCGAGAGGGCGGGGTGGTAACAGAAATGGGGGACGTGGACCCCGGCGGCCTTCGCCGCCTCGATCACGTTGATCCCGTCCTGGACTTCGACGTCGACGCCGTCAACGGAGATTTTGGCCATGACAGAAAGAGGAAGAAGCCTGGTCGCCAGCAAGAGGTCGGGACGGCCCGGGGGACGCGGGGCCGTGAAAAGTTTCACAAGCGGGGAAGGATACCGATTTGCCGGAGGACGGTCAACGAC
>DATKCD010000052.1:0-15333 GCA_035544735.1 Thermoanaerobaculia bacterium
CGTCCCGCGCGTCCGGAACCACCGGGGAGGCCTCGGGCGGACGCTGCTCCTGAGCCATTGCTGCCGGCGTCGCCAGCAGGAGCCCCGCGATCGTCGAGATGAGCAGCCGTCTGAACATGCAATGTCCTCCTGGACCGAGCCTTACTACGAAGGTTCCGGGCGTGAGTTTCCGCCGTGGCGGGATGCCGCGAAATGGACCCGCTTATCGATTACGCCATGGGGATGAAAGAGTTTCGCGGCGGGCCCGAAAAATTCGGCCCATTGTAGCCCGTCCCGAAAGCGGTCAGTCGATCGGAGCCTCGGGAGGCCGCTCGACCTCGACCTTCCCGGCAGCGCGCTTCGGCTCGGCCGCGAGGTCCCGAACCTCCGGCACCGGCTCTCCCGCGAAATGGCAGGCGGCGAACTCCCCGGGTCGATGCTCGATCAGCGCCGGCACCTCGTCGGCGCAGATCGGGAACCGGGCGATCGGACAGCGCGTGTGGAACACGCATCCGGTCGGGGGATGAATCGGCGTCGGGATGTCGCCGCTGAGCACGATCCGCTGCTTCCGGACCTTCGGGTCGGGGACGGGAACGGCCGAGAGCAGCGCCTTCGTGTAGGGATGGAGCGGATCGCGGTAGAGCTCCTCCCTGCCGGACAGCTCCATGATCTTGCCGAGGTACATGACGGCCACGCGCGTGGAGATGTGCTCGACCACGGCGAGATCGTGCGCGATGAACAGATACGTCAGGCCGAGACGGCTCTGCAGATCCTGGAGCAGGTTCACCACCTGCGCCTGGACCGAGACGTCGAGGGCCGAGACCGGCTCGTCGAGCACGAGGAACTCGGGGTTGGTCGCGATCGCGCGCGCCACGCCGATCCGCTGGCGCTGGCCGCCCGAGAACTCGTGCGGGTAGCGTTTGCCGTAGGCCGGATCGAGGCCGACGAGCTCGAGCAGCTCCGCGACGCGGCGCGCCCGCTCGGTCCGGTCGCCGCTGCCGTGGATCAGGAGCGGCTCGCCCACGATCTCCTTCACCGTCATCCGCGGGTTGAGCGATCCGTACGGATCCTGAAACACGATCTGCATGTGCCGCCGCGTACGGCGCATCTCCCCCTCGCCGAGCTCGAGGAGATTGCGGTCGCGAAAGAGGATCTCCCCCCCGCTCGGCTCGATGAGCCTGAGGATGCAGCGCCCCACGGTCGTCTTCCCCGAGCCCGACTCCCCGACCAGCCCGAGCGTCTCGCCCCGCGCGATGCCGAAGCTCACCCCGTCGACCGCCTTGACCCACCCGACCGTCCTCGACAGGATGCCCCGCCGGACCGGAAAGTACTTCTGCAGATCGCGGACGACCAGCAGCGACTCTCCCGCCCCCTCCGGGACGATCGGGGTCTTCTGGGGAGCGCCTTCATCGGCGCGGAGCACGCTCACGACGGCCTCTCCGGATCGGCCAGATCGCCGTAGAGATAACAGCGCGCGTCGTGATCCTCGCCGACCATCATGCGCGCCGGCTCCTCGCCGTAACAGATCTCCATCACCTCGGGGCATCGCGTGTTGAACTTGCAACCCTTCGGAAGGTCGTCGATCGACGGGACCGTGCCGGGAATCGTCTCGAGGCGCGGCCTCTCGCCGCGGACCGCGTCGGGGAGCTTCGGGAGCGAGCGGAGAAGCCCCTGCGTGTACGGATGCTTCGGATCACCGAACAGCTCGAGCACGGGCGCCTCCTCGACGATCCGCCCGGTGTACATGACCATGATGCGCTCGCAGAACTCGGCGACCACGCCGAGGTCGTGGGTGATGAGGAGGATGGCGAGGCCGAGCTGCTGCTGGAGGCGGGCGAGCAGCTCCATGATCTGCGCCTGGATCGTCACGTCGAGGGCGGTCGTCGGCTCGTCGGCGATCAGCAGCACCGGATCGCAGGAGAGCGCCATCGCGATCATCACCCGCTGCCGCATCCCGCCGGACAACTGATGCGGATAGTCGTCCAGCCGCTTGTGCGGATCGGGGATCGCCACCAGCTCGAGCATCTCCACCGCCCGCCTCCGCGCCTCCTTCTTCCTCACTTCCCGATGGATCTGCACCGCCTCGGCGATCTGATCACCGATCGTGAAGACCGGATTGAGCGAGGTCATCGGCTCCTGGAAGATCATCGCGATGTCGTCGCCGCGGATCTTCCGGAGCTCCCTGTCGGGAAGCGTCACCAGGTTTTGGCCGCGGAAGAGGACCTCGCCCCCGGTGATCCGGCCGGGCGACTGGACCAGACCCATGATCGAGAGCGCCGTGACGCTCTTGCCCGAGCCCGATTCGCCGACCAGGGCCACCGCCTCCCCTTTCCCGACCGAGAACGAGACCTTGTCGACCGCGTGGAAGACTCCCTCGTCGGTCGCGAACGAAGTGCGGAGGGTGCGGAGCTCGAGCAGCGTCTCGCGCCCCGGCCGCGGACCGGGCCTGCGGATCTCCACACTCTCTCGGGCCGGAAGCGTCGTCATGGTCGCCGTCGCCGCATCGTAGCAAGAAAGAAAGGTGCCAGCCTCGCTCGTCCCCCTCTCCCCGTCCGGATCGCCCCTCACGCGGGATCGCCATCCGGGGAGAGGGTCGGGGTGAGGGGAGACTCCGCGCGGCGATCCTCATCGTGCGCGCGGGCGGGGGGACGATGCCCGCCCACCTCATCCGGGGCCGCACCACCGCCCACGAACGCGCCACGCCTGGCGGCTGCCGTCCCGCGACGGCTCACCGCGGCTCCTGCTCCTATCGCCGAATCCCGAGGCGCCTGGTGATCGCCCGCACTTCGGGGACGCGGAGAGCGGCGCAGAGCGCGAGATACACCACCCCGAAGGCGCCGGCGACGACGATCGCCGCCGAGATCGGATGGAGCGCCGCGGCGTATGCCGGCAGCGCGATGCGCCCGAGGGCGAGACCGGCTCCGCCGGCCGCGATCGCCGCCCCCCAGAGGCGCAACTGGAACGATCCGCTTGCGGGGAGAGGGCCGATCCGGCGTCGCATCGCGCCGCGCAGCAGCCCGAGCTCGACCCAGGAGACCGCGCCGGAAGCGAACGAAAGCCCGACCGCCCCGAGCCCGAGCGTCGCCGCCGCGACGTCCGGAATCGGCGCGCCGAGCCCGTCCGAGATCAGCCGGACCAGCGCGGGCCGCAGCGGGAACGCGAGCGCCCATCCGAGTCCCGCGGCCAGGGCCACGCGGACGACGGCGAACTTCAGCGGCGTCCGCGTGTCGTTGAGGGCGTAGAAGGCCGACGAGTAGAGGCGGCTGAGCGTTCCCGCGAGCAGTCCGACGGCGTAGCCGATCACGATGTACCAGACGTAGCGCGTCGATTCGGCGCCGAAGCGGCCGCGCTGATAGAGCGCGGCGACCAGAACGTCGCCGATCGCGAGAAACGCGACGACCGACGGAACGACGAAGAACGAGATCTGACGCAGCCCCGCGCCGAGGCGCTCCCGCAGCCGCCGCCGGACTTCCTCCTCCGTTCCGACCGCGCTCGACATCTCCGGCAGCTCCGCGGCCGAGACCGACATCCCAAACAGACTGAACGGAAGGAGATAGATCGTGTAGGCGTAGCCGATCGCGCCGAGCGCCGCCGGCCCGAGGTAGCTCGCGAAGATCTCGTCGACGAAGGCGCTGACCTGGACCACGCCCCGCCCGAACACGACCGGGACGAAGTTGCGCACGACCTGCCGCACCGGCTCGAGCCGCCGCGCGATCCCGAGCCGGATCGGCACGGCGCGCCGAAGCACGAAGGGAACCTGGATTCCGAGCTGCAGCACCGCTCCCGCCACCACCCCCCACCCCGCGATCACCGCCACCCGTCCCCCCCCCTCCCCCGGCGCGAACGTCAGCAGCGCCGCGATGATCGCCGCGTTCCACAGCACCGGCGCCGCGTACGGGATGAAGAACTGCCGGTGGCTGTTGAGCACCGCCAGGCACCACGCCGACAGCACCAGAAGTCCGATCCCGGGAAAGAGGATCCGCACGAGCAGGATCGTCAGCTCGCGGATCTCCCCTTCGTATCCCGGAGCGAGCAGATCGACGAGCAGCGGCGCGAACAGGACGCCGAGGGTCACGATCGCCGCGGTGATCAGCGCCAGGAACGACGCGACCGTCCCGGCGACGCGGCCCGCGGTCTGCTCGTCCTTCTGCGCGAGCAGCTTCGAATAGACCGGAATGAGCGAGGCCGACAGGACCCCCTCTCCCAGGAGGTTCTGCAGGAAGTTGGGGATCCGCATCGCGGCGGTGAAGGCGCTCATCGCGCCGCTCGTGCCGAGAAAATAGGAGAGCACCCCCTGGCGAACCAGACCGGCGATGCGGCTCAGGAAGATGCCGGCGGCGACGAGCACCGCGTGGCCGCGGGACGGCGGCGCGGCGGGGGGAGCGGGCCCGGCTCTCGTCGGATCGGAGGTCATTCACGGCTCGCGCGCTGCGGAATTCACGCCGGGGAAGCCCCGTTGCTCGCGCCGACGCAGCATGAGTTTAGACTCACATCCATGTCTCTGGAACTCCACATCGGCGCGGGGACGGCGATTCCGGCCGGATGGGTTCCGTGCGGCGGGGCCCTGCGGGACCTGCTCGAACCGGTTCTGAGCGAGCTGGAGATCGGATGAGCCGCCGATGAGCGATCCGGGCCCGATCCGAATCGCGGGGGCGGGACCCGCGGGGCTCGCCGCGGCGATCACGCTCGCGCGGGGCGGGCGGCGGGTGGAGGTCCACGAGGCGAAGTCCGACGTCGGAGCGCGATTCATCGGCGACCTGCAGATCCTCGAGAACTCCTCCGAGCCGGAGGACGTGCGGGAGTTTCTCGCGCGCGCTGGGATCGCGACGAACTTCTACTTCCGGCCGGTGACCGAGGCGCGGTTCTGGGACCACCGCCTCCGCCCCGGCGAGGTTCGGAGCGCGACTCCGTACGGCTTTTTCATCCGCCGCGGGCCGTTCGAGGGATCGCTCGACCGCGGACTGCTCGCTCAGGCGCGCGAGCTCGGCGTCGTGGTCCGATTCGGGAGCAGGCTCGCGTCCGAGGAGGCCGACGTCGTCGCCACCGGGCCGTCGACGCCCGACGGGCTCGCACGCGAGATCACCTTCGTCTCCGACGAGGAGGAGCGGGTCGAGGTGTACTTCGATCATCGCCTCTCGCCGGGGGGCTACTCGTACCTGTTCATCCTCGACGGGGTCGGGACCTTCGGCTGCGCGATCGTGAGCGACTTCAGGCGGATCGACGAATACTTCGAGGCTTCGCTCGCCCGCGCGCTCTCGCTCACCCCGGCGCGCGTCGACCGCGAGCAGCGAACCGGCTACTCGTACATGAACTTCCATCTCAAGCGGACGAGCGTCGCCGGAACGACGAGCTTCACCGGCGAGGCGGCCGGGTTTCAGGACTACCTGTTCGGCCTCGGCATCCGCTACGCGCTGAAGAGCGGGTGGCTGGCGGGGCGGGCGATCCTCGAAGAGCGGCCGTTCGACGAGCTCTGGACCGAGGAGCTCGGGCAGAAGCAGCGGACGAGCCTGGTGAATCGATTCCTCTACGAGCGCGGCGGGAACTTCGGCCTCTCGAGGTTCATACGGCAGGCCGCGGCGGCGCGCGATTTCAACGAGTATCTCGCCTCGTGGCATCGCGACCGCTGGTGGAAGCGCCTCGCCGAGCCGCTCGTCCGCCGCCTCTGGCGCCACGAGGGAACGTGCCGGCACGAGCCGGGCGCCCACTGGTGCCGCGCGCGCGACACCCGGATGAAGGTCCCGCCGCTGGGACCGGCGGACACGCGCTGAATCGTCCTTCCTTCCGGTGGTGGCGCGCGCAGGCGGCCGCCGTCGATCGCGCGGTCGGCGCGCACGACACGTGCGGCGCGGGGCGGACCGCTCGCGCGGCGCGCGCAACCACCGGCTACCCTATGCGTCGCCTCCGGCGACGAGGAACTGAATCGTCTTCTTTTGGTTGCGCGCGCTGCGGGAGCGGGGAGCCCACGCTGCACGTGTCGCGCGCTTCAACCGCACGATCGACGCCGCACCCCTGCGCGCGCCACCACCGGACGCTTGCATCGCTTCTTCGCTTCGTCCAGACTCTCGCCGATGAGCTCCGAGAGGGGGGACGTCGCCGAGGCGTACGCATTCTGCCGCGCGATCACGCACCGGCACGGCGCGAATTTCTCGGTCGGCTTCCGGTTCCTCCCGAAGGAGAAGAGGCGCGCCGTCTGGGCCGCCTACGCCTGGTGCCGCCGCGCGGACGACATCGCCGATGAGCCGGGATCGGACGTCGCCGAGCGCCTCGACGCCTGGCAGGCCGAGCTCGACTGCTGCTACGCCGGCGCGCCGCAGCACCCGATCACGATCGCCCTAGCCGACTCGCTGCGGCGCTTCGCGATCCCGAAGAGCGCGTTCGTCGCGCTGATCGACGGATGCCGCCAGGACATGGTCAAGAGCCGTTACGCCACCTTCGAGGAGCTGCTCCATTACTGCGACCTGGTGGCGAGCTCGATCTCCGAGGTCTCGCTCTCGATCTTCGGCTACCGGACGGAGGCGGCGAAGGAGTACGGCCGGAACCTCTCGACTGCACTGCAGCTCACCAACGTCACACGCGACGTCGGCGACGACCTCGATCGCGACCGGATCTACATCCCGGCCGAGGAGATGGAGCGATTCGGCGTGTCGGAGCGCGACCTCGTCGAGCGGCGGAAGACGCCCGCCGTGGAGGCGCTGATCCGCTTCCAGGTCGAGCGGGCGACCGGGTGGTTTCGCGCTGCCGAGCCGCTGCTGGGCGAGCTCGCGTTCGACGCCCGCTTCCCGACGCTGCTGATGGGCTCGGTCTACGCCCGCGTTCTGGCCAAGATCCGCCGCGAGCCGTTCGCCCCGCTCGAGCGCCGCGTCTCCCTCTCGTTCGGCGAGAAGCTCGGCGTGGTCGCCGGCCGCCTGCTCCAGCCCCACTTCGTCTGAGGAACTCCCCTCCCCTCATGTTCGTCCCACCCGCAGTGACCAGACGGACGCCCCGGATCGGGGGGGCGGGGGCCGCCCTCCATCTGCTCTTCGGCCTGCTCGCCCTCTGCGCGCCGGTGGCGCGGGCGCAGCAGGAGGTCGAGCCTGCACCCGAGGAGCCTCTGGTCGTCTCGCGCGCTCTCGTTCCCGTGGTCGGCCACATCGGCGGGTTCGACGCCGTGCTCTGGCGCAGCGACGTGGCGCTCTACAACGACTCTCCCGACGAGGTGACGGTCGTCGTCAGCCCTCTCCCGACTCCCGAGCTGTTCCAGATGCGAACGCTCGCGCCGGGAGAATCGGTCGTCTACGCGAACGTCGCGGCCGACAGTTTCGGGATGGCGAGCGCGGTCGCCCCCCTCCTGGTCCAGACCCTCGCACGCCGGTCGGTCACCGTCTTCGCCACCGCCTACGGCATCAAGGACGGCAAGCAGACCCCGACCGAGATCATCCCCGTCCTCTATCACGAGCTCCCCCTCTCCTCGGTCCAGCAGCTCCGCGGCCTCTCGATGAACGAGTCGCGGCGTACCAACGTCGGCCTGGTGAACCTCGGGCCTGCCCCTGCCTCGTTCACGGTCGCGATCCAGCGCCTCGAGGGGCGGCCGCTCGCGACCGAGACGGTCCTGGTCGGCGCCGAGAGCTCGGTCCACGTCCCGCTCAACCAGCTCTTCCCGCTGGTCACCGAGGGTACGGACCTGACCCTGCTCGTCGATTCGTTCGCCGCGCAGACCTATGCCTATGCCTCGGTCGTCCGAAACGACAACCACGAGGCGGTCTTCGTCCAGCCGCTCATCATGGCGAGATGATGAGCCAGGCGAGATGATGCATGGCGAGCTGGAGGTGAAGGTGGATTTCCAACCCCGCCGGTCCAAACTTGCTATCCTTTGGAGGGATGTCCGAGCCCGAATACTTCATCTGCCTCAACTGCGACACCCCCACCTACACCTTCGAGTGGGAGGACGAAAAGATCGTCTCGGTGGTCTGCCTCACGTGCGGAAACGACAATCCGGACGATTTCATGACCGACCTCGAGTACGACGAGCAGAGCGGGGGCTGAAGGGGGAATGAAGGCGGGCCCGGTGATCGTCGGCATCGCGGGCGGGACGGGGTCGGGGAAGACTACCGTCGCCGCCTCGATCTGCAACCGGGTCGGCCGCGAGCGGATCGAGTGGATCTCCCACGACTCGTATTACCGCGAGTTCCGCGGGCACGATCCCGAGGCGCGGCATCACGTCAACTTCGACCACCCCGACTCGCTCGAGACCGAGCTGCTGGTCCGCCATCTCGACGAGCTCATCGCCGGACGCGCGGTCGAGACCCCGATCTACGACTTCACCACCCACAGCCGCCTCGAGCGGACCACCCGCGTCGAGCCCCGGCGCGTGGTCATCGTCGAGGGAATCCTCGTCCTGGGAGAGGCCGAGCTCCGCAAGCGCATCGACATCAAGCTCTTCGTCGATACTCCCCCCGACATCCGCTTCGTCCGGCGCCTCCTGCGCGACGTCCAGACCCGCGGCCGGACCATCGACTCGGTCGTCCACCAGTACCTCACCACCGTCCGGCCGATGCACGAGGAGTTCGTCGAGCCCTCCAAACGCTTCGCCGACCTGATCATCCCCGAGGGGGGCGAGAACCGCGTCGCCCTCGATGCCATCATCGCGCGGGTCGAGCACCTGCTGGTCGAGTAGGACCGCCCGGCCCCCTCCGGTCCCATCTAAGACGGAATCCGCCCCCCGCGAGCTTCCCGGGGAATGCCGCCCCGTTTTCGCCCGGTTACAGCAGCCGGAACGTGCTCGCGGATCGCGGAAGCGTTCGGTTGACCTCGCCTGAGCGGCGCCCCTAGAATCGATGAGTCAGGGGGCGCCGGGGCCGAAAGAAGGGGGGGATTTGAGGGATGCCTCTCGTACACGTCAAGGAAGACGAGTCATTCGAGAACGCACTTCGCCGGTTCAAGAGGAAGTGCGAGAAGTCGGGAGTCCTTTCCGAGCTGAAGAAGCGGCAGCATTACGAAAAGCCGAGCGAAAAGAGAAAGAGAAAAGCGATTGCGGCGCGGAAGAAAGTCCTCCGCAAGCTCGCCGAGGAACGCCGCGCGAACTACTGATCGCGACGATGCGCCACCCCTTCGAACGGGACCTGAATCAGGTCCCGTTTTTCGTGTCCGGATGAAGATATCGCGCCCCGGAGCGCCGGGGTCATGAATCGCATGAATTCTTCGCTTCGATCTCTCGAATTCGACCGGGTGCTGGAGCTGGTCGCCGCCCAGGCGCGGACCGAGCCCGGGCGGGCGGCGGTGCTCGGGCGCCGGCCGGCGGACTCGGCGGAGGAGGCGGGGCGCGGCCAGAGCGAGCTGGCGGAGATGACGCGGTTCTATCTGTCCGAGGGACAGATCCCGCTGGCGGGGCTGATCGAGGTCGGGCCGCTGCTCGCGCGCGAGGCGCTCGATCTCGACGATTCGTGGCAGATCCTGCGCGCCGTCCGCGCGACGCAGGCGCTGCGCGAGACCTTCACCCGCCTCGATCCTCCCCTCCCCCGCCTTCTCCACCTGGCGGCGCAGATTCCCGAGCTCGGCGCGCTCTCGACCAATGTTGGACGCTTCTTCACCCGAGACGGGAAGCTCCGCGAAGAAGCCTCGGCCGAGCTGCGGAGTCTCCGCTCGCGGATCCATCAGAAGCGGACCCTGATCCAGAAGACGCTGAGCGATCTGATGGCGCGCGCCGCCGACGCGATCCAGGAGCCGATCATGACGCTGCGCGGCGAGCGCTACTGCGTCCCCGTCAAGGCCGAGCGGAGGGGCGACATCCCCGGAATCCTGCACGGCCGGTCGGGCTCGGGCGCCTCGTTCTTCATCGAGCCGATCGCGATCGTGGAGATCAACAACGACCTGGCGGACCTGATCCTTCAGGAGCGGGAGGAGATCGCGCGGATCACGCGGCACGTCGCGCAGCTCCTGCTCGCGGCGGCGGACCAGATCCGCGGCGGGGTGGCGATCGCCGGAGAGCTCGACGCGATCCAGGCGTGCGCGATCACGGGACGGATGCTCGAAGCGACGCGCCCGCACTTCAGCGCCGGGAAGGAGATGCGCCTCGAAGCGGCCCGCCATCCACTGCTCGACCAGAGGCTCGCCTCCCTCCGCCGGAGCGTCCTCGGCGAAGCTGCCGGCGGCGCCGAGCTCATCGTCCCGACGACCCTCCTTCTCGATCGGGAGCACCCCGCGCTCGTGATCAGCGGGCCGAACGCCGGAGGGAAGACCGTCGCTCTCAAGACCGCGGGCCTCCTCACGGCGATGGCGCTCGCCGGCCTTCCTCTCCCCGCCGACGAGGGGTCGGTCGTCCCGCTCGTCGACGCGATCCACGTGCTGATCGGAGACGACCAGAGCGTGATGGAGCACCTGTCGAGCTTCTCGGCCGACCTGGTGCGGCTGAGCCGGATCCTCGCGAGCGCGAGCGAGCGCTCGCTCGTGCTTCTCGACGAGCTCGGAACCGGCACCGATCCGGAGGAAGGGGGGGCGCTCGCCGCCGCCGTCATCGAGCACGTGCTCGGCGTCGGCGCTCTGCTCGTGGTCACCACCCACCTCGCCGCCGTGAAGAGCTTCGCGGTGGGCGATCCGCGCGTCGCGAACGCCTCGATGGAGTTCGACGGCGACTCGGGGCGCCCGACGTTCCGGATGATCCCCGGCGTCCCCGGACGAAGCCGCGCGATCGAGGTGGCGGCGATGATGGGGCTGCCGAAGGACCTCGTCGACCGCGCGCGGGAACGGCTCGGCGGCCGCTACGGCGACATCGACCAGATGGTCGCCGAGCTGCAGAAGGGAATGGCGGCGGTGCTCGCGCAGAAGGAGGAGCTGGAGGCCGAGAGCTCGCGGATCGAGCGGCGCGGGCGGGAGCTCGAGGGCGAGCTCGCCGCCGCCGCCGAGGAGAAGAAGAAGCTCGCTTCGCGCTGGCGCGAGGAGATGGACCGCCTCCGCTCGGAGGTCTCGCGGAACCTGCAGGCGGAGATCCGCCGGCTGCGCGAGCTCGACCGGGAGGAGCGCCGCAAGGTCGAGGCGGCGAAACTCTTCGCGGAGGTGACCGCGCCGATCGACCGCTCCGAGCCGGAAGGAGAGGCGCCCCGCCGGGCGATCGCCGCCGGCGACCGCGTCGAGCACCGCACGCTCCGCTTCAATGGGGAGGTCCTCTCCATCGACGGACAGCGAGTCACCCTCGCCGTCGCCGGAAAGCGGATGCAGGCGACCCTCGACGACCTCCGCCTCCTCACCGAGCCGAAACCGAAAAAGACGAAGGAGAAGCCGCGGCCGGCGCGCGTCGACACGCCGGAAGCCGAGCCGGAGATCGCCGGCGAGCTGCATCTGATCGGCCAGCGGGTCGACGAAGCGATCGATGCCGCCGAGAAGTTCCTCGACCAGGCGCTCCTCGCCGGCAGGGGCGCCGTCCGGCTCGTCCACGGACACGGCACCGGCGCCCTCAAGCGGGCGATCCGCGACCAGCTCCGCGGCCACCCCGCCGTCCGCAGCTTCCGCCCCGGCAATCCGAACGAAGGAGGAGACGGCGCGACCGTGGTCATCCTCGAGGGCGTCTAGGGCGTCTGGGGCGTCTCGGGCGTCTGGAGCGTCTTGGGCGTCTGGGGCGTCTGGAGCGTCTGGGGCGTCTGGGGCGTCTAGGGCGTCTAGAGCGTCTTGGGCGTCTTGGGCGTCGCGAGCGTCTGGAGTGTCTCGAGCGTCCTGGCGTCCTGGCTCATTCCTGAAGCAGAACGCAGAACGTAGAATGTCATTAGCCCCGGCCGCATTCACCGGGGACTCCGCCCAGCCGAACGGCTCCAGACCTCGAGACGCACCGGACGCCCAGGACGCTCCAGACGCCCAAGACGCCCTAGACGCCCAAGACGCCCTAGACGCCCAAGACGCCCAAGACGCCCCAGACGCCCGTGGCCTTCATCGAGCTCAATGACGCGATCATCGCGCAGGTGCGCAGCGCCGCCGACATCGTCGAGGTGGTGCAGCAGCAGACCCCCCTCCGCCAGGCCGGCAAGAGCTTCAAGGGGCTCTGCCCGTTCCACAGGGAAAAGACTCCGTCGTTCCACGTCGATCGCGACAAGGGGTTCTTCTACTGCTTCGGCTGCGGCACCGGGGGCGACGTCTTCAAGTTCGTCATGCTCACCGAGCGCTACAACTTCCCCGAGGCGGTGGAGTACATCGCCGGCCGGGCGGGCATTCAGCTTCCGCGGCGGAAGGAAGGGCGGCGCGACTCGGACCGGGAGAAGATCTCCGAGGCGATCGAGGAAGCCGCGGAGGCATTCCATCAGGCGCTCCAGTGGAAGCCGAACGCAGCGGAAACCTATCTGCGCGAGCGTGGAGTCGACGAGGAGCTGTGGCGCAAGTACGGATTCGGCTACGCCCCCGATTCGTGGGACTACGTCCTCAAGCGCCTCGGCAGGAAGTATCCGGTGCAGCAGCTCGAGTTGGCGGGGCTGATCGTGCCGCGGAAATCGGGCGACGGACACTACGACCGCTTCCGCAACCGGCTGATCGTTCCGATCCACTCGGAGAGCGGGAGCCTGGTGGGGTTCGGCGGACGGAGCCTCGACGGGAGCGATCCGAAGTATCTCAACTCGCCCGAGTCGGAGATCTTCGACAAGTCGCGGCTTCTGTACAACCTGCACCGGGCGCGGGATGCGATGCGGCGGATGGACCGCGCGATCGTGGTCGAGGGGTACTTCGACTGCCTGACGCTCGATCATGCGGGAGTGGACGGGGTGGTCGCCTCGATGGGGACCTCGCTCACGACGGGGCAGGCGGCGATGATCCGGCGGCTGTCGAAGCGGGTGATCGTCTGCTACGACGGGGACGAGGCGGGACGGAACGCGACGCTGAGGGCCGCGCCGGTCCTTCTGTCGGCCGGGCTGACGGTCGAGGTGGTCGACGTCGGCGCGGGGGAGGATCCCGACAGCTATCTCCGGAAGCGGGGGCTCGACGCGCTGATGGAGCTGATATCCCGGGCGGGTGACGTGTTCGACTTCGCCCTCGGGCGGATCGCGCCGAGTCCGGCGGCGATGCGGGGAGCGGAGAAGAGCGAGGCGGTCGAGGCGCTGGCGCCGCTGATCGCGGCGGTTGCCGATCCGGTGATGCGGAACGATGCGGCGCAGCGGGTGGCGGACCGGCTGGGGCTGGAGTTCTCGTCGGTCTGGTCGCGGGTGCGGGGCGGGGGGGGCGGCGGGGGGAGGGAGCGGGGGGCGGTCGCGCCGATCTCGACCGGGGAGAAGCAGTTGCTCCGCTCGCTGCTCCGCCCCGACCCTCCGGAGGGGGTGCTCGAGCGATTGCGGGACGAGTATTTCGACGATCCGGAGTGCCGGGCGATCTTCCGCGCGCTGCAGGGGCGGGCGAAAGGGGGTCAACCCCTTGATTTTTCGATGATTGCGACCGATCTTAAGGGGGAATTGGAGTTGACGAGACTCTCCGAGCTGGCGATTTCCCCGGAGGAGCCGGAGTCCGACTCACCAAAATCGCACGAAGAGACGCTCCGTCTGATGGAACGACGTTATCTTGATCGTCGCCTCAAGCAAATCCAAACCGAAATCCAGGAGGCGGAAAGGGTGGGAGATCTCGATCGGGTTCATGCGCTCGACATCGAGAAGCGCGACAGCTCGCGGAAGCTGCACGCGCTGAAATAATTATTGTCCTCATACGCTTACGAGTTTGTCTCCTCCCGAGGACTTCGGGCGCCATGCCGCCCCGGCGGGACGATCTCGCGAGAAGGGAGGGAAACGGCGCAGCTCGCAAGCGTTTGATTCAGCCATCCGTACGCACTCACCTCACCACAAGGAGCGAAACCAAACTGATGAGCAGCCGTCTGCGGACCACGGATCTCGAGCTCGAGTCCCCCTACGAGGACGCACCCGAGCTCAACGTCGAAGAAAAGTACACCGAAGTCAAACAGCTCATTGCCGTCGGAAAAGAGAAGGGCTACCTGCTCTACGACGAGATCTACGAGACGCTCCCCGAAGAAGTGACGAGCCTGCCCGAAGAGCTCGACGAGATCTACATCCGGTTCGCCGAGTTCGGGATCGAGGTCGTCGACGACGTCGACAAGATCCCCTCGCCGAAGGAGCCGTCGGTCGACGGGATGACCGAGGACAAGGAAGTCACCGAGCGCGAGGAGATCCAGGCCGAGATCGCGGCCGCGGCCGCGGGCGTGATCGACAAGACCAACGACCCGGTCCGGATGTACCTGCGCGAGATGGGGACGGTGAAGCTGCTCGACCGCGAGGGCGAGGTCCAGATCGCCAAGCGGATCGAGAAGGGGGAGCGCCGGATCTACCGGGCGCTCTCGCAGAACCGGATCATCCTCGAGGAGATCCTCCGCGTGTACGAGAACGCGAAGAAGGATCCGAAGATCATCAAGGAGATGATCGACCTCGCGATGGCCGACGACGAGGATTACGATCCGAACAGCGCGAAGAACGCGAACAAGATCGACGAGATCATGAAGATCTTCGATCAGATCACGAAGGTCGAGCGGAAGATCAAGGACGCGCGCGCGAAGCTCGTCGAGGCCGCCAGGAAGCCGCGCATCTCGGCGCAGCTCCAGAAGCAGATCGACAAGCTCTCGGGCGACATGGCCGACCTGGTGCGCAAGGTCGACTTCACCCCCCAGACCCGCAACCGGATGATCAACAAGCTCCGCGACATCGACGGCGAGTTCTCGCTCGTCACCTCCCAGATCCGCAAGGACGAGCACTCCCACAAGCGCGAGAAGGATCGCGCCCGCCGCGACTTCTACAAGCGCCGCATCGGCAAGTACAACGAGCGCCTGGGCGAGCTCGAGGGATCGTTCGGCACCAACCACGAGGAGATCCGCAAGACCATCCGCGAGGTCCGCCTCGGCGAGGACGAGGCCGAACAGGCCAAGCAGGAGCTCATCGTCGCCAACCTCCGCCTCGTCGTCTCCATCGCGAAGAAGTACACCAACCGCGGCCTCCAGTTCCTCGACCTGATCCAGGAAGGGAACATCGGGCTGATGAAGGCGGTCGAGAAGTTCGAGTACCGCCGCGGCTACAAGTTCTCGACCTACGCGACGTGGTGGATCCGCCAGGCGATCACCCGCGCCATCGCCGATCAGGCGCGCACCATCCGCATCCCGGTCCACATGATCGAGACCATCAACAAGCTCACGCGCACCTCGCGCGCCCTGGTTCAGGAGCTCGGCCGCGAGCCCAACGCCGAGGAGATCGCCGGCCGGATGGACATGCCGGTCTCCAAGGTGAGGAAGATCATGAAGATCGCCCAGGAGCCGATCTCCCTCGAGACCCCGATCGGGGAAGAGGAAGATTCGCATCTCGGCGACTTCATCGAGGACCGCGCCGTGGTCTCCCCCATCGACCACGTCATCGTCTCGAA
>DATKCD010000053.1:0-32846 GCA_035544735.1 Thermoanaerobaculia bacterium
GGGGCCGATCACGAAAATGGTGTTCCCAAAGGGATCCGTGACGCCGAACGTGCGTGCCCCCCACGATTCATCGTGGGGCGGACGCCTGATCTCCACCTTTTGACGCCATTCCTCGTAATAGTCGTCCGCGCTGTTCACCCGCAGAGAGACGCACGCGTTGCGGCCGTGGCCGTCCATCGGGCAGTCGATCGTCAGCTCGATCGTCCCTTTGACGAGCCCCATGATGCCGTTCGTCCCGTCGGCGGTGTCCTCCCACTCTACGGTGAAGCCGAGCCTGTCGACGTAAAAGTCCTTCGCAACCCCGAGGTCGTCTCCGGGAAGGATCGGCACGGCGCGCTCGATCATGTTTTCCTCCCTCGTCGCGAGCGCCGTCGGCTCGGTGTCAGCGGCGCCCGGATCGCGGTGACGAACTCCCGGCGACGCCTCCGGGGCCCTCGAGAAAACTGAGCCAGCTCACGCCCCTGCCGAAGCCGCGCTGATCCCTCGCCCCTTTCGACCGGCGGTGCGCTGCGGCTCACTTCCGCAACAGACGCTCGAGAAACTCGCGACCTTCAGGCGTGCGGGATCAGGGAATCGAACGTTGTCGATCCGCGTCGCTTCACGGGCCAGCGATGGCAGCGCTCACCCGGGTGTAGAACCCCTCGGAATTGCCGTAGCCGACGATCGGCGTCGCCCGTCCTCCGGGCGGAACGACCAGGACGGTCGGGAACCCGCGAATCGCGTACCGCACCGCGAGCCTGCCTGCGGCTTGACCATCCTTCTCCGGATTCACTTTCACTTTGATTGCCGGCCGATAGGCGTTCCCGAATTTCGCGGTCGACAGGACCTCGCGGTCGAGCCTTTTGCAGACGCCACACCAGTCCGTATAGAAGTGGAGGATGATCGGCCGTGACGTGCTCTTCTGCTCCGCGACCGCGCGCTCGTATCCGTCCGTCCCGTGATACCAGGAAGCCGCCGCTCTCCTCCCGGCGACGAACTGCCAGCCGTACCAGATCGCGACGACGACGATTCCGATCCTCAGCAGCTTCGACCACGGAATGACCGCCTTCTCCGCGACGCGCGCCCTCTCCGGAGGCGCCTGCGGTCGCGGGAAGGCCTGCCGGTGAGAGTGCCGGGACGCCTTCGACAGAACGACGCCGCAGCTCGGACACTCGTCCGCATCCGGCTGCGCGATGTGAAGATCGCACTTCGGACAATTCATCGCGGGCTCCCGGGGATGGATCCAGTATAGGTCGGCGGAGGCGGCTTCGCACCGGCAGCCGCGCTGGGCTGCGCCTTCGCGGGAGCGGGGCCCGGGAGTGTGCCTCCGATCGCGAGGCAGACCAGCAGAATCCTCGCTCACGATCTGCCGCGGGGCCTGACGGTACTCGGGCGCCGGTGCGGGCATCGGTCCAGGTGCAGCTCTGCCCCCGCCTCCACCCAGGTCCAGCCGGTGGCGCCGCACTTCTCGCAGCTCCACGGCGTCCGCGTGAAGATGCGCGGCGGCGGCGACTCGTCGAAATGCCCCTCGGCGCGCGTCATCCTGCCGGCGCCGGTGTGTCGCGGCACCTCCACCGTTTCGGCCGCGCCCTCGCTGCTCGGGCAATCGGGCCACGGACACGGCAACTGCCGGTGCTCGTGACGATGATCGGGGCAGACCTTCATGTCGCCGCTCATGCTATCGCAGATGGGGGCGGGCTTCCGAGGATCCTTGCAGGCGGACCGCTCCGCGCGGGGAGCGGTTGCCTCGCGCGCGATCCGCCGCGCCCCGCCAGGGAAGGGAAGGTCACATCACGATCGCGGCGATCGGAGCAGCGGCGGCGGCGCCGAGGATCGCACCGGCGACCACGTCGGTGGCGTAATGGTGGCCGAGCGATACGCGCGACCATCCCATGAGGGTCGTGAGGGCGAGCGCCATGGCGGCGGCGTCGCTGGAGGCGACGAGGACGGTGGCGCTGAATGAGGCGGCCCGACCTGCGACGAGCGGGCCGCGGGCTCCGTCCGTCGTCATCGCCGTGGCGTCGCCGGTTCGCGGATCGTTCTCCATGTCGCTCGCACGGCATCCGCCGGCAACGAGGTCACTTCTTCGACACGTGAATCTTCGATCCCTCGATCCGGTAAGTCAATCCGTTCTCTTCGAGAATCGAGTCGAATGCCTGATCCCAGGGGACGTTGTGCCAGTGAACGGAAACCGTTCCTCCGATCGCGGGATCGATCTCCATTTCGAGACCGGTGATCCGCCCGAACATGCCGAGCACATCCCGCAGCTGCGCGTCCTCGAGGTCGAGATTGATCGGCTGGCCCGTGTAGCCACCGGCCGCGCTCTCGCTCCTTTCCTCGCCAGGCAGCACCCGGAGCGTGTTCTTCTGGACGAGGGTGCCGGCGCGCTCGATCGTCACGTCGATCGAGAGCGCGCGCTCGCCAACGGGGCGCGCGGCAAAGACGATGTCGAGCCCGCGTGCCGAGGTCGTCGCCCGGGCGCTTTCCCCGGCGCCGATCGTGAAGCGCGGTGCGGCGATGACTTTCTGGGTCCGGTTCTCGCTGACCGTTCCCTGCACGACGATCGAATCGCCGCCGCGGGTCGCCGTGACCTTGACCGCGTACGGGTCCGCCGCGCCGCGGGCGCTCGCGCCGGCGGATGTCGTGATCATCATCCCCGCGAGAACGCTGAACGCCAGCAGTGCGGTGCTCGTGAGCAGGGCGACGCGGGTGGGGGAAGGGGACCGTGCCTCGATTGCGGGGTAATTCATGACGTGCTCCATCCTTTCCTTCAGTCTCGCGGTCGCCATGCAGGAAACTCCCGGCAGCCTCGGGGCGATGACCTGCCGGCAGTACTTCGACAGCGCGGCCACGTATGTCGTTCTCCCGCCGGCGGTGCCGGCGGCCATCTCGTCGCATGCGCGTTCCCGATCGAACGCCGTCATCGACCGCGCGATCCAGATCACCGGGTGAAACCAGAAGGCCGCGCCGATCAGCGACTCCAGGCGTGCCAGCAGATTGTCGTGTCTGCGGACGTGCGCGCATTCGTGACTCAGCAGGGACTCCAGCTCCTCGTCCGACAGCTCCTCGCAGCCGTCCGCCGGCAGGACGATCAACGGCCTGAAGATCCGCAGGACCGCGGGCGCCTCCGGAAACGCCGCTCTCGCGAGATCGACGCTGCGCCCCACGCCGAGCCGGCGCCTCGCCCGGTTCAGCGCGGCGGCTTCGCGCGGGTGGGGCGGCATCGCCGTGCGGAGGGCGAGCCGGACCAGCCGGTGCCGCGCCAGTGACGCGCTCGCCACCAGCCCGACCGCCACGATCGCCCATACCGCCACGCCGATGCCGAACCATGGAGCCGACGGGGTCTGCGGAGCCGCGCCGGCAGGAAAGGCTCCGGTGAGGACCCCGAGGGGGAGCTCACCGACGGCGCCGAGAGACGGAGTGCCGAAGCCGAAGAAGCGCCAGGCCGAGACGAGCGCCGGAATGGGAACGGCGAACTTCAGGAGTCCGACGAGCACGAGCGCGAACCGGCTCGCCGCCGTCAGTTGTCGGCCGAGCAGCGCCGCGAGGACGACCACGAAAAGCAGAAAGAGCGTCGAGGTCCAGAGATGGGAGACCAGCGGTTGAAAGAAGCGGTCGCCCGCAGTGCCGAGCACTTCGAGCAGGAAGTTCATTCGTCCCTCTTCTCCGCTCCCCGCCGGACGCGCGGCTCCTCCACGGTTCCCGCCCTCTCCTCGGCCGCTTTCAGGTCCTCCAGGGTCAGCTTGCCCGTCTCGACGAGGCGGGCCACGACGGGCTCGGAAGAGCCGCCGAAGAGATCGAGGAACTCATCGATGATCCGGCGATAGACCGACGTGCGGCTGACGAGGGGCTCGAAGAGGAAGGCCTTGCCGATCTTGCGGGTGCGCCGGATGGCTCCCTTGTCCTCCAGACGCGCGATGATCGTCTGAACGGTCGTGTAGGCGGGCCGCTTCCGTTCCTGAATCGCCTCCTGGACCTGGCGAATCGAGGCCTCGCCGAGCTCCCAGAGGATGTCCATGAGCTCGAGCTCGAATTTCGTCAGCCGGATCGCGCGGTGAGGTTGCACGCGGATTCTCATCGCATTAAAACTACGTCTGTAGTAGATGTTTGTCAAGCGCCGCCCGGGTCCTCGTCGCGGACGGCGACATCTGCTCCTGCTGGGAGGTCGTTCCATGGCAGGACGACCGACGGTCGTCCGCCGGCTTTCCGCGATTGTCAATGATTTCGCAACACGGGACGTGCGAGCACGGGTACGCGCGTTGCTGAGGTCGGGTTCCCCGGCGAATGGACTCTCATGTTCGCTCCACCGTCGGCATCTGCGCAGCTTCACGGGCCGATGCGGTTTCCTCCGCCGCCAGACCTCCGGCGTGACGCTCGATCTCGTCGCACAGAGCGCGCACGTTGTCGCTCAGCAGCCGGACCTCGGAGGGCGTGGGCGTCTGCCGCTCGCGTAGCGACGCGACGTGAAGCGCGAGCGTCTTGAGCATTTCCACGTGCCGGCTGCGTCGCTCTTTCGCCTGCTCGATCCGCCCGGACATCTCACGCATCAGCTCGCGCTGTTTTTCCAGGAGGGCGCGCATCGCCGCGTACTCTTCCACCCCCGCCAGCGCATCGATTTTCTCGGCCAGACGATCTTCTTCACCCGGATCGAGATTGCGGGCCAGTTCGGAAATCTGGCGATCTGCATGTTCGATCGAGGCGATGAGCTGCCGGGCCGCCTCCGCGGCGTGCGCTCCGAGCGGCCGCAACGGGCCGGACAGCTCGCCGGCCTGACGGAGGATCGACTGCAGGTACTCGTGAGGCGATTCGGGCCGTCGGCTCGTCTCGGCTCGCGCGGGAGCGAGGATCGCCGCGATGCGCGGCCGCGCCCAGAAGCTCACCCGACTCGGTGGCATTGAAACGATGACCCGGAACATATCGGCTGCAGAGAGACCTCTGGCGGTTCAGATCATGTTTCGCGTGCATCCGGAAAGCCACGGCCAGCAGAAGGACCACCACGAGGGCGATCCCCAGCGAATTGAACACGGTTCGATTCCATCGATCTCCAACGGCTTTCTCGATCGTGGGGGCGAAGAACCCCGTCAAGACGAACAAGACGAGACCGGTGTTCCAGCCGCGGAAGCGGCGTACCGTGGCGGGCAGCCTCTCCCATACGTTGGCGCGGCGACGAAGCGGCCGCGGATACCAGAAGGGCCACCACGCCGGCTCTCTCCAGATGACGCTCTGCGAGTGGCGGAACGAAAATCCTTCGCGCCGCAGGCTCCCGATCACGAACAGGTAAAAGAACACGACGAACATCGCGAACACGACCACCACGCGGTCGTCGTCGCCCGGAGTTCCTTGAAAGAGGAGCGTCATTCCCCACTGAAGCAGGATCGTGATCAGCAGAACCGGCATCCCGCGCGCCTCCACGGCCTGCAGCGCGTCGGGGAGATGGCTCTCTTCGCTCACCCCGAGAGCGAGTTTGAGTGACCGAGCGTCCGGCCAGCGAGCCGCCGGATCTTTGGCGAGGCACGGCGTTTCGTCGTGAAACCAGCGGGGATGGGTGTAATGAAGGAGCGTGATCACGGGCTCGACGTCGAGCCCGCGCAGGCGATCGGCGAATCGCGCATAGCGCTCGAGGGGAGCGGTGTCGACTTCTCCCCGCCTCGGCTCGACGCGGCTCCAGGAGATCGAGAAGCGGAAGGCGTTCGCGCCGATCGCGGCGGCGAGCGCGGCGTCCGTCTCGTAACGCTCCCACGAGCCGGCGGCGGCCCCGCACGGCTCGCCGCGAGTCCGTCCGAGCGCCTCCCACTCGGTCCAGTCGCACGAATCGCTCCCCTCGACCTGGTAATGCGACACCGCCACGCCCCACAGACGGGAACGGTCGGGGAGTGGAAAGCGGGTGAGGGCGTTCGGCTCGACCGTCATCCGAGTTCCGCGAGACGCATCGTCCGATTCTCGAACGTCGCGATCTTTCGATAACCGGCGTCGTGGGCCGCCTTCAGGAGCCGGTCAAAGCCGAATCCGACGTCACGGGGAGCGTGGGCGTCGGAGCTGATCGCGACCGGGATCTCCCTCCGTTTCATCTCGCTCAGGATCGCCGCGGACGGGTAGATCTCGCCGATCCGGTTGCGCAGGCCGGCCGAGGAGATCTCGATCGCCGTCCCCGCTTCCGCGACGACGTCGAGCGTTTCCTCGACCACCTCGCCGACGGACTCCTCGGGCAGGTCGCCGAACTTCTTCGGCAGATCGAAATGCGAGACGAGGTTCGCCACGCCGAGCCCGACGGCCTTGCGCATGCGGCGATAGTACTCCCGGTAGATCGCGGCCACGGACCGCTCTCCGTAGCGATGCGACTGTTCCGGATCGTCGATCATCCATTCGTCGATGAAGTGAACGCCGAGCAGGACGTAATCGAAATCGAAGCGCTCCAGGATGTGGATCAGATCGTCTTCGCGTCCTTCGATGTAGTCCGCCTCGACCGAGACGCGAACGGCGATCCGGCCTCGGTAGCGCTCACGCACCTCGAGCATCTCCGCGTAATGGCGCTCGTACTGATCCTCGGGCATCGCCCATCGCGGGTCCCGCCGCTCCGGCGGATCGAAGTAGAGCCACAGGTGGTCGGTCAGGCCGATCTCGTCGATGCCCTTCGCGATCGCCTCTTCGACGTACTCCTGCATCGTGCCGACCGCGTGGCCGCAGCGAAACGTGTGCGTGTGGTAGTCGGTGAGCACGGGGAGACGGTA
The DNA here is from genome assembly GCA_035544735.1 of Thermoanaerobaculia bacterium. Classification (GTDB taxonomy): domain Bacteria; phylum Acidobacteriota; class Thermoanaerobaculia; order Gp7-AA8; family Gp7-AA8; genus DATKCD01. The sequence continues at coordinate 6,708 of DATKCD010000053.1, forward strand.
GCACGAGGCCGCGGCCGATTCACTGGCACTGCGTCCGGCTCGGGCCTCCCAGCGGATTGAAGTCGAACAGATTGCGCGGCTCGAGGTCGACGCCCTGCCAGTGCACGCTCGTGATGCCCGTCATGAGATTCGAGGGGTCGCCGGGGGCGTGGTCCTCGTCGTGGGGATGGTGATGCGCCGATGAGCGATGCCACAGCACGACGTCGGTGTTCTCGACCGACTCGCCGTCGGAGACGCCCATCCCCGGGAAATCCTGGCCGAGGAGATACTGATCGGGCTGGAGGTAGCGGACGTGCGCGCTGTCGAAGAGGGCATCGCGCTCGGACTGCTTGAACGTCGTCACCGCGAAGTCGGATTGCGTGAACCTCTCCTCGCGCCCGGACCCTCCGAAGTGGCGGGCGATCCCGCCGGTCGCGATGCGCATCGCGTATCCGATCCTGTTTCCGTGAGCGTTCAACCGCCCGTCGACCACTCCGATGGTGTAGAACGCCTCCGGGTCCCACGGCACCGCCCCTTCCCGGCCGCCGTTGAACGGCTCGTCGACGTCCCGCGCGAACCGCGGAACCTCGGCGGTCTCGACGTGCGACCACTGCACCGCCGTGTCGCCCCCGGGACCGTCGAGATCGACGTCGATCCGCCACAGCGCGTCGTGCATGTGCGGCTCGGTCGTGCTCCGCGGCGGAAAGTAGGGGTTGTTGAACCCGGTCGCGCCCAGGCGGAACCCGATGCTGCCGTCGTCACGCAGGCGAAACTCGATGATGAAGTCGTAGTTCGCGGCGTCCTGCACGCCCCACAGAACCAGCTCCTCCCCCCGGCGGCTGATGCTCCGGCTCTCCTTGCACAACCAGGCGATGCCGCGGTCGCTGGTCTCGACGACGATCTGCGGGGCGGGCTGGCCGGAGAGCGTGAGAACGGTTCCGTCGGGGCCGGCGTCCGCCGGCGTCACTGCGCGGATCGACGCCGCGCTCGTCGTCTCGTGATCGTAGAGACGGAGAGCCAGGCCGTGGTAGGGGACGAAGATCTCGGCCACGCCCGCTTCCTTCAGGACACGCATCCACGGCCCGGACCGGGTGCGCCGCAGATCGGTCGGTCCGAGGACGAGGCCGCGGCGGCCCTGATTGGAGATGCAGGTGCGCCAGGCCGTCTCGGCATTCGAGATCTCGACGCACGCATGCGGCTGCGAGGTGCTGCAGACGTCGGTACCGCACGCGCGGATGCCCGTGGCGGCCGGCTCCCTGACGACCGCGCGCCTTCGCGGGACCCCGCCGTCCTCCCTCGGAGACTGCGCGGCGGCGACGGTGGCGAGAAGAGCGACGAGCAGTGTGGCGCAGAGCCTGTTCATGGAGACGGCCTCCCGGTCAACGGGCAGGTTAATCGAAGAATCGCTCCGTCGGTAGGCCGGAGGGGAGGGGGAGGCTTCCGGCTTCCGGCCAAATGCAAAATGCACAATGCAAAATGCAAAAAGAGAAACAGGCGGGTGTTGTGAGCACGCCCGTGTCAGCGTGCAGGCTCCAGCATCGACCCGCTCGGTCGGTGAGGCTCGAAATCGTCGGCCTGTCTTTTTGATTTTGCATCGTGCATTTGCCCGGAGGGCGATCGGCACGTGGCCAAGGAGATCGTACGCGGGTCGCTCGTTTCCGGCACCCCTCCGGGGTGCGCGCGTGAATGGAGGGATGGATTTCATTTGTGCGCCCGTCCCGGTGGTGGCGTGCGCAGACGGTTCGCGTGGAGCGTGTGGTTGCGGGGTCTGGCGCGGGCGGCGTGGGCTGGGCGGTTTCCGTCGCGCACGCAACCACCGGCTACCCTATGCGTCGCCTCCGGCGACGGGGAGCCGATGACGTGCACGCCGGAGGCGTGCGAGAGGGTAGCCGGTGGTTGCGCGCGCGCGGAAGCCGTTCGACCCGCGCCGCAGGTATCGGGCGTTCCGGCCGAACGATCTGCGGCGAACCGTCTGCGCGCGCCACCACCGGACGGCGAACGAACGATTGAGGATCCTTCAATTCATGCGCGCACCCCGGAGGGGTGCCGGAGAGGAAACCGGCCGCGAGGGCTCACGTCTCCCGCACCCCTCCGGGGTGCGCGCGTGAGGGGAGGAGTCAGCCGATCAAACGAGCCACCAGCCCGCGGTCTCCTTTTTGGATTTTGCATTCTGCATTGTGCATTTTGCATTTGCCCGAAGGGCGTATCGTCCGCTTCTGCCGGGTCGGCTAGAATTCCCCGATGATCATGCCGCAGCCGGACACGCGCTCGAAGGGATCGGAATGAAGCGGGGGCGGATCGCCTCGCTGCTGCTGTTCGCGGCGCTTCTCGCTGCCGGCTGTTCCTCGCTCCTCTCTCCTCCCGCCGCGGGGGTGGGGGCGGGGTTCCGCTGGTCGGCGTACGGTCCCGAGTGGGACCCCGGGCCGGAGTACTGGGGGCTGGTCGGGCTCGAGATGGCGCGTCGGTTCCCGGGCGCCGTGCCGGAGACGATCTGGATCGTCGGCAAGCTGAACGGCCGGGGGACGCTGCTCAACTTCCCGGTCGACGCGCGCGATCCGCTGATCTCGGGCTCACCGACCGACGCGAACGAGGCGACGCTGTCCCTTTTCGACCGCCTCGGCTTCCGCGTCTGGCTGCAGGTCGAGCCGGGTCACGCGTCGGTCGAAGAGCTGATCGACCTGGTGATGTCGCGCTACGGCCACCATCCCTCCGTCGTCGGATTCGGAGTCGACGTCGAGTGGTTCCGCTCGACCGAGCGTCCCGAAGGGGAACCGGTCGGCGACGCGCAGGCGAGAGCCTGGCGGCAGGCGGTGCAGAAGCACGCGCCGCATTACCGGCTCTTTCTCAAGCATTGGGAGACGGGAAAGATGCCGCCGACCGAGCGGGAGGGGCTGCTGTTCGTCGACGACAGCCAGATCCTGCCGGGCCTGGAGGCGATGGTCGCCGAGTTCGCCCGATGGGGCGAGACGTTCTGGCCGGCGCCGGTCGCCTTCCAGTACGGATACGAATCGGACCGTCCGTGGTGGAGCCGCTTCGACGATCCTCCCGGTGAGATCGGCCGCGCGATCCTCCGCGCGGTGCCGAACGCGCGGGGGCTGTACTGGGTCGACTTCACGGCGATCGAGCTGTTCCCGCCCGCCACGCCCGATCCGGGCCCCCCGCCCGGCGCGCCCTGGGTCGCCGCTCCGAAGCTGGACGACCGAGGGCGCATCGATTTCCGCTTCGAGCAGAGACACCTCGAGAACCTCGATGCCGCGGAGCGCGGCGGAGTCGGTCTTCTCTTTCTCGGCGACTCCATCACGGAGGGATGGCTCGCGGGAGCGAACCGGTCGATCTGGGACGAGCATTTCGGCGCCCGGGCCCCGGCGAACTTCGGCATCAGCGGCGATCGGACCCAGCACCTGCTCTGGCGCATCGAGTCAGGGGAGCTGGACGGGATCGACCCTCGGGTCGTCGTGCTGCTGATCGGAACGAACAACATCGGCGACGGGGTGGAGAACATCCGCGAAGGAGTGCACGAGGTGGTCCGCCGGATCCGGAGTAAGCTGCCGGAGAGCCGCCTTCTGCTGCTCGCGATCTTTCCGCGCGGCGCCGATCCGGCCGACCCGGAGGTGGCCGCGATGCGCGCGAAGATCGATGCGGTCAATCGCTCGCTGCTCGCACTCGATGACGGGAGTCGCACGCGGGTTCTCGACCTCGGCCCGCGGCTGACCGCCCCCGACGGCACGATCCCGGCGGCGATCATGCCCGACGCGCTCCATCTGAGCCCCCGGGGCTACCGGATCTGGGCCGAAGCGATGGAGCTGCTGCTCGCCGAGATGATGGAGTGAGGCGGCGTTACAACGACACTGGTCAGCTCACGGTCTCGTCCTCCGGAAGGGGGATCTCGGAGACGAGGATCCGGTCGACGCGGCGACCGTCCATGTCGAGGATCTCGAAGCGGAACCCCCCCGCCTCGACCACGTCGCCGAGCTTCGGAATCCGTCCGAGCCGCTCGACGACCCAGCCGGCGATCGTCTGGTAGGTTTCCTTCTGTCCTTCGAGGAACGGGAGGCCGATGAGGATCTTGACCTCCTCCAGGTCGACCGTCGCATCCAGCGAGAGCGAGCCGTCGGCGCGCCGCAGCACGACCGGTTCGTGAGTATCCTCCGGATCGGGGAGCTCGCCGACGAGCGCCTCGAGGATGTCGGCGGGGGTGACGAGCCCCTCGAACCCGCCGTACTCGTCGACGACGATGGCGACGTGGTTGCGGGTCGCGCGGAAGGTCTCGAGCAGGGCGAGAGCGGAAGCGGTCTCGGGGACGAACAGCGGCTCGCGGATCCGATCGCGGAGCGCGTCGAGCGAATCGGCCTCGCCGGCCCAGAGGTCCTTCCCGTGGAGGATGCCTTCGACTTCGTCGAGCCGTTCGGCCGCGACGGGGAAGCGGCTGTGAGGACTGTCGGCGACCTTCCTGCGCGCGCTCTCGATCGACTCGGCGAGATCGATCCACTCGACCTCGATGCGCGGAGTCATCACCGAGCGGACCGAGCGGTCGCCGAGCAGGAACACCCGCTCGACGATGATTCGCTCCTCCCGCGGGATCGTCCCCGCCTCGGTTCCCTGATGGAGCAGCAGCTTGAGCTCCTCCTCGGTCACGGAGGGCTCGCGCGAGGGCTGGATGCGGAGCAGGGTGAGCACCGCACGGGTCGAGACCCCGAGAAGACTCACCAGCGGCGAGCCGATGCGCGCCAGCGCGTTCATCAGCGGCGCGACCCGCGCCGCGATCCGCTCCGGCGCCCCGAGCGCGATCCGCTTCGGCACCAGCTCGCCCAGCACCAGCGTCAGATACGTGATCCCGAGCACGACCACGCCGACCCCGATCGCTTCGCTGTACGGGTCGAGAGCGGGGATCTCGTCGAGAGCCCGGCCGATCTCGGCCGCCAGGGTGGCTCCGCCGAACGCGCCGGTGAACACGCCGATCAGCGTGATCCCCACCTGGATCGTCGAGAGAAAACGGTCGGGGTTCTCCGCCAGGCGGAGGGCCGCCGCCGCTCCCCGCCGGCCGCTGCGCGCCATCCGGTCGAGGCGGGCCCTCCGCGAGGTCACGACCGCGATCTCGCTCATCGAGAACGCCCCGTTCGCCAGCACGAGCAGGACGATCACTCCGATCTCCAGCAGAATGCGGGTGGACACTCCACCACCTCCGTTTCCGGCGCGGTTCGTTCCCGTCCGCGGGGCTCGCCGGGCGTGTGCCATCCTACTGGAAGGCGGGGTCTGCCGCGGAGGGAGCCGGACTCGTGCGGAACCGCCAGGGCCACTCCCGCCGCTCTGGCACGGCTTCCGAAAGGCAGCGGTCGTGACCGAGGCACGTCATCCGGTGCTCGTCGTCGACGACGACGACGCGATCCGGCGGTTCATCGTCGCCGTGCTCTCCCGATCGGGCTATGCAACCCGGGAGGCCCGCAACGGCGACGAAGCGATCGCCCTGCTCGAACAGGACGGCTTCGAGGCGGTCCTGCTCGACCTCATGATGCCGGTGCGCAGCGGGTACGAGGTGATCGAGTTCCTGCGCCGGGAGCATCCGGGGCGCGAATGCGTGGTCATCATGACCGCGGCCGGCACGCGCGGCACGAGCGGGATCGACCGCTCCTCCATCCACTCCATTCTCTACTAGCCGTTCGACGTGCGCGACGTCGTCCATGCGGTCGACCTCTGCCTCATCGCTCAGCGGCGCACCGCTCCCGGGGGAGGAGACGCCGGACCGGAGCATCGGGACGGCGCGGCCTGAGCTGAGTGGCTCCCGCGCGGAGAGAATCGAATCTCCGATCGAACGGATGACGCGCCGCCGCCGAGCGCGCCCGGGATCAGATCAAAACGACCGCTTCCGTCTCGGAGACCACCTGGTCGAGCGTCACTCCCCGGAGGTACTTCGACATCGCCTCCTCGGCGCGGCCGCAGTAGCTCTCGAGCACGCCGTGGATCTTTCGGCCGACCGGGCATTTCGTGTCGGATGCTGCGTGAAGGGAGATGAGATTGCGCTCCTCGACCGCACGATAGACGTCGTAGAGGGTGATCTCTCTCGGATCGCGAGCGAGCAGGGCGCCGCCGTGGCGGCCGCTGACGGCGTGGACCAGACCCGAGCGGCTCAGGATCGAGAGGAGACGGCGGATGACGACCGGGTTGGTGCTGACGCTCGAGGCGATCATCTCGGAGCTGGTCGGCTCGTCCCCACGGACGGCGAGAAGCGTGAGGATGTGCGTGGCGACGGCGAACCGGCTGCTCGACGGCATGGCTGATGACCGCAACCGGGGGTCGGGAGCAGGCATTTCCGCGAGCTCCGGCGCGGGGCGAGTTGTGCGGCGCGCCCGGTCCGGCGGATACTCTGGAGGTCCGAACGGTCCGAAAAAACCGGAGATCGGGAGAAGCCGGTCGCCCGCGAAGCGGCAGGCAGGAGGTCGGGTATGTCCGAAGAGGCGTTGGAGTCGGCGCCTGCATCCGAAGTGGAAAATCTACCGCGGCGCGTGCTGACGATGGGCCCGCGGGAGGCCTCGGAGCTGCTGGAAATGGAGCCGGCGACGAGGATCGCCGAGGTGCTGCAGTCGATCAATCCGGCGGCGGCGCAGGACATTCTCGACGAGTTCGATCCGCAGACGCGGAGCGCGATCCTCGCGGTGACGCCGAAGGCACAGCGCGAGCAGTGGATCCGGAACGAGGCGTTCGAGGAGGGGACGGTGGGGCGGCTGATGGAGCCGCCGACCGCGATCGTCTCGCCGGAGATGAGCGTCCGGCAGGCGATCGACCGCGTGCGCGAGCTCGTGAAGAAGGCGTTCGTCACCTACGGCTTCGTCATCGGCCGCGACCGCAAGCTCATCGGCGTGATCACGATGCGCGATCTCCTTCTCTCCGCCCACGACGCCCCCCTCGGTGAGATCATGATCCGCAATCCCTTCGCCCTCCGCGGCGAGATGGACATCCTCGACGCGATGAAGCTGGTGGTGAATCTCCACTATCCGGTCTATCCCGTCATCGACGCCGAGGGGAAGCTCATCGGCCAGGTCCGCGGCCAGATGATGTTCGAGGCGCAGGCGATCGAGATCTCGGCTCAGGCCGGAACAATGGTCGGCGTCGACCGGGAGGAGCGCCTCGCCACTCCGTGGCCTCGAAGCCTGAAGTTCCGCCATCCCTGGCTTCAGCTCAACCTGCTCACCGCGTTCCTCGCCGCCGCCGTCGTCGGCTTCTTTCAGGACACGATCGACCAGATCGTCGTCCTCGCCGTGTTTCTCCCGGTGCTGGCGGGCCAGTCGGGCAACACCGGATGTCAGGCCCTCGCCGTGGCGCTGCGCGGGATGACGCTCGGCGAGCTCGGCTCGGGGCGCGAGCGCGCTCTGGTGATGAAGGAAGGACTCCTCGGGCTGCTCAACGGTGCCCTGGTCGGGCTCAGCGCCTCGGTCGGCATGTACCTGGTCGCGCGATCTCAGAACAACCCGAGCGCCTTCGTGCTCGCCATGATCGTCTTTGCCGCCATGGTCGCCAGTTGCATGATCAGCGGCATCTCGGGCGCGCTCATCCCTCTCTCGCTGCGCCGCCTCGGCGCCGATCCCGCCACCGCCTCCAGCATCTTCCTCACCACCGCCACCGACGTCGCCAGCATGGGCATCTTCCTCGGGCTCGCGACGCTGCTGCTCGCGTGAGAGGGCCGGGAAGAGAACGCCCTTCGGGCAAATGCAAAATGCAAAATGCACAATGCAAAATGCAAAAAGGAGCCGACGATGGTCGAGCATCGCCTGACCGATCGAATTGATACCGCAGCCCTCTGCGCTGAAACGGGCGTGATCACCCCGTCGCCTGCACGCCGGAGGCGTGCGATAGGGTAGCCGGTGGTTGCGCGCGCGGCGGAAACCGCCCGACCCGCGCGAACGGCGCCACGCGCTCGGACCGTTCGAACCCGCGCGGCTCGCCTGCGCGCGCCACCACCGGACCGCGAGGCGCGGACGGTTGATATCCTTCCATTCGATGCGGGCACCCCGGAGGGGTGCCGGAGGGGAAACCGACCGCGAGCGCTGACGTCTCCGGCACCCCTTCGGGGTGCGCGCATCAATGGAAGGATCGACTTTATTTGTGCGCCCGGGTCCGGTGGTGGCGTGCGCAGACTGTTCGCGTGGAGCGTGGGGTTGCGGGGTCTGGCACGGTTGACGTGGGGTGCGCGGTTGGGGAGCCGCACGCAACCACCGGCTACCCTATGCGTCGCCTCCGGCGACGGGGATGACGATGACGTGCACGCCGGAGGCGAGGCGGCGACGACGTGCACGCATGACGCGAAGCGCGCGATGAACGTGACGCATGACGCGAAGCGCGCGATGACATGTTTTTCTTTTTGGATTTTTCATTTTGCATTGTGGATTTTGCATTTGGCCGAAGGCCTTATCCGGCCGAAGGCCTGATTTGGCCGGTGGTCGACCTACCTGGCGAGTCGCTTCACCATCATCACCACGCGCTTTCCTTCGTCGTGGTCGAGGGTGCCGACCTGCTCGAATCCCCGGCGGCGGTGGAAGTCGATGGAGGCGGGGTTTGGTGGCTCGAGGTTGATCTCGGCGCAGATCATCGGCGCGCCGCATTCGAGGGCGAACGCGCCGACGTCGTCGTAGAGAGCGCGGGCGAGTCCGCGGCGCCGGGCGGCGGCGTCGACGGCGATCCGGTCGACGTAGACGAAGTCGGCGTAGCGGTCCCGGAACCAGCGGAAGTTCAGGCTCGCGTAGTCGGCGTCGGGGCGGAGGACGACGACGAATCCCGCGGGCGCTCCGTCGAGCTCGGCGATGCGGAACCACGGCGAGGTCTCGGCGAAGCGGCGCATCGCGTCGAGCTCGAGCGGGTTCACGTCGGGGACGACGGCGTTGTTCATCTCGACCAGGCGCGGCAGGTCGGCGGTCCGGACCGGACGGATCTCGACCTCGCTCATCGCGAGGCGAGTCCTTCCCCGAGGTCGCCGAGGCGCGGGTCGTGCGTCTCGCGCCAGATCTCGAAAAACAGCTTGCGGCCGACCCTGCCGAGAGGATCGTGCTCCTCGATGGTGGACTCGTACGTCGCATAGCACGCGAGCGCGCTGCGCGCGGTCTCGACGTCGAACTCGTCGACCTCGATCTCGCAGTCGATCTGCTCGGGCTTCGAGGCCCGGAGCGGGACACGCTCTTTTCCATCCACCGGCAGCAGCGTGAAGAAGGCGAGACGGCGGCGGCGCTCGGCGGAGGCGGCGAAGGCCCCCTTGACGGCCGCGTGCGTGACGAGGTGGTCGGGGTGGCCGCTGATGCCGTGGACGGGGTACGTCACGACGAGGTCGGGATCGATCCGCTCGATGCGGCGGGCGATCGCGTCCTCGAGGACGAGGGGGTTGACCTCGTCCAGCCCTCCATCGGGATGGTCGAGGACTTCCATCGACGAGAGCCGGAGCACGCGCTCGACCTGTTTCATCTCGCGGAGGCGTTCCCTTCCCATCTGCTCGACCGTGAGGCCGAGGCGCTCGCGCTGAGCAGTCGCCCCGCCGCGCGTGAGCGTGAGCAGATGGACGGCATCACCCGCGCGCACCTGCTTCGAGATCGCCAGCGCCGGGCCGAACGACTCGTCGTCGGGATGGGGGAAGAGGTAGAGGTAGCGCATCGCCGCCTTTCATGTCGCACGTGGGGATGATCGATCGGGCTTGCCGGGATCAGCCCGGCTGCGAGCCGGCGACGCTGTCGAGCTCCGCGATCAGGTCGGCGACGTCGTGGTACGCGAACTCGTCCGGGGAGTCGACCAGCTTCTCGAGTGAGCGCATCGCGAATCCTTCGGCGGCGAGATCGCGCTGGAGCCTGCGGGCCGGCAGGCAGAGCTCCCGCGGGTGATGCGGGACGTGGGCCGCTTCTTCCTCTTCGAACCGGAAGCCCTGGCGCTCGAGCGCCGAGCGCCTCTCGCGCAGCATTTCCTGCAGCGCGCGGGCGCGAACCACGACCTCGGCCGGGAGCGGTCGCGCCTCCCGCAGCGCCGCGATCGCGTTGCGGATCGCATCGATCGCCGGGTTCAGCCGCTCCTCGTCCTGCGCCGGTACTTCCGAGGCGATCGACGTAATGTCGCCGAACGCGAACTCAGCGTCGCTGATCTGCGCCGGGGTCGGCTGCTCGTTCATGTCGGCGATCGAGCTGCCGAGAACCGTCGCGGCCAGACGGAGCTGAGACTGGTAGAAGGGCTCTTTCATCTCGTCGATCGCCGTCTTGAGCCGGTCGAATGCCGAGGCCAGAGGCTGCGTGCTCATGAAGCGATTGTAGCGACAAATCAGCCTTTCGGCCCAGCGTCCCCCCGGCTCGATCTCACGAGCGACTCCATCTCGGCCTGGGTCAGCTCGCGCACGCCCCCCGGCTCGAGCCCTTCCGCCGTCAGCGGGCCGATCGCGATCCGCTCGAGCCGCTCCACCCGCCCGCCGATTGCCTCGACCATCCTGCGCACCTGCCGGTTGCGCCCTTCGGTGATGGTCATCTCGAAGGTCGTGCGTCCTTCGCGCTCGCCGACGCGCTCGACCGCGGCCGGCCGCGTCGGGCCGTCGCTCAGCTCGACCCCCTCGCGCAGCCGCGCGAGCTCGGACTCGTCCAGGTGGCGCGAAGCCTCCACCCGATACGTCTTCGGCACTCCGTATCGGGGGTTCGTCACCGTCTCGGCGAACGTCGTATCGCTCGTCATCAGGAGAAGCCCGCTCGTATCGAGGTCGAGCCGGCCGACCGGGATCAGGAATCCGAGGCCCGGAGGGAGGAGCTCGTAGACGGTCGGCCGCTTCTGCGGATCGCGATAGGTGGTGAGAATGCCGGCGGGCTTGTTGAGGAGGAGGTAGACGAGGCGCCGCGGTGCGAGCGGCTCGCCGTCGAACGTGACCTGGTCGCGCTCGAGATCAACCCAGCGATCGGGATCGACGACCGTAGTCCCGTTCACCGCCGCGCGGCCGGCCGCGATCCACGATCGCGCCTCGCGCCTCGAGCCGAGCCCCGATTTCGACACGACCCGCTCGAGCGTCTTCAGCGGCCGCTCGCCCGGCGGCAGCTTCTTCGCGGGCATGGCCCGATTGTAGAGCGAACGCCGTCCCCGGTACGGAGCGGGCGGGATCAACCCTCCCGGCGTCGCGGCCGGACCGGGTCGCGGACGGTGATCAGGACCGCCATCCCCGCGACGAAGAAGACGAGGATCGAGGCCATGGCGGCGCGCTGGCTGCGCGTGATCTCGAGGACGATCCCGTAGAGGAGCGGCCCGAGGACCGAAGCGAGCTTCCCGGAGAAGGCGAAAAAGCCGAAGAACTCGGCGTGCTTCTCCTCGGGGGTGAGGAGGGCGAGAAGGCTGCGGCTGGCGGCCTGGTTCGGGCCGACCATGGCGCCGAGCAGCAGGGCGGACACCCAGAAGACGGGAAGCGAGCGGGCGGTCGCGCCGAGGATGGTGGCGGCGATGAGGACGACGAGGGTGATCAGGATCGTCCGCTTCCCTCCGATCCGGTCGGTCACCGGGCCGAGCAGGAACGATCCGACGCCGGAGACGACGTTGATCGCGATCCCGAAGACGATGAGCTGCTCGGTGGTGAGGCCGAACGTCGCGGCGGCGAAGATCGAAGCGAATGAGAAGATGGTCACCAGGCCGTCGTTGTAGATCATCCTGGCGACGATGAGCTTCGCGGCTTCCCGGTACCCTTTGAGGTGACGTACCGTGCCGACGACGCGGCGGAAGGCGATCCGGACGATCTCCGAAAGGGGGGGCGCAGGCCCCGCCGCGGCGGCCGGCGGCCGCTCTCGCACGATGAGGAAGAGCGGGACGGCGAACAGGGCGAACCACGCCGCGACGAGAAGGTTCGTCGAGCGGACGTGGAGATCGCCCGCGCTCGGGACCCATCCGCGCACCATTCCGAGCGCGAGCACGAGGCAGGCGAGCCCGCCGAAATATCCGAGGCCCTGCCCCAGGCCGGAGACGCGCCCGATCGTGTCGCGCGTGGAGACTTCCGGAAGGAAGGCGTTGTAGAAAACGTATCCCGCCTCGAATCCGACGTTGGCGATCGCGAACAGGATCAGGGCCGCCATCACGTCGCCCCGATGCGGGAAGAAAAGGAGCGCCGTCGGGACGATGCAGAGGAGCGTCGCTCCCATCAGGAACCGCTTCTTCCTGCCCGAGAGGTCGGCCATGGCGCCGGCGATGGGGGAGAGGATGACGACGGCGAGCGCGGAGAGGTTGACCGCACGCGACCAGAAGATCGCTCCGCGGTCGGGGTCGTCGGCGATCGCCTGCGTGAAGTACGCGCTGTAGATGAAGGTTACGATCAGGGTGGTGAACGCCGAGTTCCCGACGTCGTAGACGGCCCATGCGAGGATCTCGCGGCGTCGCGCAGAGCTCGGCGGTCGTTCGGTCACGCTCGAGTCCGCAGTGTAGCGCGAACCCGGGAAGAACGCCCTTCGGGCAAATGCAGAATGCAAAATGCAAAATGAACAATCCAAAAAGGGAGCCGACGACGTCCGGCCGGCCATTGGAAACCGACGCTCGACACATTCGGCTTGACAAATATGGGAGACGGCCCTACTGTATATACATCCGCCAGGGCGAATGTATATACGCGAAAGGAGCACCCAATGAGCACCCCCGTTCAGGCCCTCAAACCCCATGTTTCCATCAACGTCCGCAACGTCGCCGCCAGCATCGAGTTCTACACGAAGATGCTCGGCATCGAGCCGGCGAAGGTCCGGACCGGCTACGCGAAGTTCGACCTCGAGAATCCCCGGCTGAATCTCGCCCTCAACGAAGTCCCCGATCTGGCTTCCGCCGGCGCCCTCTCGCACCTCGGGATTCAGGTCGCCTCGACCGACGACGTGCTCGCGGTCCGCGAGCGGTGGATCGAGTCGGGGCTGTTGACGCGGGACGAGATGGCGACCGACTGCTGCTGGGCGAACCAGGACAAGAGCTGGGTGCGCGACCCCGACGGAAACGAATGGGAAGTGTTCGTCGTGCACAAAGACCTGGCCGAGGAGGAGATCTCGGCGGAAGCAGCCGCCTGTTGCAGGCCGAAGGAGTCGGCGGCGGACGAGGGAGCGAAGGCGGCGGGCTGCTGCGCGCCCGAGCCGGGATCGAGCCGTCCGGTAGTGAAGAGCGCGTGCGGCTGCGCCGCATGAGTCACGATTCCCGGGAAGGGGGGGAGGTCCGGAGCGCGGGAGTCCGGGGCGCCGGCCTCCACCCGCCGGAGGCAGGGGGCGTCCCGCCCGGGTGTGGTGCGGGCGTCCCGCCCGCCCCCGGGTGGGGGGAGGCTCTGTTTCGAGGCTCGTCGCTCCACCCGCCCGGGGCGTCCCGCCCGCACCACACCGGATCAGGATCGCCGAGGCGCTCCTACCTCGTTCCGGGCGCCGGTGGGACGACGAAGGGCACAGGAGGATTTTCGCGGAGCTCCGCCAGGAGCACTTCGATCGCCTTGTCGAGCGAGGGATCGATCCCCCGCGCCACCTGATCGGGACGATCGACGACCTCGATGTCCGGCTCCACGCCCACCCCCTCGACCGCCCACATCCCCTCGGTGTCGAGGAACCGGAACGAGGGAGCCGTCACGGTCCCGCCGTCCATGAGGGAAGGCTGCCCCGAGATGCCGATCAGCCCTCCCCAGGTGCGCGTCCCGATGAGCGGTCCCAGTCCGCGCTGGCGGAAGTAGTAGGGGAACGCGTCGCCGCCCGATGAGGAGTAGCCGTTGATCAGGACGGCCTTCGGTCCTTCGTGCGCGAACGCCGGGGTGACCATCGGCCGGATGTTCCGCCGCGCCCAGAAGCTGAGCACGGGCCGGCTGAGCAGCTCGATCATCCGGTCGGGGATGAACCCGCCGCCGTTGTAGCGGACGTCGATGATGAGCGCGTCCTTCGTCGCCTGCGGCAGGAAGCCCTTGAACAACTCGCGGTTGCCGCCGAAGGCGGTGTCCGGGAGGTGGAGATAGCCGATGCGTCCGCCCGATCGTTCGTCGACGTAGCGGCGGCGCGAGAGGACCCAGTCGAGGTAGCGGAGGTTGGTCTCCTGCTCGATCGGGCGGACTTGTTCCTCGCGCGCTCCGGCGAGCGAGGGGCGCGGGCCGACCTTCAGGGTCACGACGCGGTCGGCCTTGTTCTCGAGGAGGCGGTAGAAGTTGTCGACCGAGGTGGTCGGCGTGCCGTCGACGGCCAGGATGTAGTCACCCTCGTTCACCTCCACGCCCGGCTCGGTGAGGGGGGAGCGGAACGCGGCGTGCCAGTTCTCGCCTGGAAAGATCTTCTCGATCCTGAAGAATCCGGACGCATCGGGGACGATGACGGCGCCGAGCAGGCCGTTGTCGGTCCGCGGGGCCTGCCAGTCGCCGCCCGTCTGGACGTAGACGTGGCCGGCATCGAGCTCTCCGCCGAGTTCCCCGAGGAGGTAGTCCAGGTCGGTGCGATGGGCGACGTGCGGGACGAGAGCGCCGTAGCGGCGGCGCATCAGCTCCCAGTCGACCCCGTGCATGCCGGGGTCGTAGAACCAGTCGCGCAGGATCCGCCAGGCGTCGGCGAACTGCTGCGACCATTCGGCTCTCGGATCGATCTTCGCCTCGAGCCTCGCCAGATCGAGCTTCGCTTCCTCTGCATTCTGTTCCGGCTTCGCGTCGACGATGCCGTAGTCGGCGCCCGAGCGGAAGACGACCTTCTTGCCGTCCGCCGAGAGGCGGTACGACTGGACGCCCTCGAGCACCGCCTGCTCCTTCTTCTCCTCGAGGTCGTAGAGCTTCAGCGCGGCGTTCGTACCGCTGCCGACGAGATAGAAGACTCCGGTCTCGTTCGCGGCGAGGGCGCGATAGTCGGCCGCCGATCCGGGGATCGCGCGCACGCGCGACTCGAGTCCGTCGAAGTCGATCCGCACGGTGACCGGCGCGGCCGCCGCCTTCGTTTCCTCCTTCGCGTCCTGCTCTTCCTCGGCGGCCGGTTCGCTCGCGCGGGGAGTCTCCTCGTCGCTCTCGGGAAGGAACAGCGCCGGTCCGTCCTTGGAGAGGATCGCGACGTAGATCCGCGTCGGATCGGTGTAGACGTAGTTGAACTCGTAGCCGCTGAACGTGAGGTTGTAATCGCGGTCGGAGAGGAAGTAGAGATAGCGCCCCTTCGGATCGAATGCGGGCGCAGCGTCATTCGTCATGCCGCTTCCGATCTGGTGGTTGCGGCCGTCTCCGAGGGAGTGGAGCCAGATGGACGTCATCCGCGTCGGTCCGACCTTCGTGTAGGCGATCCAGCGCGAGTCGGGCGCCCAGACGTAGTCGGTGACGTCGCTGTACTCTCCCCGGTCGATGCGCGTGATGCGACCGCTCTCGAGCTCGACGCGGCTCAGCTCCGAGCTCTTGTCGGCGAACGCGAGGTGCCGGGAGTCGGGCGACCAGACCGGCGGGAACCTCCAGATCGTTCCCCCCTTCGTGATCTGCCGCTCGCTCCCGCTGCCGTCCGCCGGGCGCACCCAGATCTCGTACTCCCCCGTGCGGTCGCTCAGGTAGGCGATCGTCGCTCCATCCGGCGACCACGTCGGGTCCTTCTCCCGCACGCCCGGGGTCCGGGTCAGGTTGCGGATCTCGCCCTCCTTCGCCGGAACCGTGAACACCTCGCCGCGGGCGCCCAGCAGCGCGCGCGCCCCGGTGGGGGAGATCGCCATCGTCTGGATCGTCTCGCGGACGTTCGCGAATCGCGGGACCGCGTGGCGGAAGTCGCCGTAGACGCGCACGGGAACGCGGCTCGAGCTCCCCTGCGCCGGGTCGTGGATCCACAGCCAGCCGCCCGATTCGTAGATGACCCGCCGCCCGTCGCCGCCCGGCCAGAGGACGTCGTAGTCCTGATGGTCGGTGACTTTCCGGAGCTCCTTCGTGCCGGTATCGTACGCCCAGAGATTCAGCTTCCGGCTCGACTCGCGGTCGGAGGTGAAGTAGATCGAATCGCCGATCCAGACCGGCTGGTTGTCGGTCGCGGGATCGTCGGTGATCTGCTCGGCCGTGCGCCGCGCCACGTCCCAGACCCAGACGTCCTGCGCGCGCCCGCCGCGATAGCGCTTCCAGGTGCGGAACTCGCGCTCGATCGGCGTGTACGCGATCCGCGTTCCGTCCGGCGAATAGCTCCCGCCGCTTCCCTCGGGGATTCCGACCGGCGTCTCCATTCCCCCCTCGAACGCGATCGTGTAGTGGACCGGCATCCGATCGCCCCACGGGAGGCGGTGGGGGAGAAACAGGATGTGCCTGCCGTCCGGGGTCCAGTCGGCGACGAGATTGTCGACCCCGCCGCGCGGAGGAAGCGGGCCGACGTCGTTGTAGAAGGTGAGCTGCCGCGGCTCTCCGCCGTCGACGCTGATGAGGTGCACCTGCCGCGTTCCGCTGTAGTCGCCGGTGAAGGCGATCCAGCGTCCGTCGGGGGAGAACTTCGGGAACTGCTCGAGCCCCTCGTGCGAGGTCAGACGCCGCGCCGTGCCGCCGCCGGCGCTCGCGATCCAGATGTCGCCCGCATAGACGAAGGCGATGGTGTCGCCGTGGATGTCGGGCTGCCGGAGCAGCCGCGTCAGTCCTTCGTCCTGCGCGGCGAGAGGGGTGGCGAGGGCGAGCAGAACGGAGAGGAGGAAGCGATTGCGCATGGGCTCGAGTCCTTTCGGCGACCTCCGGGCCGGAGGCGGCGCGATCGTATCAGGGTCCGGTGGTGGCGTGCGCGGCGGAAACCGCCCGCGAACGATGAAGTCTCCTGCACCCCTCCGGGGTGCGCGCGTGAAGGGAAGAACGGATTTCATTTGCGCGTCCCGGGTCCGGTGGTGGCGTGCGCCGACGGTTCGGGTGGAGCGTGCGGATGCGGGATGTGGCGCGGGCGGTGTGGGGTGGGCGGTTGGGGAGGCGCACGCAACCACCGGCTACCCTATGCGTCGCCTCCGGCGACGGGGATGACGATGACGTGTATGCCGGAGGCGTGCGATAGGGCAGCCGGTGGTGGCGCGCGCGATCTGCTGGTGTTCCGTAACGCCGGAATCAACAGGATCTGGCTCGGTCTCGACCGCCGTCGCCATCGTCGCGACGTGGTGAGGCAGAGTTATTCAGAATGCAGAGCCCGGATGGCTGACCCGCAGCCCCTGTCTCCTTTCTTCGGTTCTGCGTTCTGCGGTCCCCATTCCGCTTCTGCTACCATCCCCTGCCGATGAAAGAAGGACTGAGCCGCCAGGCCTACGGGCCGATTCCGGAGGGCTCGTCCTACGAGCCGTACGTTCCTTCCACGGAGAGTCCGGCCGAGTTCACGGCGAAGGCCGCGCTTTTCGGCATCGTGTTCGGCATTCTGTTCGGCGCCGCGAACGCCTACCTCGGGCTGCGCGCAGGACTGACGATCTCGACCTCGATCCCGGTCGCGGTGATGACGGTCGCCGCGTTTCGCGCGCTGCGCCAGTTCGGCCGGAGCTCGACGATCCTCGAGGCCAACATGTCGCAGACGATCGGCTCGGCCTCGAGCTCGGTCGCGAGCGGCGTGATCTTCACCCTTCCCGCCCTCTTTCTCTGGAACCTCGATCCGACGCTGCTGCAGATGACGCTGCTGGCGATGGCCGGCGGGCTTCTCGGCGTGATGTTCATGATCCCGCTGCGGCGTTACCTGATCGAGCAGGAGCACGGGAAGCTTCCGTATCCGGAAGGGACGGCGTGCGCCCAGGTTCTGGTGGCGAGCGAGGTGGGAGGGGCGAGGGCGAAGAACGTCTTCCTCGGGCTCGGCATCGGCGCGCTCTTCAAGGCGCTCTCCGGCTGGGCCCGGATGTTTCCCGACCGGGTCGAGTTTCACATTCCCTTCCTGAAGAAGGGTCAGATCGGCGCCGACATGTCGCCGGCGCTGTTCGGGGTCGGGTACATTCTCGGGCCGCGCGTGGCGACGGTGATGGTGAGCGGGGGGCTCCTGTCGTCGCTCGTGATCATCCCTCTGATCGCCTGGTGGGGGGAGGGGCGGCTGACCCCCTTCTATCCAGAGACCGTTCTGACGATCGCGGAGATGTCGCCCTCGCAGATCTGGTCCCGCTACGTCCGCTACATCGGAGCGGGAGCCGTCGCCACCGCCGGCATCATCACGCTCATCCGGAGCATTCCGACGATGCTGGAGAGCTTCCGGATCGGCGCGCGGCAGTTCCGCGAGCGGAGCGGCGAGCCGGCCGCGGTGCCGCGCACCAGCCACGACCTCCCGTTCAGGGTCGTCGGCATCGGCGTGGTGCTGATCGCCACGATGCTGATCACGGTTCCCTACGCATTCGGAACGATCGAGGACGCGCTCCACCGCGCAGTCGCGACCGTCTGCGTCGTGATCTTCGCCTTCTTCTTCGTCACCGTCTCGTCGCGGATCGTCGGCCTCGTCGGAGTCACCTCGAACCCCACGAGCGGCATGACCATCGCGGCGCTTCTCGGCACCTCGGCGGTCTTCCTCGCGCTCGGCTGGACCGACGACGCCGGGAAGGTCGGCGCGCTCACCGTCGGGACCGTCGTCGCCATCGCCGCCTCGATCGCCGGCGACATGTCGCAGGACCTCAAGACGGGCTTCCTCCTCGGCGCGACCCCCCGCCGCCAGCAGGGGGGTGAGATGATCGGCGTGCTCACGTCCGCCATCTTCGTCTGCCTCGCCGTCATCTTTCTCGACCGCGCCTACGGGTTCGGCACCACCGAGCTCCCCGCGCCGCAGGCGACGCTGATGAGACTCGTCATCGACGGGGTCCTCCAGAGCTCGCTCCCGTGGGGGCTCGTCGCCATCGGAGTCGGGATCGCGCTGGTGGCCGAACTGTTCCGCCTTCCGACCCTCGCCTTCGCCGTCGGCGTCTATCTCCCCGTCTCGACGATGGTCCCGGTCTTTCTCGGCGGACTGCTCCGGCGGACGCTCGAGAGGCGCGCCGCGACGCCGGATGAGGCGGAAGGGCGGCGCGAGCGCGGGATCCTGTTCGGCTCGGGGCTGGTCGGCGGCGAGGGGCTGCTCGGGGTCGCGATCGCCATCGCGGTCGGCGTGCTCGGCCGTACGCCCGCCGGAATCGGATACGCCTGGGCGGGCGGGGGCGGGAGACTCCTCGCCCTCGCCGCGTTCGCGCTGCTCGCCTGGATCTTCTGGCGCCGCGCCGTGGAGAACCGGACCCGGCCGCAGGGCGGATGATAGATTGCGTCCCGGGCGTCCTGCGCGTCCGCGGAAGCAGGGGACTCGAATGGCGAAACCGAGACGTGTGGGGATCCTGACGGGTGGAGGCGACTGCCCCGGATTGAACGCAGTGATTCGCGCTGTGGTCCGCTCGGGAACCCTGGAGCACGGACTCGAGATCGTCGGGATCGAGGAAGGGTTCGAAGGACTGATGACGCGGAGGGCGTATCCGCTCACCCTGGCGAACGTCCGCGGAATCCTTCCGAAGGGAGGGACGATCCTCCGGACGACCAACCGGGGAAATCCATTCTCGTATCCCGCGCCGGACGATCCGACCCGGTCGGTCGACCGGTCCGACGAGGCGATCGCGACGATCCGCGAGCTCGAAATCGAGTCGCTGATCCTGGTCGGCGGAGACGGCACGCTCGGCATCGGGCAGAAGCTGATGGCGAAGGGCGTGCCGGTCGTCTGCGTTCCGAAGACGATCGACAACGACCTGGCCGCGACGGATTACACCTTCGGCTTCTGGACCGCGGTCGAGATCGCCACCGAAGCGGTCGACCGGCTTCACTCGACGGCCGAGAGCCACAACCGCGTGATGATCCTCGAGGTCATGGGCCGCAATGCGGGATGGATCGCCCTCTACGCGGGGATGGGCGGCGGGGCGGACATCATTCTGATCCCGGAGATTCCGTACCGGGTCGAGGCGATTACGAACGCGATCCGGGAGCGGTCGAGTCACGGTGCGGCGTTCGCGATCATCGTCGTCGCCGAGGGGGCCAAGCGCGAGGGAGGGGAGGAAGTCTACGTCGAGCGCGGCTCCCGCCGGCTTGGCGGAGTCGCCTATCAGGTGGCCGCCGACATCGGCACGGCCATTGCGCTCGAGACCCGGGTGACGGTGCTCGGGCACGTGCAGCGGGGAGGCTCGCCGATCCCGTTCGACCGGATCCTCGCCACGCGGCTCGGCAAGGCGGCGGTCGACCTGGTCGCCGCCCGGAATTTCGGCACGATGGTCGCCCTTCGTCAGGATGCGATCGTCCCCGTCCCGATCGAGAGCGCCGTCTCGCGCCCCAAGTTCGTCGAGCCGCACGGAGAGGTCGCCCGCACCGCGCTCAGCCTCGGCATCTCCTTCGGCGACGGAAGGTAGGGGCGTCTGGAGCGTCTGGAGCGTCTGGAGCGTCTGGAGCGTCCAGGGCGTCTGGAGCGTCTTGGGCGTCTGGAGCGTCTTGAGCGTCTGGCACGTCCAGGGCTCTGGGCATTCAGAACGTAGGACGAGAACGCAGTCGGACGGAATGAACCGAGTCGGCCTTTTCTGACTTCTGCGTTCTGCGTTCTGCGTTCTGGATCTCCAGACGCTCAGGACGCTCGAGACGCCCAAGACGCTCGAGACGCCCAAGACGCCCAAGACGCCCCAGACGCCCCAGACGCCCCAGACGCTACAATGCAGCCATCATTCGAAACAGGAGATCGTCGATGAGTGGAAATCTGGTCGATTACCGTGTGGAAAAAGGGGTCGCGATCCTCGAGCTGAACGATCCGCCCGCGAACACGTACACGTACGAAATGAACAAGGAGCTGGACTCGGCCATCCTGGAAGCGCGGATGGACGATTCGGTCCACGTTCTGGTGATGCGCGGCGCCGGGGAGAAGTTCTTCTCCGCGGGGGCGAACATCAAGATGCTCTCGGAGGTGACCCCCGGTTTCAAGTACTACTTCTGCCTGCACGCCAACGAGACGCTGCTGCGGTTCGAGCACACGCCAAAGCTGGTGATCGCAGCGCTCAACGGCCACTGCGTCGGAGGGGGGCTCGAGATCGCGATGGCCGCCGACATCCGCATCGCCCTCCAGGGGTCGGGCAAGGTCGGTCTGCCCGAGGTCTCACTCGGCGTGCTGCCGGGGACCGGCGGCACCCAGCGGCTCTCGCGTCTGGTCGGCAAGTCGAGGGCGATCGAGCTGATGGTCGAAGGGGGCCTCATGGAGTTCGAGCAGGCGAAGGAGCTCGGCATCGTCAACTACGTCTGGCCCGCCGACGAGGGGGGAAAGGCGTGGTGGGACCGCGTGATGGAGTACGCGCAGGGCTTCTGCCCGCCGAACCGGGCGTCGAAGGCGGTCGGCCGGATCAAGCGCGCCGTGCAGACCGGCTGGGAGATCCCGATCGAGGCGGCGCTCGCGGTCGAGCGGGAGCTCCAGCAGCAGCTGTTCCAGAGCGAGGACGCGAAGGAAGGCCTCGGCGCCTACATGCAGAAGCGCAAACCGAAGTTCGCCGGCCGGTAGCGATCGCGCTTTGCGGCGGGTGATATCATCGTGATCCGCATCTCGGCCGCTCACCGGAGGAACCCATGCGCTACCGTCGCTTACCCGGCACCGATCTCGAGCTCTCCGAGCTCGGTTTCGGGACGTGGACCGTCTCCACCGGTTGGTGGGGGAGCTACACCGACGCCGAGGCGCAGCGACTGATCCGCACGGCGATCGATCGCGGGGTCAATTACATCGACACGGCGGACGCCTACGGCAACGGGCGGGGCGAGACGATCCTCGCCCCGATCCTCCGCGATCATCCCGAGGTGGCCGTCGGCACCAAGTTCGGCTACGACTTCTACAACAACCCCGAGCGGCCTCGGGGCCAGCGCGAGCTGCCGCAGGACTTCTCGCCGAAGTTCGTCCGCCATGCCCTCGAGCAGTCGCTGCGCCGGCTCGGCACCGACCACGTCGCGATCTACCAGCCGCACAACCCCCGCATCGGCGACCTGATGAAGGACGAGCTCTGGGATCTGATGGATGCGCTGAAGAGCGAGGGGAAGATCCTCTCGAGCGGCCCCTCGTTCGGTCCCGCCATCGGCTGGCGCGACGAGGGCGTCTGGTCGATCGGATCGAAGCGCCGCATCGTTCCGCAGATGATCTACAACATGCTCGAGCAGGACCCGGGGCGGGAGCTCTTTCTCGCGGCCGAGATCGCCGCGCGCGGCGCGTCGTACTCCGGCATCGCCGAGGCGTCCGAAGGGAATGCCGACAAGAAGACCTGCGAGCCGAGCGCCGCGTTCGATCCCTCCTTCCGCGCCTGGAAGACGCCGGCGCTCGAGGAGGACGGCTCGCGCTTCCTCATCCGCGTCACCCATTCTTCCGGCATGCTCGAGGGGAAATACACGCTCGACACGAAGTTCGACGAGAGCGATCACCGCTCGCACCGGCCCCGCGCATGGCTCGTCGAGGGGCTTCAGAAGGTCGAGCGGCTCGAGCCGCTCCGCCGCGAGCTCGGCACCACCATCGGTCAGCTCGCCCTCGTCTGGCTCTGGACCCATCCGGCGATCCTCTCCGCCCTCCCCAACATCTATGGTGAGGAGCAGATCGACGAGTTCGCCGCCGCCTCCGAGCTCCCGCCGCTGACCTCAGGGGAGATGGAGCAGGTGCACGAGCTCTACGTGCGCGGGTTCGACGTCACCCCCTGGGTCGAGTCGGGAGTCGGGAGTCTCGATTCGTGAGCCGGGCCGGAGGGAGAGTCGGAATTCGGAGATCGGGAGCCGTGATTCCGCAGGCCGGATCGGTGCAGACGCGAGACCCTCGATCCCGGGAGCCGGATTCCCGACTCGATCCCAAGGAGGCCTCATGACCGCGGAAGCAACGACGACCGGGCTGCAGACCAGGCTGTTCATCGGCGGTGAGTTCGTCGATGCGAAGGGAGGGAAGACCTTCCCGACGATCAATCCGGCGACCGAGGAGAAGCTGGCCGAGGTCGCCTCGGCGAGCCCGGAGGACGTCGACCGTGCGGTGAAGGCGGCGCGGGCGCAGCTCGAGCCGGGGAGCGAGTGGCAGAAGATGAAGCCGCGCGACCGCGCGAAGATCCTCTGGAAGCTCGCCGACATCATGGCGGCGCGCGCGGCCGAGATCGGCCGGATCGAGACCCTCGACAACGGCAAGCCGATCTTCGAGTCGCAGTTCGTCGACACCCCGGCCGCGGCCGAGTGCCTCTATTACTTCGCCGGATGGTCGGGGAAGGTCACCGGAGAAACCATCCCGGTCCAGGAGGGGGCGTTCACCTACACGCTGCGCGAGCCGGTCGGCGTGGTCGGAGCGATCACCCCGTGGAACTTCCCGCTGATGCTCGCGGTCTGGAAGATCGCCCCGGCGCTCGCCTGCGGCAACACGGTCGTCCACAAGCCGGCGAGCAACACCTCGCTCTCCATCCTCAAGTTCGCCGAGTACGCGCGCGAGGCGGGTCTCCCGCCGGGCGTGCTCAACATCGTCCCCGGCAGCGGAAGCGTGGTCGGCAACGCGATCGTCGACCACCCCGGCGTCGACGCGATCGCCTTCACCGGATCGACCGAGGTGGGCCGCGGGCTCATGGCCCGAGCGGCGAACACCCTCAAGAAGGTCTCGCTCGAGCTCGGAGGGAAGTCGCCCAACATCGTCTTCGCCGACGCCGATCTCGACGCGGCCGCCAAAGGGGCACTCAACGCGATCTTCTACGGCAAGGGGGAGGTCTGCGCCGCCGGCTCGCGCCTTCTCGTCGAGGATGCCGTCCACGACGAGCTGCTCGAGCGCGTCCGCGACCGCGCCGCGAAAATGGTCGCAGGCGATCCGCTCCACCCGAAAACCCGCCTCGGCGCCCTCGTCTCGAAGGATCAGATGGACAAGGTCCTCTCCTACATCGACGCGGGAAAGAGGGAAGGGGCGAAGCTCGTCGCCGGCGGCGAGCGCACCGACATCGGTACCGGGAAGGGATTCTTCATCCAGCCGACCATCTTCGACCAGGTCGAGCCCGACATGAAGATCGCCCGCGAGGAGATCTTCGGCCCCGTCCTCGCCACCCTCCGATTCTCCGATCCCGACGACGCCGTCGCCCGCGCCAACGCGACCGTCTACGGGCTCGCCGCCGCCGTCTGGACCCGCGACGTCTCGAAGGCCCACCGCGTCGCCAGGGCCATCAAGGCCGGAACCGTCTGGGTCAACACCTACAACCTCTACGACCCCGCCCTCCCCTTCGGCGGATTCAAGGAGTCGGGCTTCGGCCGCGACCAGGGGAGGGACGCCCTCGAAAAGTACACCCAGACCAAGTCGGTCTGGGTCCAACTCTAGGGCGTCGTCAGGGTCCCGGGCGTCTCGAGCGGCCGCTCGAAAACGCGCCGACCTGAGCCGTAGGCGCGGGATTGAGCCCGGCGGAACCCCCGAAACCGCGGCTTTGGCCAAAATGGGCGAGGAATGCGCATTACCTCCGTTCAGGAGGTGGCGACATGATTCGAAGAAGAGAGTGGATGAAGGTAGTTTGGGTGGGGATGCTGGTGGCCGGGCTCGTCATGGCCCAGGCACCGCTCGGGATGCAGGCCGAGCTGCTCGCGGCGGAGAATGCGATCCGCGAGGCGGAAGCGGCCGGAGCGGCGGTCTATGCGAGCTCGCTCTACGAGGAGGCGCGGTCGCGTCTGGTCGCGGCGCGTGAGAACGCGGACCATCGGAGCCGGGACGTGCGCTCGGCGGCGTCTCTGGACGCGATCGAAGCGAAGCTCGCGGCTGAGGCCGCCGAGGCGAAGGCGCGATGGGCGATCCGCGGACGGGAATCGATCGACCTGCGGGGCGACATCGTACGGTTCGGAGGGAGGGTGACGGCGGCGGAGATCGTGGTCGAGCCGCCGGACATCGGACTGAATCGGGGGGGGACGACGGCCGAGCGGATCGCGTTCGCGGAGAACGTGGTGGCTCAGGCGAGAGAGGCCGGGGCCGATCGGCAGGAGATCGTGCGTGCGGAGGGGTTTCTGGAGAGCGCGCGGGGGATCAACCGGTCGCATAGGAAGAGCGATACGGCGGAGTATCTCGCCTACGCGGCGGAGATGAACGCGCGGCGGGCGATGTACGACGCGGAGCTGCGCCTGGCGGAGGGAGTTCTGCCGGGTCTGCGGCTCGAGAGGACGCGGCTCGCCGAGCAGGCGCGCGAGCGTGAGGCGACGGCCGAGCGGCAGCGGCGGGAGCAGGTCGAGCGCGAAGCGGCGCGGCTCCGGGCCCAGCTCGGTGTCGAGCGGGAGTCGAGGCAGACGAGTCAGATCGAGCTCGAGCAGCTCCGGCAGCGGATTTCGGAGAGCGAGCGGCGGCTCGAGCAGCAGCTCGAGACGGACCGGCAGGCGAGGATCGCGGCGGAGCAGCGGTTGATCGAGCTCGGCCGCCAGTACGAATCGGCGGTCGCGAGCCGCGTCGATCCGGTCGAAGTCGACCGCCTGCGGCGCCAGATCGCGGACCAGCAGCTCGCGCTGCGCGAGTTCGGCGAACGGGAGCGCCTCAGTGAGGAGTTGATGCAGAACGAGATCAACCGTCTGCAGGCGGAGGTCGAAGCGCAGCGCAGGCAGGGGATGTCGAGCGCGCGCGAGCTCGATCAGCAAGAGGTGGAGCTCGACGGGCGGATTCGGGAGCTGGCCCAGCTCCGGAGCGAGCGGGAGACCGCCGAGCAGCGGCGCGTCCAGGCCGAAGCGGCGTTCCAGCAGCGGATCGCCGAGATGGAGCGAAGCGCCGCCGCCTCCGCGCAGGAGCGCGCCGCGCTCCAGCAGCAGATCGAGTCCGAGCGCGCCCGCGCCGCCGAGGCCGAGATCGAGCTCCAGCGTCTGCGCGACCAGGCCGCTCAGCGCGAACAGGAGCAGATCGACCGCATCCGCCGCATGGAGACTACTCTCACCGAGATTGCCCAGACCCGCCGCGACGATCGCGGCTTCATCGTCACCCTGCCGGGCATCTACTTCGCCACCGGACAGGCGCAGCTCCAGACCGGCGCCCGCAGTGCGCTGGCGCGCATCGCCGAGGAGCTGAGGGCGAATCCGAATCTCTCGATCGTCGTCGAGGGGCATACCGACAGCACCGGCGGCGATGCAGTCAATCAGAGGCTGTCGGAGGCGCGGGCGGCTTCGGTGCGCGATTTCCTCGTCACCCAGGGCTTTCCTCCCGAGAGGATCTCGACGGTCGGACGGGGAGAAGGAGCGCCGATCGCGAGCAATGACGCCGCGGCCGGCCGCCAGCAGAACCGTCGCGTCGAGCTCGTGATCCGGACGCGCTGACGCGGCGCAGCCTGGTGTGGTGGGGGGGG
>DATKCD010000054.1:0-22458 GCA_035544735.1 Thermoanaerobaculia bacterium
GGCTCGGTCCAGGAGGACATTGCATGTTCAGACGGCTGCTCATCTCGACGATCGCGGGGCTCCTGCTGGCGACGCCGGCAGCAATGGCTCAGGAGCAGCGTCCGCCCGAGGCCTCCCCGGTGGTTCCGGACGCGCGGGACGACGCCGAGAATCCGCGGGCGCTGAGGCTCTCGCTCGACCAGGCGGTCCGGGCGACCGTAGAGAACAATCTCCAGGTGCGCCTCGAGGAGTATTCGTTCCAGATGACCGGAGAGGCGGCGCGAGGCCAGTACGGGCAGTTCGACTGGTTCGGATTCGGCACGTTCTCGACCTCGGAGACCCAGCCGGCGGTCGAAGGGGCCCCGAGCACGGAGGGGCTGATCGGGAACGTCGGCGTGCGGCAGAACACGCCGACCGGCGGGGCGTACTCGATCGGGTTCAACAACCGGGAGAGCCTGACGCTCGAGCCGGCGTACGAGTCGTCGCTCGGTCTGCAGCTCAATCAGCCGCTGCTGCGCGACTTCGGCGTCGACGTCACACGGCGGTTCATCAATATCGCGCGGAACAATCTCGGGATCAGCCAGGAAGGCTTCCGCAACGCGCTGCTGCTCGGGGTGCTCGCCGCCGAGGAGGCGTATTACGATCTGATCTTCGCGCGGCAGAACCTCGAAGTGCGGCAGCAGTCGCTCGATCTGGCCCGCGATCAGGAGCGGATCACGCGGATCCGGATCGACGTCGGTGCATCCGCGCCGCTGGACATCCTCGAGCCTCGGGTCGCCATCGCGACGCGCGAAGAGGAAGTCATCTCGGCCGAAGCCTCCATTCGCGACGTCGAAGACCGCCTCCGGCGGCTGATGAACCTGCCCGCCTCAGACTGGGACCGCCCGCTCATTCCGACCGATCCGATCACCTACACACCGGTCGAGGTCGACCTCGAAGCCTCGGTCGCGCGCGCGTTCGAGCTGCGGCCGGAGATCCGGCAGGCCGCGCTCGGCATCGAGAGCGAAGAGATCCAGTACCTGTTCGCGCGGAACCAGGTCCTCCCCGAGCTCGACTTCAATCTCAACTACGGCGTGGCCGGCCTGGGCGGCACCCAGATCATCCGCGACCCGGCGACCAATGAGCCGATCGGCGTGGTCGGCGGAGCGTACTCCGACGCCGTCGACCAGGTCCTCGGGTTCGACTTCCCCTCGTGGACGGTGAGCTTCAACGTCGGCGTCCCGTTCCGCAACATCGGTCCGCGATCCGAGCGGCGTCGCGCCGAGCTGAGCCTGGAGCGATCGATCGAAGACAAAAAGGACGTCGAGCAGCTCATCGCCGTGCAGGTGCGTCAGGCGGCGCGCGACATCCACACCGCTTCGCGGCAGATCGCCGCCAGCAGCACCGCTCGCGAGGCCGCCGAGCAGAATCTCGAAGCCGAGCGCCGCCGATTCGAGAACGGCATGAGCACCAACTTCGACGTGCTCCGCGTCCAGCAGGCACTCTCCGATGCCCGGAGCCGCGAGCTGCTCGCCCTCGTGACCTACAACAAGGCGGTCGCCGCCTACCATCGCTCGGTCGGCGACCTGCTCCAGATGCGCGGCATCGCCGTCGAGGAGCGGACGCCGGAGTTCGCGATGCCCCGGAGCCGTCTCGAGAGGATCGACTGGCTCAACTTCGGTCACTGGTTCGACTGAAGTGCCGGTTTCCGCCGATACTCGATGCCGGCGCGGACGGCCGCGCCGGCATCGGCTTTCGACGGCTCGTCTGCCTGTGTTAAAACGAGCCAGCCCCGGCTTCCCCTCCGATCCGATCGCTTGCTCCGAGGAGGCTCGCAATGACTTCCGCGCCGGAAACGCCGGCTCCCGCCCCCCGGCGGAATCCCCTCGCGCGGATTGCGGGGCTGGTCACCGATCCGGCCGGAACGATGCGCGAGGTCGCCGAGCGTCCCGACTGGCTCGTGCCGCTCCTGATCATCCTCGTGATCTCGGTGACGCTGAACGTCATCGCGGTGCCGCGCGTCGATTTCGAGATCGACATGCGCGAACAGCTCGCAAAGAGCAACCTCTCCGAGCAGGAGGTCGAAGAAGCCGTCGAGAGGGTCGCCGCCTTTCAGAAGATCGCCGCGCCGGTCACCGCGGCGAGCGTGGTGATCATCCTGCTCGCGCTCTCCGCGCTCTACCTGCTCCTGTCCAGAATCTTCGGCGGCGAGGGAACCTTCAGGCAGTTCTTCGCCGTGACCTGCTACGCCTGGATGGTGCAGCTCGTCAAGTCGATCCTGGCGATCATCCTTCTCATTCGCGCCGGGACCGTGACCGCCGATCAGGTCGGCGCGCTGCTCAAATCCAACCTCGCGTTCCTCGCGGACCCGTCGGATCAGCCGATGCTCTACGCCGTGCTGAGCAGCATCGACCTCTTCAATTTCGCCGCCCTGGCTCTGATGGTTCTCGGCTTCGGCCACGCGTCGCGACTCGGGAAAGAGCGGTTCGCAGCGATCGTGATCGCCAGCTACGTGCTCTGGATCCTGGTGAAGGTGGGGTTCGCCTCGCTCAGGGCATGAGCGGGCTCGGGGGCGGGAGACGATGAGCAGGAATCGATGGATCTGGATCGGCTCGGGGGCCCTGCTGCTGGCGATCGTCGTGGTCGCCAGCCTGGCGGGGGGGCCGGAACGGGGAGAGCTCGTCTACGCCGAGCCGGTCAGGCCGCGCGACATCCAGGCCGTGGTCTCCGCGCCGGGGCAGATCGATCCGAAGGTCAAGGTCAACATCAGCGCGCACGTGATCGGGAAGATCGAGCGGCTCTACTTCGAGGAGGGGGACTCGGTCGAGAGGGGCGAGAGGCTGGTCGACCTCGAGAAGATCGGGTTTCGGGCTGCGGCGGAGCAGGCGGCCTCGCTGGTGGCGAACCGCCGGATCGACGTCGAGCGGGCGCGGATCGGGCTCGAGAGCGCGCGCCGCAACTGGGAGCGCGCCCAGGCGCTCCACGAGCAGGGCATCCTCAACCAGGAACTGCTCGAGCGCTCGCGCCTCGACTACGACAACGCCCGCTCCATGCTCGCTTCCGCGGAAGAAGCCGTCAGGCAGGCCGAGGCGGCGCTGCGTCAGGCTCGCGAGGACCTCGACCGCACCACCATCATCGCCCCGATCAGCGGCCGCATCGTCCAGAAGAACGCCCAGGAGGGGGAGGTCGTCATCACCGGGACGATGAACAATCCCGGCTCGGTCATCGCCGTGCTCGCCGATCTCTCGGAGGTCCTGGTCGAAGCCGAAGTCGGCGAGACCGAAGTCGTCCGGATCCGCCCCGGTCAGCGCGCCCGCATCCGCGTGGACGCCGTCCCCGAGGCGGTTTTCGACGGCACCGTGGCCGAGATCGGCAGCTCGGCCACTCAGCGCGCCGGAGTCGCGACCGGCATCCGCTACTTCAAGGTCAAGATCGCCATCGACCAGCCCGACGAGCGCCTCCGCCCGGGAATGACCGCGCAGGTCGAGATCATCACCGAGTCGGTCGAGAACGCCCGCACCGTCCCCGTCCAGAGCGTGGTCGAGCGCAATCCCGAAGACGTCGAGAAGAAGCGCGCACCGGCTCGCTCCCCGGCGAGCGACGACCGTCCGAAGGAGAAGTACGTCTTCGTCGTCGAAGAGGGCGTCGCGAACGCCGTCCGCGTCACGACCGGCATCAGCAATCCGACCCATGTCGTGATCACGTCCGGCCTCGACGGAGACGAGACCGTGGTCACCGGTCCTTTCCGGACGCTGAGGAACCTGAAGAACGGCGAAGCGGTGCGGATCGAGACCGAAGACGAGGAAGAACGTCAAAACCGATGAGAATACCGGCAGACCGAGAGATCCCACGCAGGGAAGAGCCGGGCTCACGAGTCGAACCATGACCGAACAGCAGGCAGTGAACGGAAAGCATCTGATCGAGATGCACGAGCTGATGCGCGTGTACGAGATGGGCGCCGAGAAGGTGTGGGCGCTGCGGGGAGTCGACCTCACCGTCGATCACGGCGAGTACGTCGCGGTGATGGGACCGTCGGGATCGGGCAAATCGACTCTGATGAACATCGTCGGCTGCCTCGATTCGCCGACCTCGGGGCGGTATCTTCTCGACGGGATCGCGGTCGACACGATGGGGGAGGACGAGCTGGCGGCGGTGCGCAACCGCAAGATCGGATTCGTCTTTCAGACCTTCAATCTACTGGCACGGACCACGGCGCTGCACAACGTCGAGCTGCCGCTGATCTACGCGCGCATGCCGCGTGGGGAGCGTCGCGAGCGCGCCGAGCAGACCCTGGCCGAGGTCGGGCTGGCGGACCGGATGCACCACCAGCCGAACGAGCTCTCGGGCGGGCAGCGACAGCGCGTAGCCATCGCGCGGGCCCTGGTCAACCGTCCCTCGCTCCTGCTCGCCGACGAGCCGACCGGCAATCTCGACTCGAAGACCGGACGCGAGATCCTCGACCTGTTCCGCGCCCTCGCCAGCCGCGGCAACTCCATCATCCTCGTCACCCACGAGGAAGACGTCGCCGCCGAGGCGCAGCGGGTCATTCACCTCCGCGACGGCCGAATCGAAAATCATTGAAAGGCATTGATGATCGATGATTGATGATTGATGATTGCAAGGCATCGATGATCGATGATTGCTGATTGATGATTGAAAAACAATGAAAGGCATTGAAAGGCATTGATGATTGAGGATTGATGATTGATGATTGAAAAGCTCTGATGATTGATGATGATTGGTGATTGGGGAATGAGCCGGCCAGCGTGGCAATCGCAATCGACCGGCCTCGCGCTCGACTCGCTCAACCGGCGTGAATCATCCATCCCCGATCACAGTTCGACGATCGGGAATCATCCATTACGAATCATCAATCATCAATCATCGATCATCGATGCCTTTCAATCATCAATCATCAATCATCGATCATCAATGGGTTTCAATGTTTTTCGAGAATCTGCGCATCGCGCTCAAGGCCCTCTGGGCGAACAAGCTCCGGTCGGTGCTCACGACCCTCGGAGTGATCATCGGCGTCGCGTCGGTGATCGCCGTGGTCTCGCTGGTGCAGGGGATGGAGCACGGGATCGCGAACGAGCTCGAGGGCGTCGGAGCGACCTACATCCGAGTGTTTCCCGATGCGGGTGAGCAGCGTCAGCAGCTCAACCCCAGGGTCCCCGACCTGACGTATGCCGACGGGACGGCCGTTCTGAGGGGGGCGCCGGAGATCGCCGCCTTCACGCCGATCTTCTTCCGCACCACCGAGCTCCGCCATCTCGACACGCGCCACAGCGCGTTGCTCCTCGGGGTGAGCGAGACGTATCAGGAAGTGGTGAACCACTGGGTCGACCGGGGGCGCTTCTTCACGCCCATCGACATTGCGGAAAAGAAGCGCGTCGCCACCATCGGAGTCGAGGCGGCACGCAAGCTCGGCATCGAGTCCGATCCTCTCGGGCGGACGATCCAGATCGACGGTAACGCCTTCACCCTGGTCGGGCTGATGGAGGAGAAGGGGCAGATGTTCGGACAGGACCAGGACGATCTGGTGCTGATCCCCTTCACGACGGCCGCGGTGGTCTACGGCACCGAGGCGGTCCGGACGATCGTTCTCGATTTCCAGGCGGCCTCGCCGAACTCGACCGACCTCGCGCGCGAGCAGATCCGCGAGATCCTCCGCTCGCGCCACGGGCTCGAGGGAGACGAGAGCGACGACTTCCGCATCATCCTCCAGGAGGAGATCCTCGAGACGGTCTCGCGCACGCTGCTCATGACCTCGCTGATCATGGCCGCCGTCGTCGGGATCGCCCTGCTCGTCGGCGGAATCGGGATCATGAACATCATGCTGGTGTCGGTGACCGAGCGGACGCGCGAGATCGGCATCCGGAAGGCCGTCGGCGCGCGGCGGCAGGACGTTCTGCTGCAGTTCCTGATCGAGGCGATCGCCCTGTCGGGGCTCGGAGGAGTCATCGGCATCCTCGCCGGAATGGGGATGGCCGCGACCGTGCGGCAGCTCCTCACGCGCTGGGTGACGTTCCCCGAGATCCACACGCCCCTCTGGGCCGTCACGCTCGCGTTCGGATTCTGCGCCGCGCTCGGGGTGATCTTCGGGATCTATCCGGCGGCCAAGGCCTCGAAGCTCGATCCGATCGAAGCGCTGCGCTACGAGTGAGGGCGTTCGCCTCGGCGGTGCGTCGTGCCGGTGGCGGGGCGCTGAAGCGACCGCACGCCCGCCGGGGATGAAATCCCCGGCCACAGTGAGGCGACGCCCCTATTTCGCGCGCTCGATGTAGCTGTTGTCGGAGGGATCGATCATCAGCTCGGTGCCGACCTCGATGAATGGCGGGACCTGAACGACCACGCCGTTCTCCAGCGTCGCCGGCTTGTAGGAGGCGTTCGCCGTCGCACCCTTGACCATCGGCTGCGTGTCGGCGACCTTCGCCTTGAGCGTCTTCGGCAGCTCCACCCCGATCGGCCTCTGCTCGTGGAACTGCACCTGGATCCGCACCCCCGGCTGGAGCCACCGCGCCGCCTCGCCGAGCTCGTCTCCCGAAATCTCCACCTGCTCGAAATTCTCGGTGTTCATGAAATGGTGCGCCTGACCGTCCGAGTAGAGGTACTGCATCTCGTGGGTGTCGATGAACGCCTGCTCGATCGGATCCCCCGAGCGGAAGCGATGCTCGAACTGGTTTCCCGTCCGGAGATTCCGCAGCTTGGCCTGGACCATCGCCCGGAGGTTCCCCGGCGTGTGGTGGCGGAACTCCATGATCCGGCAGAGGTCTCCATTGAAGAGGATGACCATTCCATTGCGGAGATCGTTGGCCTGCATCGCGATTCGTTTCCTTCGGCTTCGGGCTGGTCCGCCCTGACGGGCGGGGGGAGGAGCCGGCGCCGGACGGGCGGCTTCCGCCCCGGTCCGTGCCCCCAAACGGGACGCAAATCGGTCGTATTCCTGACGTTCGCCTTGGCCCCGGACCTCACGAGCCCGATCCGACGCAGCCGAATGCGGGGGGGCGAGCGCTCTCCGGTGGAGCGAATCGGAAGGTTCCGCGATCGGTGGCCTCGATTCGCCCCTTCCGGCCGGAGGCGGTACAATCGAAACGGTCCGGGAGAGCGTCAATCCATCGATTACGGTAACCACCCCGAGGTGATTCGGTGCATATCAATGATTTGCTGAAGATCGCAGCGGAGCGGAGAGCGTCGGATCTGCACATCAAGGTCGGCTCGCATCCGGTCATCCGCGTGGACGGGGAGCTGATCCCCCTGGTCGAGCTCAAGCGGCTGATGCAGGAGGACACCATCGCGATGGCGTTCTCGATGATGTCGTCGCGCCAGAAGGAGAAGTTCAAGAACAACTACGAGATCGATTTCGCCTACTCGGTTCCGGGCCTGGGACGATTTCGCTGCAACATCTTCCAGCAGCGCGGAACGGTGGGACTGGTGCTGCGCGTCATTCCGGTCAAGATCAACACCATTCGTGAGCTGATGCTGCCGACGGTGATCGAGAAGATCTGCGAGGAGAGGCGCGGGCTGATTCTCTGCACGGGAACGACCGGGTCGGGAAAGTCGACGACGCTGGCGGCGATGATCGACTACATCAACTCGCACCGGACCGAGCACGTCATCACGGTCGAGGACCCGATCGAGTTTCTCCACCGCGACAAGAAGTCGATCGTGAACCAGCGCGAGGTCGAAGTCGACACGAAGAGCTTCTCGCAGGCGCTGCGCTCGGCGCTGCGGCAGGACCCCGACGTGATCCTGGTCGGTGAGATGCGCGACTACGAGACGATCGAGACGGCGCTGACCGCGGCCGAGACGGGCCACCTCGTCCTCTCGACCCTCCACACGATGGACGCCACCGAGACGATCAACCGCATCATCTCGGTCTTCCCTCCCCACCAGCAGAAGCAGATCCGGCTCCAGCTCGCCGCCGTTCTCAAGGCGGTCATCTCGCTCCGGCTGCTCCCGCGCGCCGACGGCCTCGGCCGCGTCCCGGCGTGCGAGGTGATGGTCTCCACCAATTACATCCGCGACTGCATCGAGAACAAGGAAAAGACCAAGCTCATCAAGGACGCCATCACGCAGGGCACCTCGCAGTACGGCATGCAGACGTTCGACCAGTCGATCTACACCCTCTACCGCAACGGGCTGATCACGCTCGAAGAGGCCCTGCGCCGCGCCACCAACCCCGACGAGTTCAAGCTCAAGATCCAGGGGATCCAGTCCACCTCCGATCTCTCCCGCGAGGAGATGGAAAAGCAGCTCAACCTCGCGACCGACAGCGATCCCTTCTCGGACGATTCTCCCTTCGACTTCGGCAACCAGTCGTCGTAGAGGGCCGAAGGCCGCTGCAGGCGCGGTCTTCACGGGACCCGCGGCGGGCCCGGATTCTGCTTCGCGCTCCGATCCCGTATCCTGATTCGGAGCGCCGGTTTCATGTCCGACGACCCGACTCCCGAGCAACGCTGTTACCGGACCGCCCTCCGGCTCCTCGGCTACCGCTTTCGCGGGAGTGAGGAGCTGCGCCGCAAGCTCGCCGAGCGGGGATTCGAGCGGGAGATCGTCGCCGGGGTCCTCGGCCGGCTCGCCGAAGAGGGGTGGATCGACGATGCACGCTTCGCCCGATCCCTCGCCGAGGCGAAGGGGCGCAAGGGCATCGGTCCGAAGCGGATCGCGCTCGAGCTGCGCGGGCTCGGCGTCGACGGTGCGGTCGCCCGCGAGGCGCTTCGCGACGCGGAAGAGGAAGGGGGAGGCCCTCCCCTGGCCGAAATCGTCGCGAAGCGCATCCGCATCCTCGGCCGCCGGAACGGCCCCGGCTGGGTGCGGACGCCCGAGGGACGAAAGAAATTGCTGGCGTATCTGTTACAGCAGGGATATGAGTACGCCTCGGCGGCCGAAGCCGTCGATGCCGCACTCGAGAAAGACCACGGGGAGGCGTAGGCGTCGGAGGTCGGGCGTCGATCGACGCTCGACGACTCCTGACTCCGGAGCCCGGACTCCCGACTCGAACATGCCGACGACTTCCAAGATCCGCGAGCAGTTCCTCAGCTACTTCGAATCGAAGGGGCACCGGCGCGTGCCGAGCTCCTCGCTCGTCCCGGCCGGCGATCCGACCCTGCTCTTCACGAACGCCGGGATGAATCAGTTCAAGGACGTCTTCCTCGGACGCGAGAAGAGGGACTACCTCCGGGCGACGAGCTCCCAGAAATGCGTCCGTGCCGGCGGCAAGCACAACGACCTCGAGAACGTCGGCCGCACCGCCCGCCATCACACCTTCTTCGAGATGCTCGGCAACTTCTCGTTCGGCGACTACTTCAAGAAGGAAGCGATCGAGTACGCCTGGGAACTGATCACGAAAGTCTGGGGGCTCGATCCCGAGAGGCTCTGGTTCACCGTATTCGAGGGAGACGAGCAGGTCGGGCCGGACGAGGAAGCGGCCGAGCTGTGGCGGCGGGTCGGCGCGCCGGGAGAGCGCATCCTCCGCTTCGGCCGCAAGGAGAACTTCTGGCAGATGGGGGAGACCGGACCGTGTGGTCCGTGCTCGGAGATCCACTACTTCCGTGGCAGGGATCTCTCGAAGAACGTGGCCTCGCTCGTCAACGGCGAGGGCGATGAGACGATGGAGATCTGGAACCTGGTCTTCATGCAGTACGACCGCGACGCCGGAGGGATCCTCACGCCGCTCCCCGCCCCGTCGGTCGACACGGGTGCCGGACTCGCGCGGATGGCGACGGTGCTCCAGAAGGTCGATTCGACCTACGACATCGATCTGTTCGCCCCGCTGATCCGGAAGATCGAATCGAAGAGCGGGCATCGCTACGGCGGAAGCTTCGAGAGCGAGCTCGACACGGCGGTCCGGGTGCTCTGCGATCACGCCCGCGCGGCGACGTTCCTCGTCGCCGACGGCGTGATCGGCTCGAACGAAGGGCGCGGCTACGTGCTCCGGCGCATCATCCGGCGCGCCATCCGCTTCGGGCGGAAGCTGCCGGAGGCGGTCGTGCCGACCGACCTGGTCGACGAAGTCATCCGGGCGATGGGCGAGGCGTATCCCGAGCTCGAGCAGCGCCGCAAAGCGGTGATGAAATCGCTCCGCGCCGAGGAAGAGCGATTCGCGAACACGCTGAACGTCGGGATCGAGCGGATCGGTCAGGCGCTCGACGACGTCCGCAGCCGCGGCGAGCGCACCCTCCCGGGCGAAGACGTCTTCCGCCTCTACGACACCTACGGGATCCCGGTCGACATGATCGCCGAGATGGGAGAGGAAGAGGGGGTCGCGGTCGACCGCGCCGGATTCGAGGAGATGATGAAATCGGCGCGGGAGCGCGCGAAGGCCGCCTCGAAGTTCCATGCGACCGACGTCGCGGTGTTCGAGCCGATCGCCGAGCGTCTCGGCCCGACAGAGTTCGTCGGCTGGGATCGATGGACCGAGGTCGAGGGACGCGTGCTCGCTCTGGTCCGCAAGGGAGCCGAGGCCTCCGAGGCTGCGGAGGGAGAGACGGCGGAGGTCGTCGTTTCGCCCACTCCCTTCTACGCCGAATCGGGTGGCCAGATCGCCGACCTCGGCACGATCGCCTGGGACGGGGGGGAGGCGGAAGTGCTCGATACGCAGAAGCCGGTCGGGGAGCTGATCGTCTCGGCGGTCCGCGTCGGCTCGGGCACCCTGCGCGTCGGCACGAGCGTCCGTTCCAGCGTCCCCGGCCAGGTCCGCCTCGACACGACGGCGAATCACACCGCCACCCATCTGCTCCACAAAGCCCTCAAGGAGATCCTCGGGGAAACGGTTCAGCAGGCCGGCTCGCTGGTCGCGCCCGACCGGCTCCGATTCGATTACACCTGGAACCGTCCTCTGACCGAAGAGGAGACCCGCAGGATCGAGGAGATGGTCAACGACCGCATCCGCGAGAATCTCGAGGTGAGCAAGCGGATCATGCCGATCAGCGAGGCGCGGAGCAGCGGGGCGGTGTCGATGTTCGGCGAAAAGTACGGAGAGATGGTGCGCGTGGTGAGCGCCGGAGGCTTCTCGAGCGAGTTCTGCGGCGGGTGCCACGTGAACCGGACCGGCGACATCGGCGTGTTCAAGATCGTCTCGGAGCGCTCTCTCGCCTCGGGCGTGCGGCGGATGGAAGCGCTGACCGGCCGCGGAGCGCTGTCGTGGATGCAGGCGCTCGATTCGAGCGCCCGGGAGCTCCAGTCCCAGCTCAACGCTCCCGTCGCCGAGCTCCCCGGTGTGGTGCGCTCCCTCCAGGACCGACAGCGCCAGCTCGAGAAGGAGCTGCGGCAGCTCCGCGTCCGGCTCGCCTCGGCCGGCGGACCCGCCGCGGCCGATGAGGAGAAGCCGGTCGAGATCGACGGCATTCGCCTGCTCACCCGGCACGTTCGCGACGTCTCGGGGGGAGACCTGCGCAACCTGGCGGACGCGCTTCGCCGGAAGGTCCGCAGCGGAGTCGTCCTCATCGGCAGCGAGACCGACGGCAAGGCGACCCTTCTCGCCGCGGTCACCAGCGACGTTCTCGAACGGGTGCCCGCGAACGCGCTGATCCGGAAGCTCGCCCCGATCGTCGGAGGGAAGGGAGGGGGGAAGGCCGACCTCGCTCAGGCCGGCGGGAAGGATCCCGACCGGATCCCGGAGGCGCTGAGCCAGGCGGAGACGGCGGTGCGCGAGATGCTGCTCGCGCTGAATGCGCCGTCGGGCTCGCCGTGAGCTCTCCGCAGGAGGGCACCCACGCGTGGGGCACCCAGCCGGAGATGTTCGGGCCGCGGCACGAGCATCGGCTGGCGCTGATCCTCCGGGAGACAGCGAAGCTGCCGCCGGGGGCGCGGGTGCTCGAAGCCGCAGTGGGGCTCGGGCAGCTCGCCGCCCGGATGCGAAGGGATGGGCACCTGGTATTCGGCGTCGACGGCGCCTTCGCAGCCGCGCTCCATGCGACCCGCGTCGCGGGCGTTCCGTCAGTGGTGGGGGACCTGACGCGACTTCCTTTCCGCACCGCCTCGTTCGACGGCGTCACTTCCGGCGAGACACTCGAGCATCTCGACGACGACGTCTCGGCGGTCGCGGAGATCGGGCGAGTGATGCGCCCCGAGGGGCGCTGCGTGGTCACCGTGCCGGCGCTCCGGGCGCTCTGGACCGCTTCCGACGATTACTACGAGCATCGGAGACGCTATTCGCGCCGCGATCTCCGGGCTCTGTTCGAGCGCGCCCGGTTTCGCGTCGAGAAGGCGCGCTTCTGGGGATTTCCCGTCGTGCTGACCTACGACACCCTCTTTCTGTTGCCGATGAACCGGCGTCGCGCGCGGCGGAAGCCGGACGAGGATGCCGCTCTCCGCTCGGTGGCGAGTGCGGGAAGGTCTCGGGCGCTCGTGCGGCTGGTCCGGACGGCGTTCTCGATCGACCGCCTGTTCGGATTCATCCCGTTCGGTCCGGGGCTGCTCCTCGTCGCGAAGAAGCAGCCATAGCGCGGCGACGCCGGCCAGCGGAATCACTCCTCGAGCTCGGTGACCGTGCCGTCGCTTCCGACCACGCACTTCGGCCCGGGCGCCGCCCTGAGCCGTTCCGCCTCGGCCGGATTCCGGACCATCGACTTCCACACGATCATCCGGACCGATTCTCCACTGAGGTACTGCAGCTCGTAGGCGACCCCCGTCTCGGCGTAGCAGACGCTGTAGCCGCGACGCTCGATCTCGCGGATGATCGCGCGAGGATCCGGCTCGGCGAGCAGAGCGGCATTGAGCCGCATCGCTCCGGTCGCCATCGAGGCGACGAGCACGGTGAAGGCGAGAGCCGCCGCGACCCTGCCGCCCGCCGTTCGCATCGTGGCCCACAGCTCGGCGATCCCCATCGAGAACAGCAGCGCCAGCATCGGAACGCTCGCCATCAGGTAGTGAATCGTCCGTTCGTGGGACTGAGTCACGAGATAGTAGGCGACGTTCGCGCCGGCGGTCGCCGCGGCGAGTCCGACGATTCCGTAGCGGTGCGGCTCGAGCCGGATCAGCCGGCCGAGCTCGACGCGATGGCGCCATCCGAGCCGGCAGGTCACGAGGACGATCGAGCCGAGCGCCGCGACTCCGATGGCTCCCCGCCCGAGCCCCAGCCAGTCGGGGGAAAGCCCGGTCGCGAGCCGCCGCGCCGAGGCGAGGACGTCCGACGGACGGTTGATCCGGATCTCGAACGTCTCGGCCTTCGGGTACCACCCTGCGATCGCCCCGAGCCACACCGGAGCCCAGCCGAGAAGGAACCCCGCCGCGTACGGCGCGAGATGCGCGGCGATCCGCCGCAGGCCCGCCGCTCGCGGCCGCGTCCAGCTCTCCCGCTGCACGAAGGCGGCGGCAAGGTGAATCAGCCCCAGCATCGCGAGCGGCTCCGCGATCGGATGGGCGTGGAACAGCGGCCGGACCGCAGGAGTGACCAGATTGTGCAGCAGATAGAGCGCGAGGAGCCCGAGAGGAATCGACTCGAGCAGGATCAATCCGGCTCGCGCGGCCGGCGAGAGCGGCGGCCAGCCGAGAGCCTCGCCGCGGAACAGCAGGCGATCCCGCAGGCGGATTCCCCCTCGGAAGCGGGCCCACCCTTCCGTTCTCCCAATGACGACGCATCCGATTCCGATGAGAAAGAAGACGATGCCCTGGTTCATCCACCACCCGATCCCGGCGGCGAGCCCGAAAAGAAATCGCCCCCGAGTGCCGTCGAGCATCCCCGCGCCGTTCGGGGCCGCCAGGTGTCTGGCAGCCATCCAGAAGAGCAGCCCGCCGGCGAGCAGAACCATCTCCGGTCCGAGCGTGACGAGCGAGCTCCGGTAGAGCAGGGGAGGGCCGATGGCGAGCAGCAGCGCGAGCAGCTCCGCGGCTGCCGGGACGTGCCATCGCGCCCCCGCCCGGATCAACGCGATCCCGCCCCAGACCGCGCTCATCGTCGCGAGTCGGAGCGCGAGCGGCCAGACGGTCGGAGAGTCGACGACCGGCCGCAGCAGCAGGGCCCACGCCGCGACGATCGCCGAGGTCAGGGGACCCATGTAGTTCTGGCCCCAGAAGAAGAGGGAGATCTCACCCTCGAGCATCCGCTTGCCCATCAGACCGAAGATCGCCGCGTCGCTGTGCCATCCCTGGAAGAGCCCCGAGGGAAGAAGAAGAGGAAGGCGGATGGCGACGAAAAGGGCGGTCGCGAGCAGAAACGGCCAGGAGCGCCGTGCGGTGACGCTCCGGTCCGCTGCCGCGGGTGGTGTGAGATTTCCGCCCATCGCCTCGCCCGGGATCACGGCATTGTAGCCGTCCGCGTGAGGCTCGTCGGAACGCAGGGTCCCGGGAAACGCTCGGGAGAATAGGGGAGCGGGGCGGTCCGTTGCTTCCCGGGAAGGGGAGCGCGATCCCTGCATGGGAGGGGGCGGAGGCGGGATTGTTCCCGCGGGGAGCGATTCGGTAGAGTGACACGGCCCGAGGCGGCGGCGCGAGGAGCGCTCAGAGCGCGCCGCGATTCGAACGGGCCGAGAGCGTGGAGATGCGATGAGCCGGAATCCGATCGAGGTCGAGAGCGGGAAGAAGCGCGCGGCGGCGGTGCCGGCCGCCGGGGAGCCGCGCCAGCTTCCGCTGTTCTCCGACCGGGCGCTCGAGCAGATCGGCGCCGAACAGGAGCGGTGGAAGCGCGAGACGCTCGACCCGGTACAGAAGCGCCACGGCTCCTGGAAGAAGGACTTCACGACGGTCTCGAGCCTGGAGACGACTCCTCTCGCGACGCCGCACTCGGTCGCCGATCTCGACTATGCGCGCGACCTCGGGCTGCCGGGAGAATTTCCCTACACGCGCGGGATCCATCCGACGGGGTACCGCGGCAAGCTCTGGACGATGCGGCAGTTCGCCGGGTTCGGCACGGCGAAGCAGACCAACGAGCGGTTCCGCTACCTGCTCTCGCAGGGGCAGACGGGGCTGTCGGTCGCGTTCCATCTGCCGACACTCTACGGCTACGACTCGGATCACGAGTACAGCAGGGGAGAGGTCGGCAAGTGCGGCGTCGCGGTCGACTCGCTGGCGGACATGGAGACGATGTTCGACGGGATCAACCTCGAGGACGTTTCGGTCTCGATGACGATCAACTCGACCTCGCCGATCCTGCTGGCGATGTACCTGGCGGTGGCCGAGAAACAGGGCGCCGACTGGACGAAGATCTCGGGCACGCTCCAGAACGACATCCTGAAGGAGTACATCGCGCAGAAGGAGTACATCTTTCCGCCGCGGCCGTCGATGCGGCTGATCACCGACATCTTCAGGTACTGCAGGGAGAACGTTCCGAAGTACAACACGATCTCGATCTCCGGCTATCACATCCGCGAGGCGGGGTCGACGGCTCTGCAGGAGCTGGCGTTCACGCTTCGGGACGGTGTGGAGTACGTCGAGTACGGCGTGCGTGCGGGCCTCGACGTCGACGAGTTCGCGCCGCGGCTGTCGTTCTTCTTCAACTCGCACAACGACCTGTTCGAGGAGGTCGCGAAGTTCCGCGCGGCGCGCCGCATCTGGGCCAGGGTCATGCGCGAGCGCTTCGGCGCCCGCGATCCGCGCTCGTGGATGCTGCGGTTCCACACCCAGACCGCCGGCGTGTCGCTGACCGCGCAGCAGCCCTACAACAACATCGTCCGCGTCACCATCCAGGCGCTCGCCGCCGTCCTCGGCGGCACCAACTCGCTCCACACCAACTCGCTCGACGAGACCCTCGCCCTTCCGACCGAGAAGAGCGCCCGCATCGCCCTCCGCACTCAGCAGATCATCGCCCACGAGTCCGGCACCGCGAACTCGGTCGACCCCCTCGGCGGCTCCTTCTTCGTCGAAGAGCTCACCAACCGGATGGAGAAGGGCTGCTGGGACTACTTCGAGCGCATCGACCAGTTCGGCGGGATGATCGAGGCGATCGAGGCCGGATTTCCCCAGCGCGAGATCTGGGATGCCTCTTACCAGTTCCAGCGCGCCCTCGAGTCGGGCGAGAAGACCGTCGTCGGCGTCAACCAGTTCCGGATGGAGACCGAGGATCCGCACGAGATCCTCTACATCGACGAGTCGGTCACCGGCGAACAGCTCGCACTGCTCGAGAAGGTTCGCCGCGAGCGGAATCAGGAGCTCGTCTCCGGCACTCTCGCCGCACTCCGCGAAGCCGCGAAGAATCCCGAGACCAACACGATGCCGCGGATCCTCGACTGCGTGAAGGCGTACGCGACCGTCGGCGAGATCTCCGACGCGCTTCGCGAGGTCTTCGGCACCTACCAGGAGCCGGCCCTGTTCTGATTCGCTCCATGCCCCGCGAGGATTCGAGTCGATGTTGTTCGAGAGCTGGCAGGGGCTGCTGTCCCGTAACGCCGGAATCGATGGCAGATGGCTAAGGTAGGCGGTGGTTGCGCAACCGGCGCGATCGCGGATACGCGACTGTCTCCGGCACCCCTACGGGTGCGCGCGTGAATGGAAGGACGGATTTCATTTGTGCGCCCCGGGTCCGGTGGTGGCGTGCGCAGACGGATGGCGTGGAGCGGTGGGATGCGGGATGTGGCACGGTTGACGCGGGGCGGGCGGTTCCGAAGGCGCACGCAATCACCGGCTACCCTCTGCGTCGCCTCCGGCGACGGGGATGACGATGACGTGCACGCCTCACGCGAGGCGCGCGATGAGATGCACGCCGGAGGCGAGGCGCGCCATGACATGCACGCCGGAGGCGTGCGATAGGGATCGGCGTCGTTACTGTCCACTGGGCGCGCCGGCGCGCGTGCCCGCGATATACTCGGTCTCCGAATCCACCGATCCGAGGTGATCGATGTCGAAATCTCGTTCCTCCGGTTCGTCGGGTGTGTCGCGGCGGGGGTTCCTGAAGGGCGCCGGCCTGTCGGCGGCGGGGGCGACGCTGCTGCAGTCTTCGCTCGAAGCCACCCAGCAGGCCGCCCGGGGGGCGAGGGAGGGTGGGGTGGCGGGCCCGGGTCCGGTCGCGATCGCCCTCATCGTCAACGGCGAGCGACGCGAGCTCGAGCTCGAGCCGCGGGCCACCCTGGCCGAGGCGCTGCGCGACGAGCTCGGTCTGACCGGGACCAAGGTGTCGTGCGACCGCGGAGCCTGTTCGGCCTGCACGGTGATGCTCGACGGGACGCCCGTCTGCTCGTGCATGACGCTGGCGATCGAGGTCGGCGAGCGGCGCGTCACCACGATCGAAGGTCTCGCCTCCGGCGACGAGCTTCATCCCGTCCAGCAGGCCTTCATCGAGCGCGATGCCCTCCAGTGCGGCTTCTGCACGCCGGGCATGGTGATGAGCTGTGCCGCCCTCGTCGACCGCAACCCCAGCCCGACCCTCGACGAAGTCCGGACCGCGACGAGCGGGAATCTCTGCCGGTGCGGTACCTACCCGAAGGTGTTCGAGGCGACGCTCGCCGCGGCGAAGCGGATGAGGGAGTCGTGATGGCGGACGAGAAGAAGAAGATCACCGTCCCGCGCGGGCTCGCCGGATCGATCGAAGGAATCGAGCGTGAAGTCCCTCGGTCCGAGCCACCTCCGCTCCCTCCGAACTCCGAGCTCCGCGTCGTCGGCCGGAAGGTGCCGCGCCTCGACGGCCGCGCCAAGGTCACC
Source organism: Thermoanaerobaculia bacterium (assembly GCA_035544735.1). Taxonomy (GTDB): domain Bacteria; phylum Acidobacteriota; class Thermoanaerobaculia; order Gp7-AA8; family Gp7-AA8; genus DATKCD01. The sequence continues at coordinate 17,533 of DATKCD010000054.1, forward strand.
GGTGCGGCGCGCTACACCGCCGACGTCCGGCTCCCCGGGATGCTCCACGCGCGGATGATCGGCTCGCCCCATCCTCATGCGAGGATCCGCTCGGTCGAGGTCCGCGCCGCCGCGGCGCTGCCCGGAGTCCGTGCCGTCCACGTGATCGAGCACCTGCTCGGCAGCGCCGTGCTCCGCGACCCGTCAGGGGAAGCCCCGAGCCGCTGGCCGATCATCCGCTACGCGGGTCAGCCCGTCGCCGCCGTCGCCGCCGTCTCGCAGGCGATCGCCGACGAAGCGGCGAAGCTCGTCGAGATCGAGTACGAGGTGCTCCCGTTCGTGGTCGACGAGGATCTCGCGCGCCGTCCGGGTGCGCCGCTCGTCTTCCCCGGTCCGGCCGATCAAGCGGGGACCGCCGGAGGGGGCGGAGGCCCCGCCGGAGTGCCGCAGGAGGGAAACGTCCGCGGCCCGGCGGTCGGCGGAGAGGGACCGCGACCGAAGGGGGACGTTCGGAGGGGATTCGACGAAGCGGACCTGGTCGTGGAAGGGGAGTTCCGCACGCAGGTCCAGACGCACAGCGCGATGGAGACTCACGGAGTCGTGGCCGACTGGACCGCGGAGGGGCTGACAGTCTGGGCTTCGACGCAGGGGACGATGGGGGTGCGCGACGAGCTGGCGGAGATCTTCGATCTGCCGCTCAGCGGCGTCCGCGTCGTGACCGAGTACATGGGGGGCGGGTTCGGCGCGAAGTTCGGCGCCGGAAATTACGGCGTCGTGGCGACGCATCTCTCGAAGAAAGCGGGAGCGCCCGTCCGGCTGATGCTCGACCGGCGCGACGAGCATCTGTCGGTCGGCAACCGGCCGAGCTCCCGCCAGAAGCTCCGGATCGGAGGAAAGCGCGACGGAACGATCACCGCCATCCATCTTCAGTCGTGGGGAACGGCCGGAGTCGGGACGGGGGCGGGGGCGGCGGGGCCCGCGCAGAACATGTACGAGGTTCCGAACATCCGGACCGAGGAGTGGGACGTATTCACCAACGCAGGGCCGGCGGCGGCGTTCCGCGCGCCGGGGCATCCGCAGGGATGCTTCGCGCTCGAGCAGTCGATCGACGAGCTGGCGGAACGGCTCGGGATGGATCCGCTGGCGCTGCGCGACCTCAACGACGCGAATTCCGCCCGTCGGGCGGAGCGTCGCATCGGCGCGGAGAAGTTCGGGTGGTCGCGCCGCGCCGCGCCGGGAGCCTCGCCCGGCGCGATCAAACGGGGCGTCGGCGTCGCGCAATCGGTCTGGTACCGGCTCGTCGCCATGGACTCCGCCGCGGAGGTTCGCATCCTCGGGGACGGCTCGGTCGAAGTGCGGAGCGCCGTACAGGACATCGGGACGGGGATCCGTACCATCCTCGCGCAGGTCGTCGCGGAGGAGCTCGGGATCGAGCCGGCGGACGTCCGCGTGCACATCGGAGACACGGCGTTTCCTCCCGGTCCTCAGTCCGGCGGCAGCATGACGACCGGCTCGATCACCCCTGCGGTGCGAAACGCGGCGTGGGATGCCAGGACGAGGATGATCGAACGTCTGGCGGGCGCGCTCGGCGTCGGCGAGGAGGCGATCGAATGGTCGGGAGGGAGAGTGCGCGTCGCCGGCGAGAAGCCGCGCGAGATGAGCTTCGCGGAGGCGGCGAGGGCGATGCGGACGCGCGAGGTCTCCGGACGGGCGAGCCGCTCGGAAGATTACGGCGGGTTCCGCTTTCCCGGCGGCGGCACGCGCGTCGGCATCGGCACCCTCGGCGGCGTGCAGTTCGCCGAGGTCTCGGTCGACACCGGCACCGGGGTCATCCGCGTCGAGCGCATGCTCGCGGTTCACGACTGCGGCCGGCCGATGAACCTCCTCTCGCTCGAGAGCCAGATCAACGGCGGCATCATCCAGGGGATCTCGTACGCGCTCTACGAACAGCGGCTGCTCGATTCGAACAGCGGCATCATGGTCAATCCGAATCTCGAGCAGTACAAGATCGCCGGGTCCCGCGAGACCCCGCCGATCGAGATCGTCGTGCTCGAGGAGTACTCGGGGGTGAGCTCGACCGATGCGCTCGGAATCGGTGAGCCGGCGACGATCCCGACGGCAGCCGCCGTCGCGAACGCCGTCTACAACGCCATCGGCGTCCGCATCCGCGAGCTTCCGATGACGCCGGCGAGGGTGCTCGCCGCTCTGGAAGGGAGGCGCGCATGAATCGTTTCGAATGGGTCGCGCCCTCCACCCTCGACGAAGCGCTCGATCATCTCGCCCGCGGAGGCGTCGCGAAGGCCGGCGGAGTCGATCTGCTCGATCGGATGAAGGAAGGGCTCGATCGTCCCGCGAGAGTGGTGAGCCTCGCCGCGATTCCCGGACTCGATCGGATCGAGTCGGACCGGGACGGGCTCCGCCTCGGACCGCTCGCGACTTTGGCGCGAATCGGCGACTCCGCCGAGGTCCGGAGCCGGTGGAGAGCGCTCGCCCAGGCCGCCGACAAGGCAGCCACCCCGCAGATCCGCAACATGGCGACCGTCGGCGGAAACCTGCTGCAGCGCCCGCGATGCTGGTACTTCCGCTCCGAGGCCTTCGACTGCCTCAGGAAGGGAGGAGATCACTGCCCTGCGATCGCCGGGGAGAACCAGTACCACGCGATCTTCGACAACGACCTCTGCGCGATCGTCCACCCCTCGGCTGCGGCCGTCCCGCTCATCGCGTACGGCGCCGTTCTCGAGATCGCCGGCTCCCGCGGGTCGCGCCAGACCCCGCTCGAGTCGTTCTTCGTTCACCCTCGCGACCAGGTCACCCGAGAACACTCTCTCGCCGCCGACGAGCTCATCGTCGCGATCCGTGTTCCCGCTCCCGCCTCGGGCAGCAGAGCCGCCTACCTCAAGCAGGGTGAGAAGGAGTCGTTCGACTGGCCGATCGCCGATGCCGCCGCCGTGCTCGAGATGGACGGACCCGCCCTCCGCCGCGCTTCGATCATTCTCGGGGCGGCCGCTCCCGTTCCGCGCCGCGCCCGCGCCGCGGAAGCTTATCTTCGCGGGAAGCTCCTGAGCGAGGCCACGGCGGCCGAGGCCGCGCGCCTCGCGCTCGATGGAGCCACGCCGCTCTCGAAGAACGGATACAAGGTCCCTCTCTACCGAACGGTCGTGGCGAGGACCCTCCTCGTGGCCGCCCGCCAGCCATGAAGGTCGTCGAGATCGATCCGCGAGCCCTCCCCGAGGTCTGCCGGCGTCTCCGGACGAAGAGCACGTTCGGCGCCGTGATCGGAGGAGAGCTCGTGCCGTGGGAAGCGGGCGAGAACGCCGCCGCTTCGTACTGGTGTCTCGCGACCTCGGGGCCGGCCGGCCCGGACGAGGCGCCGGTGCATCCCCGGAGCTGCCTGCCGGGGAGGGAGTGCTGGCGGCAGAAAGAGTGAACGGTTCCGGCTCCCTTTCTGCCGCGTCCGCTGGCCCGTCGATTGCGCTCCTCCCGGGATCATGCAGCGATTCAAGGGAGACCATCGATGAAGCAACATCAACGGATTCAGAGAGTTCTGCTTCTCGCGCCCGTCATTGCCGTTCTCGCCTCGATGTCCGCGTTCGCGGATGATCGTCTCGGCTGGAGGACGGTCGGGAGCGAGGTCGCCGTCGAGGCACGACGCACAGCCGCCGATCTGGAAGGGGTGGTCGTGTCGGTCGATCCGAGCGGCGACAGTTTCGTGCTGCGAACCGGCCGTCGCACCGTGCACGTGCAGGCGAAGGGGGGCGTCCCGGCGTATTACGGAGAACGGCGGTATCGGATCCGCGACCTCGAGCGGGGGGACCGGGTCGCGGTCGATCTGGTGTCGGCGCGCGGAGCGCTGAGGGCGCGGAGCGTCCGGGTGCTCGAGAGCGTGTCGCATCGCGGCGGTTACGGGCTCGACGGGCGGCGCGGCACGCTGCTCGAGGGTCGGATCGTCGGCCTCGACCCGCGTCGCGACCGGATCGTGGTCAGGGGCGATCGCGGCCGCCCGATCACGGTCGATGGACGCCGTCTCGACAGGAGCCACGGCCGCGCCTGGGCCCGCGGCCTGCGGGTGGGCGAGCCCGTCCGGATCCATGGAAGCTTCAACCGGCGCGGAGTCTTCGTCGCCGAATGGCTCGGCGCCGACCGGCGCCACGACCGCGGCAGGGGCCGCCGCCGGTAAGTCCCTGTGGCCGGGGAGTTCATCCCCGGCCACAGGGCATCCCCGGCGGACGGGGGTCGCGCATCGCTCGAGCTCTCGCCCGCGGGTCCACATGACGTGGAGCGAATGCAGAATGCAGAATGCAGAATCCAAAAAGGGCGGGTGGCCTGGTTACCGTACGCGAATCCAGCCAACGGCCATTTCTGGATTCTTCATTCTGCACTCTGCATTCTGCATTTCGCCCTGTGTTTTCTGAGCAGTCTCGTGGACTCTCTGGCAACAGAACGCAAAAAGCAGCAGAGAGAGGGCCACCGCGTCCGGCAGGCTGGGCGCAGGCGATTTTCCCTGTGGCCGGGGGTGGCCGGGGATGTCATCCCCGGCCACGGGCGGGTGATCCGAACAGGACTTACCGGCGGCGGCCCCTGCCGCCGTCGTGGCGCCGGTCGGCGCCGAGCCATTCGGCGACGAAGACTCCGCGCCGGTTGAAGCTTCCATGGATCCGGACGGGCTCGCCCACCCGCAGCCCGCGGGCCCATGCCCGGCCGTGGCTCCTGTCGAGCCGGCGTCCATCGACCGTGATCGGGCGGCCGCGATCGCCTCTGACCACGAGCCGGTCGCGACGCGCGTCGATGCCGACGATCCGACCCTCGAGCAGCGTGCCACGCCGCCCGTCGAGCCCGTAACCGCCGCGATGCGACACGCTCTCGAGCACCCGGACGCTCCGCGCCCTCAGCGCTCCGCGCGCCGACACCAGATCGACCGCGACCCGGTCCCCCCGCTCGAGGTCGCGG
>DATKCD010000055.1:0-7730 GCA_035544735.1 Thermoanaerobaculia bacterium
TCCTTCGGCTCCGATTCGGTCGGCTCGATCATCAGCGCGCCCGGAACGATCAGAGGGAAATAGATCGTCGGAGGGTGGAACCCGTAGTCCATCAGCCGCTTCGCGATGTCCAGCGTGTGGACCTCGTTCGCGCTCTGCCACTTGTCGCTGAACACCACCTCGTGCATCGACGGAGCGTCGTACGGGAGGTGATACGACTCCCGAAGCCGCGCCCGGACGTAGTTGGCGTTCAGCACGGCGATCTCGGCGATCCGCCGGATTCCCTCCGGCCCCATCGACCGGATGTAGGTCAGCGCGCGGACCAGAACGCCGAAGTTGCCGTTCCACGCCCGAACCCGGCCGATCGACTCGGGGTGGTCGTGGTCCAGACGGAACCGCCCCTTCTCGTCCCGCTCGACCGTAGGCGTCGGGAGGAACGGAACCAGGCTCTCCGACACCCCGACGGGACCCGCGCCGGGCCCTCCCCCCCCGTGAGGGGTCGAGAAGGTCTTGTGGAGGTTCGAGTGAAGAACGTCGATCCCCATGTCGCCCGGCCGCGCCACTCCGACGAACGCATTCAGGTTCGCGCCGTCGCAGTACAGATAGGCCCCCTTGTCGTGGAGGACCTTCGCGATGTCGACGATCCGATCCTCGAACACGCCGAGGGTGTTGGGGACCGTGATCATGAGAGCGGCGACCTCGTCGGTGACTTCCTTCTCGAGCAGGTCGAGGTCGACGGTGCCGCGCGCGTTCGACTTGATCTGCCGGACCTGATATCCGGCGAAGGCAGCCGAGGCGGGATTGGTGCCGTGCGCCGAATCGGGGATCAGAATGAACCTGCGGGGATTCCCCTGTTTCGCGAGGGCGGCATGCACCATCAGGATGCCGGTGAGCTCTCCGTGGGCGCCGGCGACCGGCTGGAGGGTCACGCGCGGCATCCCGAAGATCTCCCTGAGGCTCTGCTCGAGCGTCCAGATGAGCTCGAGCGCGCCCTGCACCTGATGGTCGGGCTGCATCGGGTGGGTCCAGGCCAGACCGGGCGTGCGTGCGATCTCCTCGTTGAGCCGGGGATTGTGCTTCATCGTGCAGGAGCCGAGAGGATAGAGGCCGGCATCGATGGAGACGTTGAGCTGCGAGAGCCGCGTGAAGTGCCGAACCACGTCCACCTCGGAGACCTCGCACTCCCCCTCGACCGGGCCGCGCATCAGCGCAGCGGGAAGGAGCGACTCGAGCTCCTGTTCGGGGACGTCGAGCTCGGGGAGGCGGTAGCCGCGGCGGCCGACCCGGCTCTGCTCGAAGATCAGGCGCGTGCGGCCCTGGCGCACCTGAGCCCGGGCCTGAGGAGGAGTCGACATCGTTTCCACGGTCATGGCTGCTTTTCCGTTCAGGCCAGGCGGCCGACCGCGTCGGCGAAGCGGTCGAGCTGCCGGCGGGTGTGGAGCTCGGTCACCGCGGCGAGCACGTCGCGGGAAAGCTCGGGATACCACCGCCCGAGCGCGACCCCGCCCACGATTCCGTCCTTCTCGAGACGCGCGAGCAGCTCGGTCGCCGGCAGGGCCGTTCGAAACGCGAACTCGTCGTACACCGGGCCGCGGAACGGAAAGGTCACCTTCCCCGTCGCCTCCAGGCGCTCGCGCAGATAATGGGTCTTCCGCAGACACTGAGTCGCGACCTCGCGGAGACCCGCCTTTCCCATCAGAGACATGTACATGTTGGCGGCGAGGGCGATCAACGCCTGGTTGGTGCAGATGTTCGAGGTCGCCTTCTCGCGGCGGATGTGCTGCTCCCGGGTGGCCAGGGTCAGGACCCAGGCCCTCCGGCCGTCGAGGTCGACCGTTTCGCCCGCGAGGCGCCCCGGCATGTGGCGCTTGAGCGCGTCGCGGACGACCATGAATCCGACGTAGGGCCCGCCGAACTGCGGCGGGATACCCCAGGCCTGTCCTTCGCCGACGGCGATCTCGAACCCGTGCTCGCCCGGCGGGGCGAGGATCCCGAGCGAGCTCGCCTCGGCGATCACGGCGATCCGGGACGCCCCGGATGCCGCCGTCGCCCCGGCGATCGCGTCGTAGTCCTCGATCACGCCGAAGAAATTCGGCGACTGCACCGCGACCGCGAACGTCCGATCGTTCACTGCTTCGCGCAGCGCGGCGAGATCGATGCGCCCGTCCTCGTCCCAACCGACTTCCACGATCTCGAATCCGAGGTTCCGGGTGTAGGTGCGCACCGTCTCGCGATACTGCGGATGGATCGATCCGGCGAGGACGAGACGCGTCCGGTTCTTCGCCAACCGGTCGGCGAGCAACACCGCCTCCGCGAGCGCCGTCGAGCCGTCGTACAGAGACGCGTTCGCCACGTCCAGACCGGTCAGCAGGCACTGGTGCGTCTGGTACTCGAAGATCGCCTGCAGCGTCCCCTGCGATACCTCCGGCTGGTACGGCGTATACGAGGTCAGGAACTCGCCGCGGAGCAGAAGCTGGTCGACGACGGCCGGCTGGTAGTGCGGATAGACGCCGGCGCCGATGAACGAGAGCGTGCGATCGATCGAGAGGTTCTTCGCGCCGAGCTCGGAGAACCAGCGGCGCGCCTCGATCTCGGACCAGGGGCCGGGAAGGTCGAGGTTCCTACCGAGCCGGACCGACGCCGGGATCGATTCGAAGAGCCGTTCGATCGAGTCGACGCCGATGGTCTCGAGCATCTCGCGGACGTCCTCGGCGGCGTTGGGGATGTAGCGCATCGGTGCGGTCATGGGCGCGGTCGAATCTCTCCGGTCATCATGGCATCAATCGGGAGCCGGCGTGCGGTTCCCGGCTCAGCTCTCGCTCTTGATGTAGTCCTCGTAATCCTTGACCGTCATCAGCTGATCGAGCTCGGAGGGGTCGCTGATCCTCACTTTGATCATCCACCCATCGCCGTAGGGATCCGAGTTCACGAGGTCCGGCTTGTCGGCGAGCACCTCGTTGACCTCGATCACCTCGCCGGAGAGCGGCGCGAAGAGCTCCGACACCGCCTTGACTGACTCGATGCTTCCGAGCTCGTCGCCGGCCTCGAGCGTCGTTCCGACCTGGGGCAGCTCGACGAAGACGACGTCGCCGAGCTCCTTCTGCGCGTAGTTGGTGATTCCCACGATCGCCACGTCGTCGTCGAGGTGAACGTATTCGTGGCTTCGGGCGTACCGGTTCTCACGAGGCTCCATACGGGCGTCTCCTCTCAGTGTCTGGCTCGCTTGTAGAAAGGTGTGGGAACCACGCGCGCGCGCGTCTCCCTGCCACGGATCAGGATCGTGAACTCGGAGCCGGGCTCGCTCCGATCCGGCGGGAGGTACGCGAGGCCGATCGGCCTGCCGAGGGTCGGCGAGTGCGTCCCGCTCGTCACGACCCCGATCTCCTCGCTCCCATCCACGGCCGGGTAGCCGTGCCGCGCGATCCCCCGGTCCACCATCTCGAATCCGACCAGCTTCCGCGCGACTCCCTCCGCCTTTTCCCGCACCAGCACGTCCCTGCCGAAGAACTCTCCCTTGTCGAGTTTCACGATCGATCCGAGATCGGCTTCGAGCGGAGTCGTCGTGTGATCGATGTCGTTCCCGTAGAGAGCCATCTTCGCCTCGAGCCGGAGCGTGTCGCGCGCGCCGAGCCCGCAGGGGAGCAGACCTGCTTCGCTTCCCGCCTCGAGCAGCCGCCGGAACAGACGCGGCGCCTCTTCCGGAGCGACGTAGATCTCGAACCCGTCCTCGCCGGTGTAGCCGGTGCGCGAGACGATCGCCTCCACCCCGTCGACCCGGCCGCGAGCGAAGCGGTAGTACCGGATCGAGGCCGGATCGAGGTCGGTGAGCGGCTGCAGGATCCCTTCGGCCTCGGGGCCCTGCAGCGCGAGCTGCGCGAAATCCGCGCTCCGGTTCTCGACGAACACCTCGAGACCCTTCGCAGAATCGGCGATCCATTCGTAGTCCTTCTCCGCGTTCGCCGCGTTGACGACGATCAGATAGTCGTCCGGAGCGTTGCGGTAGATCAGAATGTCGTCGACGAACCCCCCCGTCGGATAGAGAAGCCCGTTGTACTGGCAGCGGCCGTCCTCGAGCTTCGAGACGTCGTTGCAGGTCAGCTTCTGCAGCAGCTCGGTCGCCTGCCGCCCGCGGACGAAGACCTCGCCCATGTGGGAGACGTCGAACAGCCCGGCGCGCGTGCGAACGGCCTGATGCTCCTCCAGGATCCCGGAGAACTGCACCGGAAGGTCCCATCCGCCGAAATCGACCATCTTCCCCCCGAGCTCGCGCTCGAGGGCGTTTAGAGGGGTCTTCTTCAGCGGGGTTTCGGGGGACGTTTCGGCCATGCGGGGGAAGCCTCCGAAAAGGGAGACGTAACGTAACACGCCGCAATTGGGCGGGCAAGACCAAAGGGGCGGAATGAAAGGCGACGTCGCGTCGGCCGTGCGTGCGGTGTCGGGCACTGTGGTGAGGGATCCTCGCCGGGGCGAGGGGATCGTCGTATGCTGGAGGGGACCGGCGGGGGCGGAGGAAAGGGCGTGAAGAGCGAGATCGGCGATTTTCTGGATCATCTGACGTACGAGCGTAACGTCTCGATCCACACCATCGAGGCGTATCGCGCCGACCTCGGCGGTTTCTTCGGCTTTCTCTGCAACGACTACCTGAGCATCACCTTCGATCTGCTCGATCCGAGCGCGATCGATCATTTGGCGATCCGGTCCTGGCTCGCGCACGAGCAGCGGCGCCGGATCAGCCGCTCTTCGATCGCGCGCCGCCTCTCGGCCCTCCGGACGTTCTTCCGGTTTCTGGTGCGGGAGGGCGTCGTCGACGCGAACCCGGCACGAGGCGTGGCGACGCCAAAGCGCGAAAAGCATCTCCCTTCGGTTCTCCAGCCGGCGGACGTCGCGATCCTGCTCGAACAGCCCGACGCCGGCTCGCCGCTGGGTCTGCGCGATCGCGCCTGGCTCGAGCTCCTCTATGCCGCCGGAATCCGCGTGAGCGAGCTCGTCGGGCTCGACCTCGATCACGTCGAGCTGCGTCCCCGCCTTCTCCGGGTCCGCGGCAAGGGATCGAGGGAGCGGATCGTTCCCTTCGGCCGGAAGGCGGAGCAGGCCGTCCGCCTCTGGCTCGAGGCGCGACGCGCCATCGTCGGCGACGCCGAAGCCGAGGAACAGCCTCTGTTCGTCAACCATCGCGGGACCCGCATCACCACCCGCAGCATCCGCAGACTGCTCGCCGGCCACGTGCGCGATGCCGCGCTCCGCGCCGGCACCTCTCCCCATACCCTAAGGCACTCATTCGCCACCCACCTGCTCAACGCCGGCGCCGACCTCCGCGCCATCCAGGAGCTCCTCGGGCACGTCTCCCTCTCGACCACGCAGAAGTACACCCACCTGACCGATTCCCGCCTGATCGAGGTCTACCGGAAATCGCACCCGAGGGCGACCGGAGCGTCTCGAGCGTCTTGAGCGTCTAGAGCGTCTTGGGCGTCTTGGGCGTCTAGAGCGTCTTGGGCGTCTTGGGCGTCTTGGGCGTCCTGGGCGTCCTGGGCGTCCTGGACATGAAAGCACCGCAAGGAAGCCAGAAACCAGAAGAAGGCTGACTGGGCTTCACGACCAGGCCGTCCCGGACCCGCCAGACGCTCCAGACGCTCCAGACGCTCTAGACGCTCTAGACGCTCTAGACGCTCCAGACGCTCCAGACGCTCCAGACGCTCCAGACGCCCCAGACGCCCCAGACGCCCCAGACGCTCTAGACTATCCCGGTGATTCAGGCGATCGTGCACCACGGTTTCATCAGCGAGACGATCGAGTACTTCGCGACCGTTCGAGGGCCGAACCTCGACCGGAAGTTCTTCTTCGAGCAGATCGACGATCACCGCGGACGGATCGTCCGCTACTTCGGCGGCCCCTCGGAGGTCGCCCTGCAGATCGACGGCGTGTACTTTTCGGGGAACGGCGGGATCTTCAGTGAGTACATGTTCGGCGGACACTTCCCGGTGCAGGACCTGCTGAACGACGAAGTCGTGAACCGGCTCGTGCTCTTCGGCGGCATGTACGACTCCGACACGAAGGAGATCCGCTTCACGCCGCACACGACGGGGTTCGAAACGTACGAGGATCTGTTCTTCCACGGGAACGCCGTGGCGAATCACTTCTTCTTCATCGACGACCGGACCGGACCGCGCGGAGTGGCATCGCGGCAGGAGAAGACGATCCGGGCTCTCGGAAAGCTTCTGAAGCGGTCGCAGAAGGTGGGTCGCGGGCGCTTTCTCGATCTCGCGCACGAGCTCCACGCGCTGCTCGGCGAGCCGAGCTCGACTCTGTTCGTGATCCGGCTCGTCCACCGGACGCATCAGGAGCTGTACGAAGCGTGCCGGTCGGCGTACCGGGGGCAGCGCTCGCTCGCCGACTTGACTGCGGTGGTGGAGAGGCGCAACGGGATCGACCCGTATCAGCGGGAGCGGATCCAGATCGACGTGATCTATCACCATCCCGAGAATCAGCAGTTGATCGACGAGTACAAGCGGGTGCTGGCGGCGAGCGGAGCCCGCATCGGGCCTTCCGAGCGCGCGCGGCTGATGCGGCTGCGCACGCTCTCGCTCCGCAACGACATCCCGCTCTCGATCTTCGACACGCTCGAGGACATCGTGCTGGAGGACCACGGGGTGGCGGACGCGGTGGATGTGGCCGAGGAGGCGCCGTACATCGCATCCACGCGCGAGATCCTCGAGGGATTCCTTCTCGGAAAGGGCGTCGCCCGCAGGCTGACGTCGTCCGACATGGTGACGCTCGTCGAGAACAAGCAGAAGGCGGTCGGCAACCGCGATCAGACGTTCGAAGAGATCCTGCTCGAGACGGGACGCTCGATCGACGAGGCCGCGCGAACCGAGGACGACTTCGAGCGCATGGCGTCGTTCAGCGAGCTGGTGACGCTGTTCGACCGGTTCGACCACACCAGCTCCCTGGTCAACCGCCTCGGGTTCATGGAAGACGTCCAGCTCTCACCCGAGCAGGTTCGCTCGATCCTCGGCAACATGCACGTGTTCGAGGGGCTCCGCCGCGGGCTCTTCCAGTCGCTGTTCATCGATCCCGTCGTGGCGAACGAGTACACGCTCTCGTACGGCCGGCGCAAGCTGTTCGCCCTCATGCTCGGACTGATGCAGATCGATCAGAACGAAGCGACGATCCAGGACGTCTCGGACGAGATCGAGCGGATCAACCGACAGGAGCGCGCCTGGTTCGCGCTCTACCGGCTCGCCCGCCGGCGCATGATGAGCTTCTACCTCGAGCTCAACACCCCCGAGGGGCGGGAGACCTTTCGCAGAGAGATCACCGACGAGGCCTCGCGCGACCACGATCTGATCGAGGTGCGCGATCTGATCGACGAGAAGCTCATCGACGACGTCATCACGAAGATCCGCCTCGAAGCGTTCTACATCAATCAGCTCCTGCCGCGGATCGTCGACGAGCAGGACGCCACGCTCCGCAGCGACTTCCTCGTGAACTCCGGCCTCGACCGCTTCCAGATCGAAGACCTCGAGGAGGAGTACTTCGAGCTGCGCGCTTTCCCCCCGCAACTCCTCGGCGCCATCCGCCGCTGACCTCGCCGGCCGCGATCTGCCCCCACTAAGTGTCCTGTAACGCCGGAATCAATAGCACCTGGCTCGGTCTCGACGCCGTGAGCTTCGTTGCGCCTCCTCAGCATAGACCCCGCTATGCCTGCGTCGGCGCGCCTCGCTCACGACGCCGATCCCTTCGCCATCTGCTAT
>DATKCD010000056.1:0-3510 GCA_035544735.1 Thermoanaerobaculia bacterium
CGTTGATCGGGTCGAGAAGCCTGCGCACGGCGGAAATGCGGTTGGCGGGGATTCCTGCCTTTTCCGCATGCTTGCGGATGATGGTCTCGTCCGGGGCGATGTAAACGCAGTACACCTTGTCGTCGGTGACGAAACTGTGCAGCCACTGGATACTGGGGCCGAGCTCGCCGAGGGCCGCCAGCGACCGGAGCGAAACCTCGCGCAACTGTTCCTCCGTCAGACTGCCTGCATTGGGAATCTCACGTTCGATCACGTACTTCATGGGGCTTCCTCCTTGTCGCTCGGTCGGACGGGCTGGATGATACTCGTGGTTCCGCCGGCAGCTGTCAATCTCCGGGCCATGCTGCGGAACACGCGATAATCGGCCATGCCGATCTTCGTCGAGTCGCTCATCCGGGCTTCCATCGAGGAAGTGTGGCAGGCCACGCAGGATCCGGCGCTGCATCAGCGGTGGGATCTCCGGTTCAGCGAGATCGAGTACCTGCAGCGCACGAGCGCGGAGGCGCCGCAGCGGTTTCTCTATCGCACGCGGATCGGCTTAGCCCGCAGGTGCCGGTGCTACCTGGCCAGGCGCCCCGGCCAGTTGGTGAGGAGTTGTATCGGCGGCTCCGAAGTTCGTTCCTGGAGCTGGACGAGGAAGCGGGAGCCGTCGGGCGATGGATCGAAGTCGACGATGTCGGCGGCCTGAAAGATGAGGCGCGGCGCGCCGTCAGCGGTGCCGCCGCTCATCGCCGCGCTCATCAGCCGGCCGGCGGGTGCCAGAAAGAAGAGCTCCTTTCCATCGCGCCCCCAGCGCGGACGCGTCCCGCCGCTCATCGAGATGCGGGTTGACGCCGCCGGGCCGTCGAACGGACGAACGTAGACTTCCGGACGCCCCGACAGATCGGACTGGTACGCGACGAACCGCCCGTCGGGAGAAAAGCGCGGCGACATCTCATTGAAGGGGGTGGCAACGAACGTTCGCGGAGCAAGGGGCGGCTGCAGTGGCAACACGTGGATGTCGCCGAAGGCGATCTGCCGGTGGTCGACGAACAACATGAATCGCCCGTCGGGCGAGATATCGGCGGGCTCCTCGATGCTCGGCCCGCCGTAGAACACCTTCCCTTCATCGGAACCGGGGCTCCAGCGGAAGATGTCGGGCGGGCCGCCCCCGCCGTCGCTGCGGTAATAGATCGTCTGGCCGTCCGGCGCCCACACCGGCGCCTTCTCGTCGAGGACCCGGAACGTTACCCGTTCGCTGCTGTTCCGCGCGAGCTCATAGACCCAGATGTCTGACACCCCCAGCTTCGGATCGATCACGCCGACGGCGTAACGCTGGCCCTCCGGCGACAGTCGCCCGTCGGGATGAAACAGCCCTCTGGCGACCTCGCCAGACTCCAGCCCCGAGCGGTCCAGCCATACCAGGCGGCTCGTGGGAGCCGCCAGCCGCCAGGCCAGCACTCCCGTCTGCGAGACGCTGAACGCCGCCAGCCCGGTATTCCGAAAATAGTGGAGCCCATCGACCAGCGGCGAAGGCTGGCCGATGAGCTCTCCCCCGCCGGGATCAAAAGGCTGGGCGAGCAGGGTGCCTTCTCGCACGAAGAGGAGATGTCCGTTCGCATAGACCGCGCGTGAATGGATCGATGACGACACCGTACGCGGTTCGGAGCCGTCGAGTGACCCGATGCGCAGCTCGTGCTGGATATCCCCCTGGCCCGGCGGCTGCATCAGGGTCAGGTAGAGGAAGCGTTCCCCGTCGGGAAGGAAATAGGGCCACCAGGGAAGCCCGAGATGCTTTGTGTCAGGTGCCACGATCCGCTCCGGCTTTCCACCCGCCGCGCTGACACGATAGATCCCCGGCTCAGTCGAATATTGCCCGTAGAGAATGGTGTCGCCGTGCCACGACGGGGTGCTTTCCGGTTTCGCGTCGCAGACCGTGCGCGCCGGTCCCCCCTCCGCCGGTACCGTCTTGAGCTTGCCGTCGGCGAAGAAGGCGATGGCCGAGCTGTCCGCCGACCATCCGACGGAGAATGCGTTCTGAGCGATCCGCCGGGTGGCGCCTGAGTTGAGATTGCGCAGCCAAAGAGCTGGAAGGCCGTCGGCGTCCATCCCTCCCACCACCAGAAAGCGGCCGTTCGGCGAGAGCGCCAGGGGGAGAGCGACCTCACCACGAATGACATGGGCCACCTCGGCGATGGCGATGGACGTCTGAAACGAATCGGCCGGTGGGCCAGATCCGCGCCGCAGGCTCAGCGCAGCGGCGACCAGCAGCACCGCGATCACCACCGCCGCCGCGAGCGCCCATCGCTGCCGTCGCGGCGGACCCGGTCGGTCACGCGCGGCGTGGCGATTGGAATGCATTCCCAGCCGGCGCAGGTCGTGCGCCAGATCGAAAGTCGAGCCGTATCGATCGGCGGGATTCTTCGCCAGGCAACGTTCTACGATCGCCGAGAACGGCTCTGGAAACGCATCGCCGAGCGGTGGCGGCTCGTCGTTGATGATCGCCGAGAGAGTCTCGATGCCGGACGGCCGCGCAAAGGGATGATGTCCTGTGGCCATCTCCTGGAGGATCATGCCGAGGGAGAAGTGGTCGGTGCGAAAGTCGACGCGCTCGCCGCGCGCCTGCTCGGGCGACATGTACGCCGCCGTCCCCATGACGACGCCGGAGCGGCTGACCTTCATCTCGGTGGAGGAGCTCGTCTCGGAGACGGGCACGGCCTGCTTGGCCAGACCGAAGTCGAGAATCTTCGGCGTGCCGTCGCTGGTCACCATGACATTCTCCGGCTTGAGATCGCGGTGGACGATGCCCGCGGCGTGCGCGGCGGCCAGACCGTCGGCGATTCCCGTCGCGACCGCGATCAGTCTCTTGAGAGGGAGCGGACCGCGGCCGAGAATCGCCCGCAGCGACTCTCCCCGGATCAGCTCCATCACCAGGAAGGCTTCTTCGTCGCGGGAACTGATGTCGTGGATGGTGACGATGTTGCGGTGATTGAGGGCGGAGGCGCTGTGCGCCTCCCGCTCGAACCGCTCCAGCCGTTCGCGGTCGCGCGACAGCTCGCGCGGCAGCACCTTGATGGCGACCTCGCGTTTCAGGCGCGCGTCGCGGGCGCGATACACCTCCCCCATCCCACCCGCGCCGATCGCGCCGATGATCTCGTACGGGCCCAGAATCGCCCCTGACTCATAGCGCATGGGAGAGCGCGAGGATACACCGGTCGAAGACCGGCTACTCGATGCCATCGCCGGCGACGCTCGGCACCATCGCGGCCGATCGCGCCCGCCGCCACCGCCGGCTACCGTGCGAGCGTCTCGAACAGCAGCGGCGCATCGTCCAGCTCGATGCCGAACAGGTCCCGTGCCGCGGCGCGGATCTGGGACGGCTCGATCGGGGTGTCGCTGCGCACGCCGTTCCGGTAACGGGTGAGCATCGTCGTTCGGAGAATGAGCCGCTCCTCCGGCGTGACGCGCTGGATCGTCAGCGTCCGCCGGAACACGGACGCGGGATGCGTCGAGGTGTAGTAGTTGGCGATC
>DATKCD010000057.1:0-4221 GCA_035544735.1 Thermoanaerobaculia bacterium
CGGCAGGGCGCACGCCGTGGAGGGCGGGCCGGGTGGCCCGCCCTTTCAACGTCCCGCAGGGTGAGTGGTCTCTAGAACGGGACTTCGTCCTCTTCCACCGACTCGCTGGGAGCCGCGGACGAGGAACGGGAGGAGGATTCGGCGTACGCCCCCCCACCCGCGTCGTCGCCGCGGCGGTCGAGCATTTTCATCTCTCTCGCGACGATCTCGGTGCGGTACTTCTTCTGCCCGGTCTCCTTGTCGTCCCACGAGTCGGTGCGGAGCGAGCCTTCGATGTAGACCAGCTTCCCCTTCCTGAGGTATTGACCGCAGATCTCGGCGAGCCGGGCCCAGGCGACGATGTTGTGCCACTCGGTCCGCTCCTGTTTTTCGCCGTTGCGGTCGGTGAATCTCTCGTCGGTCGCGAGCGAGAACTTCGCGACGGTCGTTCCTGATGGAGTCGATCGGACCTCGGGATCACGGCCGAGCCGTCCGATCAGGATCACTTTGTTGATGCTCATCGCGTCTCCTTGTTCGATTCGAAGAAAAAAATGACCAGAATCCCATCTGAGGCGTCGGAGACGATGCCGGCGTGGGGTTGGAAGATTCTAATCGATCGGTCGGGTTTTTCAGAGCTCCGGAGCGTGCGATGCCGGAAATTGGAGAGCAGGGCTCCACGAGAGGTAGATGAGCATGAAATGCGTCGTCCAGCGCGTCCGTTCCGCCTCGGTTCGCGTCGCCGATCGCACCGTCGCCGCGATCGGTCCCGGAATGCTCGTCCTCGCGGCCGTCGTGAAGGGGGACGACGAGGCGGGCGTCCGCGCCACGGCCCGGAAGCTCCGCGATCTGCGGATCTTCGCCGACCCCGCCGGGAAGATGAACCTCGACCTCGCCCAGAGCGGAGGCGAGATTCTCGCGGTCTCGCAGTTCACCCTCGCGGGATCGATCGATCGGGGACGCAGGCCGAGCTTCGAGGCTGCCGAAGAGCCCGGCCGCGCGAAAGAGCTGTTCGAGACGCTCGTCGGCGAGCTCGGCGCCACCGGCATCCCGGTTCGCACCGGCCACTTCCGCGAGATGATGCTCGTCACCCTCGAGAACGACGGACCGGTGACCTTCGTCCTGGGATGATGGACGCTCTCCGTCCCACCCGCCTCTGGCCCCTTCACCATCAAATCGGTAGACTTGCGCATTTCCCCGTGACGGGACCCCACGCGATGGAATCGTACGAGCCGAAAACAATCGAGCCGAAGTGGCAGAAGCGCTGGGCCGAAGAGCGCGTGGCCGAGCTCGACCTCTCGCTCCCCGGACGTGAATACTACATGCTCAACATGTTCCCCTACCCTTCGGGCGATCTCCACGTCGGGCACGGCCGGAACTACATCCTCGGCGATGCGCTGTACCGCTGGCTCCGCATGCGCGGGCTCGCGGCCTTCAACCCGATGGGTTGGGATGCCTTCGGTCTTCCGGCGGAGAACGCCGCGATCAAGCGCGGGGTTCATCCGCGCGAATGGACCCTCGGCAACATCGACCGGATGAAGAGCCAGTTCGGCCGCTGGGGCATCCTCTACGACTGGTCGAAGGAGATCGCCTCGTGCGACCCCTCGTACTACCGCTGGAACCAGTGGCTCTTCCTCCGGCTTTACGAGAAGGGGCTGGCCTACCGCGGCCGGGCGCCGGTGAACTGGTGCCCGAGCTGCCGTACCGTCCTCGCGAATGAGCAGGTGGTCGAGGGACGCTGTGAGCGCTGCGGCGCCGTCGTCGAGCAGCGCGATCTCGAGCAGTGGTTTCTCCGCATCACGGCCTACGCCGACCGCCTCGACGCCGGACTCGACCAGCTCCGGGAGTGGCCGGAGAAAGTCCGGACGATGCAGCGGAACTGGATCGGCCGGTCGGTCGGGGCCGACGTCCGCTTTCCCGTCCCGCTCCTCGGACACGACCTCACCGTATTCACGACCCGCCCCGACACGATCTACGGCGCGACGTTCCTGGTCCTTGCCCCGGAGCATCCCGACGTCCCACGGCTCGTCGCGAACGCCCCCGATCGCCCGGCGATCGAGACCTGGATCGAGGAGGTGCGGAATCAGAGCGCCCTCGAGCGGCAGGAGGCGGGGAAGGAGGGGCGGTTCACCGGCTCCTACGCCGTCAATCCGTTCACCGGAGAACAGATCCCGATCTGGCTCGGGAACTTCGTCCTGATGCAGTACGGGACGGGCGCGATCATGGCGGTCCCGGGGCACGATCAGCGGGATTTCGAGTTCGCCCGCCAGTACGGGCTTCCGATCCGCGTGGTGGTGAACCCTCCCGGCGGGACGCTCGACCCCGAAACGATGACCGAGGCGTATTCCGACAACCAGGGGGGAGTCTCGACCGACTCGGGGCCGATCAGCGGGCTTCCGGTGCCGGAGGCGATCGAGAAGATCATCGAGGAGATCGAGCGGCGCGGGCTGGGAGCCGGAAGCGTCCGCTACCGGCTGCGTGACTGGCTGATCTCGCGCCAGCGGTACTGGGGGACGCCGATTCCGATGATCTACTGCGAGGCGTGCGGGCTCGTGCCGGTCCCGGAGGAGGATCTGCCGGTGGAGCTGCCGCTCGACGTCCCGTTCACGGGACGTGAGGGGAACCCGCTCGAGCACGCCGAGTCGTTCGTCCGGACGCGCTGCCCTTCGTGCGGCGGCGAGGCGCGCCGCGAGACCGATACGATGGACACGTTCATGGACTCGTCATGGTACTGGGCGCGGTTCGTCTCGCCTGGGGACCAGAGCCGGATCTTCGACTCCGCGCTCGTGAACCGCTGGCTTCCGGTCGACCAGTACATCGGCGGGATCGAGCACGCGATCCTGCATCTGCTCTATGCGCGCTTCATCTGCCGGGCGCTCCACGACCTCGGGCTGATCGGTTTCGAGGAGCCGTTCGCACGGCTCTTCAACCAGGGAATGATCACGAAGGAGGGCTACCGCGATCCGGCGGACCACATGTCGTGGGTCCCGATCGCCGAGGTCGACCATCGGGACGGCGTTCCCTTCCGGAAGGGGACCTCGCACGAGCTCGTCCCCGAGATGGGGAAGATGTCGAAGTCGCGCTTCAACGTCGTGCCGCCGGACGAGCTGATCGACCGCTTCGGAGCGGACACCGAGCGCGTCTACACGCTGTTCATCGCGCCGCCCGAAAAGGAGGCGGCGTGGTCGGACGAAGGGGTGGTCGGCGCCTCGCGCTTCCTCAATCGCGTGTGGAACATGGCGGAGGCGATCGCGGTGCTGCGGTCCGAGGCGGGAGAAGACGAGGGATCGCGCCGGCTGATCCGCAAGACGCATCGGACGATCGCCGCCGTCAGCACCCGCTTCGAGCGGTTCGAGTTCAATACGGCGATCTCGGCGCTGATGGAGCTCTCGAACGCGATCGGCGACTATCTCGCCGCGGGCGGCGGATCGAAGAAGGTCGCGCTCGACGCCTACGAGGCGTTGCTCCGGATGCTCCACCCCTTCGCTCCCCACGCCACCGAAGAGCTGTGGGAGCGCCTCGGCCATCGCGGCATGCTCGTCACCGAGCGCTGGCCCGAAGCGGATCCGTCGCTCATGGAGGAGGACTTCATCACGATCGTCGTCCAGGTCAACGGCAGGCTCCGCGGACAGCTCTCCGTTCCGGCCGCGGCCGGCGAGGAAGAAGTGATCACGGGCGCCCGCGCCAACGACAGGGTCCGGCCGCACATCGAAGGAAAACGGATCGTGAAGACGATCTACGTTCCGGGACGCCTCGTGAATCTGGTGGTCCGATGAGGCGTCTGCTCCCGGCCGCCCTCCTGCTCGCCGCCCTCCTTTCCGGATGCGGCTACGCTCTGGTGGGCCGCGCCAACATGCTGCCCGAGGGCGTCCGGACGATCCAGATCCCGGCGTTCTCGAATCGAACGACGCGCGTCGAGCTCGAGCAGCGCGTCACCCAGGCGATCGCCGACGAGATGGTCTCCCGGGGAGGGCTCCAGCTCGTCGACGATCCGGACGAGGCCCATCTGATCCTCCGCGGCGTCATCCAGAGCTTCGGCGTCAATCCCGTCTCGTTCAACGAGGAGGGACGCGCCACCCGGTATCAGGCCCTCGTCACCGCCGGCATCGAGCTGCTCGACCATCGCAACGAAGACGCCGTGCTCTGGAAGAACGATCAGTACGTCTTCCGCGAGACCTACGAGGTCGATCCCGCCTCGGCCGACACCTTCGATCAGGAAAGCCGCGCCATCCGCGAGATCGCCGA
>DATKCD010000058.1:0-54599 GCA_035544735.1 Thermoanaerobaculia bacterium
GACGACCGTCCGCTCGAGGATGGCCCGCACCTCGGCGTCATCCCGCATCAGGCGGCTCGCGACCATCATCGCCGCCTCGGCCGAGGACGACTCGTCGCCATGGACACCGAACGCGAGCCAGACCACCGCCGGAGTCTCCGAGGCGATCCGCTCCGCCTCGGTCCGGGAGGTTCGCCGCGGATCCGACATCGACCCGACCGATTGCCGGATCTCCTCGAGCTTCCCGCGGTTCGCCGCCGAGGTGATCACGGCGTAGATCAGCGGCCGCCGCTCCCAGGTCTCCCCGAAACGGACCAGCGAAATCCGGTCGGGACGCGCGGCGGCCAGCGCCTCGAAATATTCGACGATCCGGTGGTGCGGTGTGAACCGCTCTCCGATGTCCCAGCCGAGAAACTCCGCCGGGGCGGGCGGCGCGGCGTCGAGGAGCGGGGCGCCGAGGCTGAGCAGAAGTGCGAGGACGAGTGGTCGAAGCGGCAAGCGACGGCACCTCCTTGGAGAAGAATCGCGGCGCCCATTCTACGCGGGACGGCCAGAACGCAGAACGCATAACGCGCGGGCGCATGTGGCCGCGGATTTCCATGTGGCCGGGGATTTCATCCCCGGCGGGAGGGCGGTGGCGGGTTGCTCATGCGGTCCGCGGTTCTCCGTGGTTCCCGGGTCGATGCGGAACCACCGCCCGCCGGGGATGAAATCCCCGGCCACATGAGGCGGTCCGGGACGTTCTGGTGTTTCTACGAGTTCTCCGTGGTTCCCGGGTCGTTGCGGAACCACCGCCCGCCGGGGATTCATCCCGCCCGCGGTTGTGCGGGGAGGGTCAGTCGCCGACCGGTGCGGGCGACTGCGGGGAGTTCGCGGTGGAGGTCTGGGAAGAGGAGCGCCAGTGGATGCCTAGGCGCTTCATCATTTCGTTGAGGGTGGAAGGCTTGACCTGGAGGAGCTCGGCGGCGCGCTTCTGCACGCCGTTCGCGAGCTCGAGGGACTGGAGGATGAGACTCCGCTCGTAACGGGAGACGGCGTCCTTGAGCGAGAAACCGTCCGGCGGGACGATGACGACGGGCTGGTCGCTCTGTTTCGGGAAGCGGAGATACTCGGGGAGCAGCTCGATGCCGATGCGCTCTCCGGTGCTGAGCACGACGGCGCGCTCGATCGTGTTCTCGAGCTCGCGAACGTTGCCGGGCCACGGATACTCCATGAGGATCTTCATGGCGTCGGGCGTGACGTCGCGGATCTTCTTCCGGTTCTCGTCGGAGTACTTCTGGAGGAAGTGGGCGACGAGCAGGGGGATGTCCTCGCGGCGGCGGCGGAGCGGGGGAAGGGCGATGCGGATCACATTGAGGCGGTAGAAGAGATCTTCGCGGAACTGACCGGCCTCGACGAGCTCGGTGAGCTCGATGTTGCTGGCGGCGATGATGCGGACGTCGACGCGGATGGTCTCGACTCCGCCGAGGCGCATGAACTCCTTTTCCTGGATGACGCGGAGGAGCTTGGCCTGGGTCTCGATGTTGATGGTGCCGACCTCGTCGAGGAAGATCGAGCCGCCGTCGGCGACCTCGAACAGTCCGCGCTTGGTGGCGATGGCGCCAGTGAAAGCGCCCTTGAGGTGGCCGAACAGGTTGGACTCGAGCAGCTCGGGTGGGAGCGAGCCGGAGTTGACGGTGACGAAGGGCATGCGCGCCCGCTGCGAGGCGTGGTGGATGGCCTTGGCCACGAGCTCTTTTCCGGTCCCCGATTCGCCTGCGATGAGGATGTTGGAGCGGGAGGGAGCGGCGAGCCGGATCAGCTCGAAGACCTTCCGCATCGGCTCGCTCTTCCCGATGATGTTCGAGAACGAGTACTTTTCGCTGAGCTCGGCCTTGAGCCTCCGGTTCTCGCGCGAGAGGTGTCTCTGCTCGAGCGCCTTGTTGACCGTGAGGACGACTTCCTCGTTCTTGAACGGCTTCGGGATGTAGTGAAAGGCGCCGTGCTTCATCGCATCGATGGCGCCGTCGATCGACGAGTAGGCGGTGATGATGACCACGGGAATGTCGGGATCGGTCTCCTTGATGACGCGGAGCACTTCGGTCCCGCTCATTCCCGGAAGCATCATGTCGAGAATGATCAGGTCGACGTCTTCCCCGTCGAGCAGCGCGAGCCCCTCTTCGCCCGTGGCGGCGAGCAGCACGTCGAAGCCTTCGCGACGCAGCACCGCCTCGAGCACCTCGCGGAGCACTTCTTCGTCGTCGATGATCAGGACTTTCATGCCGTACGCGTCGTCGTGCCGCCGTCGGTCGAGGTGGGAGCCTCACCTCCGGCCGTCTCCCACAACGGAAGGATCACTGAAAATGTTGCACCGGCGTCCGGCTCGCTCTCGACCGTGATCTCTCCGCCGAGCTGACGGACGATCTTCTCGCAGATGGCCAGACCGAGCCCGGTCCCCCCCTGCCCCCTCTTGCTCGTGACCAGCGGCTCGAAGATGCGGTCGCGGATCTCGGCCGGGATTCCCTTGCCGTCGTCCTTCACGGCGAGGACAGCGGCGGCGCCCCGGCGCATGAGGCTCACCCGCACGTTGCCGCCGCGCTCGACCGCGTCGCGCGCGTTCAGCAGCAGATTGGTCAGCACCTGCTGGAGCTCGTGCACGTTGCCGAGCACCGTCAGCGGCCGCTCGATCTCCAGGTGGATGCGGATGTCCTTGCCGCGGAACAGATCGTCGTGCAGCAGGATCGTCGACCGGATCACCTCCGCGAGGTCGACCTTTTCGAAGCTCCTCTGCGGGTTCGCTGCGAAGTCGAGCAGGTTGTTGACCAGGTGCGAGGCGCGGAAGGTCTGGAGCTCCATCTTCTTGAGGATTCCGTAGCGCGGGTCGTCCGGTGCGAGATCGGACATGAGCAACTGGGCGTACGAGGAGATGCCGGTGAGCGGGGTGTTGACTTCGTGGGCCACGCCGGCGGCGAGAAGGCCGAGGGCGGCGAGGCGCTCCTTGTCCTGCAGCTCGCGCTCGAGCCGCACGCGCTCGGAGATGTCGCCGATCACCAGCACCTTGGTGCCTCCCGGCGCGTCGGGCGCATTGAACGGCGCGACCGTCAGCGTGAGCTCTTTCTCCTGTCCGAGGCGGTTCGCGTACGAGACCTCGCACGTTCCCCTCTCGACGCCCGCCACTCCGGTGTAGGGAGGGAACAGCGCCTCGATCGGCTCGTCGACGCCGGGGGAAGCGCCGACCAGGGTCCAGAAGGCCCGGTTCGCCGTGAGCACGATCCCCTCGGCCGTCACCACGACGATCGCCGACGAGGAGGACTCGATGATGTTCTCGTTGAAGTCCTTCAGGAGCTGAATCTGCTCGAGCTGGCGGCGGAGGCGTCCGTAGAGCCGTGCGTTCTCGATCGCGAGGGCCAGCGGCGCCGTGATCGATCCGATGAGCTGGATGTCGTCGCGGGAGAGCGGCTCCTCCCCCTTCTTGTTCCCGCAGAGCAGCAGCCCCTGGAGCTCGCCGCGATGCCGGAGAGGGAAGGCGTACCGATAGCCCGAGCGGAGCAGGCGAAGCGGAAGCTCGGAGTGGTCGGGCAGACGTGGGGCGTCGAGCAGCAGAGGACGCCCGATCGGCAGCACGCCGAGATCCGACTCCTTCGCGAGCGGTGGAACGGGCGCCTGCGGGTGATACAGCACGAGCGCTTCGCCCTCGCGAACGTAGAGGTTCATCTGATCGATCCGCACCGCGGCGCTCAGGCGCTCGCGGATCATGTCGATCAGCTCGTGCAGGTCGTGAAAGGTCGAAAGCTCCCGAGCGAACTCGGACATCGCCCGCCGGTGCCGGTACGTGTCGCGGTAGAGCAGCATCTCGAACAGACTCTCGATCCGTCCCTTGACCGGCACCAGCACGCCCGCGATCAGAAGACCCGAGGCGAACGCCAGGAAGTTCCGCTCGAGCGCCAGCCGCTCCTCGAGCAGGTTCGAGAGCATCAGATTCACCGTCGTGAACGCGATCATCCCGAAGATGAAGGTGACCGTGTACGCCAGCACTTCCTTGATCACGACCTCGACGTCCCACAGCTTGTACTTCAGGATCGACACCGCGAACGCCAGGGGGATGAACGCCAGCGGCAGGATCGCCACTGTCGTGTACGAGCTCCCCGCTCCGCTCCGGATGAACGGAATCAGGTAGAGCGTCAGGAACGGGATGAACCCCACGGCCATGCCGAGGTAGATCCACTTGATCTGCTTCCGCTGCCCCGCCAGCGGCGCCGTCCGAAACGTGTAGGTCAGAGCCACGAATGCGAGTGAGAAGTAGACCGCGAAGTGCAGCATCTCCCATCGGTCGAGCAGGCGGATCGAAGTCTCCGGCGATGCCAGCCGGAGGGTGTTCCCGAACGCATAGAGGTCGATGGCCCAGATCGCGAGCAGCGTCGGGATCGCGTAGATCGCCATCAGCGACCGGCGGCTCGTCAGCAGCGGCCGCGGAAACCTCAGGAAGAAATGCAGCGTCAGCGGAGGAAGGAAGATCCGCGCCAGCTCTTCCACAAGATAGAGCACCCGGAAGGTCAGGTCCGCCTCTCCATCCGACGGCGAGTAGACGTACACGACGAATGCGAGCAGCGTCACCAGATAGAAGAGCGAGCTCTCGCCCCGCGATCCGCGGAACAGCGTGAACAGACCGATCGTCAGATAGAGAAACCCGATCAGCGTAAGGAACAGATAGTGATAGTCGATCTTCAGCGGAGGAGGCGTGTAGCGCGTGAGCAGCGTCTCGCCGTCCCTCCAGATCACCATCGGAACCGGCCCGCCCTGCTTGAGCGTGTTCTTCAGCCCGTCCAGCTCGTGCGCCGGCACTCCTCCGACGACCCAGATCTGATCGCCCTCGCGCAGCCCCGCCTGCTCCGCGGGACTTCCGGCGTCGACCCGGTCGACGTGGACGACTCCGTCCCGCCAGACCCAGTGGAAATCGAGCCGCTCGAACGAGGAGCGCTTCTGCTGAAACGAGCTGAACCCCCCCACGACCAGAATGAAAGTCAGGCCGCCGATCAACAGGTTCAGCAGGAGAGATCTTCGGTTCATCGAAGTCGCTTCCCCGGGCGAGCAATGGAGGTGCCGCGGGAGGAAGGACGCTAAACCGCTGAGCCGGAAGATCGATCGCCCCGTCGCAGCCACCTCCGCCCCCCTCCCTCTCCAACGCTTTGAATCCCGATGTCCATATTATTGAAGGTTTTCGTGCAAAAGTGCGAATCGGGGAGGGGTCGTCCGGTTTTCCGAATGCGACGCACGGCCCCACCCCTCTCCCGCAGCCAACCTCAGTTCGGATGGATGGAGGGGGACCCGGGAGGGCCCGCCGGCCGCTCGGCGATCTGCGGATCGGCGCTCGGCGGCTCGGCGCCGTAGAGCCTTTCGTAGCTGGAGCGGAGCAGGGTGATCCGTTTGACGTAGTTCCTCGTCTCGGACAGCGGCATTCCCTCGAGGAACTCGTCGAGGGGCCTGGAGGGATCGGCTGCGCGCCAGCGCCGGATCCGGTAGGGGCCGCCGTTGTATCCGGCGAGGGCGAGCTCGGTATTGCCGTCGAGCATGTCGACGACGCGCCGGAGGTAGTGACTTCCGAGCTCGATGTTGACGTCGGGGTGGGCGAGGCGCGACTCGACGAAGCCTGCGTAGAGTCGGTTTCCGAGCTCGCGGCCCGTGGCGGGCATGAGCTGCATCAGGCCGATCGCGCCGGCGCGCGATCGCGCCTCGGGATTGAAGGCGCTCTCCTGGCGGATGAGCGCCATGAGCAGATAGGGGTCGAGATCGTTCTTCCGCGCCGCTTCGCGAATCAGTTCCTCGTACCGGAGGGGGTAATACATCTCGACGAAGCGCCGCGGGACGGCGTTCTGCTCGGGTGTGGCGAGCTCGGGCCACGCGCGCCTGAGATAGCGATAGGCGAGGTCGTACGCGCCGTCGACGTAATAGAGGTCTCCGAGGATCGCGTCGGCCCAGGTTCGATTCTCGAACGAGACGTTGCGCTGGACTTCGGCGCGTGCGTCTCGCGAAGCGCCGAGGACGGCGAGCTCCCATGCGAGGCGCAGCTCGTCGGGCATCTGCTGCTCGGCGATCTCCTCCCACGAGATCTCGGGGGGAAGGGTGGCGGGGGGCGGGGGAGAAGAGCTGCCCCCGAGGCGACGGCGGGAGTAGAGAGCGTACAGGTCGTCGTAGGGGGCGCTCGCGAGCTCGGTGTAGATCTCCTTCGCCGCTCCCTCGCTTCCCCGTCGCTCGAGGGAGCGGGCGAACCAGTACGTCGCCTGACGCCGGATGTTGGGGTTGCGATACGTCGCCGCGATGAAGTTGAACAGGTCCGCGGCGCCGTCGGCGTCTCCGGCGGCCCAGGCGGCCCATCCGCGGTCCCAGAACGCCTGAAGCGCGGTGTCGTCGGCGGGATCGATCTCGACCAGCTCGCCAACCCAGCGCCGCAGCTGCTCTTCGTCCTCCGCCGCGAGGGCCCACGCGACGAGCCTGCGCAGCACCTCGCGCCGGAGCTCGATCTCGATCGGGAGACTTCGGAGATCGTTGAGACGCTCGAGGTAGATCGCTTCCTGCCGGTCGCGCTCGGCCTTTTCCTTCGGCTTGACCCGCTCGACGCGCCTCGTGACCGTCCGGTACGCGGGGACCCGGACGCGTTTTCCCTTCCGAGTGACGACCCGCGTTCCCGAGCGCTCGCGCACGCGGACGGTCTCGTACTCGACGGTCTGGATCGCGTCGGCCATGCTCCGCCGGTTCTTCATCGAGAGCTCGAGCGCGGGGATGGCGGATCGGTAGCTCTTCGAGAAGAGAGGCTCGAGGGTCTGGTCCGAGGTCTCGAACTTCCCGGTTCGATGCAGCGCCTCGCCGAGGGCGACCCGGAGCCGATCGGCGAGAGGCTCGGGGATCATCTCGGGATCGAGCTCGTCGACCTCGTCGAGCGCCGCCTTCGGATGGGCGAGCTCGAGCAGTGCCTCGGCCCGCCGGATCCGCTGGCTGATCGTCAGAGGAATCTCCGCATCGGGGCCGAGGCCGCGGAGCGAGCGGAGAATCGACTCGGCCGTCTTCGCCTCATCCGATCCGGGATGGCTCACGAGGATGTTCTGAGCGGCGAGCAGAACCGCGCTCAGATCGCCGAGACGGAATCGGGCGCGGAGATACTGATCGCGAGCGGCGGCGGCGACCGCGGGATCTCCGGCCCGCGTCGCCAGCGCGCCGAACACCTCGGCCGCCCGCCGGCTCGAGCCTGCCTCCGCGTAGAGTGTCCCGAGATCGACTGCGATGTCGGGGTACGCAACGAGTGACGGATGCATGTCCCACAGCACGGCGAGCGCGTGTCGCGCCCGCGCCGGCTCGCCGGCGAGCTGGTAGGCGTTCGCCAGATGGACCAGACGATACTGCTCCACCGGGCGGCCCTCGAAGGTGAACGAGGAGAGGAGCTCGACCGCGCGCTCGCCATGGCCGGCGCCGAGGGCGGCGAGCCCGTCGCGGAAGCGCTCGGCGTATCGGGCGAGCTCGAGAGGAGCGGCCGGTTCAGCGGCCGGCTCGGGGCCGAGTCGGCGGGCCCGCCCTCCCTCCCACACCATCATCGCCAGCAGTCCCGCGGTGAGCGCGGCGAGCCCTCCGATCAGGACGTGCCGGACGGCGGACTCGCGGCGGACTCCGGAGTCGCTCATGGCGCGCCCTCAGCGGTGCAGATTCCGCGCCGCGCCCATCCCATCTTCCGACGCGGAGCTCAGAGCCCGAGAAGATCGGGATCGCCGTCCGCCAGGATGCGGACCAGTTCGTCGTAGAAGTAGTTCGACTGCCGGCGCACCTCTTCCGGAATGCGCTCCTCGTACATCTGCCGGCTCTTGTCGACGTCGTCCTTCATCCGCTCGTAGAGGTCGCGATGCTTTCTCCCGTCGTCGACCTTCGCTTCGTTGTAGAGCTTGATCTCCGAGACGAGAAGGCGCGCGAACCGTTTCGCCTCGTCGTGTTTCTTCCCCTCGGCGGTCTGTGGCTGCTGCGAAAAGCGGCCGCCGCCCGCCACGCCGGCGGGAGGGACGTACTGAGTCGACGGGCGCTCGGGCTCGGGGCGAAGCGCGGGGGGAGCCTTCGGCGCCTGGGGTGGTGGCGACGAGACGGGTTCGGACTCGAGGTGCGAGGTTCGGGGAGGCGGTGGGGGCGGCGGCGGCGGTGACGCCACGGGCGAAGGAATCGAAGTCGTGGCGAATCGCGACGACGCCGCACGAGGGGGGATGTCTTCGCTCTCGAGCTCGAAGGAGCGCGAGGCGGGGGGGGTGGCTGGGGGGGAGGGTCGGGGGACGGGGGGAGGGGGCGGGGTGGGGCGGGGGACCGACGCCGAGGGAGCGGTGAGGATCGTCGCTTCGGGCTCTCCCTCGCCCGCGCTGAGAGTCGGCGAAGGAATCTTCTTCCGGATCGCCAGGGTGTCGATCAGAAGCCCGGTCGTGAACACGAGCAGCTCGATCGCCGCGCGGTCCAGCTTCCCGTCCTCGCCTTCGGTCTGGTCGGCGTAGATCGCCGCCGCCACCTTGTCCTTGATCACCATCGGGACCAGCAGCGCGCGCTCGGGCCGCGGCGCTCCCAGCTTCGCGGCGATCGTCCGCCCGTCGCTCGCCACGACGTGCTCTTCGCGAAGCAGGGTTCCGAGGTCCGGAACGTCGGAGCCGTCGGCGGAAAACCGCTTCACGCTCTCGTCGTTGCCGCCTCGCGCGGAGAATCCCGATCCCTTCCATCCCGCGAAAGTCTCGCCCTTCAGAATGAAGAGCGCCGCGCGAGAGGAGAACGAACCGACCTGCTCGAGCAGCGCGTTGAGAACTTCCACCTGACTCTTTCCGCCCTCGATCGCGCGGATCGCGCGGCGAAGCGTGCCGCTCTCGACGGCCGCCGCCGGCGGAGGGGCGGTCTGCTCATCCATCCCGGAGAGGATCGTTTCGAGCTGTCCGCGCAACGACAGCGACTTGGCGTCCGCCTGTACGCTTTGCGAAGCCGCATCGAGCTGCTGCACGACCGCTTCCCGCACGTCCTCGATCGACGAGCGCATGTCCGAAACCATCCGCTCGACGGCTTCGCGGATCGTCTGTTCGATCTTCTGGGCGAACTCCTCACCCCTCGCGGTCATTCAGTCCCTCCCGAGCTCGTTGGTCACGGAGATCCTACACTCCGGGGCCGTATGCAGCCGGACGATATGTTACTTTTAATTCGTGCGCAAAATCACGCTTCTGCTGCTATTTTCCTGCGGGCTCGCGGCGGGTGCCTGCGGACGACTCCCTCTCGAGGACCAGATCCACCGCGAGTGGCGGGGGGTGCTCGAGCTCAAGAGCCGGATCGCCGAGGCTCCGGCAGGGGGGGAAGCCGAGGCGCGGCAGCGCCATGCCGACGCGCTCACCGGCTTCATCCAGCGCCATCCCTCTCACGCCCGCGCCCGGGACGCCTACGGAGAGCTCGAGCTGGAGTTCGCCCGGATGCTCGCCGCCAGGGGGCGCTACGACGAGGCCGTCCGCTACTACCGGAGCGCGCTCGACTCCGATCCCGCGAACGAAACGATTCACGCCGAGCTCGAGCAGGCCGAGCGGAGGCGCTTCGTCACGGCTGATGCGCTCTCCCTGCTCCGGCCCGGCATGACCCGCGAACAGGTGGTCGAGCGGCTCGGCCGCCCCCTTCCCGGCTGGAGCCGCCGCCTCGATCGCAACTCGAAAACGACCGAGTCGTGGTTCTACAGGCGTCGCGACGGCGGGGTCGCCGGCGTCTACTTCCGCGACGGAGCGCTCTTCGCCGCCGACTTCGACGGGCCGGTGCGGCTCGACCTTCAGCGGGGGCCGTGAGTCGGCACCCCGCGCGGAATCGCCCGCGCGGGAAGGCGGTTGTCGCGTTCGCACGAAGGGAGCTTCCGGATGCCGCTCTACGAGTACCAGTGTCAGGAATGTGGTGAGGTTCACGAGGTCCTTCAGAAGATGTCGGACCCTCTCTTCACGATCTGCTCGAGCTGCGGCGGGCCGTTGAAGAAGCTCCACTCCGCCCCCGCGATCCAGTTCAAGGGTTCGGGCTTCTACGTCACGGACTACGGCAAAGCAGGCGCGAGGGAGAGCGACGGCTCGAAAAAGGGCGAAGGCGCCAAGGCAAGCGAAGAATCGAAGGGAAGCGAAGGATCGAAGGGAAGCGAGAGCGCGAAGCCCGAAACGAAGAGCGACACGCCGAAGACGCCGGCGAAGGCCTGAGGTCCTGGACCTCGGCCGATCCGGGCACGACGGCTCGCAGCCGCGCGCCGAGGCCGGACTGCAACCGCACCAGTTGCAGTTTCAAACCCACCGAGACGATTGTTGCAGCGCTGCGGAATGCCCGGCGGACCGCGTCGGTTTGGACGGGCGAATGTCGAAATCCGGCTTGTGTGACGGCAGCTCGATCTCTTTCTTCGAGCGGAGACGAAGGCTGCGGCGGGTCCGAATGATCGTCGACCTGACTGCCAACCTGATCCGGAGCGATGAATCGATGACCTATCGCGAGGCGACCTCGCTGGTGGTCTGCGCGCGCAAGGCGATTCTCGACCTGATGCCGCAACGCGCCGACGAGTTCGAGCGGGTGATCCGCCCCCGCCTCGAGCGTCTGATCCGCAGGCGCTGGCCGGTCGAGCCGGTCGAATCGTTCTCGGTCGCGTCCGAGCTCGTCAACTAGACCTCCAACTAGTCCCCCAACCAGACAGTCCACTAGACCCGCGGTCCAGCCCGCTTCACCGCCCGCTCCATCGATTCCAGCCGCCATCCTTCCACTCCCTCCCGCCGCGCCCGCGCGACCTCGCGCTTCGCTCGGTCGAGTGCCGCGGCGCTCGAGGCGTCGACCGCCGGAATCCACGGCTGAAGGGCCGTGTACTCGAGCGCTTCCAAACGACTCTCCGGGAATGCGTCGCGCCGCGCGAAGACCAACGCCACGTCATCGAACCCGATCAGCGCCCACTCCTTCTCGGGAAAGTAGACCCTCGCCGGCGGAACGTCGATCCCGCGACCCGTCGCCGCGTCGATCACGCGCGTCGTTCCCTCCCGGTACTCCTCGACCGCGAGCGTGAGATCGTGCTCCCGAAAGAGCTCCCGCCAGAGCCGGCTGTCGGTCCGCGCCCGCGCGAACCGCTCGATGAATCCGAGATACAGCTCGTTGCGTCCGTCGGTGAGAACGCGACGCTCCGGATAGCTCCACCAGATCAGATAGCCGCCGAGCTGATCGGGGTTGTAGAGGTTCCCCCGCAGCCCGCTCGTCTCGAGCTGGCGCACGGCCGACACTGGAAAGCGCGCGGGGTCGGCCCCAAGGCCGATTCCCCGCTGGAGTGGAACGGTGACGAGCGCGATCGCGGCGGCGGCCAAGGCGGCGATGCGGACGGCCGCCGCATCGAGCCGCGGGAGCACTTCCGCGACCAGCAGAGGAAGAGTCACGAAGAAGATCCCGTGATTGCGGACGTAGCGGATCGCGAGCAGGGAGAAGAGGGCGAACAGGAGCAGCCGCGGGAGGACCGATGGAAGCTCGTGCCGTTCCGGTCGAGGCCTTGCGGCGCGCCAGGCGAGCGCCGCGAGCCCTCCCGCGATCGCCAGGTAGAGCAGCGGGAACTGCGAGGGGCGGCTCGGAAGCCACTCGGCGTTCACGAAGGCTCCCGACGAGACGATCCTCGCGAGCCGGATCGGCGCGAGGATTCCGTCGAGTCCGTGCGGGGTGACGAAAAGAGCCGCAGCGGGCACGGCGATCGACGCGCCGAGCATCGCCAGAGCCCGGCGATCCCTCTCGCCCGCCGCGACCCTGCCGGCGGCGACGAGCCCTGCGATCGCCGGAATCAGGAGCGCGGACGGATGGAGGTTCACGAGCAGCAGCGTCGTCAGTCCGACTGCCGCGATCCGCCGCCGGCTCGGCGGTTCGAGCAGAAGCCGGGTCGCAACCGCCACCCCGACGACTCCGGCGATCTCCGGCCGGACTCCAAGGCGGGCATCGGCCCCCGCGAAGGCAATCGCACAGAGGAGCACGGACCAGCAGAGCGTGGTCTCGCGCGAGGTCCGCAGCAGGAGCCAGGTGAACAGGGCGGCGACCGCGAGCGCGCGGAGAATCGAGAGCCCCGGCTCGCCGCCGGCGCGATACGCGAGCCAGAGCAGCACCTGGAAGAGCCACTCTCCGTTGTGCCATGGGACGGGATCGGAGGCGAGCCCGAACGGATCGCGCTCCGGGATCTCCCGCTGCTCGACGATCCAGCGGCCGGTGGCGAGGTGCCACCAGGCGTCGTAGCTCCGGATCGGGGCGACCGAGGCCATCGCGACGAGAACGAAGCAGAGAACGGCGAGGGCTCGCAGGCGGCCTGGCCTCGTCTCGCGCGCCGGCGCAGTCGACATCGGGCCGAGTATAGCCGCAGGGCTTGGGGATCAGCGGCCGGCGCCGCGCTCAGCCGCGGGTCGCGTCCTCGGGGTCGGCCACGGTCTCGGCCTGCCGCAGTCGGACGCTTCCGTTCACCGTGTCGATCTCCAGCGGGAACTGCCCCCCGTGAAGCGAACCGCGCGTTCCGGTACGACCGCTCGAGTCGACCACCACCGGAAGATCGGTCCGGAACGAGCCGTTGACCTGCCGGATGTCGAGATCGAGCGACGCGTCGGCCGGAACTTCGACCGCGATCGAGCCGTTCACCGTCCGCAGCCGGGCGCCGCGGAAATTTCGGAGGAACTCCGCCCGGATGGCTCCGTTCACCGTGGTCGCCGTCACTTCCGCATCGGGGGTGGAGACGGCGATTCTGCCGTTGACCGACTCGAGCTTCATCGCCCCGGCGACGCCCTCGACCTCGACGCGGCCGTTGACGGTCTTCGCCGCCAGCTCGACCCGGGGGGGAACGGTGATCCTGAAATCGATCTCCGAGTGGTCTCCGAGGCGGACCAGGAAGAACGAGATCGAGCGCCGCGATCCCTTCTCGCGAATCCTCAGCGTGTCGCCGTCGATCGTCGCCTCGATCAGCTTCGAAGGATCGGTGTTCCGATCCCGGCCGCGGCCGCGGATCCTCGCCACCATCCGGATCTCGTCGGCCGCGCCGGCTTCGACCACGATCCGTCCGTTGTGGGCGCGAACCTCCACGCGCCGCACCGAGGAAGAGTCCCAGCTCCGGGCGTACTCATGCACGCGCGCCTCGGGCGCGTAACACCCCGCCGCGAGCGTCGCGGCGAGCAACAGCGTAAGGTTTCGAAAGCTCATGTCGAGACCGATGCCTTCTGCTCTAAACGGATTTTCCTCCCGAAAGTTCTCGTTTGGCCTCCCGAACGGCCGCGGGCGCCTTCCGGGGCGTACCGGCGGTCCCGGAGGATCTCACGGCTCGCGACTTCTCGCTGGTCCTGCTGCGCGCCGGCGCCTTTCTGATCGACGCACTGGTGAGCGCGATGCTGCTCCTTCCTCCGGCCGCGGCGGTCAGCTACTCGTTCGTCTGGGTGGGGGGGCCGATCGGGCGCATCGGGATCGTCTGGTGGGTCGCCCTCGGCCTGTTCCTCATGGGCCTGCTGCTGCGCGACGTCCCGCGCCGCCGTTCCCTCGGCAAGCGCATCATGGCACTCCGGATCCGCACCGATGGAAATCGCGATCTCGGCCGCGGACTCTCGATCGTGCGGAACCTGCCGCTCGTCGTCCCGGGCTGGAACCTGATCGAGCTCGCGCTCGTCCTCTTCTCGCGCGAGGGGCGGCGCACGGGCGACCGGATGACTCGCGCGAGCGTGGTCGAGGAGTGAGCCCTCAGTCGATCCGGCTGACCTCCACACCCCGCGCCGCGAGCTCCCGCGCGATCTCGTCGGCCAGAGAACGCCGGACCCGCAGCTCGAACCGTGCGCTCTCGCCGAACTCGCTTCCGGCCAGCACCACGTCGGGCGGACGGATCATCCGGTGGATCAGATTCGCGTCGCGATGCGGCGTCACGACGCGAAACCCAACGTAGAGCCATCGCTCTTCCGGCACGGCCCCGGCGAGCGCCGCGAGGGCTGCGTCGCGATAGGCGCGCGCGAGACCGCCCGTCCCCAGCCTGACTCCGCCGAACCACCGCACGACCACGATCCCGACCTCGTGGAGACCCGCCGACTCGATCGCCTGCAGGATCGGTCTCCCCGCCGTTCCGGCCGGCTCGCCGTCGTCCGAGCTTCTCGCGGGGATGCTCGCGAACGGACGGAAGGCCCAGCAGTGGTGCGTCGCATCGAAATGCTCCGACCCAATCCGGGCGAGCCGCGCGGAAAACTCTTCCTCGCTCGATGCCGGAAAGGCAAGGGCGAGGAATCGCGAGCGCCGGACCCGGATCCGGCCTGCGGAGTCGCCCGCGAGAGTCCGGTAGTGGTCGGGAGCCGGATCGTGAGAGGAATCCATCGCTGATCTGGTACAAAATAACGGATCGAGGGGGGCTGTTGCATCGACGGGCAATCCCTGAAAAGCGCGATGAGACGACTGACTCCGTTGTTCTGCCTCCTTCTGGCGGCGCCGCTCGCCGCGGAGCCGCGCGAGCGCGACCTCGCCTCGAGGCTCGGAGTGGGGGGCGGCGAGGCGCGGGTCGAATGGCGCGAGGACGGGAGGGTGGCGGAGATCGAGGGGGTGTCGGTCGCCGGCATCGGCTCGCCGGCGGAGGATGCGGCGCGGACGGTCGCGCGGCTGGGCGATCTGCTCCACGATGCCGGCGAGGGAACGGAGATCCGGAGGATCGAGGTGCGCGAGTCGCTCACCGGGACGCACGTGCGGTTCGGGCAGTTCCTCGGGGGGGAGCGGGTGGTGGGGGGCGAGCTGGTTCTGCGCTACGACGAGGGGGGAGATCTGGTCTCGCTCTCCAACCGGCTCGGCACGCCGGGCCGCATTGCCGGGGTGGAGCGGCCGATCGACCTGACGCGTCTCGGCGCGCGGACGATCGTCGGCCGCGAGCGGATCGCATTCGCCGAGGACGGGGTGATCCGGATCGCGGAGCGGGTGGTCACGGCCGAACCGCCGTTCGGTGTGCTCGCGTGGGACTTCGACCCCGGCAGCGGTGAGCTGCTGCGGATCACGCCGGATTACTGGCTCGCGCGCGAGGCGCTGGTGTTCGACGGAAACCCGGTGAGCGTGCTGAACGATCCCGCCCTGCGCGACGAGAACGACTCGGCCCACGCCGTTCCGCAGGCCGGCTACGCGCGGGTCGAGCTCGAGGGTCTCGACGAGGGGGCGGGCCTGTCGGGGCGGCTCGTGCGGATCATCGACCACGAGAGTCCGAAGACGGCGCCGATCGCGGCGGAGGAATCGCTGCTGTTCGACCGATCGATGCCGGGCTTCGAGGAAGTGAACGCCTGGTTTCAGATCGATCGCTCGCTGCGGTTCGTCGAGTCGCTCGGCTATTCCGGTTCGCGGGCGATCGTGACGACGCCGCTGACGGTCGACGCGCACGCGGTGAACGGGGCCGATCAGTCGTTCTACCGATTCGGCGGGGGAGAAGGAACGCTGCTGTTCGGGGACGGCGGAGTGGACGATGCCGAGGACGCCGACATCGTTCTTCACGAGCTGGGACATGCGATTCAGGATGCGATCGCGCCGTTCGCGTTCGCCGGATCGTTCTCGAGTCAGGCGCGGGCCGCGGGTGAGGGGTTCGGCGACTACTGGGCCTTCTCCGCGGGCTACGAGGGGAACCTCGCCTCGGGTCGCGATCCGTCGTGCATCGGAGACTGGGACGCGCGCTGCTGGGAGACCGCATCGACCAACTGCGGCTATCCGGCAGGGTCCGATTGCCTGCGGCGCGTCGACTCGCCGAAGACGATGGACGACTTCCTCCAGCGCGAACAGAGCGGAATCGAGCATCGCAACGGCGAGATCTGGTCGGCGGCCCTCCGGGAGATCTTTCTCTCGATCACCGGCCGCGAGGGAGTCGAGCGGGGGAAGCGGATCGCCGACTCACTCGTGCTCGAGGGTCATTTCGGCGTCCCGCCGACACCTTCGTTCCGCACCCTCGCGCGCCGCATGATCGAAGCAGACCGGCTGCTCCACGCCGGCGTCAACCGCAGCTCGATCTGTTCGGCGATGATCGGACGCCGGATCCTCGGCGCCGCCGACTGCGAGCTCGTGCCGCGCGGAGGGTTCACGCTCTTCCAGGCCGACCACTCCCCACTCCCGATCCCCGACGGCGTCGGTGCGGGCGTCCGATCCACCCGCTGGATCGACCGCGACGGCCGGATCGAAGAGCTCCGCGTCCGCGTCCGAATCCGCCATCCCCATCGCGGCGAGCTGCGCATCCAGCTCACCGGTCCGAACGGCCGGACCATCCTTCTGCAGAGAGCCGGCGCCGACAGCGGCGCCGACATCGACACCGTCTATGGTCTCGACGTCGATCCCCACGAACCGCTCTCCACGTTCTACGGAGCCGACGCCCGCGGCGAATGGACCCTCACCGTCATCGACACTCTCGCCCGCGACGAGGGCGAGCTCGTGTCGTGGGGGCTCGAGATCCGCTTCGAAGGCGACCTTCCCCTCGAGGAGCGCGCTCGCTCCGGCGCCGACTCGCTCGCCATCCCCGCCGTCGCCCGCACGCCCGGCGCCGCCGGCACGTTCTTCGTCTCCGACCTCCGGCTCCTCAATCGCGGAGCCGGGCATGCCGAGGTGACCGTTCTGTTCACACCGAGCGGCGGCGACGGCGCCGCCGCGTTCGCCGCGTTCGGGCTCTCCATCGCACCGGGTCAGCAGGTCGCCCTCGACGACGTCGTCGGCGCCGACTTCCGCAGCGACGGCCTCGGTAATCTCGAGATCCGGGGCGACACCGCAGACCTCGTGGTCACGAGCCGCACCTACAACGCCGCCCCCGACGGGACTTACGGCCAGTTCGTGCCGTCCGCGTCCCTCGGCGAGGCGGCGTCTGCCGGCGGCGAGCCGCTTCACCTGACCCAGCTCCGCAACGACTCGCAGTTCCGGTCGAACCTCGGACTGTCCGAGGTCGCCGGATCGTCCGCCGTCGTCGGCTGGGTCGTCATCGACGCCGAAGGCCGTCCCATCGACGAAGGCTCCGCCGTGCTCGCCCCCTGGAGTCACCTCCAGGTTCCCCTTCTCGGCGGAGAGGGTGGTCAAGCTCATTCGCGCGCGCGCGCCGAGATCGTCGTGACGGGGGGCGAGGGGCGGGTCGTCGGGTACGGATCGGTCGTCGACAACCGGACCGGCGACGCCATCTTCGTTCCCGGCCATCCAGCCTTCCGCGACTCCGCGGGCCATCTGGCCGCGGTCATCCGGGGAGCCGGAGCGAACGACACGAGCTGGCGGAGCGATCTCTGGCTGTCGAATCTCGACGCGACCGACGGAACCTTCGTCGTGAGCTGGTTCTCGCCGGACGGCCAGCCGCGAGCCGCCGCCGTCCCGCTCGCAGCCGGAGCCTCGACGCTGGTGAGCGATCTCCTTGGAACTCTCTTCGGTGCCGAGAGCGGGACCGGACGAGTCCGGATCGAGTCGAGCGTCGCGCGCTGGAGCTCGTCGAGCCGCACCTGGACGCCGGGCGGCGGCGGAAGTTACGGGCAGTTCGTCCCGATCGAGGCGGAGGGTCGGGCCGTCGGGGTGGGGGAGGCCGTCGCGATCCCGCAGCTCTCGATCGGCGAGGCCTACCGGACGAACCTCGGCCTGGCCGAGGTGAGCAGTCTGGGGGCTCGAGTGCGGATCGGACTGAGGGACGGCGGAGGGAGGGAGGTGTGGTCGACCGAGATCGAGCTCGAAGGAGGGCGCCAGATGCAGCTCGGGCTGGGGCCGGCGGGTGCGCCCTCGCTCGCCAGCGGGTATGCTTGGATCGAGGTGGTCGGGGGAGACGGACGGATCCTGGCGTATGGTTCGGTGGTGGACAATCGGACGGGGGATCCGATCTGGGTTCCGGGGACGTGACGGACGAATCCATTGAAATGGACACAGAAATCATTGATTAAAATTGCTGTCAAGAATCGTTGCGATGATCTGGAGCTGCCCGATCGGGCGAGCGAGCATGCCGCCGGATTCGATCTTCGGGCGGCCGTCGAGGCGGAGGTGGTCCTCGGACCGGGGGAGAGAGGGTTGATCCCGACGGGGATCTCGGTCGCGATTCCGCCAGGGTACGAGGGGCAGGTGAGGCCGCGGAGCGGGCTGGCGATCCGGCACGGGGTGGCGCTGGTGAACGCGCCGGGAACGATCGACGCGGACTACCGTGGCGAGATCCAGGTGATCGTGATCAACCTCGGGGGCGAGCCGTTCACGGTGCGCCGGGGGGACCGGATCGCGCAACTCGTGATCGCGCCCGTTCTCTCGGTGGAGCTCGAGCGGGTGGACGAGCTGATCGCGACGGCGCGCGGGAGCGGCGGATTCGGCAGCACGGGAGTCGCCTGAATGGAAATGGCAGGACCGATCGAGAACGAACGGGAGGGCGGCGCGCCGGCCCCACAGACCTTTTCCCAGCTCAGTCTCCCTCTTCTGGACGAGGTGATCCGCCAGTTCCGCGCGACGCGCAACGACATTCTCAGGTACGGCGTCTGGAACACGCGAAACCTGAGCGACGAGGAGTTCAATCGGATCGACGACCGGAAGCTGTTCGATTACTTCCGGCAGGATCTGCTGGAGACGCGGTTCCTCTCGAAGGGACGGCGGGTTGATCTGCTCCAGGTCTGGGGCTGGTTCGACGATCAGATGAGCGGAGCCGTGCCGCTGCTTCTCGGCGGGCGCGAGGAGTGCCTGATCCGGATCGAGGACAAGGATCTCGAGAAGGCCCGGAGGCGCATTGGGGACGTCGCCTCGTTCATGCCGATGCTCCGGGCGGGCGAGTTCGATGCGTTCCGGAAGGTCAAGTACAAGCTCCGCCGCACGGTCCTCCGGCTCACCTACGAGCTCCATCATCTGTCGAAGCGGCTCGAGAAGAGCCGGAGGCAGATCGGGCCCGCGCACCACCTGCACTCGCGTCTGGAGTCGGCGGCCGTGAGCGCGTCCGAGCTTGTGGCGATGGAGGGGGCCGCCGGCGTGGAAGACGCCTGAGCTCGCGGCGGCTGGCCTGGTGTCTACGGCCTGAGCACGGTCGTCTGCCCCTCGAGGATCGTGAAGCTCTCGCGCGAGGCGACCGAGCCGCCGTCGAGGACCTCGATCGAGTAGGCTCCGGGGGCGATCGCCTCGATCACCGTCGTTCCCGGCTCGAGCAGCATTTCGGCGGGGGCGAGCCACGAGAAGCGGCGGAACACCCGCCCCGATGCGTCGAGGATGCGCGCCAGGCGGCGCGCCGGAGCCGACGACTCGATCCGGAGGGAGCCGCCGGGGGTGAGGGGGACCGTGCGCGTCTGCGCCGAAGGCGCCGCAAGGTCGACGACCACCGGCGCATATCCGTTCACGTTCACGAGCGCCTGATACGAGCCCGGGGCGAGGGAGATTCGCGTGCCGTCCGCCCCTCCGCCGCTCGCTAATCCTTCCCACGCAACACGACCCATCGCGTCGGCGACCGAGAGCCGCCCCTGGAGCGCCCGCCCGTCTCTCGCGTCGACCAGCCGCACGGAAACGCCGGCCGACGAACGGATCCGGATCTCCAGCTCCGGCGGCTCGCTCTCCCCCACGTTCACGTCGACCACGCTCTGTCCGTAGCCTTCCTTCTCCGTCCGTGCCTGATAGGAGCCGGGGGAGATCGATTCGAAGAAGAATCCGCCGGCCGCGTCGGTGCGGGCCGGCATGGCGAACCGCATCATGCTCCGGGCGGCGCCCTCCTGGAGGATCACCATGGCGTCTGCCACCGGCTCGCTCGTCTCCGCATCGACGACTCGCCCGCGCACCATCGTGCCGCTCATCCGGATGTCGAACGTTCCGTGCCCGGTCACCGTGCACTCCGTCTCGTACGAGGCGAACGTGTTCATCTCGATGGCGCGGACGGCATAGACTCCGCTTTCGAGGCCCGCCACTTCGTACTCCCCGTTCGCTCCCGTCCGGGCAGAGCCGCTGGTCGGCACGGTCCGGTCGCGCGGCATGAAGCTCACCGACGCTCCTTCCACCGGGGCGCCGCCGCGCGTGACCCGTCCGCGAATCGAATGGCCGCCGTCGAAGTCGAGGTCGACGCGAGCCTCGCTCCCGGCCGGCAGCTCCACCGTCCTGACCGGCGAGCTCCTCGAGCTGCCCATCGACTGGACCCGGGCCTGCACCTGGAGCGTTCCCGCCGGCGCTCCCTCGATCCGGAAGGTCCCGTCGTGCGCGGCGCTCGACGACGCGAACCCGCCGGCCCCGCGAGCCGACACCTGCACGCTCGGCATCTCCGCCGCGCTCAGCCCGAAGATTCTCCCCGAGATCGTCCCGCCGGCGGACAGAGTGATGCGGACCGCCGAGGGGACCGAGACGTCGACGTCGCGGACCTCGCCGCGCGCATATCCCTCCCGCGACGCGGCGAACGTGTACCGGCCCGGCGTGAGGCCATCCAGGCGAAATGCTCCGTTCGCATCGGTCTTCGTGTTGCGGGCCGTCCCGTCCTGCACCGCCGAACGCGCCGTGACGCTCGCATCCGCGACCGGCATCCCGCTCTCGGTCACGACCACGCCCGTGACGGCTTCACCCCGGGAGAGGCGCAGGTCGACGCGCATCTCGCTCCCTTCCACCTGGAGCGTTCGACTCTCGTTCTGGTAGCCGTCCTTCCGAGCGCGCAGCATGTGCTCGCCCGCGGCGACCCCTTCGAGGCGATACTCTCCCGCGGCGTCGCTCGAAGTGCCGCGCTGAGGCGCGATCTGCGGAATCATCAGGTTCCGCGTTTCCCCTCCGAGCCCGATGGAGACGCCGGCGAGCGGCGCTCCGTCGGGGCCGGTCACCTTCCCGACGATCGTCGTGCCTCGCTCGAGCGCGACTTCGACGTCCTCGAGCGTCTTCCCCTCCTCGACCTCGACCGGCACGCGCGCGGTGACGAATCCCGGCGACTCCACGATCAGCTCTCCCCCGCCGGCGGGGACGTTCTGCAGCTCGAACGATCCATCCTCGGTCCGGAACGGCCGGAGGACCTGCGGTCCCCGCATGACCATCATGCCGCCGGCGCCGCGGCGCTCGCCCGACAATCCGGCGGAGAAGTCGGTGACCGCCCTCTTCGTCTCCTTTTCGACGACGCGCCCGCGGAGTGCTCCCCCCGGAGGAAGCTCGATCAGGACGCCGGCGGCGGGGGCCTCGAGTGTCTTCATCTCGCGGATGTGCTCGTCCGGCTTCGACGCGAAGATCCGCACCACGCCCTGCGGAAGTCCACCGAGGACGAAGCCTCCGTCCGGTCCGGTCACGACCGGCCCGCCGGAGCGCGGCTCGTTCGACATGACCGAGATCGACACGTCGGGCGCGCCGGTCCCGTCGGCGCGGACCACGCGCCCCGTGATCGACACCCCTTCGGTCATCTCGACGCGAAGGGGATCGAGCCCCGGCTCGATCTCGACCGCGCGGAGAAGTCGCGGAATCCATCCCTCCGCGCTCACGGTCAGATCGTGCTTTCCGCGCGCGAGGCGCATGCGGAACGTGCCGTCGCGCGCGGTGAGAACTCCGCGCGAATCCTCCCCCTCCGCCGCCAACATCCGGCGCATCACGATCATCCCCGGCGCCTGCTGGCGCGACGGCTCCGCGGTCACGGTGGCCCCCGCCACCGGGTTTTCATCGCGATCGACCGCGATTCCGGAGATCTCGAAGCCCCGCGGGATCACGAGCGTCACCCCGCTCTTCCGCTCCGCGGGGCCGAGCGTCATCGCATCGGAGCTGCCGGAGGGGAGGCCGCGGCGCGAGGCCTCGAGGCGGATCTCGCGATCAGGAGGAACCTCGCGCATCACGAACCGTCCGTCGGGGGCCGACCGTGCGGGAAGTCCCGTCGCCATTCGAAATCGCGGCTGCGAGAGCTCCGTCTCGATCGAGACGACCGCGCCGGCGACGCCGCGCTTCTCCTCGTCCACGACGGTTCCGACGATGGTCGCCTGCGGCTCGCCGGCGATGCTTCGCGTGATCCGCTCCCCCGCGCGGGCGTCCACCGTCACCGACGGCATGCGATGGCCGGGACGGGCGACCTCGAGCACGTATCTTCCGCTCGGGAGCGGTCCGATCGCGAACTGTCCGCGCGCGTCGCTGACCGCACGGGGGACGAATGCGTCGCTGCCCGTGAAACGCCGCCGGTCGTTCGCCGGCCGGAGCGTGACGACGGCGTCGGCGAGCCCGCTGTTCGACGGCCCGTCGACGACCGATCCCGCGACCACCGCTCCCTTCGCGAGCTCGAGGGCGTAGCGGCCCCCCTTCGGAAGCCGCGTCGCCGCCGCGACCTCATCGCCGCTCGCGGCCGTGATCTCGCTCCACCCTTCCGGTCCCGGCGGGACCACGAACGTTCCGTCGTCGCCGCTCGTCGCGACGGGAAGTCCGTCGATCGAGACGACGGCGCCGGCCGCGGGACGCCCCGCGCGGGTCACGACTCCCTCGATCGCGCTTCCCTTCCCGAGCTCGATGCGCCGCGCCGCCGATGCGACTGGCTGCGGCGCCTGCGCCACCGGCGCGTACCCCGGCTGCACGACGAGCAGCCTCGGGCTCCAGCGTCCCGCCACGGGGATCGAGACGCGGCCGTCTTCACCGGTCCGGTGGAGGCGTCCGTTCGTGATGACGAGTGCCCCCGCGATCGCCGCGGTTCCATCGCGGATCTCCAGGTGGAAAGGCTCCGCCGCGGGGAGAGCGAAGGCGCCCAGTTCGGGATCGGCGGTCAACCGCGCGGTTCCGACGGCGCATCCCGCCGCCGAGATCTCGAGCTCGAGCACCGCCCCCTTCGGAACGTCGAGCGAGAACCGGCCGCGCGAGTCGCTCTTCGCCGCCGCGAGCGGCGTCCGGGCAGGCTCGTCCGAGAGCCAGCGTGCCATCTCCTGCTCCGACGATTCCGGGGCATACGCGACGACGCTCGCCCCTTCGATCGCCGCTCCATCGGAATCGATCACCGTCCCGGAGCTCTCCGCCGCCGCCGTCGATGCGATCAGCGTCAGCGCGACCAGTGTGAGCAGCGATCGCAGATCCTTCATGGGTATCCTCCCGGCGTACGGCTCGATTCTCCATCAGACGGACGAGCGAGGCCAGACGTTCGTGGCGAGGCCGGCGTTCGTCGCCGCC
Source organism: Thermoanaerobaculia bacterium (assembly GCA_035544735.1). GTDB lineage: Bacteria > Acidobacteriota > Thermoanaerobaculia > Gp7-AA8 > Gp7-AA8 > DATKCD01. Next base: position 23,005 of record DATKCD010000058.1, read on the forward strand.
TTCAACAGAACGCCCGGCGGGCGCCGAAGTTCCGCGCCCCCTGGAACATCGGTCGGCGCGCGGAGGTTGACCAGAGCGGATCGGGGGGAGCGAATTGAAACTGCATGTCCTTCTCGCCGCGATGCTCATCCTTCCTCTCGGCTGCCGCACCGCTCCGGCCGATGACGAGGCCGGCTCCGAGCCGAGTCCGATGAGCGCCGGATTCCGCCTCGTCCGGTCCGGCAGCTACGCCGCAGCCGCGAGCGCGACCCCGGGAACCGGAAGCGAGGCGAGCATCGCCGTCGCGGCCACGCCCGAACGGTACCGGCAGCTCTGGCGCGAGCACGTCGATCCGGTCTCGACTCCGCCACCCGTCGACTTCTCCCGCGAGAGCGCCGTGATCCTCCTCCTCGGCCAGCGCTCGACCGGAGGATGGGGAATCGAGCCGGAGTCGGTGACGGTCTCGGGCGATGCCGCGGAGGTGAGGGCGAGGATCGTCCGGCCGGAGCCGGGAGGCATCGTGACGATGGCGTTCTCGGCGCCGTTCGCGGTGATCGCGGTCGATTCGCCGCGGCTGCGGGGAGCGGTGCTTCTCGACGGCGAGGGGGAGGTCGTGGCGCGGTCGGAGAGCTCGTCCCGGTGAGAGCGAGGACCAGACCGGTCGCCCGGGAGCAGGTTCTGAAGGGGCGCCTGGACGAGCTGGTCTCGACCTTCGACGCGCGGACGATCACTCCCGATCCGCTCGAGCTGGTGCTGGCCCAGCGCTCGCCGGTCGACCGCGAGATCGCGGGGCTGCTGGCTGCGGCGTTCGCGTACGGGCGGGCCGGCATCGTGGTGGCGAACGTCGGAGGGGTTCTGGCGCGGATGACGCCGGGGCCGGCTGCGTGGCTCGCGGCGCGGACTCGTGGCGGAAGGTTCGAGCGCCGGGTGGTGGCGAAGACCTTCGCGGGCTTTTCGCATCGCTTCCACAAGACGGCCGACCTGGTCGCGCTTCTCGAGCGGATCGCACTCGCCGTCGATCGTCACGGGTCGCTCGGGGCGCTGTTCCGCGCGGGATACGACGAGTCGGATCGCGACGTCGGTCCCGCGCTCGCCCGCTTCGTCGGCTCGCTCATCGCCATCGAAGGGTCGGCCCGGCCGTCCGCATCGTTGCGGTACCTGCTCACCTCTCCGGCCGACGGGAGCGCGTGCAAGCGGATGAACCTGTTTCTCCGATGGATGGTGCGCCGCGAGCCGCCCGATCTCGGCCTGTGGAGCTTCGTCGATCCCTCGAAGCTCGTGGTGCCGCTCGACACGCACGTGCATCGCATCGCGACTTTCCTCGGGCTGAATCGCCGGAAGAGCGCCGACTGGAAAACGGCGCGCGCTCTGACCGACCGGCTCGCCCGCTTCGATCCGGACGATCCGGTCCGTTACGACTTCGCGATCTGCCGGCTCGGCATCCTCGACCGCTGCAGCCGCAGGCGGAGGCGCGAGAACTGCGAGCGCTGCCTGCTGCTCGACGTCTGCCGCTTCCCCGTTCCGTAGGCGCGGCCCGATCGACGCCCGCCGAGGACGCAGCCCGTCATCGCGCGGAGCTCCGTCGTCCGACCACGGCTCGCAGCTCGCCCGCCGGCACCGGCGTCGCGAGATAGAAACCCAGGATCGCGTCGCATCCACACTCCCGCAGGAAGTCCACCTGCTCCCGCTGCTCGACTCCCTCGGCGATCACGCGCATCGTCAGCTCGTGCGCGAGTTAGTGCAGCTCGAGGCTGCGATCGAGCTTCCCGGAAGCGCTCATCGACGGTTGCAGTCTCCCCGGCCGAGGTTCAAGAGGTGTGCCGCCGGCGCCGAAGTGGAGCGTCGCTTGCGGAACGGCGTGCGCTCCCTGCGATAATGGCGCGCCATGGACGAGCTGATCGTGGCGATCGACGAGGCCGGCTTCCGAAAGGCGCTGAGCCACTTCGCGAGCGGGGTCACCGTGGTGACGACCGAGCTCGATGGCGAGCGCTTCGGAATGACCGTCAGCGCCTTCTCCTCGGTCTCGCTCGAGCCTCCGCTCGTACTGATCTGCATCGAGAAGGGGACCCGCATCCACGACTCGATCGCGCGCGCGGAGCGATTCGCCGTCAACGTCCTGGCTGACGAGCAGCAGGACGTGTCGGATCAGTTCGCGAGCCGCATGGAGGACCGCTTTTCCGGAGTGGAGTTGCGGCAGGGAAGACTGAAGGTGCCGGTGCTCGAACGCGCGCTGGCGGTCATCGAGTGCCGGCTTCACGCCACGCTTCCCGGCGGCGATCATACGGTCTACGTCGGCGAGGTCGTCGGCGCGGAGCTCGGCGAGGGGCGGCCGCTCATCTATTATCGCGGTACGTATCACACGCTCGCCGAATCGAGCGGAGGAGTCCGATGAAGAAGGTGATCGCGCTGTCTCTTCTCGCCGTGGGCGTCACGGTCGTCGTCGCGCGGCTCGCCACCGCCCGGCAGGTCGACCCGGGCGCTTCCGCCGCCCCCGCGAGTGAGGTCGTAGTCCCCGACGATCCTCGCGCTCCCGTTCCCGTTCCCGAGCCGACCGAGAAGGCGCTCCGTTACTACCGGACGGGAAACGTCCTCTGGGCGGTCGGACTGGCGTGGGGGATCGTGGTCCCGCTGATTCTGCTGTTCAGTGGTCTGTCTGCGCGCATGCGCGATCTCGCGAAACGCATCGGCAGGAAATGGTTCTTCGTCATCGCGATCTACGCGGTCGTCTTCACGGTGATCACCTGGGTGATCGATCTGCCTCTGGCGTACTACGCCGGTTACGCGAGGCAGCACGAATACGGGCTCTCGAATCAGACGCTCGGGAAGTGGTGGGGCGACTCGCTCAAGGGCCTCATGGTGGGAGCGATCATCCTTCCGCTCGTCCTCTGGGTACCTTACCTGCTGCTGCGAAGGAGTCCGAGGCGGTGGTGGCTCTGGTCGGGCCTGGCGGCGATCCCTTTCATCGTGCTGATGCTCTTCGTCGCGCCGGTATGGATCGATCCGCTGTTCAACCGGTTCGGACCGATGAAGGACCAGGCGCTCGAGCGTTCGATCCTCGATCTCGCCTCGAAGGCCGGCATCGAGGGGAGCCGCGTGTTCGAAGTGGAGAAGAGCGTCGACACGAAGGCCGTCAACGCCTACGTGACCGGATTTCTCGATACCAAGCGAATCGTCCTGTGGGACACGATCATCGCGAAGCTCGACCGCGACGAGCTGCTGTTCGTGATGGGCCACGAGATGGGTCACTACGTGCTGAGGCACGTGGCTCAGATCATCGTCTTCTCGTCGGCGATCATCATCATCGGTCTGTTCGTCGTCCACCGGACCGCGAACCGGCTCATCGCGCGATGGGGATCGCGGTGGGGCTTCACCGAGCTCTCCGACGTCGCCTCTCTGCCGCTGATCATGCTGCTGTTCAGCCTCGCGACGTTCGTCCTCACCCCCGCGGTGCTGATGCTCACCCGCCACATCGAGCACGAGGCGGACCGGTTCGGGCTCGAGATCACGCGAAACAACCGCGCCGCCGCGACGGCGTTCATCAGGCTCCAGCAGGAAAACCTCGCCGTTCCCCGCCCCGGCTCCCTCTACAAGCTCTGGCGCTCGAGCCATCCCCCCATCGGCGAGCGTGTCGACTTCATCAACGCCTACCGTCCCTGGGAGACAGGAGACGAGATGAAGTACGCCGATCGATTCCGAGAGTAGCTGGCCAGGGGTGTCCGAGCACGACGATCAGGAGGGGCGCCCCCAGAGGTATCCCTGTCCGAAGCGGATGCCGAGCTCGCGGGCGGTGTCGAGGTCTTCCTGGCTCTGGATTCCCTCGGCGATGACTTGAGTCGCGACCTGGCGGGAGATGTCGGCGAGGCGTTGGAGGCGGCGGCGGGCGAGCGGATCGGCGCTGGCGCCGCGGATCACCCGCTTGTCGAGCTTGATCAAGTCGGGCTCGAGCAGCAGGAGGCTCTCGATCGAGGTGTTGCCGAACCCGACGTCGTCGAGCCCGATGCGGACGCCGCCCTTTCGGAGCTCCTCGATCGGCTCGAACAGGTGGGTCGGATCGCCGAGGATCTGGCTCTCGCTGATCTCGAGGCACACGGTGGCGGGATCGAACCGTGCGGAGACGTCGCGCAGGATGTGCTCGGAGGGAACGCCGAGGATCGTCGAAGGAAACACGTTGAAGTGCTTGGCCGTCCTGGGGGGGAGTTGCGCGGCGAACTCGATGCACCGGCGGAGGCACTGATGGTCGGCGAGGGTGAGCAGGCTCCTCTCGGCGCACGCGGCGAAAAAGCTTCCTGGGAGCTCGATGTCCCGGTGGGAGAAGCGGCTGAGGATCTCGATGGCCGTCACGGTGCCGTCGGCGATTCGGACGATGGGCTGGGTGACGGCGTAGATACCCTCGCCGCGGCAGATCGCGTCGCAGAGAGCCTCGCGGTCGGCGAAGGCGGCGCCGTCGGAGGCATCGCCGGTCACGCGGTTCTTTCCCTCGGTCTTGCTGCGCCGGAGGAGCGGATGGGCCGTGGCGAGGAGCAGGTCGATGGAAGGGGTGTCGGAGGTGAGCATGAGGGCGCCGACGCTGGCGCTGAGCGGCAGGCTGCCGGCGACGCTCTGGAGTATGGTGCCGGCGATGGCGGCGCGGAGGCGTTCGGCGATCCGGAGGAGCTCTTTCGGGTCGGCGCGCGGGAGCAGGAGAAGGAACTCGTCGCCGCCGATGCGGGCGACGTGATCGCTGGCGCGCACCGCTCCGCGCAGGCGCCGTGCGATCTCGCGGAGCGCCACGTCGCCGACCGGATGCCCGAGCGTGTCGTTCACGCGCTTGAAGTCGTCGACGTCGACCACGAGAACCGCGACGTCGATCGCCTCGCGCCGGACCGATTCGACGAGCTCTCCCAGCGTCTTCTGGAGCCCGCGGCGGTTCAGCAGATCGGTGAGTGGGTCGAGCAGGGCGAGCCGCTCGAGCCGGGAGTTCGCGCTCTGCAGCTCCCGCGTCAGGTCCGCCAGGCGGCGCCGCTCGTGCCGCCGCTGCACGGCGTAGCGCACCGAGCGTCCCAGCACACCGGCGTCCGACTCCGCGACCACGTCGTCCGCCTCGAGCTCCGCAGCCGTCTCGCTCGCGTCGTCCCCTCCGTCGGCGGTGAGCAGGATGACGGCGCTCTCGGGCGCGGCGTCCCGCAGGCCGCGCAGGCCGGGAAGCTCGCCCGTCCGGGGAAGGTCGACGATCACCAGATCGGCTGGCCACTCGCGCAACCGCTCGCTCGCTTCGAGAACGGTCTGCACGCAGGAGACGTGGACCGTGCCGCCGAGCCCGTGCCGCGAGATCGCTACGTTCAGGCGGGCGGCCGCTTCCCCATCCGGTTCGACGAGCAGGAGCTCGATGGCCCCGGCGGCGGGCGCTGCAGGATCCATGGGACTCCTCCTGTTCGCTCGATCGTAGGACCGTCTCCACCTCGAGCCAGTGAGCTGAGTCACGGAACCCGATTGAAACCTCGGCCTCGCCGATCCGTTATCAGGAATGGAGAATCCGATCGATGTCGCGCTTCGCGCTCCTCGCGCTCGTCCTTGCCGTTCCCGCCGCCGCCGATCCCGCGTGGCTGCATCTCTCCATTCACGAGCGTGGTCGCCGCGGCGCGCACGTGCGCGTGAACGTTCCGGTTGCCGCGGTCGTGCGGGGCGTTCGGCTCGTGCCCGAGCACCGCAGCCGCGGCTGCCGCATCGACCTCGGAAAAAGAGGACTCACCGCGTACGACCTCGATGCGATCTGGTACGAGCTCCGGAACCGGCCCGAGCAGACGATCGTCACCCGCGACACCGGCGAGCTCGAGCTCACCGCCGTCCGGATCGGTCAGTCGGTCGAGCTGCGTGTGAACGACGAGCGTGAGGGCACTTCGCTGCGCACGCGCGTGCCGGCGCGGGTGCTCGAGGCGCTCGTGTCGGGCGGAGCCGGACGGCTCGACCTGGTCGCCGCGGTCGGCGCCCTCGCCCTCGCCGGCGAAGGCGAGATTGCACTCGTCGCCGACGACGGTGCGCGCGTCAGAATCTGGATCGACGGCGTGCCGGGCCAGATGGAGGAGTGACGACGATGCGCTTTTCGACGATCGTGATTCTCGCAGCCCTTCTGCTCTGGATCGCCGGCTCCATCGCCGCCGGCTGCGTGGTCGCCGAGGCGATGTCCGGCGCCGGGGTGGTGGAAGTCAGCATCGCCGACCACGATTTCGGAGTCGCGCTCGACGTCCCCGCCTTTCCCGCACTGCTGGTTCTGCGCGCCGCGAGACTCGATTTCGGCGGCGTGCGCGTGCACGTCCGCGAAGACCTGCACGAATGGGCGGGCGTAGTTCGCACCGCCCTCGACGAGATGGAGCCCCACGATCACGTGACGATCCTCGAGGTACGGGACGGGTTCGATCGAGTCCGTCTCGACAAGCGCGGCCGGCGGCTGGTGCTGGAGATCGATGGCGGCGGCTCCGAGCGGGTGCGGATCTCGGCCGACGTCCGCACCGTGCGGCGCGCGCTCGACAGGATCGACTCCTGAGCTCGCCGCTCAGCGCTTCGCCGGACCGAGTCCGATGCCGAGTCCGAGCGGCGGGCGCTCGGCCGTTCCGTCGCTCGGCCTCACCGGCGCATGAAGCTGGTACTGCTGCGAGTGACGCGGGCTCCGTCTCTGGCGCAGGCCCTCGCCCGCCGCGATCCTGCGGATCTGTGACCGCGTCGCGTCGCCGGGGGTCGATCCCCGTTTCGTATTCACGGCGTCTCCCTCCTCGGTTCCAGGCTCGGCCGCGCATCGTATCCTCCCCCGAGAGCCACGCGCAAACGGCTCGGTCGCGGATCCCCCGCGACCAGACTCTCAGGGCCGCCGAATCCCATTAGACTGACCGGGTGAGGCCCGATACGCGGCGAATCCTCTGGATCTGGCTCGTGTCGCTCGTCGGCGCGACAGCCACCTATCTTCTGCTGCGCGGGATGCTGGGGCGCGAGGTCGCCTTCGGCATCGCGTTCTTCATCTATGCCGCCATCGCCTGGCCGGGATTCCGAATCCTGGCGCGGCTGAACGGCCACGGCATCTCGCCCGTGCTCTACTTTCTGGCGTTCGGCATCGCCGCGATCGTCCTGATGGTGACGTAGCGGGCCGAGCGGTGGATGGGTCGAGAGTTCAATCTCCCCCCCGGGGCGGCTGCGGCTCGCGCGCCGCGATCAGGCGCCGGAGAGCGTCGATCGGGATGGCCTCGATCGTCGTGCCGTTTCCGGAGACGGTCGTCGCGCGGAGGAGCGAGTTGCAGACCGCTTCCTCGGTCGCCTCGATGGCCGCGAGAAACAGCGGTGATAGCCCTTCGGTGGGAACGAGCGGTCGCGGCCGGACCCCGGTCTCGCCGTGCCTCGAACGGAGGGCCGGGTGGGTCGAGAACGCGATGGCGTAGTCGCCGCTCCCGTTGCTGCCCGCCGCACCGGTCCGGGCGACTCCCATGATGCCCCGCGCCGCCAGCCGCTCGAGGGCGCGGGCATCGAGTGGGGCATCGGTCGCGAGAACGATCATGATCGATCCGTCCCCTCCCCCGAGCTCTCCCTGAAGAACGTGACGCCCGAGCGCCTTTCCGACCGGCAGGCCGTCGATCGTCAGCACGCCGCCGAAGTTGCTCTGGACGAGCGCCCCCACCGTCCACCCTCCCAGCGTTTCCGGCAGCCTCCGCGACGAGGTCCCGATCCCTCCCTTCCACCCGAACGCGACCGTCCCCGTTCCGGCTCCGACGCTTCCCTCCTCGACCTCTCCGCCGCTCGCCGACCGGAGCGCCCCGAAGACTTCGTCGCGACCGACCGGACGGCTGCGGCCGTCGTTGAGGCGGCCGTCGTTGGTCTCGCCGACCAGCGGGTTGACCGAGGTGACCGATTCGTTGCCCGGAAGCGCGAGCATCCAGTCGACGAGCGCGTCGGCCACGCGGAACACGTTGAGGGTCGAGCTCAGGAGAATCGGCGTCTCGATCTGGCCGAGCTCACGGACCTGGGTCGATCCCGTGAGCTTGCCGAATCCGTTTCCGACGAACACCGCGCCGGGAACCTTCTCCTGAAAGAGGTTTCCGGGATGGGGGAGGATGGCGGTCACGCCGGTTCGTACGGTCTCGCCGCGCACGAGGGTCGCATGGCCGACGCGGACGCCCTCGACGTCGGTGATCGCGTTCCGGGGTCCCGGCGGGAGAACTCCCGGGCGGACCCCGAGCTCGCGCAGGCGGGGGCGGGCGGGGGGGTCGGCCCCGATCGCGGGAGCGTGGGTCATCGCGAGCAGCAGGAGGGCGATCGAGAGTCGCATTCCGACATTCTCGCAGAGGAAGCGCACCGAACCGCGGCGGCCGGGAGGATCGAGCCTCGAGGGGGGACACCCGCCCGGCAGGACCCGGCGGGCAGGGGGGACGCCCGCGCCGCGCCGCTGATCCGCGGCCGGAGCGTGTGCTACATTATGCCCCCGGGCGCATGGAGCCGGGCCCCGCCCGCCGCTCCGCTCCTCATGCGAAACGACCCTTCCACAGCTCCGGTCACCTCCTCCCCCGGCCTGAGGGCCGCGAGCGAGGAGAGCCACTCGTGACCGTCACCGACCAACCCCGAAAGACCGAGCTGGTCGACCGTCTGGCGGAGGAAGGCCGCAACCGCTTTCCGAAGCAGGCGGAGAGCGTCGAGCGGTTCATCCGCGAATACTTCAAGATGGTCTCTCCGGACGATCTGAGCGCCGATCCGGCGGTCTTGCTCGGCGGTGCTCTTTCGCTCTGGGAGCTCGGAGAGGTGAGGCCGCGGGGGGAAGCGAAGGTTCGGATCTTTAATCCGAGCGCGGCAGATCACGGGTGGTCGCTCGGGCACACGATCATCGAGATCGTCAACGACGACATGCCGTTCCTCGTCGATTCGATCACGGGCGAGTTGAACCGGGCCGAGCGCAACATCCACCTCGTCATCCATCCGGTCCTGCACGTGCGGCGGGACGGGAGCGGCCGGCGGACCGACGTCGTCGGGCGGCACGAAGGTGCCGGCGACTCGTTCGCAGAGTCGTACATGCACTTCGAGATCGACCAGGAGACCGAGGAGAAGGACCTCGAGGAGCTCCGCTCCAGGATCGACACGATCCTCGGCGACGTGCGCGCCGCGGTCGAGGACTGGCGGCTCATGCGGGTCCGCCTGACCGAAGGGCTCGAGGAGATCGATCGGGGCAATCCGCCGATCCCCGCCGACGAGATGGCGGAGTCGAGGGAGTTCCTCCGCTGGCTCGCCGAGGACCATTTCATCTTTCTCGGCTACCGGCAGTATCGGTTCGAGCGGGAAGGGGAGAACGAGTTTCTGAAAATCGTGCCGGGGTCGGGGCTCGGGATTCTGCGCGAGGTGCGTCCGGAATCGCAACTCCGCGGCGACGTGCCGTTCTCGCCCGAGTTCAGCCGATTCGCCCGGCGCAAGGAACTGATCATCGTCGCCAAGGCGAACAACCGCAGCACGGTCCACCGGGTCGCTCACATGGATCGGGTGGGCATCAAGCTCTACGACGACGAAGGAAACCTGATCGGCGAGGATCGGTTCCTCGGGCTGTTCACCTCGACCGCGTACGCGCAGAGCGTCAGACAGGTCCCGCTCCTGCGGCGGAAGGTGAGCCGCATCGTCGACCGCGCCGGCCTGTCGAAAACCGGTCACTCGGGGAAGGAGCTGATCCAGATCCTCGAGACCCTGCCGCGCGACGAGGTGTATCAGGTCAGCGAGGACGAGCTGTTCGACATCGCGATCGGGATCCTCCAGCTCCAGGAGCGGCAACGGATCGCCGTCTTCGTCCGCAAGGACGTCTTCGACCGCTTCGTGTCGGCCCTCGTCTATCTGCCGCGGGACCGCTACACCGCGGACGTGGGCGAGCGGATCAAGACGATCCTCGAGCGTGCGTTCTCAGGAACGGTGACCGCGTTCTACCAGCACGTGAGCGACTCCCCGCTCGCGCGCGGGCACTTCATCATCCGCACCACGCCCGGAGAGATCCCGCCGTTCGACATCCGGCAGATCGAGGAGGAAGTGGCCCGCGCGGCGATGACCTGGAGCGACGAGCTCCGCGCCGGGCTCGTGCAGCGATTCGGTGAAGAGACCGGACTCGCCGCTCACAAGCGGTTCCGAAAGGTCTTCCCCGCCGGCTACCGCGAGGCCTACACGCCCGAGCAGGCGATCGACGACATGGGGCGCATCGAGAAGGTCGTCCGCAGGGGCGAGCTCGCGATCGATCTGTACCGGAAGGAGGGCGACGCTTCACGCGAGCTCCACTGCAAATTGATCCACACCGGAAGCGCGGTCGCGCTGTCCGACATCGTTCCCCGCCTCGAGAACATGGGCCTGCGGGTCGAGAGCGTCGTCCCGTTCGAGTTCGAGTTCAGCGAGTCCGGGGAGCCGGTGAGGGTGCTCGACTTCGAGCTCGTCTCCTCGGCCGCTCAGGACGACGTCGAAGTTCTCGAGCCGAAGTTCCAGGAAGCGTTCCGCAAGGTGTGGAGCGGCGAGACCGAGGACGACGGATTCAACCGGCTGGTTCTGTCCGCGGGCCTCGAGTGGCGGGAGATCGTGGTCCTGCGTGCCTACTGCAAGTATCAGCGGCAGCTCGGGACGACCTTCAGCGAGAGCTACATGCAGGCGACCCTCGCGAAGAATGCCGCGGTCACGAAGCTTCTGGTTCAACTGTTCGAGATCCAGTTCGATCCGTCTCTCGACGTGAAACATCGCGCGAAGGCCCCGTCGATCCGGGCGAAGATCGAGGAGCTCCTCGAGGGCGTGACCAACCTCGACGAAGACCGCATTCTGCGGCAGTACCTGAATCTGATCGAGTCGACGCTACGGACCAACTTCCATCAGTCGGGTGAGGCTGGAAAGCCGAGGTCGTATCTCTCCTTCAAGTTCGACTCGCGCGCGGTCGCCGAGATGCCGCAACCGCGGCCGATGTTCGAGATCTTCGTCTACTCGCCGCGATTCGAGGCCATTCACCTCCGCGGCGGGAAGGTCGCCCGCGGTGGAGTTCGCTGGTCCGACCGCCGCGAAGACTTCCGCACCGAAGTCCTCGGCCTGATGAAGGCCCAGATGGTCAAGAATACCGTCATCGTGCCGGTCGGCTCGAAGGGGGGCTTCGTCCTCAAGCAGCCTCCCGCCGCGCGCGAGGAGCTGCTCCGGGAAGGCGTCGCCTGCTACAAGGATTTCATCCGCGGCATGCTCGACCTGACCGACAACATCGTCGACAAGGACCTCGTCCCTCCTCCCCGGGTCGTGCGCCGCGACGACGACGATCCGTACCTGGTCGTCGCCGCCGACAAGGGAACCGCCACGTTTTCGGACATCGCCAACTCGGTCTCGGCCGAGTACGGCTTCTGGCTCGGCGATGCGTTCGCCTCCGGCGGATCGGCCGGCTACGACCACAAGGCGATTGGGATCACCGCCCGCGGCGCCTGGGAAGCGGTCAAGAGACATTTCCGCGAGCTCGGCAGGAACATCCAGGAAGAGGACTTCACCTGCGTCGGGGTCGGGGACATGTCGGGCGACGTGTTCGGCAACGGCATGCTGCTGTCGCGGCACACGAAGCTGATCGGCGCCTTCAATCATCTCCACGTCTTCGTCGACCCCGATCCCGATCCGGAGGCTAGCTTCGCCGAGCGGAAGAGGCTGTTCGAGATGCCGCGCTCGAGCTGGACCGACTACGATGCGAAAGTCCTCTCGAAGGGGGGGGCGGTCTACGACCGGAAGGCGAAGTCGATCCGGGTGTCGGACGAGGTGCGGCGTGCGCTCGATCTGCCGAAGTCGACGCTCACGCCGAATTCGTTGATTCAGGGGCTGCTCCGCGCGCCCGCGGACCTGCTCTGGCTCGGCGGCATCGGAACCTACGTCAAGTCGGCGGAGGAGACGCACGCTGCCGTCGGCGACCGGAGCAACGACGCGGTGCGGATCGACGGATGGGAGCTTCGGACTCGCGTCGTCGGCGAAGGGGCCAACCTCGGGCTCACTCAGCGCGGCCGGATCGAGTTCGCCCTGCGCGGCGGGAAAATCAACACCGACGCCATCGACAACTCGGCCGGGGTCGACACCTCCGACCACGAAGTCAACCTCAAGATCCTGCTCGACGCCGCCATGCGGAAGGGTCAGATCACGCCCGAGCAGCGACTCCCGCTGCTGGTCGAAATGACCGAGGACGTCGCCTCGCTCGTGCTGCGGGACAACTACCAGCAGACCCAGGCCATCTCGATCGCGGAGACGCAGGCGGTGTCTCTGCTCGATCAGCAGGCGAGGACCATGAAGGCGCTCGAGAAGGCGGGCAAGCTCGACCGCGTCATCGAGGCGCTTCCGGACGACGAGACCCTCGCCGATCGCGGCGCCGCGAAGCTCGGTCTCACGCGGCCCGAGATCGCCGTCCTGCTGGCCTACGGCAAGATTGCTCTCTACGACGACCTTCTCGGATCCGACCTTCCCGACGATCCGCTGCTGATCGACGAGCTCATCGCATACTTCCCCCCGCAGGTGCGGCACAGCCTTCGCGACTCGATCGAGCAGCACCGCCTCCGCCGCGAGATCATCGCCACGTTCGTGACCAACAACATGGTCAATCGCGTCGGCCCCACCTTCGTCCACCAGATGATGGAGGAGACCGGCCGGTCCGCGAGCGACGTCGCACGCGCCTACGCGATCGCGAGAAACTCCTTCGACACGCGTTCGATGTTCGGCGAGATCGAGCTGCTCGACAACAAGGTCCCCGCCGCCCTGCAGCTCCGCCTCATGATCGAGGTCGGCCACCTGGTGGAGCGCTCCACCCGGTGGTTCCTCAAGGGACGCATTCACGGACTCGACATCATGGAGCACGAGGCCGAGTTCCGGCCTCGCATCGCCGCCCTCGAGAAGGCTCTCGAATCGATTCTTCCCGACGCCGAGCGCGAGCAGTGGATGCTCCGCATCGCCGAGCTCGAGCGCCTCGGCATCCCGCCACCTCTCGCCCGCCGCCTCGCCGCCCTCGACCTGCTCAGCTCCTTCAACGACATCGTGCGCATTCAGCGCGACACCCGGCGCCCCATCGAGGAGGTCGGCCGCATCTACTTCGCCATCGGCAGCCGCTTCGACTTCGACCGCCTCCGCGCCGTCGCCGGGAACGTCAGCGCCGAAAATCCCTGGCAGAAGGCCGCTATCGGCGGCGTCATCGACGACCTGTTCCTCTATCAGAGCATCATGACCGCGAAGGCGCTCGCCGCCACCCCTCCCGGCGAGCCGGGCGTCAGCCCGATCGAGCGCTGGCTCGGGGAGCGCGCCGATCTGGTCCGCCGCGTCGAGCAGGTCCTCGCGGAGATCCGCAGCGCCCCGGCGATCGACATGCCGATGATCGCCGTCGCCACCCGCCAGCTCCGCGCCCTGGTCGAAACCTAGGGGCGTCTGCTGTTCAGGGATCGAGAGAAGAACGAAGAACGTCGTGCGCTCTCGTGCTGCGTTCATGGTTCCGCGTTCCTCCGGATGCTCGGGCTTGCCTTTTCGGGTGCGACGGAATCTACTGGCGCGATGCATCGGCGGCGCGTCTGGCTCGTTGCAGCGATCTTCGCAACGATCCTCACCTGCCGCGGGACCGATCCGGCGGTGGCCGTCGGATCGGCGGCCAGGCTCATCCACCTGCTCGCGCTCGAGGCGGGCGACCCGGTCGCCGAGATCGGCGCCGGGGAGGGCGACCTGACCGTCGAGATCGCCCGCGCTCTCGGGCCCGCGAGCCGCGTCTACACGACCGAGCTCGCCGACGAGCTCGACGGACTTCGCGAGACCGTGGCGGAGAGCGGGCTCGAGAACGTCGTCGTGATCGAGGCGCTTCCGGATTCCGCAAATCTCTCGGCGGGCTGTTGTGAAGCGATCTTCATGCAGCGCGTCTATCACCATTTCCGGCGTCCGGAGCGCAACAGCGCGACTCTTCTGCGCGCTCTGCGGCCCGGCGGGCGTCTCGCGATTCTCGACTTCGAGCCGAAAGAGCACTGGGACCAGCCGGAAGGAACTCCCGAAAGCCGCGGCGGCCACGGCATGCCGTCGGCGCTCCTGCTCGAGGAGCTCGAGCGCGCCGGGTTCGAGCTGATTCGGATCGAGCGCGACTGGCCCGACGACCTCTACGCCGTCCTGGTCCGCAAACCTCCCTCGTAGCGTGCCGGACGCCGGAATCGTACCGGCGCGTCACGCGCGGGCCATGGGGAGTCACGCGCTCGTCCAGGCATCCATCGACAGCGTTCCATACATGAAGCCGCGATGGATCGGCTCGACGCGCTCCTCGGGAGCGAGAGCGCCGAGGGGGAAGAGCAGCGGGACGAAGTGCTCCGGGGTCGGCGCGGCGAGGGGAGCTTCGGGGCGCCTGTCGAGCTCCAGCAGGGCAGCGGCGTCGCGGGCGCGAACCGCCTCCCACGTCCACTCGTCGAACGAGCTCGCCCAGGCGGGAGTCGTCGCGTCGTCGTCGCCGAACGCGATCGTCGCGAGATTGTGGACGATCGTTCCGCTCCCGAGAAGGAGAATTCCCTCCTCGCGCAGCGGCGCGAGTGCGCGCCCGGCGGCGAGGAGCGAAGCGCCCGGCTCGCGCGCCGGAATCGAGATCGGTACGACCGGAATCGACGGCTCCGGGAAGAGCAGCCGGAGCGGTACCCATGCGCCGTGATCGAGCCCGCGCTCCGGATCGATCTCGGCGGCGAACGACGCCTCGCCAAGGAGCGTCGCGACCCTCGCGGCGAGTGCCGGATCCCCCGGCGCCGGATATCGCAGCTCGAACAGCTCCCGCGGAAAGCCGCCGAAGTCGTGGATCGTCTCAGGATGGGCGCTCCCTCCGACCCGGATCCCCCGCGTCATCCAGTGCGCCGAAACGACGAGCACCGCACGCGGCGCGCGGATCGTGCGCCCGAACTGCGCCAGCGCCTCGGTCGCCGCGTTTCGCTGCAGCGCGAGGTCGGGAGCCCCGTGCGATACGAAGACCGAAGGGGCGCGCATTCACCTCACCTCGATCCGCCCATGCGCTTCGCCGCCCCCGAAACCAGCCGCTCGTCCGTCACGATCGCCCTCCGGTGCTTTCCCGCGCCGATCCGCCCCCCGGGATCCTCCGCGGTCACCTCGAACAGAAACGTCTTTCCTTCGGTCCCGAGAAACCGGGCCGTCGTCTTCACCTCGACCCCCGGCGGAGTCGCCGCCTCGTGGACGACGTCGATCGACACCCCGACCGAGAGCTCTCCCTTGCCGAGCAGCGGCCGCATCAGTCGAGCCGCCGTCAGCTCCATCATCGCCACCATCCGCGCGGTGGCGAATACGCGCGGAAATCGATCCTCCGGGTCCGGCGACAGCGACGAGGCGAGATCGCTTTCCGCAACCAGCCGCGTGATCGTGAAGCTCGCCCCCTCCCGCAACGTTTCGGCCATATCCCCGAGCCCTCCCTCGTGCGCCGGATTGTAGCCGCCCCGCCGGAAGTCCGTACCGCCGCCGTTCGGAGGGGGAGGGAGGCATCCGCCTCGCTCTGTGGCAACGAGGCGATTCGAGGCGGTGAACTTCATGTGAAATGACCAAACATTCGTTCAAGATGACCGTATGGTCATATAAAATGACCCCGAGTTCAGCGAGCGAGACCGACATGGCGCCGATGGGGACGAACCGTCCGAAATCGAAGGAAGCCCTGATCGAGGAGTTCCGGATCGAGACGATCCAGGAAGCGGCGATGCGCGTGATCGCCCGCAAGGGAGTGTCGGGCGCGTCGATGCAGGAGATCGCCGAGGAAGCGGGAATCGCGAAGGGGACGATCTATCTCTACTTCGAGAGCCAGCGCGACCTGCTGGATCGGACGGTCGACTTCGTCTTTTCGAGGCTGGAAGAGCAGCTCGAAGAGGCGATGGCGGGCGAAGGGAGCTTCACGGCCCGGCTCGAGCGACTGCTGCGGAGTCGAATCGAGTTTCTCCGGATGAACGTGGTGTTGCTGCAGCTCTGCGGGGCGACGAAGCTCACCGAGGGAGCCGACGGGAAGCAGGCGGGATGCGATCGGAGTCAAAGTCCGCACTATCGGGAGTACACGGCGCGGTTCGAGCGGTTTCTCGCGGCGGCGGTGGAGGCGGGCGAGATCCGTCCGATTCCGGCGCACCGGCTCGGGCTCTTCATTCAGGAAGGGTTCATGGCGCTGCTGGTGGCGCGCCTGCAGGAGGCTTCGGCTCCGTCGGTCGACGAAGAGATGGAATGGCTGATGGAGTTTCTGCTTCACGGGATCTCGACGAAAAGGAGTCGCTCTTGAAATCTCTGCTTCTGCCGATTCTGATCGGATCGCTGATCTGCCCGACCGCCGCGGTGGCGCAGGAGACGCCGGCCGTGGTGATCGACCCGGCGGCCGCCGCGGCCGACGGGCTGACGCTGCGTGAGGCGGTGCTGATCGCGCTCGCGGAGAACCCGTCGGCGGCGCGCGCTCGCTCGGAGGTCGATCTCGCCGCATCGCAGGTTCGGGGGACGCGGGCTGCGATCCTCCCGCAGGTCTACCTGAACGGCCGCTACACGCGGAACGACCGGGAGGTCGCATTCGACTTCGACGGGACGGAGGTGTCGATCCTGCCGGCGGACGACTGGAGCACGAGCGTCACGCTCTCGCAGCCCGTCTACGCGGGTGGTCGCGAGCTGAAGGCGATTCGGCAGGCGAGGCTGAACGTGGAGCGCTCGTCCGAGGCGGCGACGCAGACCGAATCGGACGTGCTGTTCGATCTGGCGGCGAGCTACCTCAACGTCCTGAGCGCCGAGACGCTGGTCGGAGTGGAGGAGCAGAACGTCCAGGTCGCCACGCGCCAGCGCCGGCAGGCGGAAGACTTCTACTCGGTCGGGGAGGTCACGCGCATCGACGTCCTTCGGGCCGAGTCGTCGATCAAGTCCGCGGAGCGGCAGCTCGCGGCGGCGACTCAGGCCCGCGAGGCCGCGGCGAGTCTTCTCCGCCTCAGCCTCGGGGTCGACGTGCCGGTCCGGCTCGAGCGTCCCGAGCTCGACCTGCCGCCCCTCCCCGCCGAGAGCGAGCTGATCGCGATGGCGCAGGCGCGCCGCCCCGAGACGCGGCGCGCCGGCATCGCCCTCGAGATCGCCGATCTCGAAGTCCGCAAGCAGCGCGGCGCCTACCTTCCGCTCGTGACCGCCCAGGCGACCTACACCCAGCAGGCCTCCACCTTCCCTTCGGATCACTACGGGGCGGTCACGCTGAACTTCAGCGTGCCGGTCTTCACGAGCGGCGAGATCGGATCGCGCGTCGCCACCGCGGCCGAGCAGGAAAAGCAGGCGCATCTGGCCCTCGAGCAGGTCCGACAGGTCGTGACCGAGGACGTCCGGCGCGCCCTCGTCGCGCTGGAGACCGCGCGCACGGCGATCGCTCTGGCCACCGATCAACGCCACGCGGCGGAAGCCGAGTACGAGCAGATCTTCGAGCTCTACCGCGCACAGGAAGCGACTTCCCTCGACGTTCACTCGGCCGAGTCCGCCCTGGCGGAAGCGCGACGCGCCGTCGTTCAGACGACCCTCGATCGCGATCTCGCCGAGCTCCAGGTCTGGTATGCCGCCGGAGCGTTGAAGCCCGTTCTCCTGAACGAGTGACCCGCCGCTGCCATCGTTTCCTCGATTCTGATCCGCCTCTTTGACAATTCGCGCTTCACGGGGTCGCGGCCTCTGGCCGATCGCTCTGCGCAGCACACCCCACGCTTCACCGAATTCTCCCCGGACGCAGTGCCTTCCCCACCATCCTTCCACTCGATCCAACCCGATCGGACAGAGGTCGGGACCCCGTGAACGCGCGCTCCTGCGGCCCGGTCCGCATTGCGGCCGCTCGCACGAGGATCGACGATGCCGGCGTCAGCGCCCGAAGGTCCGGCCGAAGAAATCGCCCTCGTTCCAGCGCGGCGTGTCGGGCGCCTCGGCGACGAGCCAGCCGATGAGGAACCCGAGACGGGCGAGGTCGCGTCCGGCTTCCCAGACGATCGGCTGGCGAAGATCGTCCTGGGGGGTGTGGTAGCGCTCGAGGAGCCACCGCTCGATCTCTTTCTTTCCATCGACCGCGGGATCGCCGCTGTCGGTTCCTTCGTTGAGGGCGACGGCGGGGATTCCCTGCCGGACGAACGAATACTGATCGCTGCGGACGAACGAGGCCTCGTCGGGCTTCGGGTCGTCGATCCGCCGGATGCCGAGGTGAGCCGCCGCCGCGTCGGCGTGCCGGGCGAGGGTCGAGTGCTCGTAGCCGAATACGACGACCTCTCGCAGCGGATGGATCATGACGAACATGTCCATGTTCACGTTGGCGACGATGCGGTCGCGCTCGATCGTCGGGAAGCGCGCGAAGTAGTCGGACCCGAGCAGCCCCTTTTCTTCGGCGGTGACGGCGAGGAAGAGCACGGAGCGTTTCGGCGGGGAAGGAAGCGCGCGGAAGGCGCCGGCGGCTTCGATCATGGCGGCGGTTCCGGAGGCGTTGTCGAACGCGCCGTTGTTGATCGGATCGCCGTCGACCGGCTCGGTGATCCCGAGGTGGTCGAGGTGGGCCGTATAGACGACGACCTCGCGCGAGAGCTCCGCATCGGATCCGGGAAGCATCGCGACGACGTTGGAGCTCTCGATTCGCTCGTGCTCGGTCGCCGTCTTCATCGAGATCTCGATTCGGAGCGGGAATCCGAGCGGGCGCCGGGCGTCGTTTTCGAGAGCGAGCGCCCGGGCGAGCGCCCGCGGCTCGAAGATCGCCTCGGCGCCCGATCGACTCATCGTCGCGATCGCCCGCAGGCCGGGCTGAATCCCCCGCACTCTTCCGTCCGGACCGATCCATCGGAGCGACGGGATCTTCGCCTGCCGTCGCGTTCGTTCCCAGGGAGAGCGCCGATCGGCCAGCGGCCCGCGCACGGTGATCAGGCCGACCGCCCCCGCGGCCTCAGCCAGCTCGGCCTTCCGCCTCGAGCCTCCGTGGTGCGCTCGCAGAGTCGGTGGGAAGCGGCCGGGTGCTCCGGCGAGCACGACGACGATCTTTCCGCCGACGTCGGTGCGGGCGTAGTCGTCCCATCCCAGCTCGGGGGCGCTGATCCCGAAGCCCGCGAACACGGCGGGAGCCCGGACCTCGGCGCGCGCGTCGGTCGGATTCGGCTGAATCGTGAAATCGTCGAAGATCCGGAGGGAGTGCTCGCCGCGCCGGCGGTGCACGCTGAGCGAGCTCCGTTCGGGGACGAGCGTCGACCGGACGAACGGGATCGGCTGGAACCACGATCCCGCGGTCCCGGCAGGCTCCAGCCCCAGCTCCTCGAAGCGGGAGGCCGTCCAGGCGGCGGCGAGATCGTATCCCCGGGTCCCCGCCCCTCGACCTTCGAGCAGGTCGTCGGCGAGGAAGCGGACGTGGGCGCGGAACGATTCGCTCTCGATGGCTCGGAGCGCGCGATCGACCGACGGCGGGACGGACTGCGCGCAGAGAGCAGCCGGTATCAGCAGGGACAGGACACCGCGAAGCAGTGACATTCGCATCGACTCTCCAGTTCGTCTCGGAGCCGGGGTCTTCGGCCTCGGGCTGATGGCAGCGCCGGGCGAACTATAATGCCACGGTTTTGGGCGCGCTCGATCTCATCCTGATCGTCGGCTATCTCGCCGGCGTGATCGTGGCCGGTCTGTGGTTCGGGCGGCGTCAGGATTCGACGGCGCGCTACTTCTTCGGCGGTCACGAGGTTCCGTGGTGGGCGATCAGCGCATCGATCGTCGCCACCGAGACCTCGACGATCACGTTCATCTCCGTTCCCGGGATCGCCTACGCGCGCGGCGGCGATTTCCGGTTCCTGCAGCTCGTGCTCGGCTATCTGCTGGGGCGCGTGATCATCTCGGCTCTGTTCATTCCGCGGTACTTCCGCGGGAATCTGGTGACGGTCTACCAGTTGCTGACCGAGAGGTTCGGCGGGAAAGTGCGGTCGCTGGCGGCGTCGCTGTTCGTGATCATGAGGACGGTGGCGGACGGGGTGCGGCTGCTGTTGACGGCGATCGTGCTCGCCGCCGTCTGCCGGGCGTTCATTCCGGGGGTGGATCTGGCGGAGGCGACGCTGGGCTCGATCGTTCTTTTGGGCGTGGTGATGGTGGTGTTCTCGTTCTTCGGGGGGATCGAGGCGATCGTCTGGATCGAAGTCGTGCAGCTCGGGATCTACATTCTCGGGGCGATCGCGGCAGCGGTGGTTCTGATCGACGCGATACCGGGGGGGTTGCCAGCGGCGATGGATCTGGGCCGCGAGGCGGTCAAATTCCGGCTCTTCGACTTCACGTTCGATCTCACGCGCACGTTCACGTTCTGGGCGGGCCTGATCGGCGGTTGCTTCCTCACGATGTCGACTCACGGGACCGATCAGTTCATGGTGCAGCGCTATCTCTGTACCGACAGTCCCCGACGCGCCTCGGTGGCGCTGCTGAGCTCCGGCGCGATCGTGCTGATGCAGTTCGCGGGCTTTCTGTTCATCGGAGTGCTGCTGTTCGCGTACTACCGGCCCGATCTGCTGCCGGACTACGCGACCGGTTCGCTGGCGGCGCCGTTCGCCGCGCCCGATCAGGTTTTCCCTGATTTCATCACGCGCGGAATGCCGAGCGGGCTGGCGGGACTCGTGATCGCGGCGATTTTCGCGGCGGCGATGTCGTCCTCCCTGAACGCGATCGCTTCGACGGCGGTCGCCGACCTGTACGCGCCGCTCGTCCGCGGCCGCGACGACCGTCATTATCTCCGCGTCTCGCGCGTCGTGACCGTGATCGCGGGCGCCGTTCAGATCGGAGTCGGCGTCGTGCTGATGCAGGGAACCCGATCGGCCCTCGATCTCGCGCTCGCCGTCGCCTCGCTGATCAACGGCCCGATCCTCGGGGTGTTCCTGCTCGGTGCGGCGCGCCGCGGCGGGCCGGGAACGGCGCTGATCGGCATGAGCGCCGGAATCGCCGTGGTCGTGTTCGTCTGGTTGGGGACCCCCGTCGCGTGGCCGTGGTACGCTGCGATCGGCAGCCTGACGACTCTGGGAGTCGGGCTCGTGGCCGACGCGCTCTCCCGGGGCGGCGGGCGGAGACGCGAACCGGTCCGCCAGGAGGATCGATGAAGCGCGCGGCCATTCTGCTCGTTCTGCTCGCCACCCTGTCGGCCTGCTCTTCCGGAAGCCGGATGCCGGCAGGCCTGATCGCCCCCGAGATCGCGCTCGCCCAGATCGGCGACTACAGCTTCAATCTGCAGTACCGCGGCCCGATCACGATCTCGTATCAGATCGCCGTGGCCAACCCGTCCAGCGAGCCGATCCGCCTGCGGCAGGTGAAGTTCTCGAACGTCGGCACCGGCGCCTACTACGTCCGGACCGAACCGCAGTTCTTCAACCGCGACATCCCGCCGGGACAGACGCTCGTCGCCACCTTTTCGCTTCCTGCTTTCTCGCAGGGGGGAATGACCGGATCGCGCGAGCCGGTGACCATCCGCGGGATCGCCTACTTCGACAGCGAGGCGGGCGCCTTCCAGAAGGTCTTCTTCTCGAGCTTCCAGGGGGATTCGGGCAGGCGGTGAGCGCGCCTCGGGGTGTCAGTTCCAGGAGGGGATGGTCGCGAAGCGGTCGGCGAACCGGGGATTGACGCGCCGGACCTCGTCGCGGATGCGCGCCGCTTCGGCTGCCGCGCCGGTGCTCTCGAGCAGCCTGGCGAGCGCCAGCCTGTTGTACATCTTCACGACCCCGATCCCTTCGCCGTTGTAGGTGATCCGAGAATCGGCTTCGCGGAGGCGTGCGATCGCCTCATCCGGACTGTTCTCGTGCGCCAGACGGATGCCGTGGACGTGGCCGAGCAGGGCGGCCATCATCCCGCCGCGGTAGCCTTCGGCCCACTTCTCGAGATCGGCTTCGATCTTCCCCGACAGCGCCGTGTCTCCGCTCGCCACGGCCGCGTGGTGGAGCAGGGCGATGCTGAGGGCATCGACGACGTCGTTCTCGCACTCGGCGTCGCGGGCCAGCCGTACGGTGTCGGCGGGGGAGGCGGTGGCGGCTCCGTTCCAGATCGCGAGCCGGCACTCCTGCGAGCGGACGAACTCCGGGGGGCAGACGGCCTCGCGCGCCCTCCCCAGGGTCGCCTCGGCGCGAGCGAGATCGCCTTCGAGCAGCGCGAGGTCGATCAGGTGCGCCCACGAGGCGCAGAAGTCCGATCGGATCGCGACGGCCCGCTCGAACTCCCGCGACGCTTCTCCATATCGCCCCGTCAGCATCAGCAGCTCGCCCAGCGAATCGTGCGGGTTCGCCTGATCCGGCGCGATCCGTCCGTATGCCGCGAATGCCTCTTCCGCCGCCCGGAACTCTCCCTTCGCCATCCGGATGTATCCGAGATTGTTCCGCGGCAGTACCGCGGTCGGATCCATCTCGAGCAGTTTCGTATAGCAGCGCTCGGCCGCGTCGAGATCGTTCCGGCCCCACGCGCGGTCGCAGTGGATCGTGAGCGCGAACCGATCGTCCGGATGCCGTTCGAGGTAGTCGCTGGTGAGCTGGTCGGCCCGCGCGAGGTCCCGGTCGATCAGCGCCAGCCGGTGCTGCAGAAGGAAGCGCTCCCGTTCCGAGAGGCGCTCGAGATCCGCTTCGAGGATCAGCTCCTTTAGCCGCCGCGGCCGGTCGGCGCTCTTCGGGCCGAGCCCGAGCGACTTCACCCGCGCCATCGTGAACTCCGGATCGAGCTCTACCGCCCGCGCGAAGTGCTCCCTCGCTTCGTTCACATAGAGCTTCTTCTCCGCGCTCAACCCCTGCCGGAACGCTTCGAGCGCCGCGCGCGAGGAGCTCGTCCACTCGCGCTCCTCCCGCATCGCCCGAAGTGCGAGTCCCGCCCCGAGAGCGACCGCGGCGATCGCGATCAGCGCTATGGTCGTCTTCTTCATCGGTTGATCCTGCCCCGGCCGTCCTCGCGAGCGCTCGACTCCCGGTTCGAAAAGCCCCTCCGCGGCGAAGAACAAAAGAGGCCCTCCGGATCCTTCATTCCGCGCGAACGGAAACGAGCTGTTACGGTCGAACCGGCCCGGCCGAGGGAGAGTCTGACATCTTCCCCCCGTGGGACACGCCCTCGTGAATCTGATCGATTCGGCGACGGCGCACGCCCTGCCCGCGGTTCGGGATCCGAGGGGACGGTCAACGGCGGGTTACGGTTGGGCCTGCCGGGAAACGATGCGGGCCTTCGATCCACGACGGGCGCGCCTCGACGGGTCCGGTATCATGGCGAGCCGCGGGGCCGGGAGGCTCGGCGGGAAGGGAGCGATCCGAAGTGCGATCACGACGAGGACTCAGGGGCGCCGCCATCGCGGCGCTCGCGATCGTTTCAGCATTTGCGGGGGAGGAGGCTGCCATGGCGACGGGGATCGGGACGCTCGACGCGCTGATCGACGCACGTGCGCGCGAGATCGAGCCGAAGGTGATCGAATGGAGGCGCGACATCCATCGGAATCCCGAGCTCGGAAACCGCGAGTTCCGGACGGCGAAGCTCGTCGCGGAGCATCTGAAGCGACTCGGGCTCGAGGTCCGGACCGGGATCGCCCACACCGGAGTCGTCGGGGTGCTCCGGGGCGGCCGTCCGGGCGGCGTCGTCGCCCTCCGGGCCGACATGGATGCCCTTCCGGTGACCGAGCAGGTCGACCTTCCGTTCGCCTCGAAAGCGCGGGCGACCTACGACGGGCACGAGGTGGGGGTGATGCATGCCTGCGGTCACGACGGACACGTCGCGATCCTGATGGGGGTGGCGGAGATCCTGGCCGGTGTGCGTGAAGAGATCGCGGGCACGGTGAAGTTCGTGTTTCAGCCGGCCGAGGAGGGGGCGCCGGCGGGAGAGGAAGGGGGAGCGGAGCTGATGGTGAAGGAGGGAGTCCTTCGCGACCCCGCGCCGTCGGCGATCTTCGGGCTGCACATCGGGTCGCGATTCGCGAGCGGGGAGATCGGCTACAGGATCGGGGGGGCGATGGCGAGCGTCGACGTGCTCCGGATCACGGTGCGCGGCCGGCAGACGCACGGCGCGTATCCGTGGCTGGGAGTCGACCCGATCGTGGTCGCGGCGCAGATCGTTCTCGCGCTTCAGACGATCCCGAGCCGCCAGCTCGACTCCACTCTCGCTCCGTCGATCGTGACGATCGGCGCGATCCATGGAGGCGTGCGCAGCAACATCATCCCCGACGAGGTCGAGATGATCGGAACGATCCGGGCGCTCGATTCGGAGATGCAGGACGAGATCCACGAGCGCATCCGCCGGACGGCCGGGAAGATCGCCGAAAGTGCCGGAGCGAGCGCGACCGTGCAGATCGAGCGCGGCTATCCCGTGACCTGGAACGATGCGACTCTCACGGAAGCGATGCTCCCGACGCTCCGGCGAGTCGCGGGAGAGTCGAACGTGATGGCCGTCCCGGCGACGCTGGGAGCCGAGGACTTCTCGTTCTTCCAGAAAGAGATTCCGGGGCTGTTCTTCTTCGTCGGGACCCGGCCGCCCGGCGTTCCCGCGGGCGAAGCCGCCTCGAACCATTCGCCGCACTTCTTCGTCGACGAGTCGGGCCTGATCGTCGGAGTGCGCTCGCTCGCCCACCTCGCGGTCGACTATCTCGAGATGGAGAGCGGAGGGGGCTCGTGAACCTCTCCGAGGGGCTCGCCCTGGTGACGGGGGGAAGCTCCGGAATCGGGAAGGAGACGGCTCGGCTCCTGGTCTCGCGCGGGGCGAAGGTGGTCGTCTGCGGCCGCGATCGTGCGAAGCTCGAGACGGCGGCCGCGGAGATCGGCGCGGTCGCGATCGCCGCCGACGTCTCGAGCGAGCGGGACGTGACGCGTCTGTTCGGCGGCTCGGTCGCGGCGATCGAGGGTCTGAATCTCGTCGTCAACAACGCCGGTTTCGGCGCCTTCAGGCCTCTGCGCGAGCTGACCGTCGGCGAGATGCGCTCGGTCTGGGAAACCAACGTGCTCGGGGCGATGCTCGTCGCGCGCGAGGCCGCCCGCCACTTCATCGAGCGGGGCATCCCCGGCAACATCGTGAACGTCGCCTCGACGGCGGCCCGCCGCGGCTTCGCGGGAGGAACCGCGTACGTGGCGAGCAAGTTCGCCCTCGCCGGAATGACCGAGTGCTGGCGCGCCGAGCTGCGCGGGCACGACATCCGGGTGATGCAGATCAATCCGAGCGAGGTGCAGACCGAGTTCTTCGCCACCAGCGGCCTCGACCGCAGGCTCAGCGAGCGGAAGCTCCGCGGCTCCGACATCGCGCGCGCCATCGCCTCGATGCTCGAGATGGAAGACCGCGCGCTGGTGACCGAAATGACGGTCTGGGCGACCAATCCCGACTCCTGAAGCGACGCGCTCGGGGCGCTTCCAATTACCATCATCATTTCCATTAGACATTTTCGTTGATACAATTCGTGAAGTTCGCCTGGCCGCACGGGATTCGTGTGTCGCCGGGAAGGGGCACTCTCGCCCCTGGGGGATGGGCCGGGGACTGATGACGAGGAGCGGCCGAGGCAGAATCGCCGGACGGCTGGTGGGAGGGCGTGGACTCGATGTTCGCGGCTGATGCCCCCCTTCTGACCTCTCTCGCCGCGCGGGCACTCGCGGCGCTGTCCCTGTCGGTCGCCCTCTTCTCCTTCCATCGCCGTTACGCGCGGAACGATCTGCGGCTCTGGGCTTTGGCGAGCGTGGCGCTCGGGGGGTTCTGGGTCGCGGTGATGGCGGCGGTCGCGCTCGCCGGAGTCTATTCCGCGTGGAATCCGGTGCGGCTGCTCGCGGGGACGAGCGCGATGGCGGCGGGGCTGCTGCACGCGGCTCTGGTGGCCGCGGGGGCGTGGGAGCTGTCGATGCGCCGTCCGGTGCGGATGGCGGTGACGCGGCGGACTCTGATGATCGGAGGGGGGTTGGCCGCCCTCGTGCCGCTGGTGCTCCTGATCTTTCCCGATGAAGTTCGCTTCCAGGTCTACGTGCCGGTTGCGCTCCACGCGCTGGTGAGCGGGGTCGCCTACGCCTTTTCGGGGCATCGAATCTGGTCGGAGCGCTCGAACGGAGGATCGGCGGGATTCGCGATCTTTTCGTCGGCATTTCTGGTGTACGGGGTCGCGCAGGGGGGGCTGTTCGTGGCGGCGTTCGCCTTCGTCGCGCGCGGCGAGGCGTTTCCGGTGCCGGCGGTGGCGGCCGTGGCGGACGTGTTCTTCCTTCTGGTGACGGGGCTGGGGATGATGATCTTCACCCTGGAAGACGAGCGGGAGGCGGCGCTCACGGCCGCCTCGCAGGTCGAGCACATCGCCTATCACGATCCGCTCACGGGGCTGCCGAACCGTGCGCTCTTCCTCGATCGGCTGATCGTGGCGCTGGCGCACGCGACGCGGCACCAGCACAAGCTCGCCGTCCTGTTCCTCGACATCGATCGCTTCAAGCAGATCAACGACTCGCTGGGCCACACTCAGGGCGACCATCTGCTCAAGAGCGCCGCGGACCGGGTCCGCAAGTCCGTGCGCGAAGAGGACACGATCGCCCGCTTCGGCGGCGACGAGTTCGCCGTGCTCATTCACGTGCTCGGGCGCGCCGAGCACGCGGGAAAGATCGCCCGCAAGCTCCTCGACACCCTCGCCTCCCCGTTCGCCCTCGGCGAGCGCGAGATCTTCATCACCGCCAGCGTCGGCGTCTCCGTGTTCCCCAACGACGGTCTCGATGCCGAGAGCCTGTTCAAGAACGCCGACACCGCGATGTATCGCGCGAAGCATCACGGCGGCGACAACTATCAGTTCTACACCGCGTCGATGAACTCCCGCGCTCTCGAGATGCTCGAGCTCGAGAACGGCCTGCGCAAGGCGATCAAGGCGAACGAGTTCATCCTCTTCTACCAGCCTCTGATCGATCTCCACACCGGTGGGATCTACGGACTCGAGGCGCTTCTCCGCTGGAATCATCCCGACCAGGGGCTGATCCTGCCGGAGCGTTTCATTCCCGCAGCCGAGATCTCCGGCCTGATCATTCCGATCGGCATCTGGGTGCTTCGGGAGGCGTGCCGGCAGGCGAGATTCTGGCAGAGGCAGAAGGGGACCGATCTGGTCGTTTCGGTGAATCTGTCGGCGCGCCAGTTCCAGCAGCCGGACCTGATCGATCAGGTCCGCTCGGCCCTCGAGGAATCGCGGCTCCAGCCGCGCCTGCTCGAGCTGGAGATCACCGAGTCGAATGCGATGCAGGACGTGGAGCAGACCATCCGGATCCTGCGCGCTCTCAAGGAGCTCGGCGTTCGAATCGCCATCGACGATTTCGGAACGGGGTACTCGTCGCTGAGTTATCTCAAGCGGTTCCCGGTCGATACGCTCAAGCTGGACCAGTCGTTCGTCCGCGATCTGATCGCCCCGCAGGACGCGAAGATCGTCTCCGGCGTGATCGCCATGGCTCACAGCATGAGCCTCCAGGTGATGGCCGAAGGGGTGGAAACCCTGAGCCAGCTCGATTTCCTCCGCACGCACGACTGCGACAAGCTCCAGGGGTTCCTGTTCAGCCGGCCTTTGCCCGCCGAATCCTTCGACCGGTACATGACCCACCACAGGGCCTGGCGCGGGCTGGCGTGAGGGGGTGCGGTTCCGGGCGGAAAATCGCCGCGAACGCGGTATGATGCCGGGAACCAACGATCAATCGAGTTCCCGCCGGGGGCGGGAGACGTGTACAGGGGACCCGGTTCGGTTGGGGGTTTGGACTCTCGTCCCCCGAAAGGGAAACGCCTCGCGTGCTGCTCGAAAGCGCATCCGTTTTTCCGTGGACTCCGGTGACCCTGGCCCTGGCCGCGCTCGCGTTCGCTGCGGCCTCGCTGTGGGCGATCCGGGCCTCGCGGAGCCGGCGCCGCCAGACCGAGGATCCGTTCCGCACCATCGTCGAGCGCTCGCCCGATCTGATCACCCGTCAGACCGAGTCGGGACTGTTCCTGTACGTCTCCATGGCGAGCCGCGAGCTGCTCGGCTACACGGCGGAGGAGCTGATGGATCGCTCGGTGCTGGAGCTGGTTCACCCCGACGACCAGGGCTCGGTGCGCGAGTACCTCACCACGGTATGCCGCGAGTCGTTTCCGTGGGCGTTCAGCTACCGGATCCGCCGGAAGGACGGGAGGGTGATCTGGATCGAGACCAGCTCGACCTGCGAGCGCCAGGGCGAAGTGCGCGAGCTCATCGGATATTCGCGCGACGTGACCGAGCGCAAGCGCGTCGAAGATCACATCTCGTATCTGGCCTATCACGATGAGCTGACGGGCCTGCCGAACCGCACGCTGTTCCAGGACCGGCTGACGATCGCGCTCGCGCATGCACGCCGGTTCAACCGTTTCGTCGGCGTGCTGTTCATCGACCTCGATCACTTCAAGCGGATCAACGACACGCTGGGCCACGCGCTCGGAGACCAGCTCCTCGACGCCGTCGCCGTCCGGCTGCGCGAGTCGATCCGCCTCTCCGACACGGTCGCCCGGCTCGGCGGCGACGAGTTCACCGTCCTCCTCTCCGAGGTCTCCCACGAAGAGGACGTCGCCCGAATCTCCCGGAAGATCCTCGAAGCGCTCACGCAGAGATTCACCCTCGAAGGCCACCACGTCTACGTCAGCGCAAGCATGGGCATCGCGCTCCATCCCCGCGACGGCGAGGAGCCCGAGACGCTGCTCAAGAACGCCGACAGCGCGATGTACCGTGCGAAGAACTCCGGCCGCAACGCCTACAGCTTCTGCACCCCCGAGAGCAACGCGCGCTTTCTCGAGCGTCTCACGCTCGAGAACAGCCTCCGCCGCGCCTTCGAGCGCGAGGAGTTCGTCGTCTACTATCAGCCCGTCTTCTCGACCCGAACCGGCAAGCCCGTCGAGATGGAAGCGCTCATTCGCTGGAACGACCCCGAGCGGGGTCTGGTCACGCCCGGCGAGTTCCTCGCCGTCGCCGAGGAATCCCGCCTGATGCTCCCGATCGGGGAATGGGTCCTTCGCTCCGCCTGCCGCCAGGCGAAGGAGTGGGTCGACCAGGGCATTCCCGTCCGCGTGGCCGTCAACCTCTCCGAGCGCCAGTTCCAGGCCGCCGACCTCGAGAGGATCGTCGACCGCGCCCTCTCCGATGCCTCCCTCGATTCGGCCCTGCTCAATCTCGAAGTCGCCGAGTCGGTCGCCGCCCGCGACCTCACCTTCGCCCGCCAGGCCATCGACCGCCTTCGCGGCCTCGGCGTTCGCGTCGCCATCGACGACTTCGGCGCCGGCACCGCCTCGTTCGGCGAGCTCAAGGAGCTTCCCGTCGACATGGTCAAGATCGATTCGCGCTTCCTCCGCTCGCGCGAAGGTCGCGAGGCCGCGATCCTCGCCTCGGTCATCGGCGCCGCCCAGGCCCTCGACCTCGGCGTGATCGGCAAGAGCGTCGAGTCGGCCGCTCAGTTCGAGTTCCTCCAGCGCCACCACTGCGACGAGATGCAGGGATACCTGTTCGGCCCCCCCCTTCCGCCCGGCTCCGTGAGACGGAACCTCGAAACGAGCCACTGACGGAATCCCTGTCGGGATCGAATGAGCCCGCGAGGTACAATCGCTCCATCGATGCAGACCCGAGAACGGCGCGAGTTTCAGCGCCTGCTGCTCCCGGACGGCGTTCCCGCCCGGTTCGGTGACGACGGGGTCCGGCTCCTCGAGATCGGCGTGTCGGGCGCGAGGTTCGAGCACGACGGGAGGGAGCCGGTTGGCCGGACCTCCCCCCTCCGCTTCGAGTGGGAAGGTGAGGCGATCTCGCTCGAGGTCGAAGTCATCCGCTCCTCCCCCGCGGCCGATCATCGCGACGGCAGGCTCCACCACGTCGGCGTCCTGTTCCTCGGCGCCGACGAGGCATCGGCCGACGCGCTCCGGCGCGCCCTCTCCGCCGCCGTCCTGCGCCGGCTCGACGAGCGCAAACCCGACTCCTCCGCCGCGGGCGAGCCGCTCGATTTCGACGACACCCTCCGCCCCGGAGACGCGATGTTCCTCAGCTACGTCTTCGAGAACGGCGTCTGGAAGAAACGAAGGGCCTTCCTCCCCGAGCAGCCCGAAGTCGGCTTCACCGTCGCCTTCGACGCCGACAAGGACGAGCTGCAGCGGCTCTGCCGCGCCTACGAGCAGGCCGACCTCGAGGGAAGGCGACTCCTGCGCCTGTTCTGCGAGCTGAGCATCAGCGACGCGATGAACGTCCCCCGGAAACGGTGAACCCGGCGCCCCCCCGCGCCGTACTCACGATGAACGGCCGGAGGTCCTCATGGAAAAACACGTCCAGATTCTCGCGATTCTCCACATCGTCGCCGGCGCGATCCTGCTCCTGGTCGGCGCCGGCGTTTTCATCACTCTCGCCGGAGCCGGGCTCCTGTCGGGAGATCCCGACGCGATGGCGGTGACGGCCGTGATTGGCCTGTTCGTGGGCGCTCTCCTGTTCGTCCTGTCGGTTCCCTCGATCATCGCCGGGATGGGGCTGCTGCGCCATCGCCCCTGGGCGCGCGTGCTGACGCTGGTGCTGGCGGCGCTCCAGATCCTGAACTTTCCATTCGGAACCGCTCTCGGAATCTACTCGTTCTGGGTTCTGCTCAACGAGCAGACCACGCCGCTGTTCGGGCCGGCGCCTGGCGCGGGAGGAGTCTGAGCCGGCAGCGATGGCTCCGGGATGCCATTCTTCGCCGTTTGAAAGAGGGCCGAAGGGGGATCTCGAGGCTCGTCGAAAGGGGCGGGAGTGGGGCAGGGTGCCACCTTTTGCGTCATCGTCAGCGTCTCACGGAAGTTATTGCGAGCTCAGTGGCTTCCGATCGGCCGATTCATCTCTCTGAGGGTGCGGCTCTTTGGCGTCGCAGGGGAAAATTTGGTTCGGATCTTGCCCATTCACGCCGCTCGTGACTGGAACGAAACGATTTGCAAAACTGCTCGGACGGCGCTGGCGCAAGCGGGTGACCTCGGAAAACTGGCGCGTGATCTGTCCGTGTCAGCATCACCGCCACTCCCGGAGAGGGGTCAACGGTGGAAGACGCCTGCTGCTGCTCGCCGGACCGATCGTCCTGCTGGGCATCGGCCTTCCGCTCGACGCGTTCGAGGCCGGTCTGGCCGGATCGAGGGCGGAAGCGGGGCAGACGATGGGCGCCGTCCTTCCGGGCGAGATCGCGGAGATGATCCGGTCGGAAGTGACCGGAGCGATTCCCTTCGCGGAGACGGCGAGCATCAGCCTGGGGAACCCGGTCGCGCTCCCGAATCCGCTGCTGATCGAGAGCGTGAGGGAGCAGTTTTTCCGGACCAGCGTGCCGTTCGGGGAGATCATCTATCGGGAAGCGAAGCGGGAAGGTCTCGCGCCGGAACTGGTGGCTGCAGTGGTGCAGACGGAATCGGATTTCCGCCCGCGCCTGGTCTCCCCGAAGGATGCCCGCGGCCTGATGCAGCTCCTTCCGTCGACGGCGGCGCTGATGGGGGTCAGGAACGTCTACGACCCGGTCGAGAACATCCGCGGCGGCACCCGATATCTGAAGTATCTGCACGGACAGTTCGACGACCCGGTGATGGTGCTGGCGGCGTACAACGCGGGGCCGACGCGGGTGCGAACCTTCGGCGGGATCCCGCCGTTCCGGGAGACGCGCGAGTACGTCGTGAAGGTCGACCGCAACACGAGGCGGTACCAGAAGGAAGTGGCGACGCGGCTCGCCGAGCTGGGTCGCTAGGTTCCC
>DATKCD010000059.1:0-5006 GCA_035544735.1 Thermoanaerobaculia bacterium
CGGCGAGCACGTCGCGCTCGACCAGCAGGGTCGTCCCCTTCTCGACTCGATACTGCTTGCCGCCGGTGCGGATGACTGCGTACACGGTTCCTCCGAAAATCGAACCCCGCCTTGTAGCACGGGGCCAAAAGAAGAGTCAAAAGAGCCCGGGCCCGAACGGGGATCCCCCCGTCCCGCCTGCTCGGAGCCCTTCCGCTAACGCCCTGTCCCGAGAAGCTATTCCGCAGAGCGGGCGGTCGGGATCCCATCCCGCCGTGCAGGGGGGGAGGTCATTCGCCGAGGGTGACGTCGAACTGGGGCCGGTGTGCCGCAATGACGGACGCGATCGGCTCACTCCAGCCGCGCCCGCCTGCGCCGGTCACATTGATGTGACGCGCCCCCCGGGAACCGGTGTCGGAGGCGTATATTGAACGCGTTCCATTCAGGGGGCCACCGATGCGCGACTTCACTCGCCGTCTTTCCATCCTTCTCGTTCTCGCCGTCCCGGTGACGGGGCAGGACCCGATCGCGCCGCTCGTCGAGCGGATCGAGGTCCGCGTGGTGAACGTCGACGTCACGGTGACGGATCGGGAAGGGCGGCCGGTCCCGGCGCTCGGCCCCGAAGATTTCGAGATCTTCGAGGACGGCGTGCGGCAGGAGATCACCGGCTTCTACGAGATCCGCGACGCGGCGGTGACGGTCGGCATGACGGGGGAGGTCGAGCCGGAGCCGGTGCAGCAGCGCTTCCGGAGGCGGATGGTCCTTCTGTTCGACAACAACTCGGTGAGCAAGGCGCACAGGAACGGGGCGATCGAGTACGTGAACGATTTCATCGACAACGAGTTTTCCGAGGATTACGAGTGGTCGGTGATCGCGACCGGTGGCCCGAACGTGAGGACGCTCCAGTCGTTCACGAACGACAAGGACGCGATCCGAAGCGCGCTCCTCAAGGTGCGCTCGATGCCGACGTTCGAGCATCAGCGCGCCATCCGTCGTGACATCCTGGCGGATCCGGCGCGCGCGAAGCTTCAGGAGTTCGACAGCGGCTACGATTTCGGCGAAACGGCCCGCTTCGTCGGCCGGGAGCAGACGATGCGCAACATGATGGCCTCGGCGGCCACCGCGCGCGCCATCATTCAGACGTGTCGCGCCTTCTCCGCCGCCCCGGGTAAGAAGGTCATGCTCCTGATCACCGGCGGGATCGATCTGAACACCACCTTCGGCGCGTTCGAACAGGATCGCGACCGCAAGCTGCTGGAGATGCGCCGCGAGATCGAGCAGGTGTTCGATCACGTCGTCCGCGAGGCGAATGCCTCCGACTTCAACGTCTACGTCGTTCAGGCCGGCGGCCTCCAGAGCCAGGCGAGCCAGCACGACGTGTCGAACAAGGGCGCCGGCCTGGGCGGTACGATGAGCAATCCCTTCTTCGGCGACGGCTACACGAAGACCACCGACGTCAAGGATCTCGATTCGGTCTCACTCACTCTGGCTCTCGGCACGGGCGGCCGCTATCTCCCCGGAAACCGGGTGAGCGAATCGCTCGTCCGCGTCGATGACTCGACGTCCAACTTCTATTCGCTCGGATACCGCCCCGCCGGGCCCGAGGACGGTCGCTATCACCGGATCGAGGTTCGCGCGAAGCGCCCCGGCCTCCGGGTCCGGCATCGCGAAGGCTACGCCGCCTTCAGCGAGCATCTCCGCCTCGAGCGCTCCCTCCGCTCACCGCTGACCTTCGCCAAGGAGAAGGGCTCCCTTCCCGTCACCATCGAGCTCGGCGACGCCCCCGGCCGGAGCGGGAAGACGCGGACTCTCCCGGTGATCGCCGCGATTCCGGCGAACCTGATCACGTTTTTACCCGCCAACGAGCACTATCTCGGGCGCATCCACGTGTACGTCGCGGTCTATGACGACGAGGGAGAGAACATCGCCTACCACTATCAGGCGAAGGACCTCGACGTCCCCGCGGCGCAGATCGGCCAGGTCGCTCAGATCCCGTTTCGTTACCAGGCCGACATCCCGCTCGCGAGGGGCTCGTACACGATCGTCATCACGATGCGCGACGAGCTGAGCGATCAGTTCGGCACCGCGTTCCAGGACGTCCGGATCTGAGAGCGAATCGTCAGCGCTGGCCGAGCATGCGCCTCAGTTGCGGCTGGTTCGGGTCGAGCTCGAGCGCGCGCCGGAAATGGCGCTGCGCCTCCGCCTCGTCGCCGAGACAGCGCGCCGCCAGGCCGGCCGAGGCGAAGGCGATCGGGTCACGCGCGTCGATCCGCTGCGCCGCACGGAAGTCCTCGAGCGCGCCGCGGCAGTCTCCCTGCTCGATCCGGTAGCGCCCCCGGAACATACGGAGCTCCGCATCGTCCGGCTTCGCCTCGACCGCCGCCTCGAGAAGCGCCAGGCTCCGTTCGGGCGATCCCGACCGCTGGTATCCAATCGCCCTCCCGATGAGGTATTTCCGCCCCTCGGGCAACCCGTTCGCGAACGCGCGCGTGAGCAGCTCGTCCGCCCGCTCGACCTCGCTGGCCGCGAACATCATGTCGCTCAGGTTCCAGAGCGCCGAAGCGAGGTTCGGATCGATCTCGATCGCCTTCTCGAACGCAACGATCGCTTCCTCGAGCCTCCTCTCGTCGCGGAGGATCAGCCCCTCGTTGTTGTACGATCCGGCGGTCCGCGTTCCCCCTTCGGTCGATGCGGAGCGGACCGACTCTCCCGCTCCGATGTAACCGAGGGCGCGCAGCTTCGCCATTTCCTCGTCGGCCGATCCCGCAGTGCTCAGCACCGGCGCCGCCGGCTCGTAGTGTCGCCCGTAATCGGCGATCCGGCGCTCTCCCGGGGGCGTTCCGGGAAGGGGGATCCGTTCGATGTTCTCCGCGATCGGCAGCCCCGAGAGCGCGAGCATCGTGGCGCAGAGCTGCCGGATCCCTCCGCGGAGGCCCGAGGCGGGCTCCACCCCCGCCCCGGCGATCAGAAAGATCCCGTCGTCGCGATGCCACTTCGCCGCGGTCGCCTGCGCGAAGCTCGACAACTCGGTCGGTCTACCCTCGAACCACTGGAAGCCGTGATCCGAAGCGAGCACGAGACGCGCGCCCCCGCTCTTCGCGAGCTCGTGATAGCGGCCGATCAGATCGTCGATGCTCCTGAAATACGTCTCCGGAACGCGGTGGTAGCGCTCGAAGTCGGTCTCGCTGATCTCCGCCTGCCGCGGCGGCGCGTAGGGAGCGAACATGTGGCCGACCGTGTCGGTCCCCTGAATGTAGACGATCGACAGATCGGGGAGCGATTCGCTCATCAGCTCGGTCGCGATCCGGTCGTAGAGTGTGGTCTCGATCAGGATGCGCCGCAGCGCGCTGATCGGATGTCCGTAGGGGTTCCCCGAGGTCTCGTGCCGGCGGTACTCCTCCTCGGCGAGCCACGGAAGGTATGCCCGCAGATCGCCGAGTCCGACCTCCGTCTCGACTGCGGCGAGGATCTCGCGCATCCGCGACTCGCGCCACGGCGGCCAGACCACGCCGGGCGGCGGATCGTCCTCCTGAAAGAGGAAGGTGAAGAAGCGGTCGGAGACGAGCGTCCCGCGCACCGGCTCGGCGGGCCAGGTCGCCCAGAGTCCGAGCACGAGTACGCTCCTGCCGCCGTCCGTGGCCATGTTCCAGATCGCGGGTACTCGCCTCTCGTCGCTCGTGATCGGCTCCTTCGTCCCGGTCGAGGGATGGAAGCGGGTGAAATCGAGGATGCCGTGCTCGAGGGGGCTGACCCCGGTCATCATCGTGTTCCAGAGCAGAGGAGAGAGGGCCGGGTGCTCCGACACGAGGGTACCGCGGGCGCCGGAGGAGGCGAGCTCACGGAGCTCCGGCATGACTCCCCGAGCCATGAGGTGATCGAGATATTGCCAGTCGGCGCCGTCGAGTGCGAGGACGATGACGGGCGGTGCCTCGAGCGTCGCCGCCGCGATCTCCGGGATCGCGCGGGTCGAGCGCAGATCCTCGTCGAGCCGTGGCCTGACCGACACGGCGGCGAGCCGGAGCCCCGCCGCAGCCAGGGCCGATTCGACCGCTCCGGCCGACTTCCAGCCGGCGGCCCGCGGATCGGCGAGCAGCTCGTCGCGGTCGATCCCGAGCAGCCGGCTGAAGACCGTCGCGCGAACCACCTCCTCGAGCGACTCGCACCACGAGCCTTCAGGCCAGCCGGCCGGCAACGTCGAAGGAACGCCGTAACGGAACGCAACCTGCACCGAGAACGGCTCTCCTTCGGCGGTTCGGCCTTCCAGGGTCTCGTCGAAGATCAGTCGCCCCTCGTCGTAACCGGCCGTGCAGGGAGCGCCGAGATACGGGGGCGCCCAGCCGATCCGTGAGCTCACGACGCGAACCGAGCCGCCGTCCCGGATCACACGCGCACGCCCGGAGGGCTGGATTCGAACGTGAACGAGGATCACCGCCAGCAGGAGGATCGCAGCGGCTGAGATGAGGAGAGTGCGCTTCATCGGACCCGTTCGGACGGAGCTCGAATTCTACCGGAGATCGAAATGCGAACCGGCGCACGATAATCCCGCAGCGGGAAAGAAGGAAGGCCCCCGTTGCCGGGGGCCTTCCTGTCAGCGACGAGGCGTCGCGGATCAGAACGAGACACGGACACCGAGGCGGATGCTCCTCGGCGGCGTGAACGCGGTTCCAGCCCGGAGGAAGTCGGGGTTGGTCGCGGTGGCTCGGGCGTTGTCCAGACGACCGACCGGATTGGTCGTCCCGACGATGTTGTCCCAGCCGTTGTCGTGGTTGCACTGCGCCTCGGGGATTCCGGCGCAGGTCCCGTCCTCCTGGAGGTTGTAGTAGTTGTCGAGCCGGGTCGCCGCCTGCCGGTCGAAGAGGTTGAAGACGTCGAGCAGGAGGTTCGCTTCGACCGCGCCGAGCCGGATCGGATATCCGAGGTGGAGGTCCGCCTCGTAGTCGGCGGGCCCGCGCCCGAGCTCGCCGCGCGGGGTGAGGTAGTACTCCCAGTTGGCGTAGAGGTACGAGTACCCCATCGCCGTGAGCGGC
>DATKCD010000060.1:0-17875 GCA_035544735.1 Thermoanaerobaculia bacterium
GAGCAGCAGGATTGGAAGGGAGAGGGCTGTTCGGGAAACGCGCATCATCGTCGACCTCACTCATGAGTCGACGGCAGGGGTGATTTGATACACCCCCCGCGGGGACGGCCTTCAATCTATGTCCCGATCCGGAGCCTGTCTCGGGCGGTCAGGGATCAGAAGCGATGTTCCCTGATTGGCCGATTCCAGAATTGATCAGTGGCTCCCCTTCACCTTCTTCACCTCTTCGGTGAGGGGGGGGAGAATCGCGAAGAGGTCGCCCACGACCCCGAGATCCGCGACCCGGAAGATCGGCGCTTCGGGGTCCTTGTTGATCGCGACGATGTGCTTGGACGACGACATCCCCGCGAGGTGCTGGATCGCTCCCGAGATGCCGACGGCGATGTAGAGGTTGGGAGAGACGACGCGGCCGGTCTGGCCGACCTGGTGCTGGTGGTCGATCCAGCCGGCGTCGACGGTGGCGCGGGAGGCGCCGACGGCCGCACCGAGCGCGTGAGCGAGATCGCGGATCAGAGAGAAGTTGGCCGGCTCCTTCAGACCGCGCCCGCCCGAGACGATGATGTCGGCTTCGGCGATGGTGAGCTCCCCTCCCGCGGTCGATTTCACCTCAACGACCCTCGCGCGCGGCGCCGGCAGGGTGACCGAGACTTCCGCGATCTCCGGGGCTCCGCCGTCCCCTTCCTCGGCTGGGAATCCGCTCGGGCGGCAGGTCGCGATCGCCGGGCGGCTCTCCACGACGACGGTGGCGAACGCCTTGCCCGAATAGACCGGGCGGCGGGCGCGGAGATTTCCGTCGACCCACTCGAGCCGGTCGACGTCGGACGCGACGCCGACCCCGATCCTCGCGGCCAGGCGAGGCGCGAGGTCGCGCCCCGCTGCCGTCCCGCCGAGCAGGAGGATCCCGGGGGACGCCTGGTCGATCACCCCCTTCGCGGCGGCGGTCCAGGTTTCGGTCTGGTACGGGTCGAGGGAGGAGTCGCCGACGACCCAGAGCTTCTTCACGCCGTAGGCACCGGCCTCGGACGCGGCCGCCGACGCGGAGGATCCGAAGGCCATCGCCTCCAGGCGGCCGCCGCTCTCGACCGCGAGCCGGCGGCCGGCCGTCAGCGCCTCCCGCGTCGCCTTCCTGAGCTTTCCATCCCGGATCTCACATGCCACGAGAACGCTCGCCATGGTGGTCTCCTCAGAGGGCCTTCGCCTCGGCCTGGATGTACGCCACGATCTCCCGCGCGGCGGCGGCCGGGTCGGCACCGTCCACCTTCCGCCCCCCTGCCTTCTCCGGCGGCAGCTCCATCTTCACGATCACGACCCGGCTGCCCCGCAGCTCGTCTTCGTTCAGGCCGAGATCGGCCAGGCTCCGGGTTTCGATCGGGATCTTCTTGGCGGCCATGATTCCCTTGAGCGATGCGTACCGCGGCTCGTTCAGCCCCTTCTGCGCCGTAATCAGCGCGGGAAGGGGGGACTCAACGACTTCCTCCGCTCCCTCGATCTCGCGATGCGCCGTGAGGCTCCCCTCCCTCACTTCGAGCGAGGTCACGACGCTCACGTGAGGGATGTCGAGGAGCTCCGCGACCATCGGCCCGACCAGCGCGTTGTCGGTTCCCACGCCCATCTTTCCCGTGAAGATCAGGTCGAAGGGCTGCCCCTGAATCGCCGCAGCGAGAATGCGGGCGATTCCGAGGGAGTCGATGCCGCCGGGATCACCCTTGACGTGGACGGCCCGGGTCGCACCGCGGGCGATACATTCGCGCAACGCCTGCGCCGCCCGCTCGGGACCGAACGTCAGCACCGTCACCTCCCCCCCTCCGGCTTCCTTCAGCCGGATCGCCTCCTCGAGCGCGTACTCGTCGTAGGGCGAGACGATGAATTTCAGCCCCGTCTCGTCGATGCTCTTCCCGTCCGCCGCGATCCGGATGCGGGCCTCGGTATCGGGAACCTGGCTGATACAGACGATGGAATTCAAGCGAAATCCTCCCAGTCAGTCCCTCCGCCGTCGAAAGAGGGTCGGAATGCCGTGAGAGCCCGCCGATTTCGGCTCGGCTCCGTCAGGGAACCTCGAGAGCGGGCATGGGCAGCGCGACGGCGGCATCCGGCGACCGCGGCGGGCGCCGGACGGTCGCGAAACCGCCGGGATTCTATGGAAAAGGAGCCGGAGCCGCAACCGAGGCGGCGGGTTGCCCCCGTTCCTCCCCCTCGTTCCTCCCCCCGTTCTCAATGTCGAGCCCGCTCCGCGATGGCAACGCTCGTGCAACTGCGCCCGATCAACTTCAACTCGAAACAGCGGAGTCCGCGCATTCCGCCCGGAGGCGATTCGATGGCCCATGTGCCCTACTCACGAGAATTCGACCGCTCCCGCCGGGGCGGCCCGCGCGCGAGCGTCGCCGACTTCCGCTACGACCGGCGGCCGAAACAGAAGGCGCTGCCGCCCGACCAGACTCACGCCGAGAGCTTCTACTACCTCAAGCAGATGGACGCTCGCACTCCGATGGTCGTCGTCCTCGGCGACGGCGAGGAGATCCGCGGTTGGATCGAGTGGTACGACCGCGACTGCCTCAAGATCCACCGCCACGACGGACCGAACGTCCTCGTTCCGAAGCACTCGATCAAGTATCTGTTCAAGGAGAGCGAGAGCTCGCGCTGAGGCCCACGACTCCCTCCGGCCCGCCGCGGGCGGCTCCTCGCCGGACTTGATTCTTCTCCCCCACTTCTTTCTACTCTCCGCATGAAGCCGATCGCAGTCACCCTCGGCGACCCGGCCGGAATCGGGAGCGAGGTGACCTTCCGCGCTCTCGCGGAGATCGACCCCGGCATCCGGCTGCGGCTGTACGGCGACTGGGAGTACGCACTGCGCTCGCCGGTTCCGCCGCCGGAGCGGATCACGAAGGTGCGCCACGGCGAGCCCGTGCCGGATGACGATCTGGTGTTCATCGACCTCGGGACCTCGGAAGGTCGCGAGCTCCGGTTCGGCACCGTCGATGCGCACTACGGCCGGACGGCGCTGCGCTCGATCGAGGCTGCGCTCGACGCGCTGGAGCGGGGCGAGTGCCCGGCCCTGGTGACCGGACCGGTCCACAAGCAGGCGCTGATGGCGGCGGGATCGCCGCACCCGGGCCACACCGATCTGCTGGCGGCGCGGGCGGGGCTGAAGGATTACGGCCGCGAGTACGCGATGATGTTCGACTCGCCGCGGCTCCGCGTGGCGCTGATGTCGGTGCACGTGTCGCTGGTCGAGGCGATCCGGATCGCGAGCCCGGAACGGGTGCGCGATCTGGCTCTGCTGGTCGACCGGGAGCACCTGCGGCTGTTCGGATCGCGGCCGCGGATCGCCGCCGCCGGCGTCAATCCTCATGCGGGGGAAGGAGGGTGGTTCGGCAAGGAGGACGACCGGATCGCGGCCGGTGTCGAGCTCGCCCGCAGGGAGGGCGTGACCATCGCGGGACCGTTCGCTCCCGACACGGTCTTCTACCGCGCAGCCGGCGGGCGGTGGGATGTGGTTCTCTGCCCCTATCACGACCAGGGACTGATCGCCGTGAAGACGCTCGACTTCGAGCGCTCGGTCAACCTCACGATCGGACTTCCCTGGCTTCGCTGCTCGGTCGACCACGGAACGGCCTTCGACATCGCCGGCCGCGGCATCGCCGACGCCGCCCCGATGCGGTTCGTCATCGAATGGGCCGCGCACCACGCCGGGAGGGCCGCATGAGCGAACGGACGATCTGGATCATCAGGATCCTCGCACTCCTGATCTTTCTGATGCTCGCCTGGCTCATGCTCGATCTCTACGCCAGGCTCTCGCGCATGGAAGACGAACGGAGCGTGCCAATCGCCCTTCGGGCAAATGCAAAATGCACAATGCAAGATATGCAAAATGCAAAATTGAAACGGGGAACCGCGGGCGGATTCGCGCGCGCACTCCGGAGGGGGTGCCGGAGACGAGCGATCTGTCGTCGCCGAACCACCCGCCCGCCGGGGAGTCTCTGTGGCCGGGGCCATGTGGCCGGGGATTTCATCCCCGGCGGGTGGGCGGTCACGGGTCCCCTTCACGCCCCGGGGCCACTCGAGGTTCACGGTCGTCGCCAAACCACCCGCCCGCCGCCCACGATCACTCCGACGAATGCCGGCGACTGCGTCCGGTGGTCGGTGGCCGGTGGAGGGTGAGCGGGTGCGAATGACGTCGAGCGAATGCAGAATGCAGAATGCAGAATGAAGAATCCAAAAAGGGCGGGTGGCCTGGTGACCGTACGCAAATCCAGCCATCGGCCATTTCTGGATTCTTCATTCTGCACTCTGCATTCTGCATTTCGTCCTACCTTTCCGAGCAGGCTCGCAAGCCTGGACTCGGAACAGAAAATGTGACGCGGGGGCCATGTGGCCGGGGATTTCATCCCCGGCGGGTGGGCGGTCGCGGGTCCCCCTCGGGTCTCGGCGCCACTCGAGGTTCACGGTCATCGCCGAACCACCCGCACGCCGGGGATGAAATCCCCGGCCACATACCTCCCCCGGCCACGCGCGCCGGCCGGCCGGTGCGCGGCATCGACTCCCCTGCTACCATGATCCCCCGATGGCGCCCCGCATCCTCGTCACCAACGACGACGGCATTTACAGCGAAGGTCTGCGGAAG
This sequence comes from Thermoanaerobaculia bacterium, assembly GCA_035544735.1. Lineage (GTDB taxonomy): Bacteria > Acidobacteriota > Thermoanaerobaculia > Gp7-AA8 > Gp7-AA8 > DATKCD01. The sequence continues at coordinate 4,622 of DATKCD010000060.1, forward strand.
CTCGCCGAGGCGCTGGGGACGCTCGGGGAAGTGACCATCGTGGCGCCCGACCGGGAGCAGAGCGCGGCCTCGCACGCTCTCACCCTCAATCGCCCGCTCCGCCTGCTCCAGATCGAAGAGCACGAGTGGATCGTCGACGGGACCCCGACCGACTGCGTGAACCTCGCCGTGCTCTATCTGCTGAAGGAGCGCCGTCCCGACATCATCTGCTCCGGCATCAATTTCGGGCCGAACCTCGGCGACGACGTGACGTACTCGGGGACGATCTCGGCCGCGTTCGAGGGCTCGCTGCTGCAGATCCCCTCGATCGCCTTCTCCGCCCTGGTCGGAGAGCACTTCTCGTTCGAACGATCGGCCGAGCTCGCCGCGCGGCTGGTAGCCGAGGTCCTCGAACGCCCGCGCGATGCGCGGATCATTCTGAACGTGAACTTCCCGGTCGAGCCGATCCGGGGAATCCGCGTCACGCGGCTCGGCAAGCGGGTCTACTCCGAGGGGGTCATCGAGCGGCTCGACCCGCGTGGCCGGAAGTACTTCTGGATCGGAGGCGAGCCGCCGGTCTGGACCCGCGATCAGGGGACCGACTTCGAAGCCGTCGAACAGGGGTACGTTTCGATCACCCCGCTGCACCTCGACCTGACCCATCACGAATCGCTGGAGAACCTGAGGTCTCTTGAACAGAAATTCGCCATATCCGCGGAATGAGTTTCCTGCGATCGCCGACCGCGAGCTCGCGCACCTGCGGGCGCAGATGGTCGAGCGGCACGTGGCGAAACGTGGGGTTGCCGACCCGCGCGTGCTCGAAGCGATGCGAGAGGTTCCGCGTCACCTGTTCGTCCCTCCCGCCATGGCGGCGAAGGCATACGGACCCGGAGCGCTCCCGATCGGCCAGAAGCAGACGATCTCCCAGCCCTGGATCGTCGGCCGCATGATCGAGCTGCTCGAGCTCGAGGGGCACGAGAAGGTGCTCGAAGTCGGGACCGGGACCGGCTACCAGGCAGTCGTGCTCTCGCGCATTGCGGCGAGGATCTTCACGATCGAGCGGATCAACGAGCTCGCCCTCCGGGCCGTCGAGCTGGTCCGGACGCTCCGGATCCACAACGTGTCGGTCAAGGTCTTCGACGGCGGCTACGGCTGGTCCGACCAGGCGCCGTTCGACCGGATCATCGTCGCCGCCGCCGCTCCGGAGGTCCCCGAACCGCTGGTCCAGCAGCTCGGCCGGAACGGGAAGATGGTACTTCCGATCGGGCCGGCCGGGGGGCAGCGGCTCGCCCGCGTCTCGAAGGTGGCAACGAGACTGCAGATCGAGGACTGCGGTGCGGCCGAGTTCGTCCCGCTGGTGGGGCGGTTCGGCTGGAAGGAGTGAATGGTCCGCCGTCTGCTTCTGGTCACGCTCGTGCTCGCGGGCGTGCTCGTCGGCGTCGCCATCGCCTGGGTGGCGCTCTCGGTCCCGCGCGACGTGCGGGCCGAGGCGATGCTCCGTGAGGCTCGCACGAGCCTCGAGAATGGCGAACGCGACGCCGCCCGGCGATCGTTCCGGCGCGTGCTCCGGGACTATCCGCGCACCGATGCCGCCGCGGCGGCGCTGTTCGCCCTGCTCCGCATCGACGAGCAGGAGCTGGCGAGCCTGCGCGCCCGCATCGACCGCCTCGAACGGCAGCTCGCCGACGAGCGCGACTCCGCTCCGCCGGAGCCCGCCGAGGCCGAGAGCGCCCCTCCGCAGCCCGAGCCGCCCGTCGATCCCGCACAACCGGCGGAGGGCGGGACGCCCGCACCACACCGCGCTGCGGCGCCCGGAGCCGGCGATTCGGTTTGACGTATCATGGCCGCGAGCTGCGGCAAGGAACGTGCGATGAAGGAAATGCGCCTACTCCGGATTCATGGAAAGGTCCAGGGAGTCGGATATCGCTTCTTCGCGACCCGCGTCGCGAGAAGGCTCGGCCTCAAGGGACACATCCAGAATCTCCGCGACGGTTCGGTCGAGGCGAGCGTCGAGGGGGAGAGCGACGCGATCGACGAATGGATCGAGGAGCTCCGCGAAGGCCCGCGATACGCGGAAGTCACGCGGATCGACCAGGAGCGCCGTGAGTTCCGGGCCCGATACGGCGACTTCGACGTCAAATTCTGAACACCGGCCGTCCGAGAGGAGCCGCCCTGCCATGGATCTGCGCGCCTTCATCCGCGACGTCCCCGATTTTCCCAGGCCGGGAATCACCTTCAAGGACATCACCCCTCTGCTTCGCGATCCGGCCGCGTTCTCGATGAGCGTCGAGCGGCTCGCGGCGCCGTTTCGAGACGCCGGCATCACGCGCATCGCGGCCATCGAGTCGAGGGGATTCCTCTTCGGCGGGGCGATGGCACGTCTGCTCGGATGCGGGCTCGTTCCCGTCCGCAAGCCCGCCAAGCTTCCCTGGACGACCTACCGGCACGAGTACGAGCTCGAGTACGGAACCGATGCCCTCGAGATCCACGACGACGCGCTGGAGACTGCCGACCGGGTCCTGATCGTCGACGACGTGCTCGCGACCGGCGGGACCCTTTCTGCCGCTCGCGCTCTGGTCGCACTCTTCGGGGCCGAGCTCGCCGGAGCGGCACTCCTGATCGAGCTCGCCTTCCTCGGAGCGCGCAAGCGTCTCGACGGGCTCGAGCTGCATTCGCTGATCCGCTACGACTGAGCGGCGAGCCGCGGGGGGGTCGTGGAACGGTCGTTCGGCGCGGGACCGCCCGCCCGCCGGGGATGAAATCCCCGGCCACATGTCGCTACGGCTCGCTGCTCGAACGCCGGAGCCGCAGCTCGAGCGATCCTTCCGCCAGATGAACGGGGACTTGCAGGTGGACGGTCTCACCCTCGTCGGTCGCTTCGTTGCCGAGGAGCAGGCAGAGTCGCGCGAGCTCCTTGAAGGAGCTTCCGCTTCCGCGGATCTCGATTCCACGCTCGCCGACTTCGACCCGCATCGGGGACGATGAGAGTCCCTCGAGCGCCATGATCGCCAGCTCGTAGTTCACGTCTCCTCCTCAGTCCCCGCGGTACACGACCGCATTCCGTTCGGTCTCCTGGAGCACGAGCTGGTGGAGCCGACCCCGCGGGATGGCGGGCGCCAGCTCTTTCCAGAACGCGCGCGCGAGATTCTCGGCGGTGGGAATCGTCCCGCGCAGGAAATCGACGTCCTCGTTGAGATTCCGATGATCGACGCGATGGATGATCGTGTCGCGGACGATGTCCTTGAGCGTCTTCAGATCGATGACCATCCCGGTCTCGGGATCGACCTCGCCCTCGACGCTGACCTCGAGCAGGTAATTGTGTCCGTGGCCGGCGGGGTTGTCGCACTTGTCGTAGACGCGGCGATTCCACTCCGCGTCCTTCTGCGGATTGTGGAGCCTGTGCGCGGCCGAGAAATCGAGTCGTGCCGTGACGATCATGGGACGAGGGTATCACTCGAGGGTGACCAGAGGCGTTCCTCGTTCGACCGTGGCGCCGCCGGCGACGTGAACCTCGGCGACGCGGCCATCGCGCGGCGCGGAGATCTCGTTCTCCATCTTCATCGCCTCGAGGATGACGATCCCCTGTCCCTTCCGGACCTGCTCGCCGGCCGAGCAGAGGACGCGGATCACACGCCCGGGCATCGACGCCCTGATCGTCGCCTCGCCCTCCGGCTCGTGGTCCATCCCGGCGCGCCGCACCGCGAGCGGATCCTCGATCATGACCTCCACCTTCCGACCGGCGAGAGTGATGCGGTACTCCGAGCCGTCGCGGTGCGCCAGCAGGAGGAACTGCCGCCCATCGGGGAAGCGGAGCGTGCGAAGGGAGGGGCCGGCCTGCACCAGATCCGCGATCCGCTCGCGACCGTCCATCCGGATCGCGTACGCCGATCCCCGGCGCTCGACGGTCAGCGGAATCTCCCGATCGCCGACCCTCGCGACGAAGTTCATCGCCGTCCCCGAACGGTCGCCTCGAGGCGCGCCGTCCGTCTCCACTTCGAATCGCCCGCGGCGGGAAGCGACACCTTCTGCGCCTCTTCGAACGCGAGAATCGCAGCCGCTTCGATCGCAGCCTCCACCAGCTCGTCCGGAACGCTTCCGATCGGACTCCGTGCGAGAAACTCGTCGATGAAACCCGTATCGAACTCTCCCCGCTCGAAGGCGGGATCGGCGAGCAGCGCCGAGTAGAACGGGATCGACGTCTCGATCCCCTCGACGCGATACTCGCGAAGCGCTCGCCGCATCCGCACGATCGCCTCCTGGCGGTCAGAGCCGGTCGCGATGAGCTTCGAGAGCATCGGATCGTAGTGCAGCGGCACCGACCACCCCTCGTACACGCCGTTGTCGTTGCGAATCCCCGGTCCCTGCGGCATGTGGAGATAGCGGATCTCGCCCGGAGAGGGCGCGAAGCTCCGGTATGGATCCTCGGCGTAGATGCGGCATTCGATCGCATGGCGCAGAGGACGCATCTGCTCCTGGGAGATCCCGAGCCGATCTCCGCGCGCAATGCGGAGCTGCTGCTTGACCAGATCGATGCCGTAGACCTCCTCGGTCACCGGATGCTCGACCTGAAGCCGCGTGTTCATCTCCAGGAAGTAGAACCGGCGGTCGGGGTCCATCAGAAACTCGATGGTGCCGGCCGACGAGTAGCCGACGGCCGCTGCGGCCCGGAGCGCCGCCTCGCCGAGGCGCGCCCGGAACTCGGCATCGACCACCGGGGAGGGACATTCTTCGACGACCTTCTGGTGACGGCGCTGGAGAGTGCACTCGCGCTCGCCGAGGTGGATCAGCGTGCCGTGACGATCGCCGAGAACCTGGACCTCGATGTGGCGCGGCGATGCGATCCGGCGCTCCGCATAGACGGCGCCGTCGCCGAAGAACGAGGTGGCCTCGCTCCGGACCCGCTCGAAGGCCGCGGCGAGGTCTTCCTCCCGATCGACCTGCCGCATCCCCTTCCCTCCACCTCCGGCGCTCGCCTTGACCATCAGCGGATACCCCGAGGCGGCCGCGAAGGCGCGCAGATCGTCGAGCGAGGTGACCGGCTCCTCGAGCCCCGGCACGATCGGAACGCCGGCCGCCTTCATCCGCGTCCGCGCCTCGGTCTTCGAGCCCATCGCCCGGATCGCCTCGGGCGAAGGACCGATGAACGTCAGCCCCGCCTCCTCGCACGCCGCCGCGAACTCGGCATTCTCGGCGAGGAATCCGTAGCCCGGATGGACCGCGTCCGCCCCCGAGCGTTCGGCCGCATCCAGGATCCTCTCGATCCGCAGGTAGCTCTCGGCCGAGGCGGCCGGGCCGATCGCCACCGATTCGTCCGCCGAGATCGCGTGAAGCGCCGCACGATCCGCCTCCGAATAGACCGCGACCGTCCGAAATCCCATCTCGCGGCAGGCTCGGATGATCCGGACCGCGATCTCCCCGCGATTGGCAATGAGAACTTTCACGGCGCGCCGATTCTATCCGACCTGTCCGTTCTCTTCGGCCCGCCGCGCGAAGTCCGTCGCCTTCTCGAGATACGACTCGACCGCCCGGCCGACGTTCAGCTTCTCCGTCAGATCCGTCACCGAGTCGAACTCCCGCCTCAGCCGCTCCGCCTCCGCCAGATAGTAGTCGCGCAGCCCCGCTTCCACGCCGAACTCCGGATACTTCTCCGACAGCATTCTCAGCCAGTCCTCCACCTGTCGCCTCTTGTCCTTGTCCCCCTCACCCGCCGTCAAGGCGCGGAGAAGGCTCGAGACGACCTCCCGCAGAAGCTTCAGGTCGGTTCCGGACTCGATTTCAGTCATGAGCTCCCCTTCCTGCGAAACGCGTACACGCGATCCCGGCGGCGATTCTAGCCCGGACCAGCGCCATGTGTGGTGCGGGCCGTCTCCCGGGCCGTCGGGGCCGGCACGCTCCATCGGCGAGGGAACCGAGAACGACACGGTACGGAGAACGTCGAGGGCTCGGAACGGAGAAACCACCAATCATGGAGAAGGCCCGCGATCGCTCGCGGGCCTTCATTGGTGCCCAAGGCCGGACTCGAACCGGCACGGATTACTCCACACGCCCCTCAAACGTGCGCGTCTACCAATTCCGCCACTTGGGCAGGCGTTGATTCGAAGGCTACTGCTGCGGCGCGGGCGTCGCAGGCGGCTGCGTCTCCGTCTGCGCCGGCGGCGCCTCCCCGCGCATCACCGACGAGCGCGGCCGGACCTGGATGATCGCGAGCGAGAGCGAGGTCAGCACGAAGATCACGAACGCGGCCACGGTGAGCTTGTGCAGCACCGTCGTCGCCCCCCGCGCTCCGAAGAACGTCTGGGAGCCCCCGCCACCGAACGCCCCCGCGAGGTCCGCCCCCTTCCCCTGCTGCAGAAGGACCACCAGGATCAGGAAGAGACTGGCGATGACGTGAACCGTGACGATGAAATAGATCAATCCATGCTCCCCGAGTCGGAAGGTTCCGACGCCAGCAAAACCCCTCCGCTCTGCGAATTCTTCCCGGAAACGCCGGCTGGGTCGAACGGGACGTTCGCGCGGAACCGCCGCGCCCAGCGTGCGGCTTCTCAGGCCTCAACCCTCTGAGCGGCCGCCAGATCGGCCTGACGAGCTCATCCGGCCCTTCAGGCCGTGCCCAGCGCGGCGGCGATCGCCCGGAACGAGTCGGCCTCGAGGCTCGCGCCACCCACCAGAAACCCCTCGATCTCGGACTCGGCCGCGAGCTCTGTCGCGTTCTCCGGCTTGACGCTTCCGCCGTAGAGGACGACGGTGTGCGTGGCCGAGCGGCTCCAGGCCTCGACGTGCCGGCGGATCGCGCGGTGCGCATCGGCCGCCATCGAGGGAGTGGCGTTGCGGCCCGTTCCGATCGCCCATACCGGCTCGTAGGCGACGAGGATCTCGGAGGGCGGCTGGGCGAGCGGGGCGAAGGCGGCGTCGAGCTGGCGCGTGAGCAGCGCCACCGTGCCGCCGTTCTCGCGGGTCGGCAGATCCTCGCCGACGCACAGCAGCGGCCGCAGCCCGGCGCTCAGGACGGCCGCCAGCTTCCGCCCCACCGTCGCGTCGTCCTCTCCGAACAGAGCGCGGCGCTCCGAGTGCCCGACCAGGATCATCTCCGCCCCCGCGAGCCCGAGCATCCCGGCGGACACCTCGCCCGTGTACGCGCCGGAGGCATGCTCGGAGCAGTTCTGAGCCGCGAGTAGCAGGGGCACCGCCGAGCCCGCCTGGAGATCGCGCACCCGGGCGATGAAGGGGGCCGGCGGCGCGACGCCGAGACGGGGCGCGGTTTCCGAGGAGGGAGCGGACGAGACCGCCGAGACCCACGCCTCGATTCCGCCCTGCGGGAGATTCATCTTCCAGTTCGCGATCAGATGACGCATGTCACCAGCTCACCCGGTTCTTTCCGAGACGTTTCGATTCGTAGAGGCGCTCGTCGGCTCTCTGGATCAGCTCCGCAGCGGTCATGGTGGGGGGAACGTAGGTGGCGATTCCCACCGACACGGTGCATCGGACCTCGGTCGTGCCGTCGGCGACGATCAGGCGCAGCGCGCGGGCGCGCTGCAGGATGCGGTCCGCCACCGCACGCGCGCCGTAAATGTCGCTGTGCGGAAGCACCACCGCGAACTCGTCTCCTCCGAACCGGGCCAGGGCGTCGGGAGGGCGCAGAGTCTCCCTGACCGTACCACACAGCTCGGAGAGGAGCACGTCGCCCAGAATGTGGCCGAAGGTGTCGTTGATCTCCTTGAAGTCGTCGATGTCGAACATCGCGAGGGAGAGTGGAATCACGTAGACGCGCGCGCGGTCGATCTCGTTCGGCAACTGACGGCGCAGCCATCGCTTGTTCCAGATTCCGGTGAGCTCGTCGGTATCGGCGAGGTTCTGGATCTTCTCGGTCGTGCGGATGTTGCCCAGCACGATCGAGATCTGAGATGCCAGAACCTCGAGTATCGGAGCCGCCTCGGGAGAGAAGTGATCGCTCCGGAACAGGACGAGAACTCCGGCCGCGCGGTTCTCCTGACGGAGCACCGTGCTGATGCAATGGGCGTAGGGATCGCCCGAGGGGCCGGCAGGGAGCTCCGCGAAGTTCGTGCGGACGATCAGGTCGGTCTCGCCGACCGACACGTCGAGCACCCGCTTCATCGCTTCCTTGACCTCGGTCGCGAACCGGCCGCTCAGAGGATCCTCGAGCCCGTCCCGGCGCGTGAGATAGACGTCGAGGTTCTGTTCGAGAATCACGGCGACCGCGAGATCGAACTCCGCGACTTTCCAGAGCTCCGCGAACGACGACCGGAACAGGTCGGCGAGCGTGCGGCTCCCGGTGATGACCCGCGTGACTTCCCGGATGAAGTAGAGGCGCGCGTTCAGCCGCTCGGCGCTCCCGTCGCTCTCCGACAGAGCGAGGCGTGATCTCGAGCGATCGAGCGTGGCGCGCGCCGCGTTCGACAATCGAAGCTTTCCCCCCCTGGAGCTCACGACTCCCGCCTCGCGCATTTCGCCGGCAGCCGTGCGCTCGCCTTCCGTAAGGTACGATTCGTCGAGTCCGCCCGGAGTCGCCGCGAGATAGCGGAGCAGGCGAGCATGGGGGTGCTTCGCGAGCAGGTCCTCGATCACCCTCTCCCGCATCGGCCGGTCGGATTATATGCAACTCCCATCCGCCCCGCCGCATCGCCGCCGAGGAGGCCGGGCCGGATCCGCCGGTCCCGCCCCGGACGCCCCGGCGAGAGCCGGCTGGACGCTTCGCGTCTCGCGCGCGTATCTCGCAGACGGGCCGGGCCCGTACTCCGTCGTTTCTGAGGGATAATCTCCGGGAGGATGCATTTCGTCGAGCACGAGCTGATCCCGTTCGCCTCCGAGCCGCTGCTCGGCGAGACCCTGCTGGTCCTCGCCCCCCACCCCGACGACGAGGTGATCGGATGCGGCGGGGTCGTCGCGCACCACGCCAGGGAAAAACGCCGCATTCACGTCGTCGTCGCGACCGACGGCCGTGAGGGGGCGGACGAGGGCTCCGGCGCAGCGCCGGTTCGGGAAGGCGAGACCGACGCCGGCCTCCGCGAGCTCGGCGCGCCGCCGGCGGAGTTTCTCCGGATCCCGGACCGCCGCCTCGCCGAGCACGGCGCCGCGCTGCGCGCGACTCTCCGCGAGCGGCTGCTCGAGCTCGCGCCCGACCTCGTCGTCCTCCCCAGCCCCATCGAGATCCATCCCGACCACGCGGCGCTCGCCCGCATCTTCATCGAGCTGATCCAGCAGGATCTCGACCTCGCCGGTCCGCTGGCTCTCTGCCGCGTCGCATTCATGGAGATCAGCCAGCCGATCCGGCCGAACCGGCTCGTCGACGTGACCGACGTGGCCGAAGCCAAACAGCGCGCGATCGGCAGGCACGAGTCGCAGCAGACGGTTCGCGACTACGCCCGATATGCGCGAGGCCTCAACGAATACAGGACGATGACGCTCGGACCCGAAAGCCGTTTCGCCGAGGCCTACTGGCTGACCGACCCGCAGTGGATCCGGACTCATCCCCTCTCCGAGATCGAGAACGCCGTGCGCGGCGCCCGCATCGAGGCGGCGGGCGGCACGGTGCCGATCACCGTGGTGGTCCGCACGCGCAATCGACCGCGGCTGCTCCGCGAAGCGCTCGCTTCGATCCGGAACAGCTCTGCCGACGCACCGATCGTCGTCGTCAACGACGGCGAGGAGCCGGTCGCCTCGGCGCTCGAGGGCTTCGAATCGATCTCGCTCGAAGAGAAGAAGCGCCCCGCGGGGCGCTCCGAAGCGATGAACCGCGGCGTCAGGGCGGCATCGACCGAATGGATCGCTTTCCTCGACGACGACGATCTGTTCTATCCCGAGCACCTGCCGACCCTCGGAAACGCCGCCGCCACCGGAGACGCGAGGGCCTTCTACACCGACGCGATCTCGGCGATCTACCTTCCGGGCGAGGACGGCACACCGCGCTCGGCCGCCCGCCTCCGGACCTACGCTCGCGACTTCGACCGCGACATGCTGTTGCTCGACAACTACATCCCGCTTCCGACGCTGCTGGTCCGGCGCGAGGACTTCCTTTCGGTCGGAGGCTTCGATCGCTCGTTCGACCTGTTCGAGGACTGGGATTTCGTGATCCGTCTCTCCGCGCTCGGGCCGCTCACGCGCATTCCACGCATCACGTGCGAGATCCGGCATTTCGGCGGCAGCGAGTCGGCGATGCTCGGAAATCCCGCCGGATCGCCCGGTTACCGGGAAGCCAAGCTGCGTGTCTGGAAGAAGCATTCGTCGCTCGAGGACACCTCGCGCGTCGAGGCGGTGTTCCAGCGCCTGAAGGAGACGGCGATCGAGGCGGGATCGAGCCTGCACGAGCAGATCGGACGCGCGCGCCATCTGGAGCGCGACGTGACCCGCTTCGAGAGGGAGAAGGAGCTGCTGCTCGCCCAGCTCGCCGAGCAGGCCGGGCTCGCGTCGCGACGGCAGGAGGAGAGCGAAGCGCTCCACGCCGAGATCGCCCGCCAGGCCGGAGCCCTCGCCGAGATCCATGCGGACCGCGGGCGGCTCGACCTGCGGGTCCGCGAGCTCGAGGCCGCGCTCGAGGGGAGCAGCCGTACCGCCGCGGAGCTCTATCGCGAGATCGAACGCCTCAACGCCCTGCTGACCGAGATCTACGGCACTCGAGCCTGGCGGCTCCACCGCACCGTCGAAAGGCTCCGGGGTCGGCGGTGACGCGGGTCGCCCTGGTCTGCCCCGAGCCGCTCGGGCATCGCCATCCCGCCGGGGTCGGGATCCGGTTCCTCGAGCTCGCCCGCCTGCTCCGCTCCTCCGGCCTCGAGGTCGAGCTCCTCAGCCCCGACGGCGGGAGCGTGGAGGGGTGTCGCGCCGCGCGCATCACGCCCGCGACCCTGCGCGAGGCGACCGGCCGCGCCGACTCGGTCCTCGTTCAGGGTCACGCGATCAACGACCTGCTCGCCCACGGCGTCGAGCGCCCCCTCGTCGTCGACCTCTACGACCCGTACGTCATCGAGAACTTCCACTACCTCGAGGGCCACGGCGAGAAGGTGTTCCTTCACGATCACGCGACCCTGATGGCATCCCTTCGCGCCGGAGACTGCTTCCTCTGCGCTTCGGAAGCTCAGCGGATGTTTCATGCCGGCCTTCTCCTCTCGGTCGGACGGATCAACCCCCTTCTCTACGCGTCCGATCCGACCGCACGCTCGCTGCTGCGGACGGTTCCGTTCGGGGTCCAGCCTCCGCGGCGGCGGACGAGCGACGGGCTCGAGTCCCGCGAGATCTTCTTCGGCGCGATCTACGACTGGTACGAGCCGCGGATCGCGATCGAGGCGATCGCCATCGCGCGCCGGCGCGATCCTCGTCTCACGCTCACGTTCACCCATCATCCGAACGCCGAAACGACGCCGCAGAGCCTGTTCGGACGCACTCGCGCGCTGGTTGACGCGAAGGGCCTCGGTGCGGCCGTCCGGTTCGTCCCGTGGGTCGCCTACGAGGACCGCGGCTCGTTCTACGACCGCTTCGCGCTCGCACTGCTCACCTTCCGCCCTTCCCTCGAGACCGACCTCGCGATGCGCACCCGGATGTTCGACTGCTTCTGGGGAGGCCTTCCGGTCATCACGAGCTCGGCGGGAGGATCCGACCCGGTGATCGCCGAGTATCGCTCGGGCACCGTGGTGGCCGGCCAAGAGCCGGAACGCTACGCCGACGCCCTGCTGGCGATGCTCGACTCTCCGGAGCGGTACCGCGAGGCGGTGAAGGGGTGTGCGAGATTCGTCGCCGATCACCAGTGGGAGCGGCTCGCCCGGCCGCTGGTCGAGTTCTGCCGCGCACCGCGTCGCGATCCGACCCGGGAAGCGTTCGCGACTCCGCCCCCCATCGGCGGCCGCTCCGAGCCGCTGCTCCGCCGCCTCGGGAGGAGGCTCCGAGGTCACGGCTGATGGCGAGCGTCGAGGTCGTGATCGTGAGCTGGAACGGCCGCGAGGATACCCTTCGCGCCGTCGAGTCGGTCCTCGGGCAGTCCGAGCCTCCTTCGGTCTCCCGGCTCGGCATCACCGTGGTCGACAACGGATCGACCGACGGGACCGCGGATGCCGTCGCCGCCGCCTTCCCCCGCACCCGCATTCTTCGCAACGCCGTGAACCGCGGATTCACGGGGGGAGTCCGCCTCGGCGTCGAGCTCGCCGATGCCGACCTCGTCGTCCTGCTCAACAACGATGCGGTCGCAGAGCCGCGATGGCTCCACTCGCTCGTCGGCGCGATCCTCGCCGCGCCACCCGACGTCGTCGCCGTCGCCGGAAAGATCGTCGATCCCACCGGCGCTCTCGCCGATTTCGTCGGCGGCGCCATGACCTTCGACGGTCACGGATTCCAGATCGGATTCCGCCTGCCTCTGGAATCGACGGGCGCGCTCCCCGCCGGAGCCGAAATGCTCTTTGCGTGCGGCGGCAACATGATCGTTCGGCGCAGAGACTTCCTCGACCTCGGAGGCTTCGACGACGACTACTTCGCCTATCTGGAGGACGTCGACTTCGGATGGCGGGCGTGGGCGGCGGGGCGGCGCATCGTCTGGGAGCCGGCGGCGGTCGTGCGCCACCGCTCGGCGGCGACGAGCGAGCGCCTCGGGTCGTTCGAGCGGGGCGTCCTGTTCGAGAGAAATGCTCTGCAAACCGCCGTCAAGAACTTCGACGACGCCCTCTTCCCCGGGGCCGCCGGCGCCGTCTTCCTGACCGCGCTGCACCGACTTCACCGCTACGTCATCGACCGCAACGTCGGAACCTCGCGTCTCCGGAGACCCCCTCTGGACGAAGCACCGATCGAGAGCCCTCCGTCTCACGGCCGCCTCGCGCGCCTCGTACGGCGCCTGGGACTCCGCATCGCGAAGCGGACGCCCTCGCTCGACGACGAGCTGACCGCGATGCAGTTCCGCGCCCTCGAATGGTTCTTCGCAAACTCGCAGCGCGTGATGCAGAAGCGAGCTGCCGTCCAGGCGATGCGGACGCGCCCCGATCGCGAGATCTTCGAGCGCTTCCCCCTTCTCGTCGTCCCCACCTATCACGGCGACGAATCGCTCATGGCCTCCGAGCTGTTCCGCGCCATGATCCGCGATCTGCCGCACCGCGACGCCGCTCTCGAAGACATCATGCGCCGCTAGTGGACTGTAACGGATGAACTGCCGGTAATGCGCCGCGTAATGTCTGTGTAGGTCCATTTTATCGGCTTCGGCTGGTCGTTGTGTTTGCGGATGTAGCGCATGAGTTTCCGCGCGAGATCGGCGATCGAGGTAAAGACACCTCGTGCGATCACGTCACG
>DATKCD010000061.1:0-15874 GCA_035544735.1 Thermoanaerobaculia bacterium
CCCCCGCTTTCCGGGAACGAGCGCGTGGATCTCGTCGACGATGACCGTGTCGACTCCCCGAAGAGTCTCACGGGCGCGCGAGGTGAGCATCAGGAAGAGCGACTCGGGGGTGGTGATGAGGACGTCCGCCGGGTTGCGGCGAAAGGCTTCGCGCTCGCCCGGAGGCGTATCGCCGGTGCGGATTGCGATCGAAGGGAGGTGGACCTTCACTCCCCGCAGATCGGCCACGCGGGCGATTCCGGCGAGCGGAAAGCGGAGGTTGCGCTCGACGTCGACCGCGAGGGCCTTCAGCGGGGAGACGTAGAGCACGCGGCAGCGCGCCTGTTTCGGCGGCACGGGAGCGAACATCAGCCGGTCGATCGCCCACAGAAACGCGGCGAGGGTCTTGCCGCTCCCGGTCGGAGCGCACAGGAGGGTCGACTCGCCCGCAGAGATCCTCGTCCACCCGGCCGCCTGGGCCGCGGTCGGCGCAGGGAAGGTTGCGCGAAACCATTCGGCGACCACCGGATGGAAGCCGGCCAGCGAGTCGGAGGGGGTCAACGGAGCGCACCTCCACCCCCGCCGCGCTGCGATCGGGCCGGAAGGCCGTTTGAGCGAAATTCCTCATTGCTCGCGGTTTGCTGGACATACGAGGGATCCGGCTGCAAGAATAGGGCACTCGTGCCCGGACCCGAGAGGTTCGACGTGGAGCTATGCGACTGAAAGTACTCGGCGCCTACGGGGCGTCGGACGCGACCCACAACCTGACGGGGTACCTGATCGAAGACCGCATCGCGGTGGACGCCGGGACGCTGACCTCGAAACTGAGCTTGCTTCAGCAGGCGAAGATCGAGCTCGTGTTCATCACGCACGCGCACGCCGACCACATCCGCGACCTGCCGCACCTGATCCAGAATCGTTTCGCGCAGACGGCCCCCCCCCTGACGGTGGTCGCATCGCGGGAAGTGATGGAGCTGCTTCGAAATCATGTGTTCAACGGAGAGGTCTGGCCCGACTTCGCGCAGTTCATCTCGCCGGAGACGGGAAAGCCGGCCGTTCAGTATCGGGCTCTGGTTCCTGGAAAGAAAACCGCGATCGCGGGGGCGCATTTCACGGCGGTGAACGTGGACCATGCGGTCGCGGCGGCCGGGGTGATCGTCGAGCTCGGCGCGCAGGCGATCGTCTTCACCGGCGACACCGGGCCGACGCGCGAGATCTGGAAGCGCGCGAACCGGACCGCGAACGTGGCGACCGTCATCACCGAGGCTTCCTTTCCGAACGATTTCCAGCAGATCGCCGACGAGAGCGGCCATCTCTCGCCGCAGACCCTCGCCGCCGAGCTCGCCAAGATCGAGCTCGACGTTCCCGTGTACGCCAGTCATCGGAAGCTCCCGTACGAGCGGAAGATCGAGTCCGAGATCAAGAACATTCGGGACCGCCGCGCACGCATCCTCGTCGAGAAACAGTACACGTTCTGATCTTCGGACCCGCAGCACTCGCCCCTGGAACCCATGCCGTCGATCCGCCTCAGCGTCCTGATCCACGCCTTCAACGAAGAAGACCAGATCGCCGACTGTCTCGCATCGGTCGCCTGGGCCGACGAGATCTACCTGCTGGACTCGTTTTCGACCGATCGGACGGCCGAGATCGTCCGCGAACGCTTTCCCTCGGTCCGGATCGAGCAGCGCCATTCCCTCGGCTCGGCCGCCCAGAAGAACTACGGGATGGACCGAACCAGCCACGAATGGGTCCTCGTCGTCGATGCCGATGAACGAGTTCCGCCCGCGCTGGCCGACGAGATCCGGCGTACGCTCGAGAGCCCCCGGGCATGGGGGTATTCGATCGGACGACGGAACTTCGTCCTCGGCGAACAGGTCCGCTTCAGCGGCCTCCAGAACGACCGCGTCACCCGCCTGTTCCACCGCCGCCATGCACGCTATCCCAACCGGCGGGTCCACGCCGATCTGGTGGTCGACGGCCCGGTCCTCCCGCTTCAGGAGAAATTCGACCACTACTACATCCGAAGCCTGGAGCACTCGGTGGCGAAGATGACGCGCTACGGGCTCTGGGCCGCGGCCCAGCTCTGGATCGATGGAAAGCGCGCCCGATTCCCGGAGATCGCGTTGCGGCCGGCCGCGCGCCTTTTGCGCGACTTCGTTCTCCGGCAGGGCTTCCGCGACGGAGTTCGTGGACTCGTCGTCGTCGGCCTGCATTCCTTCTACGTCTTCTGGAAGTACGCGAGGCTGTGGGAGATGGGTCTCGAGCAGGCGCGGGGGGTCTCGCCGGCGCTCCCCCCCTTCGAGCACGACCCGGCGATCTGGCGGCGGCCGTGGGAACAGGCGCCTCTCGAGACGCCCGACGGGGCCGCCTCCGAGCGGGTCTGATCAGATCGACGGGTCCTTCTCGTCGCCGCCGCTGACTTCGATCTCGCGGATGGCGGTCCCGGGAGAGCGATTTTCGAGCCGGGGACGCGAGAGGATGTCGGCAGCCAGGTCGGCGAGGCCCCACGCGAGAAAGCACGTCACGGCCACGATGAAGAACTCGGTCGCCGTCGCCAGCTCCAGAAAGAAAAAGAGGATCGTCGGAACGACGATGCCCATCACGACGAATCCGACCAACAGGTGCTTTCCCGACATGCCCGCTATTTCAGCACAGGAGCCGCCCGGAGGCTAACGCCATCACCGCGCGGTGGCCGCCACCGGAGCGGCCTCGCCGAGAAGCGCCGCGGCGCCGCTCTCAAGAGCCAGCGCGAGCGTGCCCGACACCTTCTGCTGGAAATCCTTCTCCGCGCTCGCCACCTTCTTCACGTAGTTCCGCGTCTCGCGGAACGGCGGGATGCCACCGTAACGGCGTACGTTTCCTTCACCCGCGTTGTACGCGGCGAGGACCAGCGTCTGATCTCCGCCGAATCGCTCGTTCAGGTATTTCAGATATTTCGTTCCCGCCTTCACGTTCTCGGCCGGGCTCATCAGATTTCGCGCGCCCATCCAGGCGCCGGTCTTCGGCATCAGCTGCATCAACCCCTGCGCTCCCGCCCCCGACCGCGCCGTCGGCTTGAAAGCCGACTCCGTCTGCACGATCGCCGCGACCAACTCCGGCGGCAGATCGTTCCGCCTGGCCTCTCGATAAATGATCGAGCCGAACGGTACCTCCGAGGCGAAGAAGTCCTCCCGCACCCGCTCGGTCACCAGATCGATCTGGCTCTCGGTCAGCCGCTCCTGCACCGACCGCCCGAACGGAATCGCTTCCTCCACTCCGCCCGCGACCTCGCGCGCGATCCGACGGGCCGTCTCCAGGTCTCCACTCAGCCCCTCGGGAGCCAGCCTCGTCTCGTCCGGAGCCTCTCGGCTCGTCGCCATCGGAATTCCGATGCCGCCGACCGCGAGCGAAGCCCCGAGGACCATCGAGCCGTATCGCTTGCGGAGCTTGCTGAACCGGCCGCGCCTCGCCCTCAGCGCCTCCTGGCGGAGCCGCGAACGATCGAATCCTTCGATGACGCGCTCGCGCCATTTTCGGGGTGTTCGGATCGGTTCGTTCATGGCTCCCTCCTTTACGGGTTTCTTCATCATTCGGTGCAATAATGGGACCGAGGCCCGAGGGCGATTCTGGGCCGAATAACATTATAAACAGACCTACAACCATAAGTATTTCAATTATTTACGGCTCAGACCGCATGGGACGCTCGCGCGGGGAGGAGTCGGCGGGCTCAGCCATGAAAAGGGGCGCCCGGGTGCCGATCGCCGCTCAGCCGTGAAGGTCGGCGGCGGAATCGCCCGATCGCGACGTGGTGGCGGAAGGGAGCGTCAGGCAGAAGCGGCTTCCATTGCCGAGCGTCGAGTCGACCGTGACGGCGCCGCCATGACTCTCCGCGACGCGGCGGGCCAGAAAGAGTCCGTAACCCGCCCCGATGCCGCGCTGCTTGTCGAGCTTGAGGCCGAGCTCGAAGATCTGGTCGGCATACTTCGCGTCGAGGCCGATTCCGTTGTCCGCGACGCAGATCGAGGTCTTCCCGCCGGCTTCGGTGAAGGAGACGTCGACGCGCCGCTCGCCGGCGGGGCGATCGGTGAAGGTGATCGCATTGCAGATCAGAACCGAGATCGCCTCGCGGAGTTTTTCGGGGTCCGCCTCGACCATCGGGGCCTGCCCGGAGACGCTCAGGGTCGCTCCGCTCTCGTCGATGAGGTTGGCGTGTCGGAGGCGAACCTCTTCGAGCACTTCCCCGAGATCGACGCGGCGGCGCGAATCGGGCCGCGTGAGGACCTTGACCACGTGGGACATCTCGTCGAGCACGTCCTTCATGTGCCTGGCGCTCGAGCGAATTCGCCCCAGGAAGTCGCGTCCGTCGTCGTCGAGCTTGTCGGCGTAATCGGTCTGCAGCAACTCGCTGAAGCCGTCGATCGAGAAGATCGGCGACTTCAGATCGTGGGCCAGCACGCTGAACACCCGCACCATTTCTTCCGGCTTCAGCGGCGGCTCTTTCGTCGGCTCTCGGCTCAATTGGCTCTCCGGGTCATGACAGACCTTCGAGTGCGAATGCGCCGCTTCGAGCGGCCACTGCGACCAGTTCACCCGCCTCGACCGTTCCTTCGGGGTAATCGATTCCCGCGATCCTTCGACACACCAGCGCGTTGTGCACGCGCGCTCCGGCCGGAATGCGGACGCCCCGTCCGAGAATCGAGTCCGTCACCCGCGCTCCGGGTCCAATTCGGGCCTGCTCCCAGAAGACCGAGGCGCCGGCGACGGCTGACTCAGCAACCCCCGCGCCAGCGCCGGCCACCGTGAACGAAGCCTCCCCCTCGACCGACGCATCCTCGGCGACGATGGAGCTCCCCGCCACCCGCGACCCCGCCGGCAACGGCAGCCGCCCCTCCATCATCGACCTCGCAACCTCCCGTGTCGCATCGAGATACCGGGCCGGGCTTCCGAGATCGAACCAGAGTCCGTCATCGACCACTCCCGCCAGCGTTCCGCCGCTTCCGATCAGCGGATCGTACACGTCCTCGGTGATTCCCGAAACCTCCCGTTCCGGAAGGAGCTCGAAGATCGCCCGTGAGACGGCGTGCGCCCCCGCGAACATCAGAGGCTCACCCCTCCCCTTCCCGAAACCGGTGATACGGGTGCCGTCGAAGAAGACCTCGGTGAACCGCTCGTTCGGAGGGGGGTGGCGGAGCAGCAGCGCCGCGACGGCGCGCTCGCGCCGGCAGGTCTGGGCGAGCCGCTCGAACGGAGGAGTCTGGACGGTGTCGCCGTTGGCCAGAACGAACAGATCGTCGCGGCCGAGGACCTCCCGGAGGCGGCGGATCCCCCCTCCCGTTCCGAGGATCCGCTCTTCACGTGAAAAGACGAAGTCGCACCGTCCCGCGTAGCGTTCGCGGAGAAAGGTCTCGAGCGGATCGGGGAGGTGATGCAGATTGACGGCGATCTCTCTCACGCCGGCAGCGAGCATCGCATCGAGCACCCAGGCGATCAGAGGACGGTTGCAGAAGGGGATCAGCGGCTTGGGAATCTCGAACGTCGCCGGCCGGAACCGCGTGCCCAGGCCCGCCGCGAGGATCATTCCCTTCATGCGGTCGGGAAATCCTGCGGATCGAATACCATGTTCTCCGGCAGATCTCCCCTCACTCTCCGCTGCTGCCGATAGAGGTCGGCATAGCTGAGCCGGATCGCCGCATCGAGCGAGAGTCCGAGCGCGCCGGCGATCTCCCTGATCCGCTCGGCCGGCCCTTCGATCTCCAGATACTCCCCGATCGGCGTCCGGTCGAGAACGACCTCGGCCTCGCTCACCCGCCAGACCTCCCGGAACTTCTGATATCGGAACACCGGCTTGAACCCGACGGCATCGAACAGCGCGATGGCGCGCTCGAAGCTCTCGAGCCCGGTCTGGACTTCCTCACGGAACTTGATCGCTCCATCGAACGCGACGGGACCCTTGTATGTGGCGAGCACGTAGCGGCCGAACTTGCGGACCCGGAGAAGGGCTCCTCGCGTGCGGAGCTCCCCTCGCCGGTCGAGAACGATGTTGTCCTCGAAGGTCTCGGGATAGAGCTGCTCGCCGCCGGCGGCGACGATTCGCTCGACCATCGCCGGACGGTCGGTGAGCGCGAACTTGACTTCGATCTCCTGTGCCATACGGGAGGCGACGCCTCAGGATCCGCCTTTCCGGAGCGCTTCGATTCCGGGCAGAGCGGCGCCGGAGATGAACTCGAGCGAGGCTCCGCCGCCGGTGGAGACATGACTGATCCGGTCGGCGAAGCCCGATCTGTTCACCGCTTCGACCGACTCGCCCCCTCCCACGATGGACGTCGCGGGGGAGACGGCGACGGCTTCGGCGATCGCCATCGTTCCCTTCGCGAAGGGCTTCTTCTCGAAAACCCCCATCGGCCCGTTCCAGAAGATCAGCCTGGCGGCATCGAGGCGGTTCCGGAAGACGGCGACGCTCTCGGGACCGATGTCGACCGCCATGCGTCCGTCGGGAACGCCGCGCTCCACCCAAAGCGTCTCGATCGAGCCGGGGTGATCGAGCGAGTCGGTGACGACGAGATCGACCGGAAGGACGACCTCGGCGCGACCGCCCAGGATGCGGACGGCGACCTCGATCGAGTCGCGGTCCACCAGCGAGGAGCCCATCGCGATCCCCCGAGCCGCCAGGAACGTGTTCGCCATGCCGCCGCCGATGAGCAGGGCGTCGGCCTTCGATGCGAGCGCTTCGAGCGGCTCGATCTTTCCGGAGATCTTCGCGCCGCCGAGGAGCGCGACGAACGGCCGCTCGGGCGCTTCGACGACCTTCTGAAGGAACTCGAGCTCGCGCGACAGGAGCAGCCCCGCTCCCTTTTCACCGGTCGCGAACAGATCGGGCAGGGCGGCGATCGAGGCGTGCGCGCGATGCGAGGCTCCGAACGCATCGTTCACGTAGACCTCGGCGAGCCGGCGGAGGGACCTCGCGAGCTCCGGATCGTTCTTCTCCTCTCCGGCCTGAAAGCGGAGATTCTCGAGCAGAAGCAGCCTCCCCTCGCCCAGCCCGGCCACCTTCCGTTCCGCCTCGGCGCCGATGCAGTCGTCGGCCCACTCCACGTCCGCCCCGATGAGCTCGGCCAGGCGCGCGCGGACCGGCGCGAGAGAATACTCGGGCTTCCGCTGCCCCTTCGGACGACCGAAATGAGAGGCGAGGACGATGCGCGCACCGCGCTCGCGCATGAGGCGGAGGGTCGGCAGGGTCGCCTCGATCCGGGTGTCGTCGGTGATCGTGCCGTTCTCGACCGGAACGTTGTAGTCGACCCGGCAGAACACCCGGCGGCCGCGGAGGTCGAGCGAGTCGACCGTCGGAATTCCGATCATCGTCCGCGCCTCCTGGTGGACTCGTGGTGGTGCGTCGACCCTCGAAGGCTCACGTCCGCTGGGCGGTGGCCGAAAGAGAGGCGCCCTTCTTCTTCGCGACCCAGCCGATGAGGTCGAGCACGCGGTTCGAGTAGCCCCACTCGTTGTCGTACCAGGCGAGCACCTTGTGCATGTGCGGGCCGGCCGAGCGCGTGTATCCGGTGTCGACGATCGACGAGCAGGAGTTCCCGTTGAAGTCGACCGAGACCAGCTCCTCGTCCGAGAACGAGAGGATGCCCTCCAGCGGCCCGCCCGATGCCTCGCGGAGAACCGAGTTGATCTCGTCGACCGTGGTCGCTTTCTCCGTCTGGAAGGAGAGATCGACCAGCGAGACGTTCGGCGTCGGCACCCGGACCGAGATCCCGTCGAATTTTCCCTTGAGCGCCGGAAGAACCAGGCCGACCGCCGCGGCCGCCCCCGTCGAGGTCGGGATCATCGACAGCGCGGCCGCCCGCCCCCGTCGCAGGTCCTTGTGCGGGAGATCGAGAATCTCCTGGTCGTTGGTATAGGAGTGAATCGTCGTCATGATTCCCGAGACGATGGTGAAGCGCTCGTGGAGCACCTTGGCGACGGGCGCGAGGCAGTTGGTCGTGCACGACGCGTTCGAGACGACCTTGTGCCTGCCCGGGTCGAATTCGTTCTCGTTGACCCCGAGGACGACCGTCAGATCCGCTCCCTTCGACGGAGCGGTGACGATCACGTGCTCGACCGAGTCACGCAGATGGAGCGCCGCCTTCTCGCGAGCCGTGAATCGTCCCGACGACTCGACGACGATCTCGACGCCGAGCTCGCTCCATGGAATCTGAGCGGGATCGGGGTTCGAAAACACCCGGATGCTCTTCCCGTCGACCGAGATCGAGTCGGCGCCCGACTCGACGCGGTTCGGGATCTCCCGCTGGATCGAGTCGTATTTCAGCAGATACGCGAGCGTGGACGGGACCGTCAGGTCGTTGACCGCGACGAACTCCACGTCCGCCTGCTTTCGAAGAGCCGCGCGGAAGACCGTGCGTCCGATGCGGCCGAAGCCGTTGATTCCGACACGAACCATGAAAACACCCCCTGTTCGAGTTTCAGCCCCGCAAGCCTCATGCACCTCGGATTCCAGCGGAGCGCCGCCCGGCGGGTCGGGGTCCGGAGCCGGCGGGACTCGTCGGCTCACCCGAAAGCGGGCACGTTCCCAACCCCGCCGCCGCCAAGTATAGTGCGACGGAGGCCCGCCGGCAGCCCGGTCGGAAACGCTCCGATGGATCGACCCCTCGCCCCCCTGGTCTGGAGATCCGATCACCTCGCGCTTCTCGATCAGCGCCTGCTTCCGCACCGCGAGGTGTGGCTGACCGTCCGCAACGCCGCCGAGACCGCCGAGCGGATCGCGACGATGGCGGTCCGCGGAGCCCCCGCGATCGGGATCGCCGCCGCATACGGGCTGGCGCTGGAGGCCCGGCGGACCGACCTGCCCCCGGGCTCGTTCCGCGACCGGCTTCACGACGCCGCCGCGACTCTTCGGGCCAGCCGGCCGACCGCCGTCAATCTCGGCTGGGCGCTCGATCGGATGCTCGCTCTGCTCGAGCCGGCCGCGGGCGAGCCCTCCTCGATCGCGCGCCGCCTCGAGCAGGAGGCGATCCGCATCCACGAGGAGGACGTCGCGGCGAACCGCCGCATCGGCGCCCTCGGCCGCGACCTGCTCGGTGACACCGCCACGATCCTCACCCACTGCAATGCCGGCGCGCTCGCGACCGGAGGCTACGGCACCGCTCTCGGCATCGTCCGCGCGGCCGTCGAGAGCGGCCGGAAGATCGCCGTCTTCGCCGGCGAGACCCGCCCGTGGCTCCAGGGGGCGCGCCTCACCGCCTGGGAGCTCGCGCGCGACGGGATTGCGGTCACGCTCATCACCGACGGGATGGCCGGCCACTTCTTCCGCGAAGGGACCTTTGACGCCGTGATCGTCGGTGCGGATCGGATCGCGGCCAACGGCGACACCGCGAACAAGATCGGAACGTACACGCTCGCCGTGCTCGCCTCGCGGCACGGAATCCCGTTCTACGTCGCCGCACCGATCTCGACGGTCGATCTCGCCACCCCCTCCGGAGACGCGATCGCGATCGAAGAGCGCAGCGGCGATGAAGTCGTGGAAGCGACCGGAGTGAATGAGCGGGGCGAGCCGGCGCGCGTGCGGCTGGCTCCGGCAGGCGTCGCCGTCCGTCACCCCGCCTTCGACGTGACGCCGGCCGAGCTGATCTCGGCGATCATCACCGAGCGCGGGATCATCCGCGCGCCGTTCGGCGAGGCACTTCGCCGCGCGGTCGCCTCCCCGGGCTGATGGCGAGGCTGCGCGAGCGCGCTCCTCCCGACCGCTCGGTCTCCGTCCTCCTTTCTATCATCGCGGCAGGACGTTTCCCTCGAGGTCGTAAAGTCCGACCGGATGCTCGAGGGCGCGGAGCGGATCGTGAACGTCGCGCGCCTTGCCGACGACGACGATCACCACGGCGTCGGGGTCGAGGACCCGTTGCGCGACCGCGCGCACCTCGGCCGCGCCCACCGCGGCGATGCGCTCGCGGTACTGGTCGAAGTAGTCGTGCGGCAGGCCGTAGAGGTCCATCTCCTGGAGCCGCCCCGCCAGGTCGTGCGCCGTCTGAACCGTCGCGGGAAAGACCCCCTCGAGGTAGCTCTTCGCGACCGACAGCTCCTGTTCGGTCAGCTCTCCTTCCCGGATCGCTCTGAGCTCGTTCAGCACCTCGCGGATCGCTTCGGGAGTGACCTCGTTCCGAACCGCCGTCGAGACGACGAACGGCCCCGCGAACCGGCGGAACGAGAACGAGGAGCGGACCCCGTAGGTATAGGCGTGGCGCTCGCGGAGGTTCAGGTTGAGCCTCGAGGTGAAGACTCCGCCGAGCACCGAGTTCATGACGAGGAGGGGGAAGTAGTCCTCCGAGCTTCTCGGCACGCCGACGTGTCCGATCCGGATCTCGGACTGGACCGAGGAGGGTCGGTCGACCAGGAAGATGCGCGCGGGCTCGCGCTCGCCGGCCCGCGGCGGCTCGTGGACGGCGCGGTCGCGCCGCTCCCACCCGCCGAACGCCCGGGCGATCCGCTCCTGCGCGCGTTGCGGGTCGACGTCCCCCGTGACCAGGATCGAAGTGTTGTTCGGTGCGTAATGCCGAGCGTAGAACGACGCCACGTCGTTTCTCGTGAAGGCCGAGACCGACTCCTCGGTGCCCATCGACGGATTGCCGTACGGAGTCCGGCCGAAGACGAAGCGGTTGAACAGATGTCCGGCGACGATTGCCGGATCGTCCTTCTGCTGGCGGATGGCGGTAAGGCGCTCTCCGCGCATCCTCTCGAGCTCATGGTCCGGGAAGGCGGGGCGGAGAACGAGGTCAACGGCGAGGCCGAGGGCCGGATCGAGCTGCCGCCCGAGGGTGTCGAGCGAGACGACCGATCCGTCCCAGTCGGCGCCGCAGTAGAGCGACGCGCCGAGCTCGGCGACGTGCTCGGCGATCTCCATCGATCCTCTCTCTCCCGCCCCCTCTTCGAGCATCTCCGCCGTGAAGACGGCGATGCCCGGCGCGTCGACCGGGTCGTGGTCGGCGCCGGAGTGGACCAGCAGGCGAACCGTCATGAGGGGAGCTTCCCGCCGGACCGCCATCAGAATGCGGAGACCGTTGGGAAGCTCCTCGCGAAGGATCGGGGGAAATCGGTAAGGGCGCGGAGGCTCCGGCGAAGGGGCCGTTTCCCGGTGCGGTGCGTGAGCCGTCATCGCCGGTCTCCTCGGGTCATCCTTCGGTCTCCGGGAGGACCCAGAGGGTCGATCGGTTGTCCGGTCGCAGGACCGCCTCGGCGACCGCGCGCACCCGATCGGGCCGGCTCCGTCCGTAGCTCGAGAGAAACGGATCGAGCGCGGAGGCGGCTC
Source organism: Thermoanaerobaculia bacterium (assembly GCA_035544735.1). Classification (GTDB taxonomy): domain Bacteria; phylum Acidobacteriota; class Thermoanaerobaculia; order Gp7-AA8; family Gp7-AA8; genus DATKCD01. Next base: position 11,261 of record DATKCD010000061.1, read on the forward strand.
CTTCGAACGTGGCGAAGGTGTTGAGCAGATCGGCGCGGGATCCGAAGCTCTCGAGCTCGTGCGCGTAACCGGTCTCGGCCTGATTTCTGGCGCGCACCATCTCGGCTTCGGCGATTCCGTCGACGACCAGGCGCTCGATCTCGGCGTCCATCGCTTCCTCGAGCGCCGCCGGATCGACGCGCTCGCGCGCCGTCGCAATGACGATCATCATCCCGGTCGCCTCGGTCTGGAGCACGAACGACCCGACCTCCTGCGCGATCCTCTTTTCGTACACGAGCGCCCGGTCGAGCCGGCTCGCCCGGCCGACCGAGAGAACGTACGCCAGCAGATCGCCCGCCACCCAGTCCGGATGACCGAACGGCGGAAGGTGGTACAGCCGGTAAACACGCGGAAGCTGCACCGGCGAGGTGATCGAGTCCCGCTGCTCGCTCCGGAACGGAGCCCGCTCCGCGCGGAAAGAGGGAGGCTCGGCGCCGGGCGGGATCTCGCCGAAGTACTTCTCGATCAGCGCTCGCGCCCGGCGGGGCTCGAAGTCGCCCGAGAGCGCGAGCACGGCGTTGTTCGGCAGGTACCAGGTCGCGAAGAACTCCTTCACGTCCTCGAGCGTCGCGGCGCTCAGATCGTCCATCGAGCCGATCGTCGGCCAGTGGTAGGGATACTCGGACGCATAGGAGATCCGGAGCAGCTCCTCGAGTGCGAGACCGTACGGAGCGTTCTCGTAACGCAGCCGCCGCTCTTCCTTCACGACGTCGCGCTGGATGTCGAGCTTCTCCTGCGTGATCGCCGGAAGGAAGAATCCCATCCGGTCCGACTCGAGCCACAGACCGAGCTCGAGGTGATGGCTTGGAAGCGTCTCGTAGTAGTTCGTCCGATCGAACGTCGTCGAGCCGTTCAGAATCCCGCCGACCGACTGGACCCATCGGAAATGCTCGTTGTTCCCGACGTGCTCCGAGCCGGAGAAGAGCATGTGCTCGAACAGATGGGCGAAGCCGGTCCGCCCCGGACGCTCGTTCTTCGAGCCGACGTGGTACCAGAGGTTGATGGCGACCAGAGGAGCGGCGTGATCCTCGTTCAGAACCACGCGAAGGCCGTTGTCGAGTCGGAACTGCTCGAGCTGCACTCTGTCCTCCGGGCGTGGATTGTACGCGACGCGGCCGCGGGCGGGACTTCCGGCCGGATTCCATTCCCGGCTCCGCGATCGCGCATCGGGTGCGCGTCGAGGCCGTTCACCCCGAGGACTCCCGGGAATGCGATCCTCCTCGCGTGGGCGCGCTCCACGCGGATCCCGGCCATTGCAGCCTCCGGTCCACCCGGAGGGATCGTGCTATCCTGACTGCGCACCGGATCCAGCTTCGCGGAGTCGCGGCCTCGACCCACACCCGGCGTCGCCGGCCCCGGCGCTTCGCGAGGCACCTCACGTCCGGAGCGGACGCCGCCGGGGAATGTCGCTTCCATTTCGCTACATCGCGATCGAGGGACCGATCGGGGTCGGCAAGACCTCGCTCGTCGACCTGCTCGCCCGGCGCTTCCGCGGAACCAGCATCCTCAAGGACGTCGAAAACCCCTTCCTCGACGAGTTCTACAAGGACAAGCGCGGCGCCGCCTTCCGGCTCGAGCTCTTCTTCCTCCTCTCCCGCTTCGACCAGCTCCGGAACGTCTCGCAGGGCGACCTGTTCACCGACCTCGTCCTCGCGGACTACACGTTTCAGAAGAGCAAGATCTTCGCGTATCTCACCCTCGAGGACTCCGAGCTCGCGATCTACAACCGGCTCTACGAGCTGCTCTCGGAGAGCCTCCCGAAGCCGGAGCTGATCATCTACCTGCAGGCCGGGCTCGACACGCTGCTCAAGCGCATCAAGCGGCGTGGACGGCAGTACGAGAAGGCAATCGCTCCCGCTTATTTGAAAGAAGTCAGCGAAGCCTACGCTCATTATTATTATCGCTACGACGAGACCCCCCTGCTGGTGGTGAATACCAACGACATCGACTTTGTTCACACGCCCGAACACTTCGAGGCTCTGGTTCAGCAGATCCAGAGCGCGCAGAAGGGGACCCAGTACTACGTTCCGCTTGGATCCTGAGACGGGACCGGGACGGATGAAACGAGGGTGACCGGCCCTGCCGGATCCCCGCAGCGCCGAGACAGCGACGGTGACCGGGTGCGAGCCGGCATCGATCGATCGGCCCGGATGCTGCCGCTCGTCCGCCTCCTCCCTCCCGGCTCCCGCGGACGAGCCCGGGTCCCCATGGAGGAGCCATGAGCGAGCCCCGCAAGCGAGTCACCGTTCCTTCGATCCGCGCGGCCAAGGGGGTACGACGGATCGGCATGGTCACCGCCTACGACCATCCCTCGGCGCGCATCGTCGACGATTCCGGAGCCGACATCATCCTCGTCGGCGATTCGCTCGCGATGGTGGTGCTCGGCCAACCCGACACGCTGGGCGTCACGATGGACGAGATGCTGCACCACACGAGGGCGGCCGCGCGCGGCGCCGGCCGTGCCCTGGTGGTCGGCGACATGCCGTGGCTCTCGTATCATCTGACGACCGCCGAGACGGTCCGCAACGCGGGAGCGTTCATCCGGGCCGGCGCTCACGCCGTGAAGGTCGAGGGCGGCAGGCCGGGCCGGATCGAGATGATCCGCGCCATCCTCGATGCCGAGATCCCCGTCATGGGACACGTCGGCCTCACGCCGCAGTCGGTCCATACGATGGGAGGCTTCAAGGTTCAGGGGAAGGGAGCCGACGAAGCGAAGCGGCTCGTGGACGAAGCGATGGCGCTCGATCAGGCGGGCTGCTTCGCGATCGTCCTCGAGTGCGTTCCGGCGGAGCTCGCCGCGTGGATCACCGACAACGTCTCCGTTCCGACGATCGGAATCGGCGCCGGCCCCGCCTGCGACGGCCAGGTCCTCGTGTTCCACGATCTTCTCGGCCTCTACGACGGCCACAAATCGAAGTTCGTCCGGAGGTACGCGGAAGCGGGGGAAACGATGCGCGCCGCCGTTTCCCGCTTCATCGAGGACGTGAGGGAAGGACGCTTTCCCGACGCCGCCTCCGAATCGTTTCACGTCGCGAGCGAGGAGGAGCTGCAGCGGCTCTACGCCGCCTACGGAGAGGGGGAATGATCGTCGCGCGCTCGATCGAGCAGGTGCGGGCCGCGGTCGGCAGGGCACGGAGCGAGGGGCGCACGATCGGATTCGTTCCGACGATGGGATTTCTGCACGCGGGACACCTCTCGCTCGTCGATCGGGCGCGCGAGCGGGGCGCCGGCTTCGTCGCCGTCTCGATCTTCGTGAATCCGCTCCAGTTCGGACCCGCGGAGGACTACGAGCGATATCCCCGCGACGAGCAGCGCGACCGCTCGCTCCTCGAGGCGAGGGAGGTGGACCTCCTCTTCCTTCCGTCCGTCGAGACGATGTACCCCTCCGGCGCTGCGACGAGAGTTTCGGCCGGCGGGATCGGCCGTCCGCTCGAGGGAGAGCGGAGGCCCGGACACTTCGATGGAGTCGCGACGGTCGTCCTGAAGCTGTTGCACGTCGTGCAGCCCGACTTCGCGGTCTTCGGTCAGAAGGACGCGCAGCAATGCGCCGTGATCCGGCAGCTCGTCCGCGATCTCGACGTTCCGGTCGAGATCGTCGTCGGCGAGACGCTGCGGGAAGCCGACGGCCTCGCGATGTCGTCACGCAACGCCTATCTGTCGCCGGCCGAGAGAGCGATGGCACCGCGGCTGCACGAGGCTCTGCTCGTGGGAACCGAGGCCATCGAAACCGGGACGAGCGATCCCGAAGCGGTCGAACGCCGGATGAGCGGCGCGCTCGCCGGCTCGCCGCTCGAGATCGACTATCTCCGCGTCGTCGACCCGGCGACCTTCGAGACCCCGGCGGACTTCGATCGCGATCTGCTCCTGGTCGGCGCCGTGCGGATCGGTTTGACCCGGCTCATCGATAACGTTCCGCTCCCGCGGAATCGCGCGGCCGGGCCCCGAGACCCCCGGCTGAGGCCCGAGGCTGCGGCTCATGACGCGCCCCACGGCGCGGGGAGTCGCCGGCGATGATTCGATTCTTTCTCCGTTCCAGGATCGACGGTGCCACCGTCACCGGGACGAATCTCGACGCCGAGGACTCCATCACGATCGACTCGCATCTCATGCATGCGGCAGGGCTGCTGCCGTACGAGAAGGTCGAGGTCTGCGATCTCACCAGCGGCGAGCGCTTCGAGACCAGCGTCGTCGAAGGAGAGGCCGGCTCCGGAACGATCGGGATCAACGGCGCGGCGTCACACCTCGCGAGGGAGGGCGACACGATCGTCGTCGCCTGCTGGGCCCTGTTGCACGAGGGGCAGATCGCGTCGCATCGCCCCAGGTTCGTCCGCGCCGGCAAAGGCAACCGCGCCCGGGAAATCAGGGAAGTCGAGACCGCCTCCCCCGTCGTCGATTCGTGACGTCCGGCTCCCTGCTAGTGTCCTGTAACGCCGGACTGCCGGTAATGCGCCGCGTAATGTCTGTGTAGGTCCATTTTATCGGCTTCGGCTGGTCGTTGTGTTTGCGGATGTAGCGCATGAGTTTCCGCGCGAGATCGGCGATCGAGGTAAAGACACCTCGTGCGATCACGTCACG
>DATKCD010000062.1:0-4973 GCA_035544735.1 Thermoanaerobaculia bacterium
CTGCTGACAGGAGTTTACAATCCGAAGACCTTCATCCTCCACGCGGCGTTGCTGCGTCAGGCTTTCGCCCATTGCGCAAAATTCCCCACTGCTGCCTCCCGTAGGAGTCTGGACCGTGTCTCAGTTCCAGTGTGGCCGATCAACCTCTCAGTCCGGCTACCGATCGTCGCCTTGGTAGGCCGTTACCCTACCAACTAGCTAATCGGACGCGGGCCCCTCTCCCGGCGAGAGCCTTGCGGCCCCCTTTGATCCGTGGATGTCATGCGGTATTAGCCCGAGTTTCCCCGGGTTATCCCCCACCTGGAGGTAGGTTGCCCACGCGTTACTCACCCGTTCGCCGCTCGACTCGGGGGTTGCCCCCCGGCCTCGCTCGACTTGCATGTGTAAAGCACGCCGCCAGCGTTCATTCTGAGCCAGGATCAAACTCTCCAGTTCAACTGTCTGCTCTCGCGAGCAACTTTGAGTTCGATTCATAGCACCAGTCCGAACGACCAGTGTTTGCTGCTATTCGGATGTTTCAAGACAGGGACGTCTTGATTCATCGACTTGATTCCTGCGGGAATCCCGTCGATGCCTCGCTTGCTGCCCTATTCAGTTTTCAAAGAACCGACCTCTCGTCGAAGGGCCGACAGATTGCCAAAACCCCACGCCGATGTCAAGCGAAATCTTTCGATTCAACGGCACTTAGCCGCGCCGCGCTCGACCGATTTCGCCTCACTTCGGACCACCCCGCGAGCCACTCCCGACCGCTCCGTCCCACCCCGCCACTCCGCTCGCGCCACCCGCTTCAGGCAGAATGACTTATCGTACGCCTTTATTCCGAAATGAACCCACACACCGGGATCAGCATTGATTTTCATGCTGGATTTTCGTGAGCGCTTCCACCCCGCGCTCCCCTTCGCACTCGACCACGCCGACTGCTCGGGGACTGCTCGACCGCCGCCGTAGTAGTTGTAACGTGCGCGAGCTCCACACTATTCCGAAAACATTCCGAAATCCGAGGTGATAGCTCCGTCCCGAACGCTCCCGCGATTCCGCCTCGCCGCGCCCCCCATCTCCTCGGCTTCATCCCGGAAGCTCGCAACCTAACCCCCCACCCCCGACTCTTATTCCAGCTTCGCGCTCTTCGATCCGCCTTCTCCCCGATCTCCCGCTCGCCACGCAGCCGGGGTATTCGAGCTTCCCGGTGGTCGCCGAACCACCGCCCGCCGGGGATGAAATCCCCGGCCACAGAACCTCGCCAGAGCCAGCGCCCCGATCAACCCCATCAGAAGTCCGACTCTCCACGATCGCGGCTCGTAGGCGACGCGCACGCGAACGCCTCCCGCCGGCACGAAGAATCCGATGAATGCCCCGTTCACTCGATGGATCGGCACCCTCGCCCCGTCGACCTCCACGGTCCAGCCCGGAAGCGCCGGCTCACTCGACGCGATGAACGTCTCCCCGCGGGCATCCATCGTCATCCGGAAGCTTCCGGGCGCCATCCGTCGAAGCCACATTCCGTCCAGAGCGCGATTCGCCCGAGGCGCGCCGATCCCCTCGACGACAACGTGTTGACGGAAGTCGCGAACCGCTTCGACGGCGCCGGACGCGGGTGGTACCAGCTCGCGCGGAGCGTAGAAGCGCGGAAGCCACTCGAGGTTTTCGAACAGCTCGCCGTCGAGCCCGTCGTAGACCGACTTCCAGGAAGGTCCGAACTCCGAGCCGGGCCCTCCGAGAAGAAAGCGGACATTGAGGAAATCGATCGCCGGATGGCCGACGTCCTGGACGCGTCCGACGTCGAGTGACTGCCCTTCCGCCTGCACGAGGCGGAAAAACCGGGTGTACGGACCCCAGGCCAGAGGATCGCTGCCGCGAATGTCCTCGAGCCCGTACTGGGCCGATGCGTTCGGGAGCAGGACCCAGTCGTGACCGACGATCCGGAACGGCTCTTCGGGTGCCAGTTCGTGGATCGTGTCGACGATCGGGAGAGGAGGGGCGAAGTACTCCCGTGGGGTGAGCGCGTTGAAGGGAAGGTTGAACAGCCAGAGCTCGAGGGCGATCGCCGCGGCGGCGACCGCCGTGACGACGCTCTGCCGGCGCGGTCGGAGCGAAGCGAGGCGGGAGGAGACGATCCAGGCGAGCCAAAACGAGGCGAGCGCGACCAGACCGACCGCGTGGACGGGCTCGAGCGTGATCCCGAGCCGCGCCCGGAGAACCCAGAGGCTCCCCGCCGCGGCGAGAGCGCTCCCGGCCAGATCCCATCCGCTCCACGCTCCGCGCGCGATCCGCTCGAGACTCCGCGCCGCCGCGGCCGCGAACAGGAAGATCATCACGAGGCGCATCCGATCGTTGGCCGACCACTCGGCGAGCGGGAGCCGGTTGAATCCCTCTCCGATCCACGTCCACCGGAAGGCGATGAGGAACGCGACGATCCCCCCCGCGACCATCAGCCGCGCGCGCCGATCGGAGGAGCGCGCGAGAAGCGCGCCGGGGAGGAGGGCGAGCGGGAGAAGTCCGACGTAGGTCGGCGCCACCATGATGTAGTGGAGGATCCAGCTCCAGTTGCCGCGCGCGGGATTGCCGAAGCCGTCGGGATTGAACGCGACCCAGAGCGCGGTGGCGGGGTAGCGGGGAGAGCCGACTTCACCGGCGCCGATCGCGGCGATGCGCTGGCTCTCGAGAATCAGCTCCACGGCCGGGAGCCAGACCGGCGCGGCGAGAAGGGCCCCCGCCGCCGCGAACCCGACGGCCCGCCCGGCGGCGGGACCGCGGCGCAGCGGCCCCGCGGGCGCCGCAAGCTCGATCGCGAGGATCATCGCACCACCCACGGCGATCAGCAGCACGGTCTCGGGATGTCCTCCCGCGAAGGCCGCCGCCACCACGAGCGCGAGCGCGATGCCGTCCCGCACCGCCCCGCCGCGAACGACGCGCACGATCGCCCATGCCAGAGCCGGCAGGAGGAACGACACGGCCGACAGTGGATAGTAGAGATAGACGTTCTGAAAGACCGAGAACGCGAACACGATCGATCCGAACAGCGAAGCGGCGCGTCCGAGCCGCTCCTCTCTCAGAAACAGAGCTCCGAACAGCAGCCCGACGAACAGCTTCAGCCCGGCCATCGCGACGATCTGCTTCGGAAGGGGAACCGGCAGGGTTGCGAGAAAGAACGGAGATAACGGGGCCGACTGCCCGTTTCCGAGCAGTGGGTAGCCCGAAAAGGAGTAGCGATTCCAGAGCGGCGCGCGGAAGGCGAACAGCTCCTCGCGCGCCACCTCCATCCAGGGGAGCATCTGCTTGACCGTGTCGTTCGTGTCGGGGTTCCGGCTCTCGTCGATGGGCCCGACGACCCCGCGGTAGGGATGGCCGCGGACGACCTCGTCGAGTGCGAGGGGCATGGCGGTGGTGAACGCGCCGAGATGGAGCCAGGCGAGAACGAGGGCGAGGAGCAGGGCCGACTCGCGCCACGAGATTCCTCCGAACCAGCGTCGGACCGCCGCGGTCAGCAGAGCCGACGGAACGATGATTCCGGCGAGCGTGAGGACGACCTCGATCATTGTCGCTCGCGGCCTTGTCGCATAGATTGGGGCCGGCTGACAACCGCCATGGCCCGAAAACGCCCGAACATCCTAAGATGCGCGGTGCGCGGCGGCAGGCCGGAACGCCGTCGGCGCCGCGCTTCACGAGGGAGGACCGATGATGCGGAAGATTCTCGCCGGATGGATCCTGCTGCTGCTGACGACCGGAGTCGGGGCGGCGGCTCCAGCGCCTGTGCGCTCGGCGCGACAGCTCGACGCGCTCATCGCCCGGATGACGATCGAGGAGAAGCTCGGACAGCTCACGCAGTTCGTCGCCTCGCACCCGAACCTCCGGGAGCTGATCGCCGAAGGGAAAGTCGGGTCGGTCTTCAACTTCGGCGGATCGCAGGCGACCAATGAGCTGCAGCGCATCGCCGTCGAGAGCTCGCGGCTCGGCATCCCGCTCCTGTTCGGCCACGACGTCATCCACGGATACCGCACGATCTTTCCGAACCCGCTCGCGATTGCGGCGACGTGGGACCCCGCCTCGGCCGAGTCGGCGGCGAGGATCGCGGCGCGTGAGGGGCGTGCGGCTGGGGTGCGGTGGACGTTCGCGCCGATGGTCGACGTCGCGCGCGACCCGCGCTGGGGGCGCATCGCCGAAGGCGCCGGCGAGGATCCCTTCCTCGGGTCGGCGATGGCGCGGGCGTACGTGCGGGGGTTTCAGGGCGACGACCTCTCGTCGCCCGACGCGCTGATGGCGTGCGCGAAACACTACGTCGGCTACGGCGCCGCGGAAGCGGGGCGGGACTACAACACGACGGACATCCCCGAGAACCGCCTCCGCGAGATCTACCTCCCGCCGTTTCATGCGGCGGTCGAAGCAGGCGTCGGCTCGCTGATGACCGGATTCAACGCGATCAACGGCGTCCCCGCCACGGCGAACGATTTCGTGCTCGACCAGATCCTGCGCCGCGAGTGGGGCTTCGACGGATTCGTGGTGAGCGACTACGAGGCGGTGGAGCAGCTCATCCCGCACGGCGTCGCGGCGAACGCGCAGGAGGCGGCGATCAAGTCGATCAAGGCGGGCGTCGACATGAACATGGTCGACGCGGCCTACATGACTCTGGCGGATGCGGTGCGCGAGAACCGGCTGCCGGTCGCCGTGGTGGATGAGGCCGTCCGGCGCGTTCTGCGCGCGAAGCTGGCGGTCGGCCTCTTCGACGAGCCGTACGCCGAAGAAGGAGGCGAGGAGCGGGTCTTCCTGCTCCCCGCGCATCGGCAGGCCGCGCGGCGCGTCGCGCAGAAGTCGATCGTGCTCCTGAAGAACGAAGTCGACCTCCTGCCGCTCTCGAAGACGATCGGAACCGTCGCGGTGATCGGACCGTTCATCGACGACGGCGATCAGATGCTCGGATCGTGGCGCGCGATGGGACGCGGAGAGGACGCCGTGACGATTCTCCAGGGGATTCGCGC
>DATKCD010000063.1:0-3477 GCA_035544735.1 Thermoanaerobaculia bacterium
CGTCGAGAAACGACCGGTACCACCCGGACGGCGCGTCGCCCCAGGAGCGGACGAATGCGCGCCCCTCGACGACCACGACCCAGACGCCGGTGTACCGGTGCGCGTCGCCCGAGCGGACTCCGAGGATTCGGGCGCGGGTCAGCGCCTCGAGCTCGGAGGAGGAGAAGCGGCGCGCGTTCCGCATCGCTACGCGATCTCCTCCCCGAACGCGATCACGAGGCCGTTGCAGTCGGCGACGACGAGCTCGCGCATTCCGTACTCGCGGTCGGCCGGCCCTTCGACCACATGCGCGCCGCGTTCCTTCAACTCCGCCGCGAGCCCAGCGACGTCCTCGGTCCGGACGTAGACGTCGTACGCCGGGGTCACATCTTCGATTTTCGGCGGAGTTTGCAAATCCAGACTCGCCAATAGGTTAGCACGAGAGGGCCGGGATGAGGTTTCCGGCGGCACCTCCAAATCGAAAATCGAAGATGTGACCCTGGCTGCCCGAAGATGTGACCCTGACTGCCCGGTCGCTGACTGCCCGGTCGGCCGCGGCGGGACCGTCCCGTCTCACTCGCTCCGGAGGGACACCGCCGGATCGATCGAGGCGGCCCGGCGGGCGGGAAGAAGGCTGGCCAGGCCGCTCACGGCGAGGATGAGCGCCGAGACCAGGATCAGTGCCGCAGGATCCGTTCCTTCGACCCGATAGAGGAGAGGGGCGACGACGCGGGAGAGCGCGACTCCCGCCAGCAGACCTGCGGCCGCGCCGGGAATCGCCATTCCGATGCCGCTCCCGACGATCCCGGCGAGGACCGCTCGCTGCGATGCCCCGAGCGCCATGCGGATTCCGAGCTCCCGTCCGCGCCGCCCGACGAGGTAACCGAGCAGAGCGAAGAGTCCGACTCCGGCGAGAACGGACGCGACGGCCGCCGCGGAGTAGAGCACTCGGCTGAGGAGTCGCTCGGCGATCGTGAACTCGGCGAGGCGATCGTCCAGCGAGGCTAGACCGACGATCGGAATGTCGCGGTCGACGGACTTCACGACGGCCGTGACGATGGCGCTCAGACCCTCCGTGCCGTCGCGCCCGCGAACCAGCACGTCCATTCGTCTCCCCATGTCCAGCATGGGCGCCTGGCGATGCGGGATGAAGACGAAGGGTCGCGTCTTCTGGCGGAGGCCGTGGAGCCGGCTGTCGGCCACCACGCCGACGACCGTCGCCCATGGAGCCTCTCCTCCCGGGCGGACGCGCTTTCCGATCGCGCTCTCGCCGGGCCACAGATCTCGCGCCGCCGATTCGTTCACGACGACCACCGGCGGCGCGTCGCGCCGGTCGGAAGCGGCGAATGAACGTCCGCTGGCCATCCTCATGCGGAGCGTCTCGAAATACCCTTCCCGGACGAGCTGCACCGAAATGGCGGCGGGCTTCTCGTCGGACTTCCTCCCGTCGTAATCGACGAGAAAGGTGTCGCTTTCGCCGCTGAGGGGGAGCTGCGTCGCAGCGGACGCCCCGATGATCTCCGGCCGCGACTCGAGCCGCGACAGGACCTCGTCGTAGTAGAGATCGATCTGCCCCGGCGAGATCTCGCCGCGAGTCGTCGGATCGAGAGCGAACGTGACGACTCCGCCGCTCTCGTAGCCGGGGCCCTCGCGCCGCAACTCGAACATGGTCCGCACGAACAGCGCCGCCAGAAAGAGGAGAAGCACGGAGACGCCGACCTGGACGGAGACCAGCAGGCGCGCGCCGATGGCCTTTCCGCCCGCCCGTCCGCGGCCGGCGCTGCCCTGCAGGAGCGCGGCGACGTCGGCGCGCGCTGCGATCATGGCGGGGAGGGAGCCGAACAGCAGAGCGGCGAGGGCGGTGATCGCGATCGTGAACAGCAGCACGCGCGGGTCGAGCCTCACGTCCGGCGCCTGAGGCAGCGAGAGGTTGCGGAGCATTCCGACGCTCCAGTGGGCGATGAGCAGCCCGCCCGCCGCTCCCGCCATCGCCACCAGCATGCTCTCGAGCAGAACGGACCCCGCGAGCGCGCCCCCGCCCGACCCGAGGGCCTTACGCACGGCCAGCTCGCGGGCGCGGGAGATTCCGCGGACCAGCAGCAGGAGCGCGAGATTCGCGCACATCATGACGAGCAGCATGCCGGCCGCCCCCAGGGCGATCGCTCCGAAGCGCTCGACCCTCGCGCGCGCGTTCGCCGGAAGCCGATCTTCGGCCAGCGGAACCACCCGCACCCCCCGATCCTCGTTCGTCCCGGGGAACTGCTCGGCCAGACTCGCGGCGATCCCGCCGAGGCTTGCCTGGGCGCTTTCGAGAGTCGATCCCTCCGCGAGTCTTCCGATGACGGCGACGCCCGACCAGCCTCGATTCTCGAGCAGACCGCCCTGTCCCTGCATCACGTGGGGGAGCATCATGAACGGGATGAAGATCGCGGGCTCGTCGAGGACGGTCGTTCCGCGGAATCCGGCGGGGGCGATGCCGACGATTCGGTACGCTCTTCCATTGAGACGGATCGAGCGTCCGATCACGTCGGGATCGGACGCGAGCCTTGTCCGCCAGAGGGCATGGCCGAGCACGGCGACCGCCTCCGCTCCAGGCGCGGCGCTCTCTCGCGGCTCGAAGAATCTTCCCATCGCGGGTCGAAGACCGAGCAGCTCGAAATAGCCGTCCGAAACGAACAGACCCTGCAGACGGATCGCGCCGGTTCCGAAGTCGACGTCGACTTCCCGCGACTTGAACACGGCCATTCGCTCGAAGTCGCGACTCCGCTCACGGAAGTCGCGGAAGTCGACCCAGGAAGCGGCTCCCCGCGGCTCCCCCTCGGCCGTCTGCCGGACGGCGACGAGGCGATCCATCTGCGCGATTCCCGGCATCGGCCGCAACAGGATCGCGTCGAGTACGGCGAAGAGCGTGGCGTTCGCTCCGATACCGATCGCCACGATCGCGGCGGCGAGAGCGAAGAACGCCGGGCGCCGGGAGATCGACCGAACGGCATGACGAAGCTCGCGGGCTGCGAACATGGATGGACCCTCCAGAGCGGCCGGAAGGGGGCAAGCCGAATGCCACGGCTCGAGGCCTCAAGCGAGGAGTGCGTCGACTCCTGAACCGCGATTCCCGGTGTCCGCTTGCGGGAAACCGGCGCCCGAGGACGAGCGCCTCCGGGCCGGAGAGCGGGCCTCGTCCACATTGGAAACGACGCGTCGTTCGGCGTTCCACGAGGGGGGAGAGCAGGGGGAACGGTGGGGCGCTGTCCGGAAACCACCTTTTCGGCCGGAACGCCCGCTGAGATTCATCGCGTCGTGACCGAAGGGCGTACCCGATCCGTTCGCGGACGCGACCTCTGACGTGGACGTGAATTCGGTAGACTTCGATCGATGAGCGAAGGCGATCCGTCCGCGTCCGGCAAAGCTCGATGGGAGGATCCCGGGATCATCGCCGAATTCGCCGCCCGCGAGCCGGACCTTCGCCTCGTTGACCTTCTCGACGCCGCCGCCGATCCT
>DATKCD010000064.1:0-8810 GCA_035544735.1 Thermoanaerobaculia bacterium
TGTGGTGGCGCGCGCAGGGGGGTCGCCGCCGATCGTTGGCGGGGGAGCGCGGTTCATTCGACGCGAAGGGCGATGGTCGGCTCGATCCGTGTGGCGCGTCGCGCCGGGCCCCATATGGCGACGAGGCCCGCGAGCATCAGAACGATCAGCGTCGCCGCGAAACTGATCGGGTCGGCGGGATCGAGCCCCGGCACCAGAAAGACGGCGAGCGGCTGAGTGATCAGAAGCGCGAAGCCGATTCCGAGCACGACTCCGATCGTGACCAGAAGACCGCCGTCGCGAAGCACCAGAGCGAGCACCCGCCCCCGGGACGCCCCCAGCGCAATCCGGATGCCCAGCTCGGCGGTCCGCCGGCTCACCGTGAACGAGACGATGCCGTAGAGGCCGACCATAGCGAGCAGCGTTCCGAGAGAACCGAGCACGCCGAGCAGTGCCGCGCCGAGTCGACTCGGCAGGAATGCGAACGAAAGCGCCGAAGAGAGCGGCTCCACGGTGACGGCGGCGGAGTCGTCGATCTGACGAATCGCGTCGCGGACCGCCGCGCCGACAGCCGCCGTGGCGTCGGTTCGCACCAGCAGATGCACCATCCGTGGCACGTCCCGATCCGCCGGCAGGTACGGCTGATAGAACGCCGGGGACGAGCCTTCCGCGATCGATAGAGGCTGTCGGCGACCACGCCGACCACCTCCATCGGCGGCCGGTCTCCCTCGACGATCTGCCGCCCGATGGGGCTTCGTCCCTCGAAGTACCTCCGGACGAACTCCTGATTCACCACGACGACTCGCGGCCCTCCGGCGCGATCGGCCGTCGTGAACGTACGCCCCGCGACGAGGTCGATCCCCAGCACCTCGAAGTAGCCGGGCCCGACGAAATTGCGGGAGTACTCGGCGTGAAAGGGCTCGGCGCGTCCGCTCAACCTGAGCTCGTTCCCCGACCAGTCGCCGAAATAAAGCGTGAGCGGGACGCCGCCGGCGAGCGCCGCCTCGCGGACCCCCGGCACCGTCCGGAGGCGATCGACCATGAGCGCGGCGGCCGGCAGGGCGGGCGTGCCCTGTTTCCCCTCCACGAAGGTGACCTGCGCCACGAACACGGGATCGACGTCGAAGCCGGGGTCGAGAGACGAGGCCCGTTCGAGATTGCGGAGGAAGATGACGGCGGTGACGAGCAGGGTCAGCGAAACGGCGACTTGTCCGACGACGAGGAGGTTCCGCGTCGTGATCCGCCGGTGCGTGGACACGCCGTCCGCCTCTTTGAGCGACGGCACGAGCGAGGCTCGCGTCGCCTTCAGGGCGGGGACCAGACTGCAGAGCAGCGTGGTCAGGACGACGAGACCGATCGCCAGAAGCAGCAGACGTCCGTCATATGCGAGACCGAGAGCGATCGGCAGCGGCAGCGGCAGCGAGATCCTCGCCAGCATCGAGCCGGCGACCGCCATGAGCGCAAACCCGAAGATCGTTCCGGCGCCCGCCAGAACGAGTCCTTCGGTCAGGAGCTGCTGGATCAGACGGCCGCGGCTGGCGCCGAGCGCGACCCGCATCGCCAGCGCGCGGCGGCGCGTGGTGGCGCGCGCGAGCAGCAGTCCGGCGACATTGGCGCAGGCGATGGCCAGCACCAGTCCGGCGACGACCATCAGGACCACGAAGAACGCGCCGACCGTCTGCACCTCCTCGACCTGGCCCAGGCCGCCGACCGGCGAGACCCTCGTCACGATCTTCAGCTCGTCGTCCCCGAGCTGTTCGCCGAGCTGCGCCGCGACGACGGCCAGCGCCGCACGCGCCTGACCCACCGACTGTCCCGACCGGCGGCGTCCGACCAGCATCACGCCCCGACCTTTCGGATCGTCCAGCAGGGGAACCAGGGCTCTGTTGGCGGCGACCCAGACGTCGGGCTTCAGTCCGTATCCGGCAATGGAGCGTACGTCCGCGGGGAGCACGCCCACGACCGTGTAGGGCCGGCCGTTCAGGATCAGGCGGCTGCCCGCGACGTCGGGATCGCCCCCCAGCCGGCGCTGCCAGAAGCCGTGACTCACGACCAGCAGGTGCGGATCGCGTTCGATGCGGGCCTCGTCCGCGGAAAACGCGCGGCCCCTCGCCACCGGAGCTCCCACGACGTCGAAGAAGTTGGCGGTGACGATCAGCGGGGTGAGCGCCACGGTCTCGTCGGGACCGCGCCAGTTCAACCCCGCGGCGAGGTCATAGCCGGCGATGCCCGCCAGCGCGCCGCTCGCGTCGAGTCCGCGCCATGCCGGATACGAGACGTGGCTCCCGTTGCCGGTCCGGATGTGCACCAGCTCTTCCGGGCGCGAAGCGGTGGGGACGGACAGCAGGAGCTCGGCGGCCAGGGCGAAGATCGTCAGGTTCGCGCCGACGCCGAGCCCGATCGAAGTCGTCGCGGCGACCAGGAGCACCGGCTGCGCGAGCAGCGAGCGGCAGGCGTACTTCAGATCGCGAGCCAGATTTTGAACGAACGAGACCCTTCGCACATCGCGGCACGCCTCGGCCACCTCGGCGACCGAGCCGAACTCGCGGAGTGCCTCGCGTCGCGCCTGCTCCGGAGCCATTCCTGCGCGGACTTTCTCTTCGACGGCCGCCGCCAGATGGGCGCGCAGCTCCCGATCGAGATCGCGCTCCACGGCCGCCGTCCGGAACAGCGAACGGAGGCGGTGGCGCAGCAGGTCGAGCCATCGTGTCATCACGCCTCCTTCAACACCATCCGAATCGCCGACGAGAGGCGATCCCAGCTCTGCATCTCACGCTCGAGCTGCCTTCGGCCGGCTGCGGTCAGCGCGTAAACCTTCGCTTCGCGCCCCGTCTCGGTCCTGCTCCACGACGCTTCGAGCCAGCCCTGCTGCTCGAGCCGATGGAGCGCGGGATAGAGCGAGCCCTGCGTGACCTGAAGCACCTCGCGGCTGACCTGCTGGATCCGCCGGGCGATGGCCCATCCGTGGGCCGGCTCGCGAGCGAGGGTTCGCAGAATCAGAAGGTCGAGCGTGCCCTGGATCAGATCGGACGGTCGGCTCATCGGGTCGGGTCGGGCGCCCCCAGGGGGTCATCGACCGCTATGCCTAGGTTATCTACAAGAGGCGGCCGAGGTCAAGGTGGGGCGGGCGCCGCGGGACTGCACCGTGTGGCCGGGGATTGCATCCCCGGCGGGCTAGGGTCGCACATCGACGGCGCAACGGCGTCACCTGAATTCGAACGCGGCTTGCATTCGCGGATAGACGCGCATGCGGATCGGAGTGTTCGATTCAAACCATCCTTCCCTTCAATGCGCGACACCCCGGGGTGCCGGAAACGTCAGCGCTCGCGGGCGATTCCGCCGCGCGCGCAACCGACTCTCCGGCACCCCTCCGGGGTGCGCGCGTGAAGGGAAGGACGGATTCATTTGCGCGCTTCGCGTCCGGTGGTGGCGTGCGCAGGCGGTTCGCGTGGAGCGGTGGGATGCGGGATGTGGCACGGTTGACGCGGGCAGGGCGGTTCCGGAGGCGCACGCAACCACCGGCTACCCTGTGCGTCGCCTCCGGCGACGGGGAGCCGATGACGTGCACGCATAACGCGACGACGTGTACGCATCACGCGATGACGTTGCAGGCTCAACGCGACGACATGCACACCTGATGCGAGGCGCGCGATGACGTGGATGCCGGAGGCGTGCGACAGGGTAGCCGGTGGTGGCGCGCGCTTCGGCGACCGTCCGCACCACCGGGCACGTGCCCTCGGCCGAACCGTCACGATTTGCGCGGCTCGTCTGCGCACGCAACCACCGGACGGCGTGGGGACGGTCACTCGTGGCGGAGCACGTCGACGGGGTCGAGGCGGGTGGCGCGGCGGGCGGGGAGGTCGCTCGCCAGGGCGGCGGTCGCGACGAGCAGCAGCGCGACCGTGGCGAAGGTCGCCGGGTCGGTCGGGCCGAGGCCGAACAGCAGGCTCTCCATGAACCGCGTCAGAACGAGCGCGCCGCAAAGGCCGAGGAGCACGCCCGTCAGCACCAGGATCATCCCCTGGCGGAGCACGAGGAGCCTCACGTTCGTCGCGGTCGCGCCGAGCGCCATCCGGATGCCCATCTCCACTCGCCGCTGACCGACCGCGTACGAGAGAATGCCGAATACCCCGAGGACGGCGAGCACGAGCGCGAGCAGGGCGAAGAGGGCGACCAGGAGCATCGAGACGCGCGCGGGATCGGCCGATCGTGCGAGCACTTCGTCCATCGTTCGGACGCGCACGAGGGGAATCGAGGGATCGATCTCGCGCAGCGCCGTCCGCACCGCCGGCGCGAGACTCGCCGGGTCGCCCGAGGTCCGCACGGCGAACATGAACGCGGACCACCCCGGGCGCGTCCGATGCGTGAAATAGACCGCCGCGGGGCTCCCCTCGGCCAGACCGGTCTGCTTGACGTCGCGCGCGATGCCGACGATCTCGCCGTCGGGGAAGAGGCGGTTGTCGGGAGTGCCGAGGTAGATCCTCTTTCCGAACGGATCGTCGCCGGGCCAGAACCTCCGCGCGACCGACTCGCTGATCACGACCGCCCGCATCTCGGCGCCGTCGGTCTCTTCGAGCGACCGCCCGCGCACGATCGGGATGCCGAGGACCCGGAAGTAGTCGGGATTGACCACGCGGTACGGGACCGAGGGGGGCGTCTGTCCCGGAGGAGTCGGGCGGTCGATGATGTTGAACCAGGCGCCGGTGCCGCGCCCCGCGACGGGAAGCGTGCTGCTCCGCGCGACCCCCTCGACGCCCGGAATGCGGCGGAGGCGCTCCTCGAGCGCTTCGAAGAAGGCGTCGCGCCGATCGTTCTCTTCGTAGGCGGGCCCCGAGACGCCGACCGTGAAGGTGAGCGCAGGATCGGGGCGGAATCCGGGATCGACCCTGACGAGGTTCGCGAAGCTGCGGACGAGCAGGCCGGCGGCGGTGAGGAGCATCAGCGCGAGGGCGACCTCGGAGACGACCAGCGCGCTCCGGAGACGGCGCCCGCGCGCCGTGCCGCGGACGCCTTCGCGCATGGCGTCGGCCGAGGGAGCGAGGCCGAGCTGGATCGCGGGAACGAGGCCGAACGCCAGGCCGGCGAGCAGAGAGATCAGCGAGGTGAACGCGAGCACCGCGGGATCGAGGCCGAACCCGCTCGCGCGCGGAAGCTCGGGCGGAAGCCACGCCATCAGCGCCGCGAGAAGAGCCTTTCCGACGGCGAGTCCGGCGAGGCCGCCGATCGCGCCGAGCAGAAGGCTCTCGGTGAGAGTCTGGCGGATCAGGCGGCCGGTGCGCGCGCCGAGAGCGCGGCGAACTGCGATCTCGCGCCGGCGCGCGGCGGATCGCGCCAGAAGGAGGTTCCCGACGTTCGCGCTGGCGATCAGGAGCACGAGCACGACCGCGCTCATCAGAGTCATCAGCCGCGCGCGCACGTCGTCGACCAGCAGCTCCTTCATCGGCAGTACGGCCGCCCCGACTTGTCCGGTGAAGAGCGGATGCTCGCGTCGGATGCCGTACATCACGGTATCGAGCTGCGCGCGCGCCTCGTCGATCGTCACACGGTCCTTCAGCCGCGCGACCCCCTGCAGGAAGAACTGATCGCGATTGTTCCGGAACTCGGCGTCGAACCGCGCGGGCACCCAGAACAGCGCGTCGTAATCGGGGAAGATGAAGTCGGGGGGCATGACGCCGATCACCGTGCAGGGATGCCCGCCGAGGCTCACGATCCTCCCGGTCGCGTCCGGATCGCCGAAGAGGCGGCGCGCGAGCCCGTCGGAGAGAACGACGACCCGCTCGGCGCCCGGCGCATCGTCCGAGGGCGCGAAGGTCCTGCCGTGAGAAGGGGCGCGGAGGAGGACCTCGAAGAGCTCTCCGGTGACGAGCGCCCCGAGGACGCGCTCGGCGTCGTCGCCGGTGGCGAGGGTCCGCTCGGTGTAGGAAAAGGCGGCCATCGACTCGAAGGCGGTGGCCCGCGCCTGCCAGTCGTAGAAGTTGCCGGGAGTGGTCGTGTCGAGATCGTCGCCGCCGTCGCTGTGGTGGCCGAGGACGACGATGCGGTCGGCGCCGGGATATGGGAGCGGCTCGAGGAGCACGCCATGGACGACGGAGAAGATCGCGGTGTTCGCTCCGATGGCGAGAGCGATCGTCGCGACGCAGACGAAGGTGAAGCCGGGCGTGCGCGCGAGCGCCCGTCCGGCGCCGCGGAGGTCCTGCAGGATCGAGACGAGCAGCGGCTCTCGTCCGCGGCGCGCCTGCCGTAGCGGCGGCTCGTCGAAGCCGGGGACGGAAGGGCGGGGGCGCCCGGAGCGCTCGCGCTCGCTCCAGGCAAAACGAACCAGCGCCGCGATCTCCGAGACGATCAGCAGAAGCGCACCGGCGGTTCCCTTTCGCCGCCGCGCGTCCGCGAGCAGGTCCGCGAAGAGCGCCGTCATCGTTTCGCCGTGCTCTTCGCGAACGGCGGAAGAAAGGAGCCGGAGGGCGGCGCGATAGATCCGGATCATGCCTTGCTCGGGACGAGGCGCTTGCGGCGCGCCATCTTCAGGGTGCGCTCGAGCCGTCCGGTCTCGAGACGCGCCAGCTCGAGACCGAGCGGCATGATCCGGTAGTAGCGGCGGCGTGGATCGTCCCGCTCGACTTCGGGAGGCGTCGGGACCTCTTCGATCATCCCGCTCTCGAGCATCCGTTTGACCGCGGCGTAGAGCGTGCTCGCCGTCAGCTCGACCTCGCCGCCGGTGCGCTCGGAGATCTCGCGGATGATGGCATAGCCGTGCCGATCGCGGTCGCTGAGCGCGAGAAGGATGTGGAACACCGGGACGGTGAGCGGGAGATGCGCGGCAGGAAGGCGCCGACGAGGATAGTCCGGCATGACGGAGAACTATACCGCGCTTCGGTATAGCGTCTCAAGGAGTAGCGGCTCCCGGCTGCCCCGCCCGACTGACTCGGCGCGCAGAGCGGCCGTCGGCTCGATCCGAATCGCCCGGCGCGCGGGGCTCCAGACGGCGAGCAGGCTGGCCGGCAGGAGAACGATCAGGGTCGCCGCGAGACCAGCGGCCCGCGCAGGCGCGCGATCGCCCGCGCGCATCCCATTACGCCGACCCTCGCGGCCGGGGTACTTCTTGGGCATTCCATCTTCACGGGAGCGAGCCCCAGGTCGGCGACCGCCGCTGACCATCTGGTCGGACTTCTCGTCAACGGGAAACGTTGCACTTCTCCGAGATCAGGAGACCGACCGTGAAGACCACCACCGTAAGGGAGCTCCGGAGCAACCTCGCCAGCGTCCTCGACGGCGAGGAGTCGGTGCTGGTGACGCGCCACGGCAAGCCGGCCGCCGTCGTGCTCCCGCTGAAAAAAATCCGTCGAAGATCCCGCCCGAGATCCGGCGAACGCTGTTTCTCGCGATCACCTGGGAAGTCGCGCGACAGCTCCACGCCGAGAACGTCACGGAAGAAGAGATCGAACGTGAGTTCGAGGCGCATCGGAAGCGTCGCCGCCGATAGCAATGCCCCATTCCCGAGTCCCACTACCGCCCTGCGGCAGCCGAGAGTCGGCAACACACGCGCCGCTCAGTACGTTCCGGACTCGATCCGCCCGACGCGCGCCTTTAGATCCTCGACTGTCTCCTCGAGTGCGCGATGGCTCTTTTCGAGAGCGGTCATGCGGCGGTTCAGGTCCGCGTGGCCTGCGTTTCCGCAGCCGTCCGCTCGATCTCGAGACCGAGGGAAGTTCGGGTCTCTTTCAGCTCTTCACCGACGGAAGCCACGGATTCGGCGACGAGCCGGATCTCGCCCTTCGTGCTCTCCATCGCCACGTCGAAGAGGCGACGCGTCTCGGCCGAGAAGCGCTCGGCCGTCTCTTCGAAATGGCGTCGCGTCTCCGCCTGAGCGGCAGCCAGCCATTGTTTGAATTCGTCCTGGACCACGTGCGCATTTTACTCTGTCGACCAGAACCGCCGCGCCCCGCCGCAACTTTCCCATCGGGAATCCCCGCCCGCGCCCGCCAGGGCGCCGGACTGTAGCCGGGGACAAGCCCGAAGGGCGCCGCCCCCGGAACCCGAACGCGTTCGATCCCCATTCGCGCCTGGCCTCAGGGTTCGTGGCGGATTCGGGTCCGCGTCATTTCGACGGTCACGATGGCACCCCCTTCGAGCGCGGATTGATAGGCCGAAAGAGCGCTCACCAGGCGAGGCGCAAACGTGGTCACCGACCCCCCTACCAGCCGGATGATCCCGCGATGAGCAAGACTCCTCACGATTGCAATTTCGCCGAAGTCTTTGTCGAGCGTGACCAGAACGCGGCCTTCCATCGCGGCCCTTTCGAGAATCGCCCGATCTCCGGGATCCTCTCCCCACTCGCCGGCCCAGATCACGTCGTGACCGGCGGCTCGGAGCTCCTCGATGCAGCCCTTCCAGACGCAGGCGTCGAGGAGGACTCTCATCCCTTCTTGATCAGCGGCTCGATTCGTTCATGAGCGACGAGGCGGCGCGCATAGGCCAGGCAGGCCTGAATGTCCTCGGGCTCGAGCCAGGGATACCCATCCAGGATCGCCTGCTGCGAATCCCCGGCCGCCAGCATCGAGAGAACATGCTCCACCGCAAGCCGCCGGCCGCGGATGATTGGTTTCCCCCCGAAAATCTCCGGATTCACCGTGATTCTCTCGAGCAGTTCGTCCTCGGACATCGCGCCCATGATAACGCGGCATCGCGCGGTCCCATTCAGGATCAGGCTCCGCGCCCGCCAGGGCGCCGGACTGTAGTCGGGGGCAAGCCCGAAGGGCGCCGCCCCCGGGACCCGAACGCGCGATCCATCCCCATTCAGGCTCTTTGCGCGGCGCCCCGCCAGGGGCGCGGGA
>DATKCD010000065.1:0-2867 GCA_035544735.1 Thermoanaerobaculia bacterium
GCCGGATCACTACCACCCTCCGCCGCTTCCGCCGCCGGATGACGACGAGCCGCCGCCGCTGCTGGAGCTGCTTCCCCCGCCGCCGCTACTGCTCGAGCTGGGGGCGGCGACGCCCGCGGCGAGGCCGCCGGCGGCCATCGCCCACGATCCGCTGGCGCCGGCGCCGCCGAAAGCACCCCCTCCGCCACTCCACGTTGGCGTACCCGAGCCGGAGGAGGACGAAGAGGTCGAGGTGTAGCTCGACCGGGAATCGGCGGTGGACTGCAGGCGATCGCCGAATCGCGTGACCCACCTCGAAGCCTCCGAGTCCAGCCCGAAAGCGATCACCCATGGGAACCATTGATTGTCGATGGCCGGACTGCTCTTCTCCAATTCGGCCGCTAAGTACTCCCGCGCCGAGGCCAGTCGTTTGCGGAAGGCGATGGCGCTGCGTCCGCGCTTCGATTTCGCGCTGTCGATGATGAGACTGGCCAGCATCAAGGCAAAGGCACTCGAGGCGAGCTGGGCGTCAAAGGAAAAGAAGTTGCCGGCCAGGATCACGAGGACCACGATGACGTCGAAGACGATGACCGAGCGGAACACTTTCATCTCGTCGCGCCCATGATCGATTCGCCCCCGCCAGATCATCGCGGCGATCACGGCGACGAGCGAAACGATCGACAGCGCGATGAGCGTGATCATGATGAACTTGATGCGCTCCTGGTTGGCGCTCCACCCGCGATTCAAGAAATAGGCGGCGGCAAGCAGAGCAGGTGCGGTGATCAGGCTCCCCAGGCGG
Organism: Thermoanaerobaculia bacterium; assembly: GCA_035544735.1. GTDB lineage: Bacteria > Acidobacteriota > Thermoanaerobaculia > Gp7-AA8 > Gp7-AA8 > DATKCD01. The sequence goes on from DATKCD010000065.1 coordinate 779, forward strand.
AGGGCCCTCTCGCTGAGTTGCCCGAGATCGTAGGCGCGTTTCAACACCTTCCTGCGAATGATTCTGGTGGGATTGAATCCCGAGCTTGCGTAGTGAGCGCGGATCGCCGAGGTGCTGGTCTCATCGCCGGCGAAGAAGAGCTTGTCGATCAGGTCGCGCTCGTAACCGTCGAACGCTTCGCGCGGGACGATCAGATGGAGCTTGAGCTCGCCGGGCGATGTCGTCCTCGATGTCACCTTGTCTTCGGCTACCCATCGGGCCAGCAGCGCGGACACTTCGGACTCTCCGACGTCTTCGTCCCACGCCGCGCCGGCCAACTCCGCCGGAATCGTGACGAGATTCTCCTCGATCCACTTCGGCGTAATTCCGGCGGCGTTCAGCGGGGCGAATCGACCGAGTTTCTCCTCGCGGCGAAGGAGCAACCACCAGAGCGCGGCCGGTACGACGAGAAGAAGGGCCGCCAGTCCGGCGCGCCAGTACAACGTGTCGATCTGCGCTTCCGGCGCCGGCCCGCTTCCGCGGAAATCGAGCGTCCCCTTGACGACAAAGCCTCTGCCGGGCGGAAGAGGTCCAGCCTCGTAGCGCCGCTCGAGCGAGTCGCTCTGCCACGCGGGATCGAGCTCGAGATCGACCGTCAGGCGGCGAATGACGCCGGGACGATCGGGAAAGGCGAAATCGTGATCCAGACGATAGCTGCGCCCTCTCTTCATCAGAATGTTCGCGAGCGTGTATTCGACGACGTATGTGATGCGCTGATTGCGAAACGGCCGATCGGAGGGCAGCCGGCTCCGCCATCGAATGGATTCGCCGTTCACGAGGTAGCCGTCAACTACATCGAGTGAACCGTAGGACAGCGGTTGGAGCTCGCCCGTGGCTTCATCGCGACGGCTCAGACTGTCAAAGGTGAACCGCTGCTCTTTCTCCAGTCGCACCGTCCGTTCGCCGCCGTTCCACTCTCCGTTGAAGAGATAGGTCTGTTCCTCGCTCACGTGCAGCGCACCGGCAGCATCGAGACGGGCCGTGACGGCGATGGACTCCCACTCGAGCGAGCGTTGGGCGACCGCGGGGAAGGCGAGGAGGAGAAGCACCAGCAGGCGTTTCATGTGCGAGCATTTTCACACGGCGCCTGTCGTCACAACGACCTCGCTGGAAATCGGGGCGGCTCATCTCCAGGACCGGATCAGCCGCTGGATTAGCCGCGACTCTGCAGCTCTTTGCCGAGGGGCACTGTGACCACCGAACGCGTGCCGCTTCCGCGGTCTTCGACCGTCACCGTCAGACGCATCCCTTTCTGATTGGCGGGGACTTCCGCCGAGATGCGGAGCGGAGAGACATCGACGTGCCAGGCGTAGGAAACGAGATTCCCCGGTCCCTTCGGCATCTCCGCCGCAGGCATCCTCAGCGTCTGCTCGCGGCTCTCCAGCGGGTACACCGAGCCGTCCGCGCCGACCAGAGCGAAGTGCATGGCGAAATCAGCGCGGTACTCATTGCCTCGCCTGGCGAACGAGAGAGCATCCAGGTTGATGGAGAAGTTGAAGGCCAGGAGGTGGTCCCATCCGTGCCGAATGGGGCGATCCGTCTGGACGGCCACGCCCAGCGGGTTCGCGGCGGTGGCGACGGCGGGCGGGATCACGGGCTCGCGCGAGCTGATCTTCTGCGCCACGCGCGGCTGCGGCTGGACCATCGAGGCGACGACCACACCGGCCGCCTTCTCCGTACGGGTGCGCTCGCGCACGGTCTCGCGATGCCGCACCCGCGCGCCGTCGACATTCACCTTCACCTTGATCCGGCGCGCCTGGCCCGGCGCGCCCGTCGGTTTGTATCCGAGGGAGTAGTAGTCGTCGAGGTCGCGAACCACGTCGTCCAGTTGTCGGGCCAGGCTGGGATTGACCTTGAAGTAGAGCCCGCCCGTGCGCTGGGCGAGCTCGCGCGAGTTTCCCGCTTCCATGAGCTGACCGATGTCCGTGGACATGGTCATCATGGTATCGGTCGAGCCGGAGTCTTCGGGCGAAGTCGGACCGCCGCCCTGCTCTCCGCCATGGATCGAATAGACCGTGACGCGCAGCGCGCTCAGATTGTTGTAGAGCCG
>DATKCD010000066.1:0-15645 GCA_035544735.1 Thermoanaerobaculia bacterium
ACCAGGCTCGCCATCTCGTGGACGTCGAACGGCTTTCGGATGATGCCGTGGACCAGATCGGCGACGAACGGAACGTTGACTTCATGCTCGGGAAACGCGGTCATGATGAGCACGACGGGGCGGTCCGCGTCGTGGATGAGCGACTCGGCGTAGCGGGAGAGAAATCCGTACCCGTCGAGACGCGGCATCATGATGTCGAGCAGGATCACCGCGAACGTGACGTTCCGAACGCGTTCCAGAGCCTCGGTTCCGTCCGTCGCGGTCTCGCAGGAGAGACCGGCGCGCTGCAGCGCGATGCAGATCAGGTTTCGAATACCCTCGTCGTCGTCGATGATCAGAACGTCTCTGGTGAGCTTCGCCATCGATGCTCTCCTCGCGGGCGCGAACGGATCACGAAGCCTCACTCGAAAAAGGACTGCTGCGGCCACTCGATGGACTCGGTCGGTGAGGCGGTCATCAAAAGGCGTGGTCGGGCCGGGGAAGCGTATCACGCCGCGGGCGCCGGCGCGGCTGGCGGACTCGGGCGGAGGGCGTTCGACCCGATTCGACGAGAGCGATCCCGCAGGCGTCTTGCGAATGTCGAAAGGAATGTCGAACGAGTGTCGGGGGCGGGGGCATCGACGTTCGGCTGTTCGCTCGGCCGCGCAAACAAAAAATGGCCCCGGGAGCCTTTGCCTTCCCGGGGCCGTTCTCGGCGCGTTGACATCCGCAAAGGGGCATCCGCGCCGCGTTCGCCTCGATGACCTATCGCGCCAGTCTCGGCAGCTTCGATCCGTTGACAGCCGCGATAGAGCGTCCGAACCGAAGCAGGCGAAGTCTACTTGAAACGCGCGCGTCCGGCTGTCACGATTTCGGCGGTTTTCCACAGCGATCCACACCCCCCCTTCCACGATCATGGGCAGTCGGATCGGAAGTCGAGCCCGCTCAGCGGGGGAGGATCGCAAGCGGGCTGTGGAATTCTCCGGAGCCGAAAAGAAAATTCGGCGGAGGGGGGTAGGAAAGAGGCGGGCTCGCGGTACTCCCTGAATGGCGCTGCGGTCGCGGGCGCGGGGCGATCGTCCGTTCGCCGCGCCTCGATCGAAGTCGATCCACCTGCCGGGCGACCCCGGTCGAGTGCGCGGGCTGCTCTTCCTCCTCGAGGCGGCCGCGCCGATCGCCCGGCGACGGGAGGCTCCCCCCCGCCGCGGCCGCGCGCCACCCTCACTACTCCGGCGTCTCGAGGCCCCGCATCGAGACGATGAGCGCGATCGAGATCCCCATCAGGATCGCGCTGATCGCCAGGCCCCACGGCGAGGGTCGCCGAAACAGCAGGAGCACCGCGGCGAGCGCGCAGCCGATCGCCCAAGAGCGACGCCGCCGGAGCTTCCCGGCCGCCATCACCCGCTTCAGCTCCGGCACGTCTCCCAGGCGCATCCAGCCGCCGGAGCCGGGGGGACGGACCTCGGCATCGGCGCCGATCCTCCCGCGGCCCACCAGATCGGCGAGCGATTCGTAATCGGGCAGCATCACTTCGTGCGTCCCCGTCCGGACGCCCCATGCCGCGAGGTCCGCCTCGGGCTCCGGCGGCCACGCCCCGCCGCGCCGCCCGGCTCCGCTCTCGTTTCCCTCGCGGAGGATCGTTCGATACGCCTCGTTGATCGCCTTCAGCTTCTCCTCCGCCTTTCGCTGAACGGCTGGATCGTTCGCGAATCGATCGGGATGCCAGACTTTGCTCAGGTCGCGATACGCGGTGCGAATCTGCTCGTCGCTCGCTCCCGGCTCGAGATCGAGAATGTGGTAGGCGTGATCGATTCGCATGAGCGTCGGGATGTGGCCGGCCCCCCGGCTCCCGCCGGTCGCGACCAAGGTTCCATTCTGTCGGGCAACGGGCGCTTTCTCAAGTCGCCCCGGTCGATTTTCGTGCCGATTCGCGTCTTCCGGGCCGGAGAGCCTGATACGATCCGGCTGCGCGCCCGGTCCAGCGTCCCGAAAGGAGTTCCCAAATGGATTTTCAGAAGATGAACGTGCATCAATTCCGTCCGCCCCGCTTCGCGGGCCGGAGCATCGCCCTGGTGATCGTGGCGATCGTCGCCCTGGCGGTGCTTTTCAGTACCTGGTTCACGATCGAGCCGGAGGAGGCGGGGCTGGTCCTGCGCTTCGGCAAGTTCGTGAGGCAGGTCCCGTCGGGGCTCCATCTGAAGCTGCCCTACCCGATCGAACGGGTCGTCAAAGTGCCGATCGAGCGCCAGCTCAAGGAAGAGTTCGGCTTCAGGACCGAGGGGATGAACGGCCGGACGACCTATTCGCCGCGTGACCTGTCGGCGGAGTCGCTCATGCTGACGGGAGACCTCAACGTCGCGGTGGTCGAGTGGACGGCGCAGTATCGCGTGCGCGACCCCTACCTCTACCTGTTCAAGGTCCGAAACGTCCGGAAGACGTTCCGGGACATGAACGAGGCGATCATGAGGGAAGTGGTGGGAGACCATAGCGTCAACGAAGTGCTGACGGTCGGGAGGCAGCAGATCGCGGGCGAGGTCGAGCAGCGGCTGCAGGCGATGTGCGATCAGTACGAGAACGGGATCAAGGTCGAGCAGATCGTGCTGCAGGACGTAAACCCTCCCGACCCGGTCAAGCCGTCGTTCAACGAGGTGAACCAGGCGCAGCAGGAGCGCGAGAAGCTGATCAATCAGGCGCGCGCGGATTACAACCAGATCATCCCGCGCGCCCGCGGGCAGGCCCAGCAGACCATCGAGCAGGCGCTCGGGTTCGCGACCGACCGCGTGAATCGCGCGCGCGGCGATGCGGAGCTGTTCATCCAGGTCCACGCCGCCTACCGCCGCGCGCCGGAAGTCACCCGCAGGCGCATGTATCTCGAGACCATGGGCGAGGTCTATCCGAAGGTGAAGCGGAAGATCATCCTCGACGACGGACTGGAGGGCGTGCTTCCGCTGCTTCCCCTCCAGGGACAGAGGGAGGTGAATCCGTGAGGCAGACCGCCATCGCAGTCGCACTCATCGTCATCCTCGCGGCCCTCGCCGCGTTCTCCGGGGCGGTCTACACCGTCCAGGAGACCGAGCAGGTCGTCATCACGCAGTTCGGCAAGCCGGTCGGCGATCCGATCGCGACGCCCGGGCTGAAGTTCAAGCTGCCGTTCGTCCAGCACGCGCACGCGTTCGATAAGCGGTTTCTCGAATGGGACGGCGACCCGAACCAGATCCCGACGCTCGACAAGCGGTTCATCTGGGTCGACTCGTACGCGCGATGGCGCATCACCGACCCGCTGCTGTTCTTCCAGCGCCTGCGCGACGAGCGCGGAGCGCAGTCGAGGCTCGACGACATCCTCGACGGAGAGACCCGCAACGTCATCGCGAAGAACGAGCTCATCGATCTGGTCCGCTCGAGCAACCGGGCGTTCGTCTTCACCGGCGACCCCGCCGAGGTCGACCAGGAAGAGGCGGCCGAGAACGTGCAGTTCGGTCGCGAGCGCCTGATGGTCGAGGTTCTGGAGAATGCGCGCCGCCGCACGGGCGATCTCGGCATCGAGATCCTCGACTTCCGCTTCAAGCAGATCAACTATGTCGACGAGGTCCGCCAGGAGGTCTACGCCCGGATGATCTCCGAGCGGAAGCGCATCGCCGAGCGGTATCGCTCGGAAGGGGAGGGGGAGGCGGCACGCATCGCCGGCGAGCGCCAGCGCGAGCTCCAGGTCATCGAGTCCGAGGCCTACCGTCAGGCGCAGGAGATCCGCGGCAAGGCCGATGCCGAAGCCGCCGACATCTACGCCGCCGCCTACGGACGCGATCCCGATTTCTACCGCTTCCTCAAGTCGATGGCGACGCTGAAGGACAGCCTGGACGCCGACACCACCATGCTCCTCTCGACCGACGGCGACCTGCTGCGCTACCTCGATTCGGCGCGGTGATCCGAGCAGAGCGGGCGAGAACCTCTCGCTGCTGAAAAAAAATGGCCCCGGGAGCCTTTGCCTTCCCGGGGCCGCTCTCGGCGCGTTGACATCCGCAAAGGGGCATCCGCGCCGCATTTGCCTCGATGACCCGTCGCGTCATTCGCGGCCGCTTCGATCGGTTGACATCTGCGATGGAGCGTTCGAACCGAAGCAGGGAGAGTCTACTCGAAATGCACGCGTGGCGGCTGTCACGATTTCGGCCGTTTTCCACAGAGATCCACAGCCCCCCATCCATGGTTCTGGGCAGCGGCCCGCAAGTCGAATCGGATGAGGGGCGATGGCGCGGGCTCGCCTGTTGAAATCCTCCGGCGCGTCCCGCGACCGATCGAGGGCGCGGCGCCCGCTCACGGACGCCGCGGCATCGGCAGTGGAGTCGCGAAGGTCGGATGCCGGCTCGAGGCGTCGAAGCCTCCCGAGAGCATCGAGCAGAAGCGGTTCACGCGCGTGACCTCGATGATGCGGTTCCAGTACGTCGAGAGAAACTGGTAGATGCGGTTTCCGCTCATGGCGTCGAGGTGCTCCTCGACGACCCAGCCGGGATCGTGCAGAATGCGCCCGCCGACGACGCGCTCGACGCAGGCGCGGTAGCGGTGCGAGTCGTGATCGTGCTCGTGATGGAGTGCCGACGCGCACGACGAGAGCAGCGTGGCGACGGCGGCGGCGAGAAGAATGCGTTTCACGGTCGGGCTCCCTCCTCCTTCGAATGTCGGTCCGGCCCGCGCGCGGCACTGTGACGTACGACCGCGATTCCGTACGATCGTGGTGAGTGGAGGGGGGCGGCGACGGGCTGGAAGCGGTTTCAGTCCTCACCCCCGGCCCGACTGGCCGGCGCCGCCCCCGCGGCGCTGCGATACACTTCCGGCATGCGCCAGCCGATGATTCCGCTCTCCTTTCTCGCGCTCGCCGTCCTTCTCCCGACCATCGCCCTCTCCCAGGGACGGACCGCGAAGCCGGTCCTGCACGGGAAGAAGTGGATGGCGATCACCGGCAAGCCGCTCGGGGCGACCGCCGGTGCGATGGTCTTCCAGAAGGGGGGGAACGCCGTCGACGCCGCGGCGGCGATGATCGCCGCCACCTCGACGATGTGGGACACGCTCGGCTGGGGAGGGGAGACGCAGGCTCTCATCTACAACCCCCGGACGCGGAAGGTCATCGGCATCAACGGCCTGGGGGTGGCGCCGACGGGCGCCACGGCCGAGTTCTTCACGGCGAAGGGAATGCGATATCCCCCCGAGTTCGGGCCGCTCGCCGCGACCACCCCCGGCACGCCGGGCGCGATCATGGTGATGGTCGCCGAGTGGGGAAGGCTCTCGCTTGGCGAGGTCCTCGCACCGGCGATCGAGCTGGCCGACGGGTTTCCGATCGAAGCGCAGCTCGCCGATACGATCGAGCGGCGGAAGGAGCTGATTCGCCAGTGGCCCTACTCGGCGGCGCTTTTCCTGCCGAACCGAGGGCGCAAGGCGGCCTCGCCGGCGGCGAGTCCCGAGGCGGCGACAGCGGAGGGGCCGGCGCCGATCCACGACCGCCCGGTCGAGGCGATCGGCAACGCGGAGCGCGAAGGGCCCGAGCCCGGCTCGATGTTCCGCCAGCCCGATCTGGCGGCGACCCTGCGCAAGCTCGTGGAGACGGAAGCGGCGGCGCTCCGCGCGGGAAAGTCGCGCAAGGATGCGATCTACGCCGCGTACGACCGCTTCTACAAGGGCGACGTCGCCGAGGAGATCGTCCGGAGCGTCCGCGAACAGGGCGGGCTGTTCACCCGGGAAGACCTCGCGAACTGGTCGGTGAAGATCGAAGAGCCGGCCACCAGCAGCTACCGCGGGATCGACGTTTACAAGCTGCAGGTCTGGACTCAGGGGCCGGCGCTTCTCCAGGCGCTGAACATCCTCGAGAACTTCGATCTGCAGCCGATGGGATACAACAGCGCGAGATACATCCACACGCTCTATCAGACGATGAACCTCGCCTTCGCCGACCGCGACTTCTACTACGGCGACATCTACTCCTCACCCGAGGAGCCGGTGCGCGGTCTGCTGTCGAAGGCCTATGCGAAGTCGCGCGCCGATGCGATCGATCCGCGACGCAACGATCCGAAGGCGCGGCCGGGCGATCCCTATCCGTTCCAGGGAGGAAAGAATCCGTTTCTCCACTTCCTCCGCAACTGGCCGCCGGCCGGAGCGGGATCCGCTCCCGCCGCTCCTTCCTCCGCCGCGGCGCTGCTCGACTCCTCGTTCTACGCCGGAACGACCACGGTCCAGGCGGCGGACGAGGAGGGGTGGGTCGTCTCGGTCACGCCGAGCGGCGGCTGGATTCCGGCGGTGATCGCCGGGAGGAGCGGCATCGGGCTCTCGCAGCGGATGCAGAGCTTCGTGACCGATCCGGCGGAGAACCCGTACAACGTGGTCGCCCCGGGCAGGCGGCCGCGGGTGACGCTGACCCCTTCGATCGCGCTCCGCGACGGCGAGCCGCTGCTCTCGTTCGCCGTGCAGGGAGGCGACTCGCAGGATCAGAACCTGCTCCAGTTCTTCCTCAACGTCGTCGAGTTCGGAATGAACGTGCAGGAGGCGGCGGAGGCGCCGAACTTCAACAGCTTTCAGATGCGCAGCTCGTTCGGCTCTCACGAGAACCGGCCGGGAAGGATCCTGCTCAACGACGCGACCCCCTCGTGGGTGCGGCGCGAGCTCCGCTCGATGGGCTATTCGATGGTCTACGCCGAGCGGACCTCCGGGCCGATCAACGCGATCTGGTTCGACCGCGAGCACGGCACGATGTGGGGCGGATCGAGCCACCACGGCGAAGACTACGGCATCGCCTGGTGACGCAACGCCCCGTGTGGCCGGGGATTTCATCTCCGGCGGGTGGGCGGTATCGCGCGACCCGAACGATTCGCGAGGCCGAGGTTCTCGCACGGACCTTCCGCCCGCCGGGGATGAAATCCCCGGCCACATGAGATCCCCGGCCAGCCTTTTTCCTTACCTCTCACCACTTCTGCCTTCTGTTCAGAGTCCAGGCTTGTGAGCCTGCTCAGAAACGTAGGACGAAATCCAGAATGCAGAGTGCAGAATTGTGCAGAATGAAGAATCCAGAAATGGCCGATGGCTGGATTCGCGTACGGTAACAGGCCACGCGCCCTTTTTGGATTCATCATTCTGCATTCTGCGTTCTGCATTCGCTCGACATCCTGCGGACCCGCGGGCAAGATCTCCAGTGCACCAAACCCCCCTCCACGCGCCACCGACCGCCGGCCTCAGGCGCCGGCAGGCGTCGGAGTGATCGTGGGCGACGGGAGCGATGCTCGACCGCCCACCCGCCGGGGATGAAATCCCCGGCCACATGGATGAAATCCCCGGCCACCGGGCGATCTGCCGGCCCGGCTCAGGCGGCCGATTCCGAGGGGATGGTGACGGCGTCGAGGAAGCGGTAGAGCGCGTCGAGGGTGCGGCGAGCGGCGTGATCGGCCTGGTCGGCGCTCGCAGGGTCATCGGCGAAGCGCTCGAGCAGCGCCATCGCCGTCGCGGAATGGTGGACGTCGGCCTCCTGGTGAACCGTGAAGAAGGCGATCTCGGAAGGGGCGGTCATGTCGTACCACTTCGCGAGTCCTTCGATCTTGGCGGCGGCGACGGCGGGGACCTGCGACTCGTAGGCGAAGAGGGAGGCCAGCCCCTGGTGGGTCGCTCCCTCGCGGGTGAGCTCGCGCATGGTCTCGACGAGCGCGCGCGTTCCGGCGTTCGCCTCGCTCCCTTTCACCTCGTCGCGGGTGAGCCCGAGGGCCTCGCAGAAGCGGAGCCAGAGCTCGGGATGATTTTCGGCGCCGCGCTCTTCCTCGATGAGGTTCTCGAGCAGGAGCCGGCGCGCTTCCAGATCGTCCGTTCCGGAATGGATGGCGCTCACGAACGTCGGGAACGCGAGGGTGAAGTGCCAGTACTGCCGCGCGTACTCGCGCAGCTCCTCGCGCGAGAGCTCGCCGGCGCTCCACCGCCGATAGAAGGAATGATCGAGCAGATGGCGCGACGCGACGGCTTCCTCGAGACGGATCCTGATCTGCATTGACGTCCTCCTGAAACGGTGATGTGCGGCGAGAAGTCTAGTGTCCTGTAACGCCGGAATCAATAGCACCTGCCATCGATTCCGACGTTACAGGACACTGGCACCGATCGGCGTTAGTTTCGGCTCGTTGCGCCGACTCCGGATTGCCGACTCCATTACACTGACTCCGTGACGGAGGACGAGCCGAGGGGGCGGTGGCGCGTGCTGTCGCTGGTGGCGGCGGCGGAGCTGCTCGCCATGGGGCTGTGGTTCGGCGTCTCGGCGGTCGCACCGGCCGTCGCGGCCGAATGGGAGATGGGCGCGCGTGCGGCGGCGTGGCTGACGATGTCGGTTCAGCTCGGCTTCGTCGCCGGCACGCTGCTGAGCGCGATCCTCAATCTCGCCGACGTGTTCCGGACGTCTCACCTGTTCGCCGTTTCCGCCTTTCTCGGCGCCGCGGCGAACCTCGGGTTCGTGCTGTTCGCGGGCGGGGCCGCCGAAGGAATCGCCCTTCGCTTCCTGACGGGGATGTTCCTGGCGGGGGTCTATCCGCCGGGGATGAAGATCCTCGCGACGTGGTTCCGGCGGGGGCGGGGGATGGCGCTCGGCGTGCTGGTGGGAAGCCTGACGCTGGGGAAGGCCACGCCGTATCTGGTGAACGCGATCGGGAGCGAGTCGTGGCGCGCGAACGTGATGGTGGCTTCGCTCGGCGCGGTGGCGGGGGGAGCTCTCGTCATGCTGTTCGTGACGGAGGGACCATTCGCGGCGGCGCGTGCGCGGTTCGATCCGCGGCAGGTCGCGACGATTCTGCGCGATCGGGGCGTGCGGCTGGCGAACTTCGGCTATTTCGGCCACATGTGGGAGCTGTACGCGATGTGGACCTGGCTTCCGGTGATGCTCCGGGCGAGCTTCGAGGGGCGGGGCGAGCCGGGATGGCTGGCGGAGGCGGGCTCGTTTCTGGTGATCGGGAGCGGGGCGGCGGGCTGCGTGATCGCAGGGCTGCTCGCCGACCGGCACGGCCGTACGGCGGTCACCTCGGCGGCGATGGCGATCAGCGGCGCCTGCTGCCTCGTCGCCGGCCTGCTCTTCGGCGGACCGCCGGCGCTGCTGCTGGTCGTCGCGACGATCTGGGGGGCGACGGTGGTGGCCGATTCCGCGCAGTTCTCGGCGTGCGTGACCGAGCTCGGCGATCCGCAGTACATCGGCACGGCGCTCACGCTTCAGACCTCGATCGGCTTTCTGCTGACGACGGTCTCGATCGCGATCGTTCCGATGCTCGTCGAGGCGGTCGGGTGGCGATGGGCGTTCGCCGTTCTGGCTCCCGGACCGATCCTCGGGACGATGGCGATGATGCGCCTGCGAGCCCTTCCCGAGGCGGCGAAGATCGCGGGCGGAGCCCGATGAGCCGCGTCGAGTGTCCTGTAACGTCCGGCGTTACAGGACACTAGCAGGCGGGTCTCGGGATCCGCAGCGATGCGATTGCCCGGCAGCGGCGCCTGCCGTAGAATGGCGGCCGTTTCTGACAAGCGGCAAAATTCAAGGAGGCGTCATGAAGCGCGCATTCTTCGTGTGCATCGTCTTTTTTCTCTCAGTCACGGCGTGGGCGGAAGGTTTGCGGCTCGAGCGGCTGCCCGATGAAGCGGGGGCGCGTCTGCTGCGGCAATGGGCGGAAATGCGGGCGGAGGCGCAACGGACCGCGCAGGGAGTCTGCCCTTCCCTGGTGCTTGTCGACGGATCGGACTTCGCGGCGTTGATCCCGGCGGCGGGCAACCTCCCGGGAGCAGGCGGTTCGTTCTTCCGTTCGGACGTCACCCTGGCCAACTACGGCGAATCGGACCAGGAGATACGCATCGTCTGGCTCCAGCGGGACACCGACGGCTCGGCAGGCGTCCCGACCTTTGGCACGACGCTCCCCGCCGACGTCGCTCCATTCACGATTCGGAATTTCGTCGGCGACGGCGGTCTCGAGCTGAGCGGGCTCGGGGCGATCCTCATCTTCGCGGTCGACTCCCTCGATTCTGTTGACCCCAACGGAGAGATCGACGCCTATTCGCGGATCTGGTCCCCTCTCCCCAACGCCTCCTCGGGCACCGTGTCGCAGCAGTTTCCAGCCGTCAACCCCGATCTGCTGTTCGACTCGTTCGAGGGAATCGCTCTCGGACTCCGGCTGGACGAGGACTACCGGAGCAGCGCCGGAATCGTCAATCTCGACTCGGTCTCGCATCAGTACAACATCCTCGTGATCGGCGACTTCGACTTCGTCGAGTTCGACGTGACGGTTCGCGCGTTTTCGATGTCGCAGGTCTCCGTGCCGTTCGCCGATCTGGGAGACGTGTCGGTCGTCGTCACTCTTCTCGACGACGATCCTCCGTTCTCGTGGGTGGCCTACGCGACGACCAACGACAACGAGACGAGCGACGGCTGGGTCTCGCTCGCCGGCATTCCGGACTTCTGAGGCGCAGCAGCGTGCAGCCGCCGGCCGGAGGTTCCCGAGGCCGGCGGCTGGTTATTTTGACGTGGTACGCCGTTCGCAGCTTTACCCGGCGGACATGATGATGACGATGACATCCGCCACCGCCCGGGGCCAGAAGAAGATCCTCGCGATCGAAGACGATCCCGAGGTCCTCGGCCTCTACGTCTCGTTTTTCAGGAAGCAGGGCTACGACGTGGTCACCGCGTCGGGGGCGCTCGAGGGGATGGCGGTGTTTCAGGCGCATCCCGACACGAAGCTCGTCCTGCTCGACCTCAACCTTCCCGGCATGAGCGGTGAGGAATGGATGGAGTGGTACGTCCGCCAGCCGCGCAAGATCCCGGTGGTCGTCGCCTCCGGCAAGGGGGACATCCTGACGGTCACGAAGGGGAACAGCATGACCGCCGCCCTCACCAAGCCCTTCCACATGGAGGAGCTCCAGGAGCTGGTGGAAGTTCTGATGGCCGAGGACTGGAAGGGAGAGGTCAGCTCCGATCCGACCGCGCACTAGTGGACTGTAACGTCTAAATCAGTAGCAGATGGCGCCGGTATCGGCGGCGTGAGCTAGGCGCGGCGACGCAGGCATAGCGGGGACTATGCTGAGGAGCCGCAACGAAGCTCACGGCGTCGAGACCAAGCCAGGTGCTACTGATTTAGACGCTACAGTCCACTGAGCCGGGCTCAGGCGGTGGCCCGGAGCCCGTCGTTTCCGATGGCCTCGACGGGGCAGTTGTCCATCGCCTCCTTGCTGAGCGTGGCCTCTTCTTCGTTGTCGGGCTGCTTGTAGACGTAGGAGAATCCCTCCTCGTCGTTCCGGCGGAAGTTCGCCGGGGCGGTCTCCCGGCAGAGATCGCAGTCGATGCACTGCGTATCGACGTAGAAATCGCCGGGCGGCTGGCCCGGCACCTTGTCGTTCGGATCTGCCATTCGAGCTCTCGTCTCCCGATCGGCGGGACGGGAGCACGGCCCCGGAGGCCGGCACTCACCCGGGTACGATTCTATGCGGTCCCACCAATGACGGCAACGAACCGGGCTCGCGGATTATTGCGAGCTCGATCGCGGCAGGACGGCTTCCTCCGGATCGCCCGGCGTGTCCAATGTGAGAGAGGATCATGCCTCGCACGGCCGGCCTCCGGCCGGCGAGCGCTCGCGCTCGCTTTCAACGGAACGATTTCTGCTCTGGTACGGCCCGGTCTCTCATTCGATCCGCAGAAGAGGAGGTTCACGAAGATGATTCGAACCACGATCGCACTCCTGATCGCCGCGCTGGCGACTCCCGCCCTCGCGCAGAGCACCGCCGGCGCACCGCCCCGGCAGGAAGCCCCCACCGAAATGATCAGCGTCACCGGAACGGGCCGGGTCGAGCTGGTTCCCGACCGCGTCCGCTTCACCGTGGGGGTCGATACGATGGCTCCCACCCCTTCCGAGGCGCTCGAGCAGAACAACGAAAAGGTGCGTCGCGTGATCGACGCGCTCCGGCGCGCCGGAGCGAAGAGCGAGGAGATCCAGACCTCGACCTTCTCGATCCATCCGCAGTTCGAGTACCTCGAGAACCGGCGGCCGCGCATCGTCGGATATCAGGTCACCAACAGCGTAACCGTCCGCCGCGAGGGGACCGCCGACGCGGGGCGGCTGCTCCACGCTGCGGTCGACGCCGGGGTGAATCAGGCTTCCGGGCTCCAGTTCTACGTCGCCGACGAAACGCGCGCGCGCGAAGAGGGACTCCGGAAGGCTTACGCCGACGCCCGCGCGAAGGCTCAGACGCTGGCGGCCGCGGCGGGCAGGACCCTCGGCAGGGCCGTCTCGATCACCGAAGGCTCGGCCCCGATGCCGATCCCCCCTCCGATGCCTTTCGCTGCGAGGGCGATGGCGATGGAAGCCCGCGACGCGAGCGTGCCGGTCGAACAGGGAAGCGAGGAGATGCGCTTCACGGTCTCGGTGATCTTCGAGATGCGATGAGGGGCGGCGGCTTTCTCGTTGCGGCAGCGCCCGTCAGGCGAAGGGACGACGCGGCGCAAGATACTCCAGTTCTTCGAGTTAGTGCCCTGGAACTGGCACCTGCGTTGCAGTTATCCAGGGTGTTGACGGGCGCTCCCCGAGGGCCCGGAAAACCGAAGGAGGAAACGCATGCATCGTGATGACGACCTGATGGGTGACGAGAAGACCCGACGCGATCGTGAGCGCCAGCGCCAGGAGAACGAGAGCGGAAGCCGCAATCCGAGCGAGGGCTACAGCGGATCGGGCGGCGAAATCCCGACGGGCGAGCGTGGCGAAGACGATCGTGACGTCGAGACCGATCGTTCCTCGTCCGAGAATGAGCGGAGCTCCGGCGACCGCCGCTGACCCCGCCACCAGGCACGAACACGTGAGGCAGGCCCCGCCGCGAGGCGGGGCCTTTTCACGTTCGCGGCGGACGTGCGAGCCGCAGCAGGGCGATCGCGGTCAGAGCGATCGCGGCCGCGAACGCCACCGCGCGCGCGTCGGCGACGGCGAGCCCGCCGAAATCGAGCGCGGTCGCCCCCAGGCAGGCCGCGATCGCCGCCCCCGCCCCGACCGCCGCCTCAGCCCCGAAGTGCGCCCGCCTCCGCCGCACCAGCCGCGCCAGGCCCGCCGCGGCGAGCCCGCTCACCAGCCACGATCCGATTCCCCACATCGTCGCCGATTGTCGCACGCCCCCCCGCGAGCTCCGGAGAATCCGCATACAATCTCCACCGCGTCCTCTGGACGACTCCATTCGCGGAGCCAATGATCGATGAACAGACCTCTTCTTCTCGTTCTCCTCGTCGCGACGATCGCTCCCGGCGGTTCCGCCCACGCAATCGCCGCCGAGACCATCACGCACGAATCGATGTGGATGATGAAGCGCGTCGGCTCTCCCGCGCTGTCGCCCGACGGCCGCCGGGTCGTCGTCTCCGTCACCGAGCCGGCGTACGACGGCGACGAGGAGGTTTCCGATCTCTGGCTCGTCGCGGCGGACGGGAGCTCGGAGCCGAAGCGTCTGACCTCGACGCGGGCATCCGAGAGCGGGGTGGCGTGGAGTCCCGACGGCGGCAGAATCGCATTCGCGACGCGGCGCGAGCAGGACGATCGCCCGCAGATCTACGTCCTCGATCTCTCCGGCGGAGAGGCGCGGCGGGTCAGCTCGGTCGCCCTCGGCGCGCGATCTCCCGTCTGGAGCCCCGACGGATCGAAGATCGCCTTTCTCGCCGGCGCGTATCCCGGCGCCGCCGACGACGAAGAGAACCGCAGGCTCGCCACCGAGCGGAAGGAGCGGAAGTCGACCGTTCGGATCTACGAATCCTTTCCGATCCGCCGCTGGGACCGCTGGCTCGACGAGGTGCAGACGCGGCTCTGGGTCGCCGACGCGAAGCCGGGCGCGACTCCGCGCGATCTGCTCGCCGGGACCACGATGCTGACCACTCCCGGATTCGCTCCCGCCCCCGCCTCCGGCTCGAGCGATTCGCTCCAGCCCGTTTGGGCGCCCGACGGCCGTTCCATCGTCTTCGTCGCCTCGCTCAACCGCGATCGGGCGGCGTACGACTCGACCAACACGCATCTGTTCGAAGTGAGCCTCGAGGGAGGCGAGCCGCGCCAGCTCACCAGCGGCACGGCCGACCACGGCCGCCCCCGGTTCCGCCCCGGTGGACGCGAGCTCTGCTTCACGACCTCCGACCGCCACCGCCGGATCTACGCGCTCACCCGTGTCGGCTGCGCGGAGTGGCCGTGGAAGGCGCCGGTCCGCAGCGTCACCGCGGCGAGCGACCGTTCGGTTCTCGACTGGGCGTTCACCCCCGACGGACGGACGATCTGGTTCACGGCCGAGGATGCCGGGATGGTGAAGCTCTACACGGTTGCGGCCGGGGGGGGAAGCGCGTCGCTCGCGTTCGAGCCGGAGGGGGGAGTGTATTCGGGGCTCGAGGTCGAGGGGGAGGGACGCCGCCCCGTGATCGTCGCGAACTGGAGCTCGTCGATCCGTCCCGCCGAAGTGGTGCGGATCGATCCGGCGGCGAAGGGGCACCGGCTGGTGACGCGCTTCGCGGCCGACGACGCCGCGAAGCTGAGCTGGCAGCCGCCGCGCCACTTCTGGTTCACGAACGAAGAAGGGATGCGGATCCATTCACTCCTGTTTCTCCCTCCCGACTTCGACGAGACGAAGAAGTACCCGCTGCTCGTGCTGATCCACGGCGGCGCGCACAGCATGTGGCGGGACGCGATCAGCCTCCGGTGGAACTA
Organism: Thermoanaerobaculia bacterium; assembly: GCA_035544735.1. Taxonomy (GTDB): domain Bacteria; phylum Acidobacteriota; class Thermoanaerobaculia; order Gp7-AA8; family Gp7-AA8; genus DATKCD01. The sequence goes on from DATKCD010000066.1 coordinate 14,670, forward strand.
CCATCTGCTGAGCGCGCCGGGCTACGTGCTCCTGGCGACGAACTACCGCGGGTCGACCGGATTCGGGGAGGAGCTCGCCCTCTCGATCCTCGGCGATCCGCTGCGGGGACCGGCGAACGACGTCAACGCCGCCGCCGACGAGGCGATCCGCCGCTTCCCGTTCATCGACGGCACGAGGCAGGCGGCGGCGGGGGCGAGCTACGGGGGGCACCTCGCCAACTGGCTCCAGGGGACGACGACCCGGTACCGGGCGCTGATCTCCCATGCCGGGCTCGCGACGCTCGCGGGACAGTGGGGAACGAGCGACGTGATCTTCCACCGCGAGCTGATGCTCGGAGGTCCCCCGTGGGAGGGAAACCCCGTCTGGCAGGAGCAGAGCCCGCTCGCGCATGCCGCGAGATTCAGCACCCCGATGCTCCTCTCGGTCGGCGAGAACGACTACCGCGTCCCGATGAATAATACGATCGAGTTGTGGTCGGCGCTCCAGCGCCAGCGCGTCCCCTCGCGCCTGCTCGTCTGGGCCGGCGAGAACCACTGGATCCTCGGCGGAGAGAACAGCCGCGTCTTCTATCGCGAGGTCCACGACTGGCTCGCCCGCTGGCTCGACGCCCCGAGCGACGAATGAGCGACGACGCTTCCGACCGCGAGAGCGCCCGCGTCAGGGCGGCGGAATCCAGCCGCGTGAGGGTTTTTTCCGCCCGTCAGGGCGGCGGAATGTAGCCGGGGGCGAGCGCGAAGCGCGAAGCCCCCGGAAACGGGACCTCGCCGGGCCATCGGTCAATGCGGCAGCCCGTGTCCCACCGGGTAGAAACCGGGGAGGGAGATCGGGAGCCTTCCGCGGAACTCCATCTCCCCGGTGATGCCCCTGACGGCGGAGATCTCGGCGGCCGGATGGGTGTCGTAGCCGAGGATGTAGCTCGGGAGCTCGGGGATGGAGGGAAGGACGTAGGGGCTGCCGAAGAGCGAGAAGACGAAC
>DATKCD010000067.1:0-21563 GCA_035544735.1 Thermoanaerobaculia bacterium
GCGATTTCCGGCCGGATCGGAAGGTGCCGCGAAGCTGGCAGGCTCCGCGCATTCTCTCCCCGACGGAGGGACTCCGCCGTGCCGAACAAGCTCCTGACCTGCCTCGCCGTTCTCCTGCTCGCCGCCGCCTGCTCGTCCGGAAGCTCGTCGTCGCGACAGAGCGTCCGCTGCGAGTCCGACGGAGGGTATCGCGAGTGCGATGCCGGGAGCGCCGCGACGGTCACGCTCGCGAGACAGATCAGCGACGCCGCCTGCGTCGAAGGACTCTCGTGGGGCGTCCGCGATGGAAAGGTCTGGGTCGATCGCGGCTGCCGGGCCGACTTCGCCCTGATCGAAGGGGCCGCCGGAGGGAACCTCGCGACCGCCGGGACGCTCGTCTGCGAGTCGCAGGACGAAAGGCTCCGCCGCTGCCCGGCGATCACGCATGGCGGCGTCCGCCTGGTCCGCCAGCTCAGCGACCGCGCGTGCGAGCTCGGCCGGACGTGGGGATACGACGGCAGCGGGATCTGGGTGAGCGAGGGATGCCGCGCCGAGTTCGCCGTCGGCGGCGCCACCGGCTCGGCGGACAAGGTGGCGCTGGTCTGCGAATCGATCCTGGGACGGAGGAATCACTGCCCCGCCGATACGCGCTTCGGAGTCGAGCTCGTCCGCCAGCTCAGCGACGCCGCCTGCGTCCGCAACCGCACGTGGGGAGAGGACCGGGACGGCGTCTGGGTCGACCAGGGGTGCCGCGCCGAGTTCGCGGTGTGGACCCGGTGAGCCGAACCGCGGCACGATACAATCGCCCGATGGCAGACCCCACCCTCGGTGATCGCCTCTACCGCCTGATCGAGACGCTCTTTCGCGAGCTCGATCAGGAGTCGATCCATCGCGAGGTCGAGGCGCTGCGGGTCAGGCATCCGGGAGCGTCGCGACGCGAGCTGTCGGCGATCCTGACCAGGAAAGCGGCGCTCTCCGCCGGAAGCGTCGGCGCGGGCGCCGGCGCCGCGGGGGGAGCCCTCGGCGTTCTCGCCATGGCCCCCGACATCTTCAATCTGGTGCGCGTCCAGAGCCGGCTCATCCTCTCGATCGCCTTCCTCCACGATCAGAGGCCGCACCTGCGGGAGCGGTTCCGGGAAGTGCTCGCTACGCTCGCGATCTCGACGGGGGCGTCGGCCGGGCGGCAGGGGGCGCGATGGCTCCTGCGGAAGGGGCTCGAGGGAGAGATGGCGCGCAATCTCGCGCGGAAGATCGGGGGGCGGCTCGTCGCCCGCAAGCTTCCCGCCGCCCTCCCGCTCCTCGGCGGGGTGGCGGGGGCGGGGCTCAACTTCCTCGCCGTCCGTGCCACCGGCCACGCCGCGGTGACGTACTACGAGCAGTTGCGCGCGCGCGAGCCGAAGCGCATCACCGGCCCGGCGATCGACCTCGCCCCGGAGCCCGCGCGCGCGTCCAGGCCGAAGGGAGCGCCGAAGAAACGCGCGGCCGCGAAGCGGTCCGCGGCGAAGAAGGGCGCGAAGAAGAAGGCGCCCGCGAAAAAGGCGCCGGTGAAGAAGTCGGCCACGAAGAAGGCGCCCGCGAAGAAGGCGTCCGCAAAGAAGTCCGCGAAGAAGGCCCCCGCGATCGTCCCCCCCACGCACGAGCCGTCGAGCTAACCGAGGGCTTGCGCCGCGATGAGCGTCCGGTGGTTGCGTGCGCCCTCCGCAACCGCCCAGCCCGCGTCAACCGCGCCACACCCCGCATCCCACCGCTTCACGCCATCCGTCTGCGCACGCCACCACCGGACCTGCGCGCGTCACCGCCGATCGCCCCGCTCGGCGCGCATCTTCGCGATGCGCTCGCGCTGGGCCGCCGCGAGATCGACCAGGCGCCGCAGCTCTTTCAGCGGCTCGGGGTCGTCGTCCACCTGCAGGCGCAGCACGACGTCGTGGTTGAGCCACACCCCACCATCTTCCTTCGCGATCAGCATCGCCGCCGACTGCATCCCCCGCGTGTCACCCCCAGCCTCCTGCCCTGCATCGAGCGCCGCCATCAGCCGCTGCGACAGGTGCCCCTCGCTCTTCTCGAATGCCTCGACCATCTTCACCACGACCGCCTCCCCCGCGAGGATGTTTCCCTGCGCCGTGCAGAACTTCCCCCCGCGGTGGCCCGCCCAGGCGCTCGCCTTCGGCCCGGTGAACGCCGCGTAATTCCCTTTCGCATCCATGATCGCGAGCTGCCTCCCCTGCCGGCTCCAGTCCGCCGGGCGCGGATCGGGGTCGCTCTTCCACAGCGCCTCCACCGCCGCCGCCGGCGTGAGCCCCCCCTCCAGCAGCTCCAGCCCCCGCGGCCCGTAACTGACGTCGACGACCGCCTGCGTCGTCACCACCCCGACGTTCGCCTCGGCCCACAGCACCCCGTTCCCGACGGAGAACACGCGCGACTGGACCGCCCCCCCGACCTCCCCCGTCGCCGGGTCGTACCCCAGAATCGAGAACGTCGCCACCGGCTCGCGCGGCTCCTCCGCACGCGCATCCATGACCCCGATCATCGCCACGATCGCCGCCGCCGCCGCGATCCGCATTCGCATCCGCATCGTCTCCTCCTCGAACGGCACCGCCGTTCCCTGATACTCTGCAGCGTCCGGCGGCGGGAACGCAAACCGCGGCCGTCGCACGGAACGGCCCGGATGGAATGGACCGGATGGTGCAACCGATGGTGCAGCCGGCCCCGGGAGGAGGATCCGATGTCGCGAACCCTGCTGATCTCGTGGTCGCTGGCGGGACTGGCCGCGCTGAGCCTCGCATGTTCGGATTCGGCCGCCGATGCGGCGGCGGGACTCGAGCCGCCGGCGGCGGTCGCCGAGGTCGCCGGTCCTCCGCTGACGATCGACTTCGCGAAGCGCGACGTCCCTTACGTGCCGACCCCGCAGCCGGTGGTCGATCGGATGCTCGAGCTGGCCGAGGTCGGACCGGACGATCTTCTCTACGACCTCGGCTCGGGGGATGGGCGGATCGTCATCGCGGCGGCGCGCCGCGGAGCGCGCGGAGTCGGCATCGACATCGACCCTGAGCGCATCGCCGAAGCGAATGGGAACGCCGAGCAGGCCGGAGTGACCGACCGCGTCCGCTTCGTCGAGGGAGACCTGTTCGAGGCCGACGTCCACGACGCCACCGCGGTCACGCTCTATCTGCTCCGCAGCGTCAACCGCCGCCTCCGTCCACGCCTGCTCGAACAGCTCCGCCCCGGAACGCCCATCGTCTCGCACGACTTCGACATGACCGAATGGACTCCCGACGCCTACGAGAAGCTCGGCCGCAGCGAGATCTATCTCTGGATCGTTCCGGCGAAGGTCGACGGGCGCTGGAGCTGGAAAGGGCCCGACGGCCGCGAGCAGACGGTGCTCGTCGAGCAGGAGTTCCAGAAGCTCACCGCGGAGGCGAACGACGCCGAGATCGACGAGCCACTCCTGCGGGGAGACCGGATCTCGTTCGTCCTCCGCACGCACGACGGCCGCTCGGTCCAGCGCTACGAGGGTACCGTGAAGGGGACCCTGATCGAAGGACGCGTATCGCTCGACGGCGGCCCGTTCGCCCCCTGGCGCGCCGTGATCGCATCGTAGCTCCCCTTCCCTGCGACGAAGCGAAGGGCGGGCGCCCGGCCGGACCGCCCGGCTCGCCGGGCACTGCGCATCTCCCTTGCACTTGCGTCCGGGCATGAGACTCGGCAGACGCAGCAGCAACGTTCAGGACCGGCGCGGCATGGGCGTCCCGCTCGCGGCGGGCGGCGGCATCGGAGCCGTCGTGATCGCGCTTCTCGTGATCTTTCTCGGCGGCGATCCGAGCGAAGTCCTCCAGACCGCGGGGTCCGAGACTCCTGCCTCCGCACCCTCCCCCGACGATCCGCAGGCCGTCTTCGTCTCGCAGGTGCTGGCCGAGACCGAGGACTCCTGGCGCGAGATCTTCCGCTCGCAGGTCGGGCGGGAGTACGAAGATCCGCAGCTCGTCCTGTTCACCGACCTGGTGGAGTCGGAATGCGGGATGGGGCAGGCGGCGACCGGACCCTTCTACTGTCCGCTCGACGGAAAGATCTACCTCGACCTTTCGTTCTTCCGCGAGCTCGAGGAGCGATTCGGCGCGCCGGGCGACTTCGCGCGGGCGTACGTGGTTGCGCACGAGGTCGGCCACCACGTTCAGACTCTGCTCGGGATCACGCAGCAGGTGCACGCGGCGCGCTCGCAGGCGTCGCAGGCGGAGGGAAACCGGCTCTCGGTGCGGCAGGAGCTGCAGGCCGACTGCCTCGCCGGGGCCTGGGCGCACCACGCGAACCGTGAGCGCGCGATCCTCGAGGAGGGAGACGTCGAGGAGGGGCTCGCCGCCGCCGCGGCGATCGGCGACGACCGGATCCAGCGGGAGACGCGCGGGACGATCGCTCCGGAGTCATTCACGCACGGCACCTCGGCGCAGCGGCTCGAGTGGTTCCGTCGCGGCCTCCGGAGCGGCAGCGTCGAGCAATGCGACACCTTCCGGTGAACGACTCGTATCGCCGGTCTCGCCGTTCGCGACCGGCGTACAATCGGGCGCACGATCAACGTCGAGGTCGTCGCGGTCGACTGCGACGGCCGGCGGGTTCACGGGCTCACGTCAATCCGGCCTACGAAGGCGCAGCTCCTGCTCGCCGAGATCGAGAAACGGTGATCACCCCGGTCGGACCCCCATGATGATCCGATTCCCCGGCATCGTCCTGCTCCCTCGCTCGTCCTGATCGATCCGGCGCAATTTGTTCCGCCGCGAGCGGGTTGACGACATCGGCCCATCACCGAGAGTGCGCGAACTCACGCGCCCTCGGTTCCGTCGGGCCGGGAGAGACGATTTGGCTCGAGATCAGACATTCGACGAGATTCGCGTTTACGAGGGGATCGCCGAGCGGACCGGCGCGACGGTCGACCGCGAGACCGTCCGGCGCAGCCAGACGTTCTGCCGCAGCGTAAGCGACCTGACCCGCAAGGCCCGCCGCATGGGCGACGGAACCTTCTATCTCGCCTCCTCCCTCTGGCCCGAGAACACCACCGAAATCGTCCTCCACCAGACCTGGATCCCGATCTCTTGATCGATGATCGAAAGACATTGATGATCTATGATTGATGATTGATGATTGAAAAACATGAGAGGCATCTGTGATTGATGATTGAACCAATCAGCCATCAGCCATCAGCCATCAGCCATCAGCCATCAGCTTAGGGGGCTTTCAATCATCAATCATCAATGCCTTTCAATCATCGATCATCAATGTCTTTCAATGCCTTTCGATCATCAATCATCGATCATCAATCATCAATCATTTTCAGGGCTTTTTCGACCGAGGCGAGGTCGGGGTCGATCTCGATCATCCGTCCTTTCGGGATGTTGGCCAGGATCGCGTCGGGGTCCTTCAGCATGTGTCCGGTGAGGACGCAGACGACGCGGGCGGATGAGGCGATCGTGCCGGCGGCGCGCAGCTTCCTGTAGCCGGCGAGCGTGACGGCGGATGCCGGCTCGCAGCCGACGCCCGCCCGATCGATCTCCTTCTTGGCCGCCATCAGCTCGACGTCGCTCACCTGCTCGACCACGCCCCGCGTCGCGCGGATCTCGGCGGCGGCCCGGTCCCAGCTCACCGGATCGCCGATCCGGATCGCCGTGGCGAGGGTCTCAGGGTCGACCCGATGCCGCGTCCGGAACCCCTCGACGAAGCCGCGGAAGAATGGATTCGCCCCCTCGGCCTGAATGGCGGCGAGGCGAGGCATCCGCTCGATCCATCCGGCGGCGAGCGCCTCGCGGAGCGCCTTGCCGAACGCGCTCGTGTTGCCGAGGTTGCCGGCCGGGACGACGATCCAGTCGGGAGCGTTCCAGCCGAGGTCGTCGAGCAACTCCCATACGATCGTCTTCTGTCCTTCGATGCGGAAGGGGTTGATCGAATTGACGAGATAGACGCCGAGCTTCGCCGCCGCCTCGCGCGCCAGGCGCATGGAGGCGTCGAAGTCGCCGCGGACCTGCAGGCATCGGGCGCCATAGGCGAGCGTCTGGGCGAGCTTTCCCATCGCGACGCGCCCGGCGGGGACGAAGACGACGGCGTCGAGGCCGGCGAGCGAGGCGTAGGCGGCGAGTGAAGCGCTGGTGTTCCCGGTGGAGGCGCAGGCGACGCTCTTCACGCCGAGGCGGACGGCGTGCGTGATCGCGACCGTCATGCCGCGGTCCTTGAACGATCCGGTCGGATTCTCGCCCTCGTGCTTGAGCATCACGCCGAACCGCTCGATGAGTCGCGTGGCTCCCTCGGGCTGCGTGACGATCGCCTCGGGGGCGACGTCGAGGACCCCTTCGCGGAAGCGCCAGACGCCGCTGCGGTCGACGGCGGCGCGGCCGGCGCGGCGCTTCGCGATCGTCTCCGGGGTGAGGTCGATCCGATCGCGCTCGAGACTGAGCAGGTTTCCGCAGTCGCAGGCGAGGCGCATCTCGAGCGGGTCGTAGCGCCGCTCGCATCCGATGCACTCGAGGCGGGAGCTCATGGCGCGCTCTCCTCGACTCTCCGCGCTCCCTGGCGGTCGATCGGACCGACGTGCGCCGAGCTCTCGATGTCGCCGAAGGCGTTCTGCATCGCAGCGGCGACGTTCCTCGCCGCGGCGTCGTCGGGAGCGATCGCGAAGATGGTCGGCCCCGAGCCGCTGATCGAGCAGCCGAGCGCGCCTGCCTCGAGTGCGGCGCGCTTGACCTCCGCGAAGCGCGGAATCAGCTTCGCGCGCCGCGGCTCCGCGTAGACGTCGTCGAGCGCCCGCAGCAGCAGCGCTCCGTCGCCCCGCGCGAACGCGGCGCTCACCCCGACCGCGTTCGCCATCTGCTGAACCCACTCCCGCCGGACCGAGCTCTCGGGAAGGATGCTCCTCGCGTGCCGCGTCTCGATGCGGACCTGCGGGGTGACCAGCGCCAGGTGCCACGGCGCGACCGCCGGAAGCGCCACCACGTCGAGCGGATCGACACTGCGCGAGAGCACCAGCCCGCCGAGTATCGACGGCGCCACGTTGTCGAGATGCCGTCCGGCGACCGCCGCTTCCCCGTCGAGCGCCGCGAGGATGACCTCGCTCGTCGGAGCCTCCCCTCCGGCCGCCAGCGCCGCGGCGAACGCTCCCGCGGCGCTCGAGGCTCCGCTCGCCCCCATCCCTCCCGCCACCGGGAGCCCGCAGTCGATCCGGACCGCGACCGCTCCGCCGCTCCCCATCCGCCTCAGCATCGACGCCGCCGCGATCGCTGCCGCATTCTTCCGCGGATCGGTCGGAATCGAATCCGCGTCCCTTCCGCCGACGACGACCGCCGGCGCTTCCCCCGCGATCAGCTCGACCTCGACCCGCACTCCGATCCCTCCGATCGCCAGACCGAGCACGTCAAACCCCGGCCCGACGTTGCCGATCGATCCCGGCGCGAATGCCGACGCCTTCATCGCCCGATCCTCTCCTCGGTCGTGATCGCGACGATGTCGTTGAGCACGCCGGCCGCCGTCACCTCCGCACCCGCGCCGCCGCCTTCCGCGGCGCCTCCGCGCTGCCGACCGCCACACCGCCGAACTTGTAGACCACGATCTCCATCGCCGACCGATCCCGGGGAGTATACGGGCCCTGTGGCCAGGGATCGCATCCCCCCGTGGCCGGGGATTGCATCCCCGGCGGGCGGCGGTCCCACGATGCCGTGGTTGACGCCCGGACGCTCCGGACGCCCCGTTACAATGGACCTTCGATGGCGTGGAAGATCGAGAAGCAGGCGAACGGTCGGTTCGCGATCTATTCGACGCGGCTCGGCGACTACATCGTGATCGACGCCGATCCCGCCCGGATCGAACGGATCTACGCCGAGAAGGGATCGCGGGTCTACCTCGCCTCGGCGCGGATGCAGCTCGAGCGCGAGACTCCGGTCGCCCCCGAGGGGGAGGAGAAGATCGAAGCGAGCCGCCGGCGCGGAGAGACGCCGGCCGAGGATCCCGATACGCCGATCGGCGCGACGGGCTTCGCGATCGGAGATCTGGACGAGTAGCTCGGCGGAATCCCTCCCGATCCCCGATCGTTCTCGGAACGCGATGCCTTCCCCTTCCGCATCCCGCTTCCGAGCGGCGCTGCTCGCCACGGCGATGAACCTCGGCACCGCCGCTCCCCTCGACCCGTTCCGATTCCTCCGCGTTCCGGCGATCCACTTCATCCTGCGGAGGAAGATCGTGAGGTGGTGCGCGAGCGGCTCCTGCGGGACGACGACCCGACGCCGCTCTCGCTGGCGCCGCGGCTGAAGCCCCGCCGAGCCGCGCGGCGGTATCATGCGGGGACCGATGGCGGACGACTCGAAGACCCGCATTCTCGTAGTGGAGGACAGCCCGCTCGACTGCCGTCTGCTCGGGCTCCATCTCGAAAGAGGGGGTTACGAGGTGACGGCCGTCTCCGACGGCGAGGAGGCGTGGGAGCTTCTCTCCGCGAATCCCGACGCGTGGGATGTCGTGCTTCTCGACCGGACCATGCCGCGGATGGGAGGTCTCGCGCTCCTCGCGAAAATGAAAGAGCAGCCGAGCCTCCGGATGCTCCCGGTCATCCTGCAGACCGCGGCGATCGCCCCGCACGAGATCATCGAAGGAATCCGGGCGGGGGCGTACTACTACCTGACCAAGCCGATCGATCCGGAGATGCTGCTGGCGATCGTCGGGGCCGCCGCGAACGATCACGCGGAGGCGCGGGAGCTGCAGGCGCAGATCCACCAGGGGCTGGCGGGCCTGGGGTTGCTGCGCGAGGCGCTCTTCAGCGTCCGGACGATCGAGGAGGCGCGCGCGGTCGGCGCGATCCTGGCGAACGCCTGTCCCGAGCCCTCCACCGCGGTCATCGGCCTGACCGAGCTCCTCCTCAATGCGATCGAGCACGGAAACCTCGGGATCAGCTACGAAGAGAAATCGGAGCTGAAGACGCGCAGGGTCTGGATCGCGGAGATGAAGCGCAGGCTCGCCCTTCCGGAGAATGCCGGCAAGCGGGTGGAAGTGCGATACGAGCGCGCCGGCGAGGAGGCGCGCTTCACGATCCGCGACGAGGGAGAGGGATTCGACTGGCGGCGTTTCATCGACATCGAGCCGGCGCGCGCGTTCGACACCCACGGCCGCGGCATCGCGCTGGCGCGCCGCCTCAGCTTCGACACCCTCGAGTATCGCGGCAACGGGAACGAAGTCGTCGCCACGATCGTGTGCCCGGCGATTTCATCCCCGGCGGGTGGACGGTGAGGCCGACCCCCAGGCCACATCCAATCCCGGCGCGCCATGTGGCCGGGGATTTCATCCCCGGCGGGTGGACGGTCAGGCCAACCGGCCCGGTCGATGCGCGACCTCCGCCCGCCGGGGATACAATCCCCGGCCACATACAATCCCCGGCCACATACGATCCCCGGCCACATCCAATCCCGGCCACTGAAATGAAGCACGCCCGATCATCGACATGGACGCTCGCGGCCGTCTCGGCCGCGCTGCTCGCCGCGTGCGTCAGCTCGGCGTTTCCCCCCGACGAGGAGGCGCGGCGCGCGAGCGGCACCCCTGCGGCGTTCGAGATTCCGACCGGCGAGGGATTACGCCCGGCGCGGCCGAGTGATGCCTGCCGAAGCCCGATGGTCGACCCGCGCGACCGCACCGAGCTCGAGCTGATCCGCTCGCAGGCCGGGCGAGGCGACTACCGCGTCCCGGGAGGTCGATACGGCGTCGGCGCCGGCGAGCTTCTCCGCATCGACTGCGCCACCGGCGCTCCGATCGGCATCGTCGCGGGCGAGCACTGATGCGCGTCCGGGAAGCGTCGATCACCGATCTCGATTCGATCGCAGCGATCGAGTCGGCGATCTTCGATCCCGAGCCGTATCCGCGATTCTTTCTCCGCCAGGCGCACGATCTCTGGGGAGCGTGGCTGCTCGTCGCCGAAGACGATTCGGGCGGGGTCGCCGGATACGCCCTCGCGGCGCCGCGCCTCGGCGGAGAGGAGGCGTGCATCCTCGCTCTCGCCGTCGTCGACGGGATGCGCGGGCGCGGGGTCGGCGCGCGGCTGCTCGAGGCGCTGCTCGAGCGCCTCGCGGCGCATCGCGTCGCGACCGCCTGGCTCACCGTTCATCCCGGCAACGCCCCGGCGATCCGTCTCTACGAGCGCCTCGGCTTCGTCGTCGCCGCCGAGGAGGCGGCGTATTTCGGCGCGGGGGCGCCCCGCCTCCGCATGGAGCGGAAGTTGTTATAGAGTCGCCAGCAGTCCGATCCGATCACCAGGGAGGTCCACGATGCGATTCCACCAACTGCTCGCGGCCGCGGCCGTCGCCGCTGCGCTGGCCGCGCCCGCGCTGCACGCGCAGATCGATGCGCGCATGCTCCGCCACCCCGACGTCTCCGAGACCCACGTCACCTTCGTCTATGCCGGCGACATCTGGGTCGTCGCGAAGGAGGGAGGGCTCGCCTTCCGCCTCAGCTCCCCCGCGGGAGAGGAGAGCTTCCCCCGATTCTCGCCCGACGGTCGCAGGATCGCGTTCAGCGGCAACTATCACGGCAACACCGACGTCTACGTGATCCCGACGATGGGAGGGATGCCGGAGCGGCTGACCCACCATCCGATGGTCGACCGCGTGCTCGACTGGTACCCGGACGGGGACGCGATCCTCTTCTCGTCGGGGAGGCACAGCGGGCGCCAGCGCTTCAACCAGCTCTATCGGGTCGCGATCGCCGGCGGGCTTCCGGAGCAGCTCCCGCTCGAGTACGGCGAGTTCGCCTCGGTCTCTCCGGACGGCAATCAGCTCGCGATGACGATCAAGACGCGGGCCTACCGGACGTGGAAGCGCTACCGCGGAGGGATGGCGCCCGACCTCTGGCTCTACGACTTCCGCACGGATGAGGCGCGCGTGATCGCCTCCGACCCCGCCAACGACGAGATGCCGATGTGGCACGGCCGCACGATCTACTTCCTGTCGGACCGCGGCCCCGGGGGGCGCTTCAACGTCTGGGCGCACGATCTCGACTCGGGCCGGACCCGTCAGATGACGAGCTTCACCGACTACGACGTGCACTTCCCCGCGATCGGTCCGCGGGAGATCGTGTTCGAAGCGGGGGGACGGCTGCATCTGCTCGATCTCGCGAGCGGCGAATCGCGCGCGGTCGAGGTCCGGGTCGTGACGGACCGCGCGACCCTCCAGCCCGCGGTGCGCAAGGTCGGCGAGCTCGTACGGGGTGCTTCCGTCTCCCCCTCCGGCAAACGCGCCGCCGTCGAAGCCCGCGGCGAGATCTTCTCCCTCCCCGCCGAGCACGGACCGGTGCTGAACCTGACCAACTCCTCCGGCGTGGCCGAGCGCTACCCCGCCTGGTCGCCCGACGGGAAGTGGATCGCCTTTTTCAGCGACCGTTCGGGCGAGTACGAGCTGACCATCCGTCCCGCCGACGGCCCCGGCGAGGAGACGCGGCTCACCTCGATGGGCCCCGGGTTCCGCTATCCCCCCGTCTGGTCGCCCGACAGCGGGAAGCTCGCCTTCATCGATCACGCGATGGTGCTGCGCGTCTACGATCGGGCGAGCCGCCGGCTCACCGAGGTCGAACAGCAGAAGTGGCTCAGCCACGGCGGGCTCGCCGGATTCGACCTCGCCTGGTCCCCCGACAGCCGCTGGCTCGCCTGGCCGCGCGACCAGGAGAGCCTCGCCACGACCGCGATCGCGATCCACGATACCCGCACCGGTCAGACGCGGCAGGTCACCTCCGGATACTACGCCGACGGCGATCCGGCCTTCGACCCCGAAGGGAAGTACCTCTTCTACCTTTCGAGCCGCGCCCTCAGGCCGGTCTACAGCGACGTCGACACCTCCTGGATCTATCCGAACTCGCTCAGCGTGATGGCGATCCCCCTTCGAAGCGACGTCCGTTCGCCCATCGCGCCCCGCAACGACGTCGAGGGCGAAAACGACGAGGAGAAGGAAGACGCCGACGAGAAGAAGGACGACGCGAAGGACGAGAAGAAGAAGGACGAAGCGCCGAAGCCGGTCTCGATCGATTTCGACGGGTTCGAAGCGCGTGCCGTCGCCCTTCCTCCTCCGGGCGGCAACTACGACAACCTGCAGGCGGCGAAGGGAAAATTGCTCTTCATCCGGCGCCCGCTCGCCGGATCGCCGCAGGACGCTCCCGGGTCGCTCCACTTCTACGACCTCGAGGAGCGTGAGGAGAAGACCATCCTCGGCGAGATCGACGACTACGATCTCGCCGCCGGAGGCGACAAGCTCCTCGTCGTCCGGAAGGAGAAGTACGCCATCGTCGATCTCGCCGCCGATCAGAAGATGGACGAGCCGCTCGCGACGGCCTCGCTGGAGACGCTCGTCGACCCGGCGGTCGAGTGGCGCCAGATCTTCGACGATGCGTGGCGGTTCGAGCGCGATTACTTCTACGACCCGAACATGCACGGGGTCGACTGGGATGCGATCCGCGAGCAGTACGGGCGCCTGCTCGAGCATGCGGTCACCCGCTCGGACGTGAACTTCGTCATCGGCGAGATGATCGGCGAGCTGAACGCCTCGCACACCTATCGCGGCGGCGGCGACGAGCCTGCCTCCGAGCGCCGCAGCGCCGGGCTCCTCGGCGCCGACTGGGTCCTCGACCGCGGCGCCTTCCGGATCGCCAGGATCGTCGCCGGAGGACCGTGGGACGCCGAAGTCCGCTCCCCTCTCTCCGATGCCGGCGTGAAGGAGGGTGAGTGGGTCCTCGCCGTCAACGGGATTCCGATGGCGTCCGGCCGCGAGCCGTGGGCCGCCTTCGACGGCCTCGCCGACGCGGCGGTCCTTCTCACCGTCAACGACCAGCCGACCCTCGAAGGCTCCCGCAACGTCCTGGTCGAGACGCTCACCCCCGACGAGGACGTTCGCCTCCGTCACCTCGCCTGGATCGAGCAGAACCGGCGCCGCGTCGAGGAGGCCACCGGCGGGCGCGCCGGCTACATCTACGTCCCCGACACGGGGCGCGGCGGTCAGACCGAGCTCGTACGGCAGTTCCGCGCGCAACATCATAAGGATGGGCTGATCATCGACGAGCGGTTCAACAGCGGCGGCCAGATCCCCGATCGCTTCGTCGAGCTGCTGAACCGTCCGCGCGTCGCCTTCTGGGCGCGGCGGCACGGAGGCGACTGGCCGTGGCCCCCCGTGGCCCACGTCGGACCGAAGGTCATGCTCATCAATGGATGGAGCGGATCGGGCGGCGATGCATTCCCGGCCTACTTCAAGGCGGCCGGACTCGGGCCGCTGATCGGCACGCGGACCTGGGGCGGTCTGATCGGGATCAGCGGCAACCCCGGTCTGGTCGACGGCGGCGGCGTGACCGTGCCGACCTTCCGGATGTACTCCCCCGCCGGAGAGTGGTTCCGCGAGGGATTCGGCGTGGAGCCCGACATCGAGGTGCAGGAGGATCCGGCGGCGGCGTATCGGAAGAGCGACCCGCAGCTCGAGCGCGCGATCGCCGAGGTGATGCAGCGGATCGAATCGGCGCCGGCCCGACCCGGACGGCCGGGATGGGAGCAGCGCATCGGCCAGTAACGCGTGTGGCCGGGGATTCACCCCGGCCCATGTGGCCGGGTGCGTCGGGAGGTCGGAGTGTCCAGGACAACGATGAAGATTTTCCTGACTGTCGAAAGATCAGACGTCGTTCAGAAGGAATAGAAGGAATGCAGAATGCAGAATGCAGAATGCGGAATCCAGAAATGGTCGATGGCGACTTCTCCGTACCGTGATCGTGCCACGCGCGCTTTTTGGATTCTTCCTTCTTCCTTCTGCATTCTGCATTCTGCATTCGCTCCTACCCACTGCCTGACAGGCGGAGTGTCTCGGCAAGCGCCCGCCCGCCCGCCGGGGATACGGATCCCCGGCAAGATCTAACCCGCCCCACATCTTTTCCGCCCCCGCGGGAATGCAGTTTCCGGCCGCCTTGCCTGAGGTCGGCACGAGTCTGGAAGGAGTGGAGGTCCGATGTCGCAGTCACTCGAGTTTCGCGACGGCGTTCTCGCAGGTTATTCGGATGTCTTCACGCCGCGGGCGCTCGCCGCGCTCGAAGCCCTCGCCCCGCTCAATCGCGACCGCCTCGGGGCGATGGACGCCCGGATGCAGCGTCGCCTCGCGCGTGCGCGCGGCCGCGAGCGCATCGACTTCCTCCCCCCCGACTCCACGATCCCCCGCACCACGATCCGCGTCCGCGACGCCCGCGAAGGGAACTTCGAGGGAAGCGAGATTCCTCACGACCTCCAGCGGCAGTGGATCCAGGGAACCGGGCCGGCCACGCGGCCGCGATCGTCGCCCGAGGAGGGGCTGCGCAACGTCGCCTACGCTCTGCTCTCCGGCGCCGACGGCTGGATGTTCGACGGCGAAGACGCCCTCGGTCAGGTCGACGCGATGTCGCTCGACAATCAGCGCAACCTGGCGCTCGCGATCGCCCGAGACCCTCTCTTCCTGAAGGTCGCCGAAAGCGTCGCCGGCGAGATGAACGCGTGGGCGCGCGGCCTGCTCGGCCGTCTGATCGTCGAGGACTGGCGCCGTCAGCTCGACTTCACCACGAAGATCTTCCGCGCGCGCGGGCTCCATCTCGACGACCGTCACGTCCGCGAGAAGGACGGCACCGGCTTCTCCGCCTCGATCGTCGACCTCGTCCTCTGGGTCGCGAACCATCACGAGCGCCTTCGCGCCGCCGGATCGTCGATCGTCCTCTACCTTCCGAAGATCCAGACGGCCGGCGAAGCGGCCCTCTGGAACGACATGCTCGTCGCCCTCGAGCGTCATCTCGGCCTCGCGACCGGCACCATCAAGGTCTACGTCCTGGTCGAGCAGGTCGAGGCTGCGTTCCAGCTCATGGAGATCCGCGCCGCCCTCGGCAACCATTTCGTCGGCTTCAATACCGGGCGATGGGACTACATCAACAGCGTCGCCGACGCGATGTGGTGGAACCGGGAGTTCGTCGACCCGAACATCGACGAGATCGGCATGACGTACGGCTACATGCGCGTCTACGAGGACCGGGTGCGCCGCGCGGTGAACACCCCCGACCGCAACGGCCGCTTCGCGCTCTGGCAGGGAGGGATGGAGCCGAACATTCCGGTCGGCTCCGAGGCGGGCGTGGAGGCGGGGATGAAGAAGGCGGTGGCCGGCGGCGAGCGGGAGCGGCGCGAAGGGGCGAGCGGGAAATGGGTGGCGCACTGGAAGATGGTTCACATCGTCCGGCCGGTGTGGGAGCGCGAGGGGGGGGCCGCGAACCAGCTCGGTCGGAAGTTCCCGCCGCTGACGCACGAGGAGCGCGATGCCGACGGGCTCTTTCTGCTCGAGCCGGCGGCGCGGACCGTGCGCGGCGCGCGCGATCTGCTCAGCGTCGCCCTCCAGTACGGCAACGCCTTCCTTCGCGGCTTCCAGGCCGCCGCACTCAAGCCCGCCGACTTCTTCGGCAACGACGACGTCCTCTATCTGATGGAGGACATGGCCACCGGCGAGATCCGCGTCAGCATCCTCTGGGAATGGCTGCACAAGGGGGGACGCTTCACCGCCGCCGACCCGGAGACCGGCGTCGGGGCGGAAGACGCCTTCACCCCGGAGCTCTTCGCGCGCCTGCTCGACGAGGAGTACCGGAAGCTGCTCGCGGCGGGAAATCGCGACGTGCACGACGACTCGAAGCCGACCACCCTCCCGATCGCCCGCGCGATCGTCGAGGCGTGCGTCACCACCCCCGTCAAGGTCCCCTGGACCATCGACCTGCTGAACCTCAATCTGGACAACCACGATCTCGATCTCGCCAGGACGCGCGTGGCGGCGTATCTCGAGACGCTCGAGCGCCACGGATCGCGGATCACGCACAATCCCGATTTCACGCGGGCAGAGGTTAGCCGATGAGCTCGTTCGACGACGAAGTCACCGAGACGCGAGACTGGATGAGCGGGCCCCGCTTCGACGGCATCACCCGCCTCTACTCCCCCCGCCAGGTCGTCGAGCAGCGCGGAACGATCGCCAACGACTACATCGTCGCGCGCGAGGCGTCCGCCGCTTTCTGGGAACGCCTCCGCGAGCTCTTCGCCCTGAAGAAGAGCATCACGACGTTCGGCCCCTACTCCCCCGGTCAGGCCGTCGCCATGAAACGCGTCGGCCTCGAAGGCATCTACCTCGGCGGCTGGGCCACCTCGGCGAAAGGGTCGACCAGCGAGGATCCCGGGCCCGACCTCGCGAGCTATCCTCTCAGCCAGGTCCCCGACGAGGCGGCCACGCTCGTCCGAGCGCTCCTCACCGCCGACCGCAACCAGCAGTACCTCCGTTCGAGGATGAGCACGAAGCAGCGCGAGAGCGCGCCGGAATACGACTACCGTCCATTCATCATCGCCGATGCCGACACCGGACACGGCGGCGACCCGCACGTGCGGAACCTGATCCGCCGCTTCGTCGAGGCGGGCGTGAGCGGCTATCACATCGAAGACCAGCGGCCCGGAACGAAAAAGTGCGGCCATCAGGGGGGAAAGGTGCTCGTGCCGGTCGACGAGCAGATCAAGCGGCTCAACGCCGCCCGTTTCCAGCTCGACGTCATGAAGGTTCCGGGGATCATCGTCGCGCGGACCGACGCCGAGGCGGCGACGCTCATCGACGGCCGCGGGGACGAGCGCGACCATCCCTTCATCCTCGGGGCGACCAACGTCGGCCTCCCCTCCTGGAAGATCGCCTACCTCGCCATGCTGAAGCGCTTCCACGATCAGGGCGTCGAGGAGCTGAACGGTCATCTGTTGTATGCGATCTCGGACGGAGAGTACGAGAGCGCCGGCGCGTGGCTCGAGAGGACGGGCGTCGCGCGGCTGGTGGCCGACGGGGCGGCGGCGGTCGCCGGAGGGAAGGCGACGGTGGACGAAGCGCTCGGCAGGGCGGAATCGCGACTGGTGGAGGCGTGGGAGGGGGAGGCGGGTCTGGAGACGTACGGGCGGGCGGTGGCGGACGTGATCGATTTCCGGCTCTCCGAGGGGGACGAGCTCGAGATGAGCTCGGAGCAGTGGCTCGCCTTCGCGGAGGGAGCCTCGTTCGCCGTCGCGCGGGAGAAGGCGAAGGAGCTCGGGGTGAGCATCATCTGGGACCCGGAGCACGCGAAGACGCCCGAAGGTTACTACCAGATCCGCGGCGGGGTGCCGTACGCGATCGCGAAGTCGCTCGCCGTCGCCCCCTTCGCCGACATCCTCTGGATGGAGACCAAGACCGCCGACCTCGGCGAAGCGCGCGAGTTCGCCGAGGCGATCCACGCGGAGTATCCCGACAAGATGCTCGCGTACAACCTCTCCCCCTCCTTCAACTGGGACACGACCGGAATGAGCGACGACGAGATGCGCGCCTTTCCGGCGGAGCTGGGGAAGATGGGGTACGTGTTCAACTTCATCACGTACGGCGGGCATCAGATCGACGGGGTGGCGGCGGAGGAGTTCGCGGCCGCGCTGCGGCAGGACGGGATGCTCGCGCTGGCTCGGCTGCAGCGGAAGATCCGTCTGGTGGAGTCGCCGTACCAGACCCCGCAGACGCTCGTCGGCGGGCCGCGGCTCGACGGCGCGCTCGCGGCCTCCTCCGGCCGGACCGCGACGACCACGGCGATGGGGAAGGGCTCGACCCAGCACCAGCACCTGGTGCAGACCGAGGTGCCGAAGAAGCTGCTCGAGGAGTGGCTCGGAATCTGGCGCGAGCATTACCGCATCGCCGATCCCCTCCGCGTGTGGCTGCGGCCGCAGCGCGCCGGCTCGGAGCTGCTCGAGCTGGCGATCGCGGGAAGCGACGGCGACAAGCGCGCCAACGTCATCTTCGCGCCGATCCACGACCGCCGAGAGCGCTCGATCCTCTCGATCCGCGATCAGAACACCTTCGACGAGATGCTTCGGAAGAAGCGACTCATGACGCTCATCCACCTCTATCTGATCCACCGCTACCGGGCCGAGACCGTCCACTACGTGACGCCGACCGACGACAACCGCTACCAGACCGAGCGGATGAAGGCGCACGGCCTGTTCAGCGAGGTGAGCACCGAGGTGGGGCAGATCATCGTCGCCGACGTCAACCGGGAGCGGATCGCCGAGCTGCTCGCCCCCGACCGCGACCGCCTCGGAAAGCTGATCCGCAAGGAGGCGTGAGTCGCGCGGTTCACATGGCCCCCTGTGGCCGGGGATTCCCTGTGGCCGGGGATTTCATGTGGCCGGGGATTTCATCCCCGGCGGGTGGGCGGTAGCACCGAACCGCCCGATCGCCCGCGACCGAGCATTTCATCGCGGCCCAGGAAGCCCGGGGATTTCCTGTGGCCGGGGATTTCATCCCCGGCGGGTGGGCGGTAACGCAGTGCTCCTGATGCAACGTCGATCCGCGTGCATGAGCAACCCGCCACCACCCGCCCGCCGGGGATGAAATCCCCGGCCACATCCGAACCGCGTTGCGGTTTGCCCCGATGTCGTCCGCCGCGGTAGGCTTCGCCGATGACGATGCCGCGATCTGCAGCCTGTCTGGTCGGCGCCGCGCTTCTGCTCGCCGCCTGCGGGGAACGGACCGAGCCCCCCGTCGCCGCCGCGCCGGCTTCGGAGACCGCCCCTGCCGACGAGTTCCTCGCCGCCATCTCGCAACATTGTCACCAGGCCTTCGCCGGCAGAATCATCGCCGACGAGCCCCCCCCCGCCGGTGACGATCCCTTCACCGGCAAGCCTCTGGTCATGCACGTCCGGGAGTGCTCCGACGACGAAGTCAGGATCCCGTTCCACGTCGGCGACGATCGCAGCCGCACCTGGATCCTGACGCGGACCGGATCGGGCCTGCGGCTGAAGCACGATCACCGCCATGAAGATGGAACCGACGACGAGGTCACGATGTACGGCGGCGACACCGCCACGCCCGGTACTGCGACGCGTCAGGAGTTTCCGGTCGACGAGCACTCGGTTCGGATGTTCGAGGAGGCGGGCCTGACCGCTTCGGTGGTCAACGTCTGGGCGATGGAGATCGAGCCGGGCCGGCGTTTTCTCTACGAGCTCGCGCGCCCGGGGCACGGCCGCCTCTTCCAGGTGGAGTTCGACCTCACGACGCCGGTCCCCGCCCCTCCCACCCCGTGGGGACATCCGGAGCTCGAAGGAGCGGATCGACCCGGCGGATCGTGAGCGGTCGGCGCCGGGCGGAGCTCCATTCCCGGTAGATCCTGCGGCGCGCCGGGGCGCAGGCTCGCATCCGGCTTCTGCTCCTTGAGACGTTATACCGCGATACGGTATATTTACCCCGTGCCCGACTACCCACGGCGGCGCCTCCCCGCCGCGCATCTCCCGCTCACCGTCCCGGTGTTCCACATCCTTCTCGCGCTCAGCGACCGCGATCTGCACGGCTACGCCATCATCCGCGAGATCTCCGATCGCACCGACGGCGAGGTCGAGCTGACGGCGAGCACGCTCTACGCCGCGGTCAAACGGATGCTCGACAGCGGGATGATCGAGGAGGTCCCGACGCCTCCCGACGTCGAGCGGGACGATCCGCGCCGCCGCTACTACCGGATCACGCCATTCGGCCTCGAGCTGGCGCGTCTCGAGACCGGACGGCTCGAGCGCACCCTGAAGATGGCGCGCCGCAAGCGTCTCGTCCCGAGGAAGGCATGATCCGGATCTATCGCGCCGCCCTCCGGCTACTTCCTCCCGCCGTTCGCGAAGAGCACGGCGAGACGATGACGGCGCTCTTCGCCGATCTGCTCGCCGACGCGCGACGGCGGAAGGGAGCCGCCGGTGCACTGCTCCTGATCGTCTCGGAGATCGCGGCGCTGGTGCGGTTCGCCTGGAGCGAGCGGCGGCGCGAGCGCTCCGGGCGTCCCCGCCGTTCCGCCTCCGGCTTCGACGAGCCTCCGCTCCGGCACGCGCGCGGGGGACGTGAGCCGCTGCTCCTCTCGATCCTGCACGACCTCCGCGGCGCCGGACGGGCACTCGGCAGCACCCCCGGCTTCACCTTCGTCTGCGT
Source organism: Thermoanaerobaculia bacterium (assembly GCA_035544735.1). GTDB lineage: Bacteria > Acidobacteriota > Thermoanaerobaculia > Gp7-AA8 > Gp7-AA8 > DATKCD01. The sequence goes on from DATKCD010000067.1 coordinate 19,953, forward strand.
CGCGACGATCGCCCTCGCCATCGGAGCGAACACTGCGATCTTCTCCATCGTCAACGCCGTGCTGCTCGAGCCGCTCCCCTATCCCGGCGCCGACCGCATCGTCGTCCTGGGCCACTACAGCGACGGCGGCGACGAGCTCGACACAACTACTCCCGGCAACTTCTACGACTGGCAGGCGCGGGCCACCGCCTTCGAGTCGATGGCCGCCTTCTCCTACACCGAGCGGACCCTCGCCACCGGCGACGACGCCGAGCGCGTTCTCGGGGCGCTTGTCACCGGAGAGCTCTTCGAGGTCCTCCGCCGCCCCCCCGCCCACGGCAGGACCCTCGCGCGCTCGGACGACGCGCCGGGCGCCGAGCGGGTCATCGTTCTCTCCGACGGGCTCGCGCGCCGCCTCTTCGGCGATCCGGACGCGACCGGGCGGGTCGTGAGTCTCGGCGGGCATCCCTGCACGGTGATCGGCGTCATGCCCCCCGACTTCGTCTTCCCCGACTACGACGCGCGGTTCTGGGTGCCCGCGCGGTTCGACGCCGAGTTCCGCGACAATCGCGATCAGTTCTTCCTGCGGGGAGTCGCGCGGCTGAAGGACGGCGTGACCATCGACGAGGCGCGCGCGCAGCTCGATACCGTGATGGACGGCATCCGCCGCGAGCATCCGCTCTTCACCGGAAAGGTCGGGGCGGCCGTACTGCCGATGAAGGAGCTGCTGGTCGACGACGTGCGCCCACGGCTGATGACTCTGATGAGCGCGGTCGTCCTCGTGCTCCTGATCGCCAGCGCGAACGTCGGGAACCTCCTTCTGGCGCGATCCGTCGCGCGCCGGCGCGAGATCGCCGTCCGCCGCGCTCTCGGCGCGCGCACCGGCCGCCTGATCCGCCAGACTCTCACCGAGAGCCTTCTGCTCGGCGCGATCGGCGGCATCGCCGGACTCGCCGTCGGAAAGGCTCTTCTCGCGGCGCTGATGGCGTGGCTTCCGCCCGAGCTTCCGCGCGCGAGCGGGTTCGGCCTCGATCCCGCGGTGTTCGCGTTCACCTCGCTGATCTCTCTGCTCGCCGGCCTGGCGTTCGGCCTCGTTCCCGCGATCCAGCTCGGCCTCGCTCCCTCGGCCGATGCCATGCGCGAAGGCATCCGCGGCACGGCGCGCGGGCGCCGTCTCCGGAGCGCGCTGGTCGTCTCGGAGGTCGCCCTCGCGCTGATGCTCCTCACCGCCGCCGGCCTGCTCGTCCGGAGCTTCGCGAACCTCGTCCGGGTCGATCCCGGATTCCGCCCCGATCCTGCGCTCACCTTCACGGTCGGCGTCTCGGGTCCCGCGTACGAAGAGAACCAGCAGCGCGACGCCTTCTTCGAAGCGCTCGAGGAGCGCCTGCGCCGCATTCCGAGCGTCGAGGGGGTCGCCCGGAGCAGCACGCTTCCCGTCGCGGGGCGCGGCACCGGCGCCTGGTTCAACATCATCGACCGCCCGACTCCTCCGGGGCAGACGCCCCCCTCGGTCCCGTACCGCGTGGTCAATCCCGACTACTTCCGGGTCCTCGGCATCCCGATCGTGCGCGGGCGGTCGCTCGAAGAGACCGACGGCGCCGAGATGCGGGCGGTCGTGATCAGCGAGTCGGT
>DATKCD010000068.1:0-19145 GCA_035544735.1 Thermoanaerobaculia bacterium
CCGGCGTTGATGGCGATCTGGCGCGCCGGCTCTTCGAGGGCGCGCTTGACGATCTGGACTCCGATGGCGATGTCGCCCTCGGCTTTGACCTTGTCGACCGCGTCGATCGCCCGGAGCAGGGCGACTCCGCCCCCGGGCACGATCCCCTCTTCGACGGCCGCCTTGGTCGCGTGCATCGCGTCCTCGACGCGCGCCTTCTTTTCCTTCATCTCGGTCTCGGTCGAGGCGCCGACCTTGATGACGGCGACTCCGCCGACCAGCTTGGCGAGGCGCTCCTGCAGCTTCTCGCGGTCGTAGTCGGACGTCGTGTCCTCGATCTGGGCGCGGATCTGCTTGACGCGGCCGGCGAGGACTTCCTTGCGGGCCTTGTCGTCGGTATCGGTGACGATGGTGGTGTTGTCCTTGTCGACGACCAAGCGCTTGGCCTCGCCGAGATCGCCCCACTGGACGTTCTCGAGCTTGATTCCGAGGTCTTCGGAGATCAGCTTTCCACCGGTGAGGATCGCGATGTCCTCGAGCATCGCCTTGCGGCGATCACCGAACCCCGGCGCCTTGACGGCGACGACATTGAGCGTGCCGCGGAGCTTGTTGACCACCAGGGTCGCGAGCGCTTCGCCCTCGACGTCCTCGGCGATGATCAGCAGCGGCTTACCCTGCTTGGCGACCTGCTCGAGGACCGGGAGCAGGTCCTTCATCGAGGAGATCTTCTTCTCGTAGATCAGGACCCGCGCGTTCTCCAGCACCGCCTCCATCCGCTCCGGATCGGTCACGAAGTAGGGGGAGAGATAGCCGCGGTCGAACTGCATTCCCTCGACGACCTCGAGGGTGGTGTCGAGTCCCTTCGCCTCTTCGACGGTGATGACTCCGTCCTTGCCGACCTTGTCCATCGCCTCGGCGATGATGCGGCCGATCTCCTCGTCGTTGTTCGCCGAGATCGTTCCGATGTGGGCGATGTCCTTCCCCTCGACCGGCTTGGCGAGCTTGTCGATGGCGGCGACCGCCGCCCGCACCGACAGCTCGATGCCGCGCTTGACGTCCATCGGGTTGGCTCCCGCGGTCACGTTCTTGATGCCCTCGCGATAGATCGCCTGGGCCAGAATGGTCGCGGTCGTCGTGCCGTCACCGGCGATGTCGGACGTCTTGGAGGCGACCTCGCGCACCATCTGCGCACCGGCGTTCTCCATCTCGTCCTTCAGCTCGATCTCCTTGGCGACCGTCACGCCGTCCTTGGTGATCGTGGGTGAGCCGAACTTCTTCTCGATGACCACGTTGCGGCCCTTCGGGCCGAGCGTGACCTTGACGGCGTCCGCGAGCTTGTTGACGCCGCGGAGGATCGCCTGACGGGCTTCCTCTCCGTACGTGATTCTCTTCGCCATGATTCTTCTCCTGTCCTGCGAAATTTCCGGTTCTGCGCTCCGGCCCGCGGCCGGCGCGCATCGTGGAGTCTCACCCTTCGACGATCGCGAGGACTTCGTCCTCCCGGATGATCGTGTACTCCACCTCGTCGATCTTGATGTCGGTCCCCGAGTACTTCCCGATCAGGACCTTGTCGCCTTTTTTGACGTCGAGCTTCATCCGCTTGCCGTTGTCGTCGAACTTTCCTTCGCCGACGGCGATGACCTCGGCTTCCTGCGGCTTCTCCTTCGCCGTATCGGGGATGATCAGGCCGCTCCGGACCTGTTCGCGAGGCTCGACGCGCTTGACCACGATGCGGTCGTACAGCGGGCGGAGTTTGAGCTGGGTTGCGGTTGCGGTAGCCATGAAAACTTCTCCTTTCAGGGTGTTCACTGCGGGTCCGCGGCAGGACGCCGCGCGATCGTTCACTTCCGTCGCCGGCGGGCTCGCCTGTTAGCACTCGCCCGACGTGAGTGCTAACAAAGATAGTCGGAGCCCCTGCGCTTGTCAAGGGGGGAGGGGGGGGTGGGTGGGGGGGGCGGGGGGGGGTCTGCCACGGTGCGGGGAAGGGGGGGAGGTTCGGAGCGCGGGAGCCCGGGGCGCCGGGCGAATGCGGAATGCAGAGTGCAGAATGCAGAAGGAAGAATCCAGAAAAGGCGCGTGGCACGATCACGGTGCGGGGAAGTCGCCATCGACCATTTCTGGATTCTACATTCTGCATTCTGCATTCTGCATTCATTCTGAACAGCGTCCCTGGACACTCCGGTCTGTCAGCCAATGCCGGGCCTCCACCCCTCGCCTCGAAGTGGATGGGTGAGTCCTGCCGGCGTCCTCCCGGCGGTTCCTCGTGTTCTACACTAGAATGTCGCGGATTCGCGGCGATCCTCCCGCCGCCGGATTTCGGGGACGGGCCCTCCGCCCGCCCGCTTCACGGGGAGAATCGACATGCGGATCGGAGTGCCGACCGAGATCAAGGACAACGAGTATCGGGTGGGGATGGTCCCCGCAGCCGCTGGGGACCTCACGGCGGACGGGCACGAAGTCCTCGTCCAGAAGGGAGCGGGGGAAGGAAGCGGATTCACGGACGAGGAGTACGCGGGGGCGGGCGCGAAAGTGGCCCCCGACGCGGACGCGGTGTACGCCGCGGCCGAGATGATCGTGAAGGTCAAGGAGCCGATCGAGGGCGATCTGAAGCGGCTCCGGGAGGGGCAGCTCCTTTTCACCTATCTCCACCTCGCGCCGGTGCCCGAGCTGACCGACGCGCTGCTGCGGAAGAAGATCACGGGCATCGCGTACGAGACGATCACGGGGCGGGGAGGCTCGCTGCCGCTTCTCTCGCCGATGTCGGAAGTCGCGGGGCGGATGTCGATCCAGGTCGGCGCGTTCTACCTGCAGAAGCCGAACGGGGGGCGCGGCGTGCTTCTCGGCGGGGTTCCGGGCGTGCTCCCGGCGGACGTGATGATCATCGGCGGGGGAATCGTCGGCGTCAACGCGGCGAAGATGGCGGTCGGTCTCGGGGCGCAGGTGACGGTGCTCGACACGAACATCGACCGGCTCCGCTATCTCGACGACGTTTTCATGGGGAAGATCCGGACTCTGGCGTCGAACCGGGCGCACGTCGCCGAGGCGGCGCGACGGGCGGACCTGCTGATCGGCGGCGTGCTGATTCCGGGCGCCGCCGCTCCCAAGCTCGTCACGCGCGACATGATCCGCGACATGAAGAAGGGCTCCGTGATCGTCGACGTCGCCATCGACCAGGGCGGCTGCGTGGAGACCGCCAGGCCGACCACGCACTCGAACCCGGTCTACCTCGTCGACGACGTGATCCACTACTGCGTCGCGAACATGCCGGGCGCCGTCCCGCGCACCTCGACCATCGCCCTGACGAACGCGACGCTCCCGTTCATCCGGAAGATCGCCAACCTCGGCTTCGAGCGTGCGATCCGGGAGAGCGCCGATCTGGCCAGCGGCGTGAACGTCTTCCGCGGCCGCATCACCTTCGAAGGCGTTGCCGAGTCGCAGAGGAAGGAGTACGTCCCGCTCGCGCAACTCCTCTAGGGCCGGCGGCGGGAGTCGCGCGTGCCGCTCAGGCGCCGTCGCCGGGGACGAGACTCGCCGAGGACTCCCGGCTCAGTCGGCCGGAAGGCGCTCGGGAGCGAGGACCTCGGCGGAGCGAACTGCGTCGACGATGCCGAATCCGTACGTCGAGTCCCATCCCTCGGGCCCGAGGTCGCGGGCGCCGGTGACCAGCGCGTTCCGGACCTGGGCGGCCGTCGCATCGGGCGCCAGCGACCAGATCAGCGCCGCGACCCCCGCCACGTGCGGGCTCGCCATCGACGTTCCCTGGAGCGTGCCGTAGTCGTACGGCGTCGAACTGATCGCGAGGACCGAGGCCGGCTTCTGCAGAAGCGCCTCTCCATCCGTCTTGGTGATCGCCAGCGTCAGCGGCCACTCGAAGCTCAGATCCTCGGCGAGCGGGCTCCCCAGAGCGTTGCTCCGGATCAGGGTCCAGCTCAGCGGGCTGTTGTCGTGGTTGTAGATGATCACGGCCGCGGCGCCCATCGACTTCGCATTGCGCACCTTTTCGTTGAAGGTGAAGCCGCTCGGCGTCGTCGCACTCGTTCCGCCCCGGCGGATGAGCGCGATTCTGCCGGCCACGGTCGCGGGAATCTCCGAGATGTTCCCGGTGCCGCAGTCGACGAATCCGGAGGTGACGGCGCCGAGGGGGGAGCCATGGACGGGCTCGACCTCGAGCAGCGGCGAGCCGTCGACCAGCGCGTCGGCGACCTGCGAGCTTCCCACCGGAAGCGTCGAGAGCACCCTCACGCCGGGAGCGACGAGCGCGATCTGCGTGCCGCGCTGGGAGAATGAGGCGATCGCCTCGACCTCGTCGATCGCCCCGACCGCGACGACGTTCGGATAGGCCGCCGGATAGCCGATGCCCTCGATCGGCTCGTCGGGGTCGTAGCCATTGCCCGTCGAGGCGATCGAAAGGATCCCCGCCTCCCATGCCTCCTCGAACGCCTCCCGCTCGGCCTGGGACGGCTCGTCGGACCCGAGCGAGAAGTTCAGGACGTGAATGCCGTTCGAGATCGCCCAGTCGACCGCCTTGATGATCGAGCTCACCGATCCGGTCGCCGATCCGTTCGCGAGCGGCCGCAGCACCTTGATCGCGTACAGCTCGACCTCGGGCGCGACTCCCACGACCCCGAACGCGTTGTCGACCGCGGCGATGGTCCCCGCGACGTGCGTTCCGTGGCCGTGATCGTCCATCGGATCGCCGTCGCCGTTCACAAAGTCGATGCCCGCCGGTCGCGTCGCGCCGCGCGCGCGCCGCGGATAGACCTTCCTGAAGTCGGGATGGTTGTAATCGATGCCGGTGTCGACGACCGCGACGCGGATCGTCGCTCCGCGCGAATGCTCCCAGAGGTTGCTCGCGCGCACGTGCCCGATTCCCCAGGGGGTCGCCTGCGCACGCGCGGTGTTCTCGGCCTGCACCAGCGGCCCGCGTGCCGGTCCTCGGGCGCGACGTGCGCGATGGAGGTGGCGCTCGTAGTCGGGCTCGACGAACCGGACGCCGGGAGCGCTCCGGAGCGCGTTCGCTTCCGCTTCGGTCATCCGGACCGCGACGCCCCGGAACGACTCGAAACGCTCCAGCCGGAGCCCTTCGAGCTCCGGGACGAGCGCTCCGAGCTTGCCGGCCGCCTCGATTCCGACCAGCCAGTTTCGGACCTCGTCCCCGGCAGCCCGGGCATGCGAGACTCCGCCCAGAAGGACGGCGGTGAGTGCGGATAGAAGGGCAGCTCGGAGCTTCATCGGCGCGGGTTCTCCAGGTTGATGGATTTACCTGGTTTGAATCGCGCCGGGGGGAGGGTAAATTCCACCGGAACGCGCCGTGCAGCTCCAGGCGCGGGGGCCGCCCCCGCAGCGCCCGAAGGGAGACGAATCGTGAGCCACGAAAATCTGATCCGGGACCAGGCCGGCATCGACGCCATGCTCGGCGACACCCGAACCATCGCCGTCCTCGGGATCAAGCCGGAGTCGCATGCAGGACAGCCCTCGCATTCCGTCCCGGCGTACATGCAGCGCCACGGGTTCGAGATCATCCCCGTTCCGGTCTATTTCCCCGAGGCGACCGAGATCCTCGGGCAGAAGGTCTTCCGCACCCTCTCGGCGATCGGCCGGCCGGTCGACATGGTGAACGTCTTTCGCCGGCCGCACGACATTCCGCCGCACGTCGACGACATCATCGCGGCGAAGCCGAAGTACGTCTGGTTCCAGCTCGGGATCGTGAACGACGAGGCGGCGGCGGCGCTGGCGGAAGCGGGAATCAAGGTCGTTCAGGACCGCTGTCTCATGGTCGAGCACGGCAGGATGCGCTGACGCGATGGAGGAGCGGCGGATCGAGCTGCCGCCGCACTCGTTCTGGGTGCGGGAGGGGGGGAGGGGAACGCCGGTCGTGCTTCTGCACGGATTGTCCGGCTCGTCGCGATGGTGGGACCGGAATCTCGACGCTCTGTCGGAGCGGCACCGGGTGCTGGCGGTCGATCTGGTCGGATTCGGGAGGAACCGTCGGCTCGTCGGCTCGCGGCTTCCGCTCTCGTTCGAGGAGACGGCGGCGTTGCTCGGGCGATGGCTGGATGGCGATCCGGCCGAGCCGGTCCACCTGGTCGGGCACTCGATGGGAGGGCTGGCGGCGATCGAGCTGGCGGCGCGGCGTCCGGATCGGGTGCGCTCGCTCACTCTGGTGGCCTCGACCGGCGTGCCTTTCGTGCTCGATCCGCAGCCGCATCTCGCGGCGCTGCGCCATCCTCCGATCGAGCTCATCCGATTCGGACCGCGCCTCGCACTCGACGCGCTGCGCGCGGGACCGGCGTCGATCGCGCTCGCCTCGGCGCGGCTTCTGCTCGCCGACGCCCGCGATGCGATGTCCCGCATCCGGATGCCGACCCTGCTCGTCTGGGGCGAGAGCGATCCGATCGTCCCTCTCCGTTACGCCCATGCGATCCGGGAGTGGATCCCTCACGCGCGCCTCGAAGTCGTCGAAGGGGCGGGACACGTCCCGATGTGGGACCGCGCTCGCGAGTTCGATCGCCTCCTGCTCCGTTTCCTCCGGGAAGTCGAGCGGAGCCCCGGCGCCGCCGTCTCTCCGGTCTCTCCGTCGTTCACCTGGGCGATCGAGGGTTGCGAGCGAGGAATCTGCTGGCGGGCGGCCCCCGGATCCCCCCGAGCCGTCCTCGTTCACGGGCTCGGCATCGGCAGCCGCTATTTCCGCAGGCTCGCTCATGCGCTGCATCGCCGCGGCATCGCGGCGATCGCTCCCGACCTTCCCGGCATCGGGTTCAGCGGCGAGCTCTCTCGAACAGGGATGACGGCGATGGCGGAGCGGGTCGGGGAATGGGCCGCCGGGCGTGGTCTGGAGGAGGCGGTCTGGATCGGTCACTCGACCGGCTGTCATCTGGTCGATGCCGTCGCCCGGATGGGGGAGGCTCGCGTGAAGCGTGCGCTCTGGGTGGCGCCGCTCTGGACCGGGCGAAGGCTTCCCTGGCTGGGTTTCGCGGCGCTGCTCGTCGCCGATGCGTCCCGCGAGCCGTGGAGTCTGGTCGGCGAGGCGGCTCGGGCCTACTGGGATGCCGGGCTGCTGCGGATCTTCCGGCACGCGCGGGCGGCCAGGGAAACGCTCGCCCTCCCGCCGGCGACGGGCGTCCGGGCGCTCGTGCTCGCGGGCGCCCGCGATCCGATGGTCGATCGCCCGCACCTCGCGGCGCTCGGACTTCCGCTCCTCGAGCTGCCCGGAGCCCACGGCATCGTCTGGTCGCATCCGAACGAGCTCGCTCAGGCGATCGCCGAGCAGGCGTTCGCTCCGGGTGAGTGACACGCGTGCGTCCCTCACGAGTGTTGGGAGCGTGCGACGAGCACCAGCAGGACGGCGGCCGCCGCGAGCCCCGCGGCCGCTGCAGTTGCGAGTGCCCGGCCGCCCGTGACGCCGAAGACGGTCGGGATCGCGATCAGCAGCAGAGCGAGCAGCGGGCCCGCGAACCAGGCGAGGGGATTGGCTCCGAACAGGAGGCGGGACCCCCAGACGAGGGCGAATCCGCCGAGCAGGACGAGGGCGGACGAAGTCGCGATCTCGATGCCGCCGGCGGAGGTGTCGAGCGTTGCGAGGCCGAGAGCCAGAGCCGCTGCGGCGACGACGAGCCGAGGCCGCGGCACCGCACGCGCCGAGGAGCGGATCGCCGCGGCGGCCGCCGCGAACGCCAGCGCGTAGAGCAGCGAGCTCCAGAGGAGCGACAGCAGGGGAATGGGGCGGTCGATCCAGGTCGGGATCGGGAGCGGCGAGACCGGGAACGCCGCGGGGGCCCATCGCACGAGGAGCTCGGTGACGAGCACGGCGAGGGCGATCGCACCTGCGGCGACCAGGCCCGAGACGGCGGCGTCGCGGCCGAACCGCCCGCGGCCGTCGGCTCGCACGAGCGCGAGCGCGCCCGGAGTGGTCGTCTCGATCATCATCCCGCTGACGAATGCGAGGCCGAGCTGCGCGATCGTCAGAACGATCAGGCTCGTGGCCGCCATCACGAGGAACGTATTCCACGCGATCGCCGTATCGTAGGAGGCGACGATCTCGGGAATTCGCGTCAGAACGGTCCCGACCGCGAGCGGGGAGACTGCGAGGGCCAGCCGCGCCGGCGCGCGCCATCGGACTCCGTCGTGCCGGACGGCCGCGATGAAGCCGTGGGCGAGGAGGGTGAGGAGTCCGATCACGCCGCAGATCTGCAGGACGGTGAGAATCGTGTTCAGGAGCGTCTGCTGCGTCTCGGCCCGGATGACGCGCTCGGCCACCCGCGCGGTCGTGGCGAACTGCGTCACTTCCCCCCCGGCCACCCGCACGCTCGCGCGCAGGCGGACCTCGGGGGCGAGCTCCTCGCGCGAGTCGAAGTGGAAGAGCCAGTCGCGGCGTTCCGGCTGCTCGAAGGGAACCGCCTCCTTCAACTCCAGCCCCCGGGCATCGAGCCCGGCACGCCGGAGCTCCGCCAGTGCCGGAGCGAGCGCCTCCTCCCTCTCCGGCCTCGCTCCCGCGGCGCTCTCGTCCAGCGAGCGGTGCCATCCCACCGCCTCGCCGCTTCGTCCGTCGATCTCGACGAGCGTCTCCTCCTTCTGCATCGGAGCGAACAGGCGCACGACCCACGTCCCCGCCTTCACCGTCTCGCTCTGAATCGAGAGCAGACGGTCGACTCCCCCGGTCTCGAGGATTCGTTCGGCCGCGATGAGCGCATAGCCTCCCGGCGAGCCGCCTTCGTCGCGCGCCGACCGTTCGTTCCAGCCCCGGAACCCGGCCGAGGCGACCGCCGACGTGCGCTGATGCGGGGCGGGGATCCCCCTCGCGGCGAGGTGTCCGGCGGCGCTCCGCTTCGCCTCCGCCGCCGTGACCCGGTACTCGACCGCATCGCGGGGAAGCGGCGGGCGGATCCACCATGCCACGGCGGCGATCGCGGGAAGGGAGATCAGCAGCAGCTTCCATCTCCGAACCGGGGCACTCCCTTCGATCCGCGCTTCCGCGGGACGGGGCTGCGCGGGCGCCGGCGCCGACCCCGCGGCCTCGTTCGTCAGATGCTCGTCGGGCGCGAAGCCCCGATGTCGAATCAGGAGCACAACCGACGCGATGAGAGGAACGAGGAACAGGAAGCTCGAAATGGCCGCCGAGGCGATGTAGTAGGCGTTGCCCGATCGGAACAGCAGCAGCGCCGTGTAGACCGCGTCGACGGTGTAGTGCCAGATCAGGAGTGGCACGAGTCCCCAGCGGAGCATCAGGAGTCCGATGACCACGCCGGCGAGACCGACCTCGACCCCGCGGATCCAGAACGGCTGGTTGGGATAGGCGGCATGGCCGAAGCCCCAGATGAAACCGGCCGCGACGATCGCGATCCACGTCGAGCGGAACCAGCGCTCGAACAGCGGGATGGAGAAGGCGCGCGAGAGAAACTCCTCCGAAACGGCCGGGAAGAAGCCCATGAACAGGACGGCGGCCCACGGAAGGGCGCTGTTGAGGATCTCGGCGTAGGGGATCTCCGCCGGCGACCAGGCGCCGTACCGGGCCGCGACGAGATAGAAGATCGTCTGATACGCCATGAATGCGGGGACGAGGGTGTATCCGAGCACCAGGCCCATGAAGAGCCGGCGTGAGCGGAGAGCTTCCCGGGAGAGGAGCCGCGGCAGCGCGAGCTGGCGCGGCAGCCGTTCGCGATAGAGCGTCTCGCCCGCCCCGACCAGGACGATCAGGAACACGCCCAACACCAGTCCCTGCAGTACCGAGAACACCGCCTGCTGCGCGACGAACGCGTTCCACGACACGCCGGTGTCGTAGGCGGCGAGCGCGGATGGGTAGGCGTTGAGCGCGACCAGGACGACGAGCACCGCTCCGGCTGCCCCCATCGCGACCGTGAAGCGGATCGCGACGTCGCCCCGCCGCAGGCGGGCGATGAACACGACGAGCGCCGCGACGATCGTGATGAGGAGAAATACCGTGTCGACGGCCCCCGCCGCATGGTTCTTCGATCGGAGCTCCGAATACGACCGGCTCCACGCCTCGGGCACCTCGAGGAACTGCCGGAACCCTCCGATCCGATCGCCGTGGAACGTGACGCGATATCGATACGGCGCCCCCGCCGGCCGCACGCTCGCCGACTCGAACGTCAGCGTCGTATCGACTCGGTTCGGAAGCTCGCGCGTCGCCGTCGCGACGAGCTCGATCTCTCCCTCTCCGAGCTCGAGCGATTCGAGGAACGCCCGGGCCCGCCCCTCGCCCTCTCCCGGATCGAGCGCCGCACGCTCCGCCTCCTCTTCGATCACGTGCTCCAGCCCGACGATCTCTCCCGATGGGGAGACGTCGACCCGGGCCTCTTCCACCTCCAGCGGCCGGAACCAGCGGTGCCGCCAGAACCACAGCTCCACCTCTTGGCGGAGCAGGCGCGCGCGATCCTCCGCGTCGACCGAGCGCTCGAGGTAGATCTTCGCCTCGTCGTCCCACGCGAAGCGCGAAGCCGCTCGCGCATCGCCGGTCCCGATCGCGAGCCGCTCCAGCAACTCCTCCGCGATCGGCCGCGAGCCGTCCCGGTCGTAGCGGAACTCGATCGACGCTTCCGGGAACGCCTCCTCGAACCACACCAGCACCACCGCCAGCGATCCCGCGAACAGCAACCCGCAGACCGCGAGAAACCAAACGTCCCGGCGGGTGAACATCGGAAGGGATTGTACGTTCACGCCTCGCGCGTCACTCCCTCCTTGACTCCTCCGGCCGAAATGAATGACGATTCATTCAGGATGACCATCACGGCCGGCTCCGTCCGGGACGTGTTCAGCGGCACCGGCAAGCGCGAGAGAATCCTGCGCGCCGCGGTCGACGTGTTCGCGCAGACCGGATACCACAACTCGAAAGTCTCGGAGGTCGCGCGGGCGGCCGGGGTGGCCGACGGGACGATCTACCTCTACTTCGAGGGAAAGGAGGATCTGCTCATCACGATCTTCCGCGAGCAGTCGCGGGCGTTCCTCGCCGGACTCGCAGGCGAGCTCGAGCGGATCTCCGACCCCCGAGTGAAGATCCGGAGGATCGTCGAGTACCACCTCGAGACCCTGGGGGCGGACCGGCCGCTCGCGGTCGTCCTCCAGGTGGAGCTGCGGCAGAGCCTGAAGTTCATCAGCCTCGTTTCGCACGAAGAGCTGCGCGACTATCTCGAGGTGATCCGGGGAGTGGTCGACGAGGGGATGAGAGCGGGGGCATTCCGGAAGATCGAGCATCCACAGATCGTCGCGAACGCGATTTTCGGAGTGCTCGACGAGATGGTGTCGACCTGGATCCTCTCCGAGAAGGAATCGATGCCGGCCGAGCACGGCGAGACGATCGCCGGATTCGTTCTTCGCGGGCTCGAGTGAGCGCCACCGGCCGTTTCGCGACCGCGGGCGCTGGACTATAGTGGCCCCCTGGGCAGCGCGCCGGCCCCGGCCGGACGGCGGGCCCATCCCTGCACGAGGTGATTCATGGCGGTCGAGACGCTGAACGAGATCCTTCTGCACACCCTCGCTCTCCCTCGGGAGGCGGCGATGATGGTGAAGAGGGGAGGGGAGTGGAGGACGATCACGGTGCCGGAGTTCGCCGGATCGGTGCGCCACCTTTCGGCCGCGCTCCGGGGGATGGGAGTCCGGAAGGACGAGCGCGTCGCGATCCTCTCGGAGAACCGTCCCGAATGGACGATCGCCGACATGGCGATCCTGGCGGCGGGCGCGGTGACCGTCCCGGTGTACTCGACGCTGCTCGGACGGCAGGTCGAGTTCATCCTCAACGACAGCGGGGCGGCGGTCGTCTTCGTGTCGAACCGCGAGCAGCTCGGGAAGATGAAGGAGATCGGGCGGCACTGCCCGGCGCTCCGCGTGATCGTGATGTTCGACGGGGAAGGGGCGGAGGGCCCGCAGGTCCGTTCGTACGAGGCGGTCCTCGAGGAAGGGCGCGCAATCGAGGATCGTGAGCCCGGCCGGTTCGAAGCTCTGCTCCGCGAGCGCCGGCCGGACGATCTCGCCACGATCGTCTATACCTCGGGGACGACGGGGAATCCGAAGGGGGCGATGCTCACGCACGGCAACGTCACGAGCAACATCAAGGCCTCGATCGATCCGTTCCGGATCGAGCCGGGGCTGATCGCGCTGAATATCCTCCCGCTCTCGCACATCCTCGAGCGGATGGTCGACTTCGCGTATCTCTACAAGGGCGCGACGATCGCGTACGCCGAGGACGTGACGCGCGTCGCGGACAACCTGCTGGAGCTGCGGCCGCACTTCTTCGCCGCGGTGCCGCGGCTGTTCGAGAAGATGCAGGGGCGGATCCTCGAGACAGTCTCCCAGGCTCCGGCGCTCCGGCAGAAGATCTTCCACTGGGCGCTCGGGGTCGGGAAGGAGCGGCTCCCGTACCGCGTGGAAGGAAAGCCGATGCCGCCGGGCCTGAAGTTGAAATCGGCGATCGCCGACAGGCTGGTGTTCCGGAAGATCACCGAGAAGCTCGGTGGCCGGATCCGTTTCATCATCTCGGGCGGCGCGCCGCTCTCGGCGGAGATCGCCGCATTCTTCATCGGAGCCGGAATCGACATCTACGAGGGCTACGGTCTGACCGAGACCTCGCCGGTCATCGCGGTGAACACGCCGCAGGCGCGGCGGATCGGAACGGTCGGCCGCCCGGTTCCCGGCGTCGAGGTGCGCATCGCCGAGGACGGCGAGATCCTCACCCGCGGCCCGCACGTGATGCGGGGCTACTTCAACAACGACGAGGCGACCGAAAAGGCGATCGACCGCGACGGATGGTTCCATACGGGAGACATCGGCGTACTCGACGAGGATGGGTTTCTCCGCATCACGGACCGCAAGAAGGACATCATCGTCAACGCGTACGGCAAGAACATCGCGCCGCAGCCCCTCGAGAACCTTCTGAAGAGCTCTCCTCTGATCGCGACGCCGGTGCTCCTGGGCGACCGGCGCAAGTTCATCGCCGCGCTGATCGTGCCGGACTTCGAGCATCTCGAGCGCGAGGCTGCGTCGATGGGGCTCCGATTCGACTCGCGCGACGAGATGGTCCGTGACGAGAGGATCCGCGCGCTCGTCCAAAAGGAGATCGACCGTTTCAACGAGAACCTCGACCGTCAGGAGCAGATCCGGAAGTTCGTCCTCCTTCCCCGCGATTTTTCCATCGAAGAGGACGAGATCACCCCTTCGCTCAAGGTCAAGCGGAAGAAGATCGACGAGAAATACCGAGCGCTCATCGATGCGCTGTACGAGGACGAGCCCGCGGGCGTCCCGGAATGACGCGGATCGCGCGGTTCGCGCACGATTCTCGACCCTCGGCTTCCGGGCCGTTCGATCTCGATTGCAGGAGCCAGCCATGACCGCGACCGCGGAACCGACTCTGTTCACCACCTTCCGACTCGAGCGGGACGGCGAGCTCGCCGTCCTCTGGTTCGATCTCCCCGGCGAAAAAGTGAACAAGTTCTCCTCCGGCGTGCTCGACGAGCTCGACGCGATGCTCGAACAGCTCGAGCACGCTCCCGAGATCCGCCGCCTCGTCATCGCCTCCCCCAAGCCGGGGATGTTCGTCGCCGGAGCCGACCTCGAGGAGTTCACGAAGATCACCACCGGAGAGGAAGCCGCCCGCTTCGTCCGCCGCGGCCAAAGCGTCTTCACCCGCCTCTCGAAGCTTCCGCAGGTCACCGTCGCGGCGATCGACGGAGTCTGCCTCGGCGGCGGCACCGAGATGGCGCTCAACTGCGACTTCCGCGTCATGTCCGACTCGCCGAAGGCGCAGATCGGTCTGCCCGAGGTCAAGCTCGGCATCTTCCCGGCATGGACGGGGACGACCCGACTCCCCCGCCTGATCGGCATCCCGGCGGCTCTCGATCTGATCCTGACGGGGAAGAGCCTGGACGGCAGGCGGGCGAAGAAGGTCGGTCTGGTCGACGAGGTGGTCGCCTCGCCGATCCTGCTCGAAGCGGCGAGGCGGATCGCCGGCCGGAGCTCCGGAAAGCGCGGCCTCGACGGGGGGCGGACGCATCTCTATCTCGAGGGAAATCCGGTGGCGCGGAAGGTGGTCTTCAACAAGGCGCGCGCGAGCGTGCGGAAGCAGACGCGCGGCCACTATCCCGCCCCGCTCGCCGCGATCGATGCGATGGAGACCGGATTCAGCTCGGGCTATGCGGCGGGGCTCGCGGCCGAGGCGCGCGAGGTCGTCAAGGTCGCGATGTCCGAGGTCGCCCACAACCTGCTGCGCCTGTTCTTCATGATGGAGGAGGCGAAGAAACATCGTGGGCCCGAGCCGCGGAAGATCGCGTCGGTGGGCGTTCTCGGCGCCGGCCTGATGGGCGGCGGAATCGCCCAGACGGTCGTCGAGAAGGCGGACGTCGGCGTCCGCATGAAGGACGTCAACTGGCAGGCGCTCGCCGGCGGGCTCAGGTCCGCAGCGCGCATCTGGGAAAAGAAGGTCGAGCGCCGCCACATGTCGCGCGCGGAGATGAGCCGGAAGCTCTCACGCATCACGGCGACCGTCGACTGGCTGGGATTCGACAGGGTCGACGCCGTCATCGAGGCCGTCGTCGAGAAGCTCGACGTCAAACAGCAGGTGCTCCGCGAGTTCGAGTCGGTCGCCGGGCCGGACGCCATCTTCGCGACGAATACCTCCACCATCCCCATCTCGAAGATCGCCGAGGCCGCGGCACGCCCGGAGAACGTGGTCGGGATGCACTTCTTCAGCCCCGTCGACCGGATGCCCCTGGTCGAGGTGATCCGCGGCAGCAGGTCCTCCGACGTCACCGTGTCGACGATCGCCGCGTTCGGGCGGAAGCTGGGCAAGACCGTCGTCCTCTGCAACGACGCGCCGGGCTTCATCGTGAATCGGATCCTGGGGCCGTATCTCAATGAAGCGGGATTTCTGCTGCAGGAAGGCAATTCGATCGAGTCGATCGACCAGGCGATGGTGGAGTTCGGCATGCCTCTCGGACCGCTCGCTCTGCTCGACGAGGTCGGCATCGACGTCGCCGGGAAGGCGGCTCAGGTCCTGGCCGACGCCTTCGGCGAGCAGATGCCTCCCGCGCGGCTCGTCGACGTGCTGCTCGACGATCAGCGCTACGGAAAGAAGAACGGCCGCGGCGTCTACCTCTGGAAGGAGGGAAAACGCACCGCGCCCGATGCGTCCGTGTACGCGCTCCTGGGCGTCGGCTCGCCCTCCCGCGGGAATCGCGATGCGATGACCGAACGAATGGTGCTGGCGATGGTCAACGAGGCTTCGAGAGTCGCGGACGAGAAGGTCGCCGCCTCGGCCGCCGACGTCGACCTGGCGATGATCATGGGGACAGGATTCCCTCCGTTTCGCGGGGGGCTGCTCCGGTGGGCCGACCGCGTCGGCATCGGCTGGGTCGTCGGAAGACTGCAGTCGCTCGCGGGAGTCCACGGCGATCGGTTCCGCCCTTCGCTCGCGCTCGAGCGGATGGCGCGCGAAGGGACGGCGTTCTACTCGACCTACCCCTCTGCCTGATCTCTTCCGGCAGCCGGCAAGTGGCGCTCAGGCGCGCTTACGCGAGAAGCTCCCCGATCCCGGAGCGATGTTCCGCCGCGCGCCGGCGATCAGATACGCGCCGAAGGCTGCACAGCCGAGCAGCACGATCTGCAGCACCCGGTCGATCGTCCCGGCGAACCCCCACGTCGAGAAGACCGCGAACGCGAGGATCGCGGACCCGGCGACCAGGAACGTCAGCCCGACCAGCAGCAATGCGAGATTTCCGACACGCGAGCGGATCGGCAGTCGGAACTCCATGGCCTCCTCCTGGTGACACTCCCTCTTCTTCGAGGGCTTCAATATAAACCCTCGCGAACGAGAGAGCCAGAAGCGGGCCTCGTCGGGGGCGGGCGGGAGGGAAGGGAGAGGGGCGGCCGGGCCGCCCCTCTCCCGGGACTCAGTCGACGTGGAGGTGGTGTTTGCGGACGATGCTCTCGAGGACGACGAACTCGTCGTACTCGTCGGATTTGTGGGGAAAGACGGCGAAGTCGCGGGGATCGCCGACCGAGCGGACCATCACTTCGCATCCCGCCTGAGCGCACGCCTCTTCCATGCGCATGGCGAGAGTCTGGAGGATGTGACGCGCCCATCTGGAGTCGGAGCTCCTGAGCAGCCAGACGCCCGGTTCGAGCAGGCGAGGGTTGAGCTCCGCGAAATCGGCGGCGAGAATCTGGTCGAGGGTCTGGAAGTCATAGCCGTCGGGACCGGTGGAACGGCAGCAGACGATGAAGGAATCGGCCATCAGGGTTACCTCCGGGATCTGAACTGTTGGGGCAGGCCGATTCTACGACGCGGGGATGCGCGAGGTCACGCAAAAACGGCACGGCAGGCGTGGGGCGGGGCGCGTGCGTCCGTCGCGGACTCGTGTCATCCTGCGCACGACGGCGCAACGGATGGCGAAGAAGAAGACGACACGACGTGCGGGCGCGCGCGATCCGAGCGAACTGCTGCGCGCGCTCTCGCCCCCGATGATTGCGACGCTGGTCGAGGCGCTGCCGGGCGATGAAGGGAGCTGGTGGTACGAGGTCAAGTACGACGGGTTCCGTGCGCTCTCGGCGCGCTCGGCCGGCGAGGCGGCGCTCTTCTCGCGCAACGCTCTCGATCTCGGTTCGCGCTTTCCCCGCGTGCTCGACGCGGTCGGCGATCTCGCGATTGATGAGGTGGTCCTCGACGGCGAGATCGTCGCGCTCGACGAGAGCGGCGTTCCCCGCTTCCAGCTCCTGCAGCGCGGTGCCGAGGCCGAGACGGTCTACTTCGTGTTCGATCTGCTGTGGCAGGGGGGGGAGGATCTGCGCCCCCTCCCGATCGAGGAGCGGCGGCGACGGCTCGCGAAGATCGTCGGCAGGCGGCGCCGCAGCGTCATCCGGCTCGCCGAGCAGCGTGAAGGGAGCGCGCGCACCGCCCTCGAGCACGCGGCGGCGGCCGGGCACGAAGGGCTCATCGCGAAGCGCCGCGGCTCGATCTACGAGAGCCGGCGCTCGAAGCTCTGGCTCAAGCTCAAGGCGGTCAACGCACAGGAGCTCGCGATCGTCGGATTCACGCCGGTGAGCCATTCCGATCGCGAGATCGGCGCGCTGCTCCTCGGCTACTTCGACGAGGACGGTGGGCTCCGATTCGCCGGCAAGGTCGGAACGGGCTTTTCTTCGACTCTGAGGCGAGAGCTGTGGAAGGAGCTCTCGAACGAGGCCGCACTCCCCTCTCCCCCGAACGAGGCGCCGCGCATGAAGACCGCGCGATGGGTCGAGCCGCGCCTGGTCGCTCAGGTCCGGTTCACCGAATGGACCTCCGACGGCAGGTTGAGACACCCGTCGTTTCTCGGCCTCCGTCCCGACAAATCGGCGCGCGAGGTCGTTCGCGAGCGGCCGGCCCGGGCGCAGCCGGCCGCCCGGCCGGCCGGCGGCCCCCCGAAGCGTCCGCCTCGGAGCTCCGCGGCGAAGATCGCCGCCCGTCCTTCCGCCGATCGGGTCCGCCTGACCAGTCCCGACCGCGTCCTCTACCCCCGCGACCGCATCACCAAGAAGGACCTCGCCGACTACTACGAAGCGATCGCCGAGCCGCTCTTCCGCGCGCTCGACCGCCGCCCTCTCGCACTCGAGCACTGGAACTCGGGCATCGACCAGCCGTCGTGGTTCCAGCAGCACGTCGGAAAGGAGGCGGAGGACTGGATGACGCTCGCGGAGACCTCCACCCGCACGACCGGCAGGACCATCCGCCACTTCGTCGCCGACTCCCCCGCCGCTCTCCGCTGGCTGGCGCAGCACTCGGTGCTCACGATCCACATGTGGTCGTCCCGGATCGGCAGCCCGGAGTCGCCCGACTGGCTGATCTTCGATCTCGATCCGGCGAAGGGGAAAGGGTTCGAGCAGGCGATCGAGGCCGCCCTCGTCTTCCGCCGCCTGCTCGACGAGCTCCGGCTTCCCGGCGTGCCGAAAACTTCGGGCAAGCGGGGGATCCACGTGCTCGTGCCGCTGGTTCCCGGCTACTCGCACGAGGACGCGGTGGAGTTCGCCTGCCGCGTCGCCGAAGCGGTGGCGGCGCGGGTCCCGGGACTCACCGTGGAGCGCTCGATCGCGAAGAGGAAGGGAAGGCTCTACGTCGATTGCCTGCAGAACGGATACGGGAAGACGATCGTGGCCCCCTACTCCCCTCGGGCCGTCGACCGCGCGCCCGTCTCGGCACCGCTCGAATGGAGCGAGATCGTACGCGGGCTCGATCCGGCCCGGTTCAACGTGCGCACCATGCCCGAGCGGCTCGCAAAGAAGGGAGATCTGTTCCGCCCGGCGCTCGAAGGGGGTGCGCGCCTGCCGAGACTGAAAGGCATTGAAAGGCATTGATGATTGATGATTGATGATTGATGATTGATGATTGATGATTGATGATTGATGATTGATGATTGATGATTGATGATTGATGATTGATGATTGAAGGGCACTGAAAGGCATTGATGATTGATGATTGAAAGGCATTGATGATTGATGATTGGCGATCGATGGGTGACGAGGCATGAGTGACGACGCTGGGGGCGCTGATGGCGTGCCGGAGGGTGGCGGGAGCATCGGGCGACGCGCGAGGCGGGCGATCATTACCGGGGCTTCGAGCGGGATCGGGCGGGAGCTGGCGATCGAGCTGGCGCGACGCGGCTGGCGGACGGCGCTGACGGCCCGGAACGCGGAGGCTCTCGAGCAGACCGCGGCCGCGGTCCGCTCCGCCGGCGGCGAGGCGCTCGTCGTCCCAGGCGACGTGACGCGCCCCGAAGATCTCGAGCGCGCCGTCCGGACCGCGCTCGAGGCGTGGGGCGGCATCGATCTGGCGGTCGCCAACGCCGGACAGGGCTTCCCGACTCCGGTGGCTCACCTCGACCTGCCGGCCGCGACCGCACTCATGCGGACGAATTTCGAGGGAACCCTCAACCTGCTCGCCGCCGTCGTCCCCCACATGATCGAGCGCCGCAGCGGGCAGTTCGTCGGCATCGCCTCCCTCGCCGGCTGGAGGGGACTTCCCGGCACGGGCGTCTACTCGGCGAGCAAGGCGGCGATGCAGGCCCTCCTCGAAGCCGCCCGCGTCGAGCTCGCCCCCCACGGCGTCGCCGTCACGAAGATCAATCCCGGATTCATCCGGACGGCGATGACCGCGAAGAACCGATTCCCGATGCCCTTCCTCATGGACGTCG
>DATKCD010000069.1:0-4916 GCA_035544735.1 Thermoanaerobaculia bacterium
CCGCGGAACTCCATCTCCCCGGTGATGCCCCTGACGGCGGAGATCTCGGCGGCCGGATGGGTGTCGTAGCCGAGGATGTAGCTCGGGAGCTCGGGGATGGAGGGAAGGACGTAGGGGCTGCCGAAGAGCGAGAAGACGAACGGCTTGTCCATGGCGGAGAGCTCGCGGAGGAGCGCCGTCTGGGCGTCGGTCAGGTCGATCGAGCCCTTGTAGGCGCCGACGCGGATGAAGGCGGAGACGACGACGGCGTCGGCGAGCTCGCTCATGCGGCGCGCCATGGTCATGGCGTCGGGCGTGGTCGAGTCGTCGATCTGAATGGTGGTCGTCCGGGGAAACCGCTCCTTCAGCTCGGCAGCGAAGGTGTGGCCGACGGGTCCTTCGCGCCAGCCGGCGGCGCGGTCGAGCAGGTTGACGTGGAGCACGGCGAGATCGGCGGACGGACGCAGCGGGACGACGTTCTTCTCGTCGCGAACGAGGGTGACGGCCTGGTCCATCATCTGCTGCGCGACCTCGCGGTTCGCGCGCGCTCCGACGATGCCGCCGACGGCGAGCGGATCGGGCCTGGCGCCGCGGTGGATCCCGAGGCGCGCCTTGGCGCGGAGGATGTGGCGAACCGCGTCGTCGAGACGCGACTCCGGGATGCGCCCCGAGCGCACCGCGTCGACGATCGCGGCGTGCGAGACCGCCGGATTCGGCGGGAACAGGACCACGTCCGCCCCCGCCTCGACCGCCCGCACCGTCGCGTCGCCGAGCTCGTAGTGCAGCGTCACCCCGTGCATGTCCATCGCGTCGGTGAACAGCAGGCCGCGGAACCCCATCTCGTCGCGCAGCAGGGTCGTCAGAACGTTCCGCGACAGCGTCGCGGGGATCTGCTCGCGGTCGAACGCCTTCATCCAGATGTGCGCCGTCATGACGGCGCCGACCCCTTCGTCGATCGCCGCCTGGAACGGAGGAAGCTCCACCCGGTCGAGTCGCGCCCGATCGAGCTCCAGCACCGGAAGCATCAGATGCGAATCCTCGGCGACGTCACCGTGTCCGGGGAAGTGCTTCGCGGTGGCGATCTGACCGCTGCGCTGCGCGCCGCGGACGTAGGCGCGCGCCATCGCCGAGACCGCGTCGACGTCCTCGCCGAACGAGCGGATGTTGATGATCGGATTGCGCGGGTTGTTGTTGACGTCGACGACCGGATAGAAATTCACGTGAATGCCGATCGTCCGCCCCTCGGTCGCGGCGATCGCCCCCGCCTTCTCGGCCCACTCCGGGTCGCCGGTCGCGCCGATCGCCATCGCGAGCGGCAGGCGCGTCGCGCCGGGAAAGACGTAGCCGACACCCCCCTCGAGATCGGCGGTGATCATCAGGGGGATGCGGGCCAGCCCCTGGAGTTTCGAGAGCATCAGGGCGACGGCGTTCGGATCGCCCCCGAAAGTGTGGAGGCCGCCGAGATGGAGCTCGGTGATCCAGCTTCGAAGCTGCTGCCACTCCTCGCCGTCTTCCGGCTTGTAGGTCCCGCGGAAGTAGGGAACGAGCATCTGTCCCGCCTTCTGCTCGAGCGACATGCGGCGGAGGGTCTGCTCGACCCATCGCTCGTCGGCGCGGCCGGGATCGCGCAGCGGCTGCGCGAGCAGGGAGGTGGCGGAGATGAGAAGCGTCATCACGATTCCGATCGTTTGCATGGCTGGTCCCTCAGTGGTTGCGTTCGTGAGCCTTAACTTCCGCGCGGGAGGCATCGCGTTTTGCGCGCTTCAACGCTTCGGTTCCTTCAATCTCCATCCGGCGCGCATCTCCTCAATCACGCGCCGCCCCGGTGAGACGGATCACGCGAACGCTCTCCGGTCCCATCTCGAGCGGAATCGCGACCCGGGGTCCCGTCTGGCGCGCCGGCACGGCGGCACCCGTCGTCAGGTCGGTCGCCGCGCGCGAGGTTCCGCGGATCCCGACCCGCGTCGTCGCCTTCGCCACGTCGTGATTGAACACCACGGCGATCAGATCCGCCCCGCTCTCGAGCAGCCGCACTTCCACCGCGTCTCCTTCGACCGTCACCGGCCGCGACACCCCGGCCCAGTCGAGCAGCCCCCGGAGGAGGCGCCCGACCGCCGGGTCGCGGTCGTTCTCGAAAGACGAGCCGAAGAACGTACCGATGGTCAACATCTTGCCTTTCCCGAAGCTCGAGGCGATCATCGCCGGCGAGCCGTCCGCCCAGCGCGCCAGCACGGTGGCGCGGGGGGAGGTCGCCGCGAGCGATTCCTCGAACAGCGACCCTCGAAGGAGCGTCCCCTCCTCGAGCCCGAGCGCCGCCGTC
This sequence comes from Thermoanaerobaculia bacterium, assembly GCA_035544735.1. Classification (GTDB taxonomy): domain Bacteria; phylum Acidobacteriota; class Thermoanaerobaculia; order Gp7-AA8; family Gp7-AA8; genus DATKCD01. The sequence goes on from DATKCD010000069.1 coordinate 2,300, forward strand.
GCCAGCGTCATCTCCGTCTTCTGGCTCTCGGTCGTCTGGATCGCCTCTTCCCGGCAGGCACAGACCTCGCTCAGACCGAATCCCGGAATGACTTCGGCGGCGTAGCCCCGCTCGTCGTTCCACGCCGCTCGCGCCTCGGTCACCAGCGCGCCGCCTCCCCGCACGAACTCGACCAGCCCCTTCGCCACCGGCTCGGAGAGCATCAGCGGATACGGGAAATAGATCAGCTTGTACTTCGCCGCTTCGCCTCCGGCGATCTGATCGACGTGGACGTAGTCGACGGGGACGTTGGTCGGGAAGATGGCGCGGTAGGGGCCGAGCATCGAGTTGCGCTCGATGCTGAGCGTCTCCCCGTGGCCGACGGCGGCGTACTGCGGGCGGCGCCCGCCGACCATGTACGAAAGGGGGTTGTAGACGATCCCGACCTCGGCCGCCTTCGGCCTCGCGTCGAGGAACAGCTCCTGGTTGCGATCGACCACGCGCGAGGCGGCGCCGGCGGCTCGCGCCCGGTCGGTGATGCTGCCGTCGAGGTTGATCAGGCCGAAGCCGCCCGATTCGTAGCCCGAGCTCATCGGATAGTAGGCGTAGACGTTGACCGCTTTCGCGCCGCGGGCGAGGGCGCTCCAGATCCAGATCGTCTCGTCGGCGGGAGTGACGGTCGAGCTGATGCGCAGCGCGATCGTCCCGAAGCCGGCCTGCAGCTCGCCGACCCAGAACCCGTCCGAGCGCGCGTAGCCGACCGACTTGGCGAAATCGAGCAGCGCTCCGCGCCACGGGACGTCGCGTCCCACCGGCGCCGAGTGCTTCGGATAGAACGAGGTCCCGAAGTAGTCGACCACGCCCGCCATCTTCAGATCGTCGGGGCTCCCGTCGCCGCCGAGCGGCGAGGTGAAGAGGTTTGGCGATGCGGCGTGACTCGTCGCTACCTTGCCGGGCAGCGGCCCTTTCACCGCTTCGAACCGCGCCTCGAGATCCTCGGCGAGCTTCTCGCGGATGAAGAACCGCCAGTCGATGAAATCGCTGTACGAGAGGATCGTGCCGAGGCGGTTCGGGCCGACGTCCTCCCACCTCTCGAAGCGCCGGTACCACGCCTGGTTGAGAGCGTCGAGCGTGCCGTACTTCTTCCTGAGCCATTCACGGAAGCGCGCCTGCGTGTAGGGGCAGAAGCAGAACTCGGCGCTCGGGAGCCAGGTCGCGTAGGCCCAGTTGATGATGTGCGGCTCGCTCCAGAGATCCCATCCGAGGAACGCCTTCTTTCCCTGCATGTTCCTGGAGAGCGCCTCGTAGAAACCGAGGATCGCGCGGCCAACGCCGGGATGGTCGAGGCAGTAACCGGGCGCCGCATGCGAAGGCATGACGTCGCCGCTGATCGAGATGAAGTGCGAGTCGGGATATTTCTCGCCGACCCAGTCGGGCGCCGAGTCGACGTAGACCTGGATGACGAGGCGGAGTCCTTCCTCTTCGGCGAGCTTCGCGAGGACGTCGAGGGTGCGGAAGTCGTACTTCCCTTCCTTCGGCTCGGCGGTCGCCCAGTCGACCCACGTGCGGATCGTGTTGAAACCGAGCGAGCGGATCGTCTTCACGTCCTTCCGCCAGACCTCGATCTTCTTCTCCGGATCGGGTTCGAGCATCGGAGCGCGCGCCTTCCCGCCGCCGTACCAGACGGCCATCGGAAAGAACCGCTCGACCTTCGGGCGCTCCGCTCCGGCGAGCGGCGCCGCGGCGAGCGCGGCGAGAATCAGAGGGAGTATCGGACGCATCGGACGCTCATGCCTCGTCACACTTTGACGTAGACGCCCTTCTTCCAGAGCGGCCAGAGGATGGCGAGCCAGACCAGGACGAACGAGATCGCGAACGCGAGAGAGGCGGCCTTCGGCGGCAGCCACGAGAGGAACGCCGTCTGGTAGATCGCCGCCTGGAGCGAGATCGTACCGCCGTTCCACGGGACCCGGATGATCGAGTAGATCAGCTTCGCCATCAGCCCGGCGCCGACGTACGCGAGGATCGGATTCACCCCGAAGACGATGAACGGCGTCGTCCACTTCCCCTTCCATCCCCGGACCTCGATCATCCAGATGCAGAGGCCGAGAACGAGCGCCCCGAGGCCGGCGGTGAAGAGCGTGAACGAGCTGGTCCAGAGGTTCTTGTTGATCGGGAAGAACCATCCCCAGACCGCGCCGGCGATGGTCCACCCGACGCCCCAGGCGAAGAGCTCGCTCAGCCGTTCGCTCAGCGGCTTTCTCGATCCGATCAGCTCTCCGGCGAAGATCCCGAGAAAGACCGTTGCGATCGCCGGGAGGGTCGACAGCAGCCCCTCGGGGTCCCACGTCTTCGACTGCGACCAGACGTGGGCTCCGAAGACCGCGCGGTCGAGCCAGGCGGCGAGCGTCTCGGAGGGGCGGTCGAGCGTTGCGGCTCCGAGAAGCCCCGACCCCGGGACGGGAACGACAGTCGAGAGGATCCAGTAGCCGAAAAGGAGCGCGGCGGTGATCGCGATCTGCGCTCTCCGCGTGGTCTTCAGCCAGATGAGGCCCGCGACGAGATAGCAGACGCCGATGCGCTGGAGCACGCCGGGGAATCGCCACGTCGACATCTTTTCGCCGATCCGCTCGCCCAT
>DATKCD010000070.1:0-11945 GCA_035544735.1 Thermoanaerobaculia bacterium
GTCGTGTCCTGCGCGATCAGACAGAGCTCCCTGACGCCGCTCCGCTCGAGCTGCTTCGCCTCTCCGACCAGCGAGTCGATCGACCTGCTCCTGAACTTCCCGCGCATCTGAGGGATCGCGCAGAACGTACAGGGATTCGAGCACCCCTCGGACACCTTGAGATAGGCGTGATTCGCGCCGTGAGTGAGCACGCGCGGGAGGTCCTCGTAGAGGCGAGCCGACATCTTCCGCTTCACCGGCGAGGCATCGTCCACAGGGGAACCGGCGACCGCGGCGGTGATCCGCTCGAGATGATCGAGCCCGACGAACGCATCGATCTCGGGAATCGCTTCCTGCAGCTCGCTTCGGTACTTCTGGACCATGCATCCCGTGACGACGAGCCGCCTCACGCCCGAGGTCTTGCGCTCGGCGATCTCGAGGATCGTGTCGATCGATTCCTTCCGGGCCGCGTCGATGAAGCCGCACGTGTTGACGATCACCACGTCCGCCTCGGCCAGATCGCTGGTCAGCTCGACCTCCCCCTCCCCGCGGAGCTGTCCGAGCATGATCTCGGCGTCGACGAGGTTCTTCGGACAGCCGAGGGAGATCATGCCGACCCGGGTCGCGGCGAGAGCGTTTTCAGCCATGCGGGTGGAGGAACAACGATGCGTGGGAGCGGCTTCCCGGGCCAGGCTCACCAGCGGAGCCGCCAGAGGAACGGCGCCGCCCCCTCCCGCTCGAGCCCCTTCCGGAGAGATTCGTTCGGGATCTCGGTCTCGAGGAGCATTCCGGCGTCGTGAGGGGGAGGATCGACGAGGAACACGCCGAGGCTCTCGGAGACGCGTTTGACCGTTCTGTCGTGGTGCTCGACGATCACCTCGCCGACGGGGCGGGCCGGATTGACCTCGTGGACGATGGTGAGCGCCTCGCCGCGGAGGATCCAGAGATCGCTGACCTTCAGGCGAAGCCAGAGGATGGCGGCGGTGAGGGTCGCGACGTGCCAGTTGCGGTGCCGCCCGAGGATCGATCGGATCTCGCGGTTCCGATCACCCTCCGGCTTGAGGACGTTCGGCTGGACTTCCCAGATCAGGGCGGCGGACCCGTCGAGCGATGCAGTCGTCTCGCCCGCCGAGCCGGGGAGGGTGTGCTGCCTTCCCTCCGCGGCCGAGAGTGCGACCGCGTCTTCGAGCCGATCCGCGACGACGTCGAACGAGATCGTCTTCGGTCTTCCGCCATAGTGGCCGTTGCGGGAGAGGATCAGGACGCCCGGCGGAAGCGGCTGATCTGGGCCGACCATCGCCCCGGCCGCCCGGGCAGCCTCGCCGGCGAGCCCCTCGGCCGCCGCCTCGAACGGGCCTACCGGGGCGGCGACGCCCGAGAACCGCCCCTCCCCTTCGCGGGGATGAAACAGAGTGGGCGTCGGATCGCCGACGATCCACGAGCCGTGATGTTTCCCGAGGTAACGCTCGACCGCGATTTTCCAGACTTCGGAGAGATCTTCCGGGCGGGAGCTCGTCGGATCGTTGCCGCGCCTGGAGCTCCATTCGGCGAAGGCGTCGAGCCCCTCGGCGCCGAGGAAGAGATAGAGATCGTACAGGGCGGCCTGCGTATCGGCGGGAACGCCGAAGCGATCGAGAATCTGTGCGAGATGCGGCGGAAACATCGGGGTCCGTTCCGGAGCCGTGGCGGCGGCGCAGAGTGTGCGGGAATCAGGCGGCGAGCGCGCGAGTCACGTCGAGCAGCCGCATGACCTCGTCGATCGACGTGACGTCCGCAAGCCCCTGGCGGAGATGCTTGCCGTTCGGGATGCCCTTCGAGAACCACCCGAGGACCGTGCGCGCCTTGTGAAGCTTCCATTTGTCGGGCTGTGGTGCCGCATCGATCTTCCGCAGATAGGTCTCCATGGCTTCGATCCGGCGGGTCGTCTCGTCGTCGACCTGCGAGCCCGAGAGAAACGCGCCGATGTCGCGGAAGATGAACGGATTGTGGAGCGCGGCACGCCCGATCATCACGCCGTCGCAGCGGGTTCGCTCGAACATCCGGACGGCGTCTTCGGGCGTGCGGACGTCGCCGTTGCCGAACACGGGGATCTTCAGGGCCGCCTTCACGCGGGCGATGTAATCCCAGTCGGAGGCGCCGGTGTAGGCCTCCTGGCGCGTGCGGCCGTGGATGGCGATCGACGACACGCCGATCTGCTCGAATCGCACGAGCAGCGGGAGCACGTCGTCGCTCTCCCAACCCTTGCGGACCTTCACGGTCACGGGGATGGCGACGCGGCGGACGATCTTCTCGACCACGCGCGCCGCCCGGTCGAAGTCGCGGAGCAGGCCGGAGCCGGCGCCGCTGGCGACGACCTTCTTCACGGGACAGCCCATGTTCACGTCGACGATGTCGACGCCCTGGTCTTCGACGATCGCGGCCGCCTCGTCCATGCGGTCGGGATCTCCACCATAGATCTGGATCGCGACGGGGCGCTCGGACGGGTCGAAGGCCAGCATCTGGCGGCTCCGCGCATTCTTTCGCGTGAGACCCTCGGCCGAGATGAACTCGGACACCACCAGGCCGACCCCGCCGAGCTCCTTCACCAGCGAGCGGTAATGCGTATCGGTCACCTCGGCCATCGGCGCGAGGGCCAGGGGTGGATCGATGCGGACCCCGCCGATCTCGAATGGTGCGATGCGATACGTTTCCAATTGTGACATCAGTTTCACAACCCGCCCTTGGAACAACCGGGCCCCCGAGAAACATTCTACCGGGTGCCGCGTCAGAGAAGGCGGGGACCGGTCTCGAAGCTCTCCGGCCGTGGCACCAGCGATGCACGCCCACGCACCGCTCCCCATCGCAACCCGAGCTCGATCGCATCAGGACGAAACAGGAGGTTGTTCCTTGGCAATCACGCAGAGGCTCAAGACGAATCTTTCGATCGCCGCGATCATCGTGGCATCCGTGGCCGCGGGAATGGTCCTGACGGCCGATTTCGGCTGGCTGGCCGGCTCCAGCGCGCAGGAGATCACCGAGGAAGGGACGATCCCGACGGTGGCGCTTCCCTCGTTCGCCGATCTGGCCGAGCGGGTCATGCCGGCCGTGGTGTCGATCACGAGCACCGAGATCATCGAGCCGGGCCAGCGCGGCCGAGGGGTCGATCCGTTCGACTTCTTCTTCGGTCCGCGAGGTCCGCAACGCTTCCCCGACGAGCAGCAGATCCTTCCCAGCGGCGGATCGGGATTCATCATCTCCCCGGACGGATACGTGATCACGAACAACCACGTGGTCGAGCGCGCTTCGAAGATCGAAGTGCACTACGGTCAGGGTGAGAAGACGGCCGAGGCGAAGGTCGTCGGACGCGATCCGGCGACCGACATCGCGCTTCTGAAGATCGACGTGCGAGAGGCGTTGCCGACGGTTCGCTTCGGCGACTCGGACCGGGTCCGGGTCGGCGACTGGGCGATCGCGATCGGGAACCCGCTCCAGTTCGAGAACACCCTCACGGTGGGCGTGATCTCGGCGAAAGGGCGGGCGCTCGGCATGAGTGAGACGACGCGCTCGTTCGAGAACTTCATTCAGACGGACGCGGCGATCAACCGCGGAAACTCCGGCGGGCCGCTCCTGAACCTCCGAGGCGAGGTCGTCGGAATCAATACCGCGATCAGCGGGATCGGACAGAACATCGGGTTCGCGGTTCCGGTCAACGTCGCGAAGAAGATCTATCCGCAGCTCCGCGATCAGGGGCGCGTGGTCCGGGGCTATCTCGGTATCTACATCGAAGAAGTCGACCAGCGGTACATGGAAGCCTTCGACCTTCCCGGAACCGACGGCGTCCTGGTCCAGAGCGTCACTCCCGACGGACCCGCCGACCAGGGTGGGATCCAGCGAGGCGACGTGGTCCTCAGGGTCGACGACGTGATGATCCGACGCAGCCGCGATCTGATCGACTACGTTTCCGATCAGCCCCCGGGAAGCAGGATTCGCGTCGAGTTGATCCGTGACGGAGAACCGAGAACGGTGACCGTCACAGCGGGAGAGCGCCCCGCCGATGAGGGCCTGCCGACCGTCGAGACCGATGATCCCGCCGATTCGAGCCGCAGCAAGATCGGCATCTCGATCCAGGACCTCACTCAGAATACCCGCCGGATGTACGGGATCGCCGAGGACGTCCAGGGCGTGGTCATCGCTCACGTGCGGCCGGTCTCGCCCGCCGGCGAGGCTGGACTGCTCGAAGGCGACGTGATCGTCGAGATCAACGGCCGGCGCGTCAATACGGCCGCCGAAGTCCAGCGGATCGTCGAGCGCGCCCAGAGCGGCACCTATCTCCGGCTCTACATCACGCGGACCTTCCGCAGCGGCCGTCCGCAGTCGTCGTACGTACCGGTCCGCGTGCCGTAGCACCCCCGAGATCCCTAGTGGACTGTAACGACAGAATCAGTATCACCTGGCTTGGTCTCGACGCCGTGAGCTTCGTTGCGGCTCCTCAGCATAGTCCCGCTATGCCTGCGTCGCCGCGCCTCGCTCACGCCGCCGATACCGGCGCCATCTACTACTGACTCTGTCGTTACAGTCCACTAGACTCCCCCCTCCCCGGGCGCTATCCTTCAGAGACCAGAGGTCCAGACCGTCAATCCGGGAGTCCGACCATGTCCGTGCAGGCCGCCCCGTCGATGGAGCGCGAGCTCGACTATCGGCGGAAACTGAGTCAGATCACCAACCAGATCAACTCGGCCGAGTCGATCCAGCAGATCCTGATCTCACTGAAGGACCGGATTCTGGAACTGCTCGATGCGGAGCGGCTGACGATCTACGCCATCGACACCAAGAACCAGGAGCTCTACTCGCTCCAGAAGGCGGGTGACGTTCCGAAGGAGATCCGGGTCCCGAAGTCGTTCGCTTCGATCGCAGGCTTCACGGCGCTGAGCCGCCGGACGATCAACATCACCGATGCATACGACGCGGCCGAACTGCAGGCCCTCCACCCCAATCTCCGGTTCGACCAGCGGTGGGACAAGCAGAGCGGGTTCCGCACGCGCAGCGTGCTGGCCGTTCCGATCCTGTTCGAGAAGTACATGCTCGGCGTGATCCAGATGATCAATAAGCGCCGGGGAGGGGTGTTCACGCCGCAGGACGTGGAGGCGGCCGAGGAGATCGCGAGGATCCTGGGGATCGCGTTCTACAACCAGCATCGCGCGACGAGGCAGTCGAAGCCTTCGAAATTCGGACAGCTCATCGACAAGGGAGTCATCTCGGAGAAGGACCTCGAAGCGGCGGCTTCGAGCGCGCGGCTCAACAACGTCGACGTCGGCACCGTCCTGGTCGAGGATCACAACGTTCCGAAGGACGAGCTCGGTCGCTCGCTCGCCGCGTTCTACAGCACGCAGTTCTTCAACTACGACGGAGTCCAGACGATCCCGGAGGATCTGAAGCAGCGGGTCGGCTCGGACATCTGGAAGAAGTACACGTGCGCGCCGGTCGAGCGCAAGCAGGGCGTGATGATCATGGCGGTCGACGATCCGCACGACCTGACGCGCCTCGATGCGATCCGCGCGATGTCGCTCTCCGCGCGCTACGACTTCTGGATCGGCCTCAAGGACGACATTCTGAAATACGTCGCCGGCTCGTACGGAGAGTCGCTCGAAGGACCCTCACAGGGCACTGACGTGACCAAGATCCTCACCGAGCTCGGTGACGGCGAGGTGGAGAACGAGGAGGAGCTGCTGAGCAGCGAGCCCGAGATCGACGAGACCGACTCCGGGATCGTGAAGCTCGCGAACCAGATCATCCTCGACGCCTACGCGCGGGGTGCCTCCGACATTCACGTCGAGCCGGAGGGGGCGAAGAACCCCTGCCTGATCCGGTTGCGCATCGACGGCGACTGCCAGAAGTACCTCGAGATCCCCGGCGCGCACCGCAACGCCCTGGTCCAGCGGCTCAAGATCATGGCCAAGCTCGACATCTCCGAGCGCCGCAAGCCGCAGGACGGGAAGATCCGGTTCAAGTTCTCGAAGGGAGTCATCGAGCTCCGCGTCGCGACGATGCCGACCGCGAACAGCAACGAGGACGTCGTCATGCGCATCCTGGCCGGATCGAAGCCCCTGCCGCTCGACCGGATGGGCTTCAGCGAGCGCAACCTGGAAAAGTTCAAAGAGATCGTCGCCAAACCCTACGGGATCTGCCTGGTCGTCGGTCCGACCGGCTCCGGAAAGACGACCACGCTCCACTCCGCGCTCGGCTTCATCAACACGGAGGACATGAAGATCTGGACCGCCGAGGACCCGGTCGAGATCACCCAGAAAGGCCTGCGCCAGGTGCAGGTGCATCCGAAGATCGACTTCACCTTCGCCGCCGCGATGCGCTCGTTCCTCCGCGCCGATCCCGACGTCATCATGGTCGGCGAGATGCGCGACCACGAAACCGCCGCGATCGGCATCGAGGCCTCCCTCACCGGTCACCTCGTCTTCTCCACCCTCCACACCAACTCCGCCCCAGAGACCATCACCCGCCTGCTCGACATGGAGATCGATCCCTTCAACTTCGCCGACGCACTGCTCGGCATCATGGCCCAGCGCCTGATCCGCACCCTCTGCAGCAAATGCAAGGAGGCGTACACCCCGAACAAGCAGGAGATCGGCGACATCATGGAGGTCTACGGGCCGAAGTGGTGGCCGCTGTCTGGAATCGAGCTCGGCAAGGGAACGACGCTCTATCGTCCGAAGGGTTGCCGGGACTGTGGGGACACCGGCTACCGCGGCCGGATGGGCGTGCACGAGCTGCTCGTCGGCACCGACGACATCAAAAAGGCCGTCCAGCGCCGCGCCCCGATCGACGAGCTCCGCGAGCTCTCCATGCAGCAGGGGATGACCACCCTGCTCCAGGATGCGATCCAGAAGGCCTTCAAGGGCGTGACCGACATCAAGCAGGCCCGCGCCGTCGCCGTGAAGTAAGCGCAAGCGGGCGGTGTGGTGCCGGCCTCCACCCCGCCCCAGCCGGCGCACGCGGTGGCCCTCCTCACCACCTCTGCGTTCTGTCGGCAGAGTCCCAGCCAACGAGGCCGCTCGGAAAGCGTAGGACGAAATGCCAGAATGCAGAATGAAGAATCCAGAAATGGCCGTTGGCTGGATTCGTCTGTAACCAGGCCACCGGCCCCTTTTGGATTCTGCATTCTGCATTCTGCATTCTGCATTCTGCATTCGCTGCACGTCCTGCGGACCCGCGGGCGAGATCTCGAGCGCCCCGGCCCCCCCCAACCCTCCACCCGCCACCCACCCCTGGCCGCAGCTCCGGCAGTTGGCTTCCACCTCACGGCCGCCCGAGCGGCCGTCGCCGCGACGGGGCGTCGGGCGGAACCTCCGCCTCCGGTCCGAGCCGGTTGTTCGTCGCATCGAGGTCGGTCCCCGCCGCCCAGACCCACGCTTCGAAGCGCTCCGGATCGATCGGCTCGCGCAGCGAGAGGCTCACCTCGTAGCCGGCTCCCTTGTGAAGCTGCCCGGGGAAGCGGATGAGCGAGAGCGGCCCCGATTCCTCGATGCGGCCTCCTCCTAGCGAAGAGAACGATCGGACCTCACCCCGCACCCAGAGGTGGATGGCGTCGGGGGAGTCGGGGCCGCGGTTCTCGATCTTCACCCAGACCCGGTCGGGAGCGGCGAAGACCGGTCGGATCGCGACGTCGAATCGCGCCGGCGCGGGACGCTGGATTGTGAGCGTGCCGCTGCCCGACCGGGGAGCCACCACGACCGCACCCGAATGGGAGAGCAGAGCCGCGACCCTCTCGCCGGTCTCGACGTCGAACAGGGTCGCCTCGCGAAGCACCAGATCGTCGTCGATCAGGAACAGCAGCTTTCCTCCCGTGGCGAACGGCGTCCAGCCGCTCCGAAGTCGGAGGGGAAACGGGACGCGGGTCGCCGATCGCCCGCCGCGACTTCCGGGCGAGGGGAATCGGAGGAGCTGCATCTCCGTGTCGCGGCTTCCGAGGCCGAGCCACGAAACGAGCACGCCTCCGGCCACGGCCGTGCTCAGCGATCCGGATGCGGCCTCTTCGGCGACGATCGAAGGTCCCGTCAGTGCGCGGGCTTCGCGATCGAAGCCGGCGGCGACGATGCAGCGCGGCTCCGAGCAGCCGTCGGCGAGCCAGCGGCCGCGCGAGAGTCCGAGGTAGCGCTCCCCGGTCCATTCGATGGCCACCTCCTCCCCATCCATCGCGAGGCCGCCCGACGCGTCGGGCTCGTCGAGCTCGATCGACTCGGTGCCGATCAGCGCCCGGGCGCGCGCCGGTCCGAGAAAGACGACCGCCGATCCATCCCCCGAGCTTCCGACGGCGAGATCGGTCGCGGGGCGGGAGGGCGTCGCCGAGAGCAGCGGTCCCCGCCCGCCGCCCGCATCGATCCTTCGCGCCCGTAGCGCGGCTCCGTCCCACCAGGCGACGACGAACGCGCCGCCGTCCCAGGCCAGGCCGGGCGAGGACGGCGAAGAAACCGATCCGACGACGAGCGGCGGGACGTCCATCGCCCTTCCGGCGGAGTCGATCCGGCTCGCCCGGATCGCCGTCCCGTCGTTCCATGCGAGCAGATCGAGGCCGGGACCCGCTTCGGCGATCGGCGAGTGTCCCGTTCCGAACGCCGTTCGCTGCTGCGCCAGCCCCGGTGCCGCCAGTCCCAGGAGCAGCAGCATCGACGGCACGATGATCGCCCTTCGCACGCGTGACCTCCTCAGACGGACGATTCCGGGGACGCGCTCGGGAGCTCGAGAGTGAGCGAGATCGCGAATTCGAGAGCGAGCAGGCGTTTCATCGGCGGAATCATCTCCCTGCGCGGCGCGGAAATGCACGATATGCGCCCGTGAGGATGCGGCTGCCCGCTCCTCGCCGCCGCATCAGAAGCGATGGCGCAAGGCGAAGATCGAGGTGCGACCGGATTAGAATGCCGCGCGATGAAACGGCGGGAACGGGCGGCGCGCATCGGCGAGATCCTCGACCGGCTCTATCCCGAGCCGGCGATCCCGCTCCGGCACGACGATCCGTTCACCCTCCTCGTCGCCGTGCTCCTCTCCGCGCAGACGACCGATGCGCAGGTGAACCGCGTGACTCCCGCTCTGTTCGCCCTCGCCTCCACCGCCGAGCGGATGGCGCGGCTCTCCGAAGCGCGAATCCTCGGCGCGATCCGGAGCTGCGGGCTCGCGCCGTCGAAGGCAAAGAACATCAGGAAGCTCGCCGCGATCCTGGTCGCCGAGCACGGGGGAGAGGTTCCCCGGACGCTCGAGGAGCTCGAGGCGCTCCCGGGCGTGGGGCACAAGACCGCGAGCGTCGTGATGGCGCAGGCGTTCGGCGAGCCGGCGTTTCCGGTCGACACGCACATCCACCGGCTCGCGCGCCGGTGGAAGCTCTCCCGCGGAACGAACGTGAGGCAGACCGAGCGCGACCTCCGCAGTCTCTTTCCGCCGGAGGAGTGGGGGAGGCGCCACCTGCAGATGATCTACTTCGGGCGCGAGCACTGCCCGGCGCTGCGGCATCGCGCGATGGAATGCGCCATCTGCAGCTGGGCGGGCGGCCGTGCCCCGACCTCCCATTTATCTTGACCTGTACTCGATGTCTTTGGGTTGTAAACGATGTCCTTGGACTTCTGTAAACGATGTCTCCGGACTACTGTCAACGAAGTATCCGGATTGACATTGGAACGCGATCTTCGATTCGGGGAGAGGGCAGGGTGAGGGACCGGGTACACTGGCGCGATGCGTCCGCGAGCCACTTTTCTGCTGAAGTTCGCCCTCCTGATCGTCGTGCTCTACCTGGCCGTCGCGCTGCGGCCGGTCGACCGTCACGTCGTGACTCCCTTTTCGGAAGCGATCACGGCGGCCTCGGCGTGGGTGCTGAACGGAGTGGGCGAGCCGGTCGTGCGGGAGGGGACGATGATCCGCTCGCCCCGATTCGCCGTCGACGTGAAGAACGGCTGCAACGGGCTGGAGGCGGTGCTGCTCCTGGTCGCCGCGGTCCTGGCGTTCCCGGCGAGCTGGAAGGCGAAGCTGATCGGAGTCGTGGGAGGGACCCTCGCGATCGAGGCGCTCAATCTGGTGCGCGTGACGAGCCTCTACGTGCTGGGCCGCGACTACCCGCATCTGTTCGAGACGTTTCACGTCACGGTCTGGCAGGCCGTGATCTTCGTTCTGACCATCGCGATGTTCCTCGTCTGGAGCGCTCGAGTTGCCCCGCCGCAGAGTCCCGCGTCCGCTTAGGGTGCTGGCCGGGTTCGCCGGCGGGCTCGCGCTCTGGCTGCTGCTCGCCGGTCCGTATCACCGCCTCGTGGGAGCGGTCGCCGGCTCGGCTTTTCGTGCGGAAGGGGAGGGGGCGATCGCGGTGAGCGCGGGAAGGGAGGTGGTGATCGCCGGACCGGTCGAGCAGCCGCGGGCGCGAGTCCGGGTGTCGATGGCTCCGGTGACCTCGAATCTGGTGCTCCTGGCGGCGCTCTGGATGTGGGACCCGCGCCCGCTGGGCCGCTGGAAGTGGGGTGTGATCGCCCTCGCAGCTCTCGCCGCCGGTCACGTGATCGCCGTGATCGCCGCGATTCACTCCGGGCTCGCGGTCTCGCTCGAGGGGGCGACGGGGGAAAGATACGGCGCGGCGGAAGCGAACTTCTGGTTCGCGCTCTGGCAGGGATATCAGGTGGTCGGGGCGTGGGCGCTCGCGTTCGGCGCCTTTTGGGCGACGCGGCGGAGTGCGGAATGAGGCGGTTCGGGGCTCACCCTGCCTGGCGGAAATCGTTCCAGGCGCGCACGCGTCCCTGCTCGTCGTAGAGGGTGAACTCGGTCCGCTCTCTGCGCGCGAGGGCGCGCCCGGTCCGGATCGCGTCGCGCGCGTCCAGGAACGTCGAGCTCGGGACGCCGCTCTCGCCCTCCCGAAGCACCCACCAGCGGTCTCCGTCCCGGATGACGTGGATGCCGTTCGCGGTCATGGCGTCCTCCGGATCGATGGACTTTCCGGCTCGTCGACTGAGTCCTCTCTCACTCTAGACCCGGACGACCCCGGCCGCAAGCCGCGGCCGCGGGCCGGGCGGCCTGAGTGCGAGCTCATCGATAGGAGCTCGGCCCGGAGCAGGTCGACCTGAGCGAGCAGCTCCGGGATGCGGTCCGGCGCCGGATCGCCCCGTTCCGCCGCGTGCCGTGCGAGAGCCGTCCAGAGCTCGGCGCGCATGCGGGGCGGTAGCGCGAGGACCGCCTGCCGGAGATCTGCCACCCCGTCGTCCGACTCCGGCCCGAAAAACGAGGCGGGGGGGACCTCGAGAATCCGTGCGAGCTCGATGAACAGAGCGACGTCGAGCGACTGCTTGCCGGTCTCGATCCGCGAGAGGGTCGCCGCGCTGATGCCGGCGTTCGCGGCGACCTGCTGGAGCGAGAGGTGCCGCAGGCGGCGGGTCTGGCGGAGCTGATCTCCGATCGGCAATCGGTCCTCCGGGCGGACGGCCCCCTTCGGGCGCCCGGCGTGGCCGTCTGCAAATGTCGTGACACCGAAATTGGGGGGGCAGTCCGTGCCCGACGGAAGGCTTCGATCCGATCGCAGCCGCCCCCGCGCGGGTGCAATAGTTCGGTGCCGCAGCGCGTTCCGATTGCACGCGCGCGAGGGATGCGACTCGAACCGGCGCGCGCTTCCGCGCCCATAGCTCAGCTGGATAGAGCGGCAGCCTCCGGAGCTGTAGGTCAGAGGTTCGAATCCTCTTGGGCGCACCACCTTCCTCTTCGAATTTCCCGACCGCACCGCGTCGAGCTGCTCGACCCCGACGAGGCCGCTCCGTGCGCCGATGCCTGCAGTCTCCATTTCCGAGTCCGGGCCGGTATAATGCGCCCGTCGCAACCGGGATCCCGCCTTCGAGTCGCAATCCGATGTATGGTCCGCTGAAAGTCTTCTCCGGCCGCGCGCATCCGAGCCTCGCGCACGAGATCTGTGAGCTGCTCGAGGTCGAGCCGGGGAAGATCTCTCTGTACAACTTCTCCGA
>DATKCD010000071.1:0-12662 GCA_035544735.1 Thermoanaerobaculia bacterium
CTCGCCGCCTCGGCCGGGTGTCGTGGCCGGTGCGGGATGGGCGGCCGGAGGCGCTCGAGATCTCGCCCGCGGGTCCACATGACGTGGAGCGAATGCAGAATGCAGAGTGCAGAATGAAGAATCCAAAAAGGGCGGGTGGCCGGGTTACCGTACGCGAATTCAGCCATCGGCCATTTCTGGATTCTTCATTCTGCACTCTGCATTCTGCATTTCATCCCCGGCGGGTGGGGGTCGCGCGCCGACCGGCAACCCGCGTCACCGCCCGCCCGCCGGGGATGAAATCGCCGGCCACACGAAATCCCTGATTCCACGGCGCTTCCCCTTCGAGAGAGGCCTTCGAATCGGGCGGAACGTGAGCGTGCTCACTCGCCCCGCCGGCCGCTGGCCTTACATTGAGCGGAACAAGGTTGCAAACTGCGTGAAGAGGGCATGGCGCCCTCTTCGTAGTCTGGAGGGAAATGATGAAGAAGCTCACGTTGACTCTGCTCGCGCTGGTGGCGGTAGTGCTGGCCGCCGGATGCGAAAGGGAGAACGACATTACCGGCGCCTTCGGAAAGGGCGTCGTGACGGGCCAGGTCGTTCTGGTCGGCGATCTCGCGGGCGGCAGCCCGGCGGGGATCGTCGTTTCGGTCCCCGGAACGGGGATGGAAGTCGTTCTGGCCGAGGATGGAAGATTCCTCTTCTCGGGTGTTCCGAAGGGTGCGACGCTGCAGTTCGAGCGAGGGAGCGACGGAATCTCGGCGGCCTATCAGCTCGGGGGCGTCGCTTCGGCTGACGTGATGATCGATCTGGAGCGAGGTGAGGCGAGCCGCGGGCGCCGTCGTCCGTCGATCGCGCGCGCGCTGCAGCTCCAGGGAAAGATCGTCGCGGTGTCCGACGAGTCGATCACGGTGGATGCCGCCGGCAAAGGCGAGACCACGGCTGCATTCGACGAGAACACCGTCATTCGAAAAGGGAACGAGTGGCTGGAGCCGGCCGATCTGGCCGTGGACGACAAGGTCCACGTCATGGCGCAGCCGGACGACGGGGACGGGCTGGTCGCGCGTCTGGTGATCCTCCAGGACTTCGAGGAAGACGGCGAAGAGGGAGACGAGCCGGAGGTCGGGGCGAAGGTCGAGCTCGAAGGGCTGATCACCGAAGTGAGCGACGATTCGATCACGGTCGACGCGGCCGGCAAGGGCCCGACCACGGCGACCATCGACGGTGAGACCGTCATCCGCAGGGGCGGAACGATGCTGAGCGCCTCCGATCTGGAGGAGGGCGATCGAGTCCACGTGAGGGCGAGGAAGGAAGGGGAAGGGCTGGTCGCGGAGCTGATCATCCTTCAGAGTCCGTTCTGAGCGGAGTCGAACCTGGAAGCTGGGCGCGCCCGGAAGGGCGCGCCCTTTTTTTCAGCCTCGAATCCGGCCGCCTCGGCCCGCGAGCGCCGTAGTCATCGGTCCGATGACGGATCGGAGCGTGTGCGATACACTCCCGGCCTACCGGATCCAGAGACCCATGGACACGCCGAAAGCGACCGTCATCCGGCTCCTTCGGGAGTCTTCCGTGGCTCATCTGTCGCTGTTCGAGCCGGAGGAGGGGGAGGCGGCCCGGCTGACGCTCGCGCAGATCGAGCAGGACGTGCAGCGCGTGTCGGCGGGGCTCGATCCGCTCGAGCTGGCGACGCTGGCGATCGAGCACTCGCCCGACGGGATCGTGATCATGCATCCCCCGGGGGCCGAAGGGATGCCGAAGATCCTGTTCGTGAACCGGGCGTTCTGCAGGATGTCGGGCGCCTCGAGGGACGAGGTGATCGGCCGCTCGCTGGAGATCTTTCGAGTCGCCGAGACCGATCAGGCCGTGCGGGACGCCCTGCTCCATCCTCTCTGCCAGCGCCGGGCATTCGAGGGAGAAGCGGTGGCCGTCCGCGCGAACGGGAGCGAATACTACCTCGAGCTCCTTCTGGTTCCGATCCACGACGAGGACGGCGAGGTGATGTACTGGGTCGCGTACATGAAGGACGTGAGCGAGGAGAAGGCGCAGCTCGCCGCCCTCGAGCAGCAGGCTCTGCACGACATGCTCACGCGGCTGCCGAATCGCATCCTGCTCATGGACCGGGTCACCCAGGCCATCCGCGCGGCCCGGCGCAGCGGAAGTCAGGTCGCGCTTCTGCTTCTCGACCTGGACGGGTTCAAGGAAGTCAACGACACCCTCGGCCATCACAGCGGCGACATCGTTCTGCAGCAGGTCGCGATCCGCCTGCGGGATCAGATCCGCGAGTCCGATACCGTCGCGCGGCTGGGCGGAGACGAGTTCGCGTTCGTCCTTCCGGGCGTGCGCGACGCCGCCGCGGTCCCTCGCGTCGCCAGGAAGATTCTCGACTCGCTCCACGTCCCCTTCGTCGTCGAAGATCAGCGGTGCGAAATCGGCGCGAGCATCGGCGTCGCCCTTTACCCCGACCACGGTCTCGACACCGAGACGCTGATGCGTCGTGCCGATGCCGCCATGTACCACGCCAAGCGGAGGGGATCCCAATATGCGCTCTACGCCCCCGACCTCGACGAGACGGGGATCCGCCGCATCACACTCGGGGTCGAGCTGCGACTCGCGCTGGCCGACGGCCAGCTCGAGCTCTACTATCAGCCCAAGATCCACCTCCGCTCCGGCCTCGTGACCCGCGTCGAAGCGCTGATCCGCTGGAACCACCCCTCCCGCGGCCTGCTCCTCCCCGACGAGTTCCTCGCCGCCGCCGAGCGGTCCGGCTTCATTCGCGAGATCACCGAGTGGGTCATCGACGACGCTCTCCGGCAGTGCCGCGCCTGGCATGACGCTCTGCTCCCCATCCACGTCGCCATCAACATCTCCGGCCGCGTCCTCCAGGACCACATGCTCCCCCAGATCGTCTCCAGCGCCCTCGACCGCTGGCGCATTTCGCCGCACTCGCTCAAGCTCGAGATCACCGAGAGCAGCCTCATGGCCGATCCTCCCCAGGCGCTCGCCCTGCTCTCTCTGCTGCAGGGCATCGGCGTCAGACTCTCGCTCGACGATTTCGGGACGGGCTATTCGTCCCTGATGCATCTCCGCAAGCTTCCCGTCGACGAGATCAAGATCGACAAATCCTTCGTGATGGGAATGGACACCAGCGCCGGCGACGCCGCGATCGTCCGCGCCACGATCGACCTCGGTCACAATCTCGGCATGCAGGTGGTCGCGGAGGGCGTCGACAACGAGTGGACCTGCAAGGTCCTGACGGAGATGGGCTGCGATCTCGCGCAGGGATACTTCCTCAGTCGTCCGCTCCCCGCCGATGCGCTCGTGTCCTGGCTCGAGGAGACCGGCTGGGGCCTGTCGCGCTGGCGCAAGGCCATCGAGACGACGATCGATTGACGATCGACGATCGGGTATCGGGATCGATCACTCGATCGCGAGGCCGCCGCACGGCTCGCCGCAGCGCTCGATCAGCGATTCGACCGCGCGGTGGTCCGGAGGACGGACGACCACGCTCCGCCCGTCCTTCAGGTGGAGGCGCAGCTCCGCCTCGCTCCACCTCTGAATCCTCGCAACGTTCCCCTCGAGGATGAGCTCCTCGGCCCTGTTCCACGGGATCTGCGTCGGCGCGTGAACCGTCTGCAGTCCCGACGTGCACGCGACGCTCAGCAGAAGGACGGCGGACAGACATGCGGCCGGCGCGCTCATTCCGCAGAGTCTATTCGACGGGAACGGCGAGCGTCGAGCCTCAGGCACTCCCGTTCCCGCCGGGACGCCCTCGACGCGAGGTGAGCCCGAGCCCGGCTCGAGGGGCCTCACGCGCCGGTTCATTCCAGAATCGTCGTGGGGTTCGGCAGTGCGCCGAGGAGGTCTTCGACCGACCAGGAGTGGCCGGGCTGAACGCGGACCATTTCGGACCGGAAGCGCAGATGGGCGGGCTGATCGTGAGTCGCGTTGTGCTCGTGGATCTGCTCGCGCAGGCGCCGCTCGAGGATCTCATGGCTCGCATCGCCGGGCTGAACGATCGCCAGCGCGACGAACCGGTCGGAGTCCATGTGGGCGAGCAGATCCGATCCGCGGAAGCTCCGCTTGATCACGCGGCCCGCGGCTTCGAGGACGGCGTCCGGGGCCGCGAGGTCCTGGTCGAGCTCGAACGCCGAGAGCAGCAGGCTCTTGCGCCCGTGCGCCGCCAGGGCGAGGTGCTTGGGAGCGAGCAGGATGAATCCCTTCCGCGAGTACAGGCCGGTCCGCTCGTCGAGCAGGGTCCTTCTCCGGATCGCATCCTGAAACCGGCTTCTCTGCACCACCGCGGAGAGGATCTCGGCCACCTGCTCGACGTCGATCGCGTTGCGGACCAGGGAGTCTGCGGCGCCAGCTTCGAGCGCCGCAGCGGCCACCTTCTGGGTCGCCGGAGAGGTGATCACCACCACGGGCGTCTCGGGCACCTGCGCATTGAGCCGGATGAACCCGTCGAGCCCCGGCTCGTCCTTGAGGGCCAGATCGAGCAGGATCACGTCGAACTCCTCCTCGGTGAGCCTCTCGCACGCCTCCGCCACGGATTCGATCACAACCGCCTGAATCGACGGGCCGTTCGAGGAGAGGAGCCGATCGGTCAGGCGGCGTGACGGCTCGCCTCCCGAATGTACCATGAGCACGCGCATCGATCCGGAGCTGGGCATGTCGTTTCTCGTTCTTCCGATCAGTGTAACAGCGCGCGGCCCCGCGAGCCTCTCACCCGCGATGCTCCGGCGGGAGATTCGTCACCGGGTGTACGGCCGGCCTCCGGCCGGTGCGCCACGGTCGGGGAGCGGCCGTCAGGCGCGGCCGGCGATTCCCCTTCCGGCACGAAAAGCGACCTTTCGCAGCGTAGCGACATCCCCGGGGGAGCGAATGCAGTCTGCATTCGCGATTCGCTCTTCAGACGCGAGGGCCCGGCGTCTCCGCCGGGCCCTCGAAATGGAAGTGTTCGCTCGATTCGTCGGAGCTCAGTCGCCGCCGCCGGCGGGCCGTCCGCCGCGAGTGCTCGTGGTCGAGATCCGAGCCGCGGTGCTGTCGACCGAGCCGCACGCGTTCTCGACGCGGACCCAGAAACTCCGGCGGTGCTCGACGGAGGACCTTTTCATGCGCGTTCCTCCCGCCACTCCTCGATGTTTCAGTCCGTTCGCTTCGGGCTTGATGGGCACCGGCGCCGCGAATCGGCCCGCGGCTCCGTCGAATACGATAGCGTACTCATCCGCCGGCCGTCCAATCATCGCCCGCCCCCCCGCCGCCCCGGCATTCCCGCCGCAGCCGCCCGGACCGCGACCGGCGTCCGCTCCCGCCCCGCCGGCCCGAGGGCCACCGCCAGCTCGTCCAGCTTCCGGAGCACCGACAGCATCTGTCCCAGAGCGTCGGAGCGCATTTCCATGCACGGCGACATCGCGAACAGCGTCTTCTCCCGCTTCTTCATGCTGCACCTCCTGCGGGGCCGGCCTTCGCCGCCTCCCGCCCGGTCCCCGTGGAATCGCCGCCGACCGTCGGACTTTCTGATCGGCGCGGCCGCGGGGACTGACTTCTGACGGAGCAACCGGAGTGCCGCGAAACCGCGTTCGTAACGTGCGCTCGTAGATCAGTGTCATCAATGGGTTGCGCAGGAACGCCTGAAACCGTCGCCTCGCTGCTCTCTCCAGAATCAGGACGCCATTCCAGATCCGGGACTCCCTGCCGGTCCCCCGTCCACCCCTCCCGGACTGCCGCCGGGCTCCGGCTGACCGCGTTCCAGACGCCCCGGGCGCCCCAGGACGCCCAAGACGCCCGGGACGCTCTGCGATAGAATCGGCGCGGTTTTCAGGATCGTGGAAATGAGCGGAGGCCTCATGCGGAGAATCTTCGGTTTCGTTTTCCTCGCGCTGTTCGTGATCGTGACGTCCGCCCCGGCGGCGACGGTCGATCTTCCCGGGATGCGATTTCCCGGGACGGTGGATCGGGACGCGCAGGGGATTGCCCGGATCTCGGCCTGGACGCGGCACGACGTCTTTTTCCTCCAGGGATGGGTCCACGCGCAGGACCGGTTGTTCCAGATGGACTTCACGCGGAAGGCGGCGAGCGGGACGCTGGCGGAGCTGGTCGGCGATGCGGGGCTGGGCAATGACGTCCAGGCGCGCGCGATCGGGCTGCGGCGGGCGGCGGAGGCGAGCTGGCTGGCGATCTCGCCGCGTGCTCGGGAAGCGATCGCGGCTTATGCCGCGGGAGTGAACGCCGGGATCGGGTCGGTGACGGCCCTTCCGCCCGAATACGGCGCGCTCGAGCTGACGCGCGTCGACCCCTGGACCCCGATCGACACGGTGGTGATCGCGAAAGCGATCGCCTTCAGTCTCTCGTTCGATCTCGACGACATCGATCGCACCATCGCGCTGCTGACTTACATGGCGGCGGGCAACGTGCTCGGGTTCGACGGGACGAGGCTCTTCTTCGAGGACCTGTTCACTTCGCGTCCGTTCAATCCCGCCTCGACGGTTCCCGATGCGAGCGGCGCAGGGGCGAAGCCGGGGTTGATCGAGATTCCCTCACCCCTGGTCGACGTCGAGCGGAGATTCTCGCAGATGAGCCCTGCGGTGCTGCCGCTTCTGCTGGAGTATCGGGAGAGCGTGTCGAAGACGGCGCTGTTCGGCAACCTCGGGATCGAAGAGATGCGCGCCGGTTCGAACGAATGGGCGATCGCCGGAAGACACACGAGCAGCGGCCGTTCCCTGATGGCGAACGATCCCCACCTCGCCCTCTCGACTCCGTCGACGTTCTATCCGATCGCGCTCCGCGCTCCGAATCTCAACGTCATCGGGATGGGGTTCCCCGGCACTCCGTTCGTCATCCTCGGGCAGAACGAACGGATCGCCTGGGGAGCGACCCGCAATCCGATGGACGTGACCGACGTTTACGTGGAACAACTGGTCCTCGACCCGACGGCCCCCGCCGGCCTGAGCACGCGCTCGAACGGTGAGACCGACTGGCTCCTGCCGATCCTCCAGACTTTCCGGAAGAACAATCCGGGCGACGGCACGATGGACAACATCGTGGTCGTCCCGCCGGGCGGACCGATTCCGCAGGCGGCCCTCATCGTCCCGCGGAAGAACGCTCCGATCATCGCGCTCGACGTTGCGGCCGGAACCGCCATCTCGGTCCAGTACACCGGACTCTGGGGGACACGCGAGATCGAGTCGTTCCTCGTCTGGAACGAGGCGCGAAACCTCGAAGACTTCCAGCGCGGGCTCGAGATGTTCGACTTCGGATCCCAGAACTGGTCCTACGTCGACGTCGACGGCAACATCGCCTACTTCACGAGCGGCGAGATGCCCCTCCGTGAAGACCTGCAGGACAACCGCGTGGAGGGAGCGCCTCCCTATCTGATCCGCGACGGCAGCGGCGGAAACGACTGGATCCGTCTCACGAATCCCCCCGCGGGGCAGGCGATTCCCTACGAGATCCTTCCCGCGAACGAGATGCCGCACCTGATCAATCCTCCCGCCGGCTGGTTCGTCAACGCGAACAACGACCCCGCCGGGACCACCCTCGACGGAAATCCGCTCAACCAGGTCCGCCCGGGCGGCGGGATCTTCTATCTCAGCCCAGGCTACGACGGCTATCGCGCGGGGCGGATCACGCAGATGATCCGCGACCGGCTCGCCGGCGGCGGAAAGATCTCGTTCGCGGACATGCAGGCGATGCAGGCCGATACGGTGATGATCGACGCCGAGTTCTTCATGCCGATCATTCTGGGGGCCCATGCGAACGCGGGGGGAGCCGGGGCGCATCCCGCCCTCGCCGCCCTCGGGTCGAGCCCGGCGGTGTCGGCCGCGGTCGCCCGTCTCGCCGCATGGGACCTCTCCACTCCGACCGGGATCCCGGAAGGGTACGACGCCAGCGACGTCGGCGGCGTGCGCGCCGACCCTTCACAGGCCGAGATCGCGACCAGCGTCGCCGCCACGATCTACTCGGTCTGGCGCGGCCAGATCCTCAGGAACACCGTCGACGGCGTGATGGACGCCGGCGGGCTGCCGAAGCCGGACGGCGAGGTCGCCCTCGCCGCCCTCAAGCAGCTCTTCGAGTTCTTTCCGCTACGCGGCGGGATGGGAGCCTCGGGCATCAACTTCTTCAACGTCCCCGACGTGCAGGATCCGGCGGCGCGCCGCGACATCATCGTGCTCAAGAGCCTGGCCGACTCGCTCGCGCTCCTCGCGAGCCCGGAGTTCGCCCCCGCCTTCGGCGGCTCGACCGACCTCGACGACTACCGCTGGGGAAAACTGCACCGGATCGTGTTCGCCCACAGCATCATTCCCCAGTTCTCGATCCCGAGCGCGGCGATCGGCTGGCCTGCTCCGCTCGCAGGCCTCCCCGGCATTCCGACCGACGGCGGGTTCGGCGTCGTCGACGCGTCGAGCCACAGCCCGCGCGCCGCGGGGTTGAACAGCTTCATGTTCGGCAGCGGACCCGTCCGGCGTTTCGTCGCCGAGGGGGGGAGTGGGACCCTCCGCACGCACACGAGCCTTCCCGGCGGCACCAGCGGCATTCCGGGCTCGCCGTTCTACTTCAACCTCCTCCCGATGTGGCTGACCAACGAGAGCTTCGAGCAGCAGCTCCAGTCGGGTCCGACACTTCCGTGGGGAGCACGATGATTGCAGAATCTCGTCTCGATCGACATCGAAGTGGAGGCGTTATGACCGGTCGTTTCGCTCGGTTCGCACTGATTCTCGGACTCCTCGCCGCGCCCTCGTTCGCCCAGATCGACGTCGCCGCCTGGGCGACCTGGATGGAGCCTCAGGGAGACCGCCTCTCGAGTGATCCGGCCGACCCGACCGCCATTTCCGAGATCGCGTGGGACGCCGAGACCGGTTTCGGCTTCAGCGCCAATTTCCACATGGGGCGGGCGCTCTCGGTCGAGCTCGCCGCGTATGCCGTCGGCGCCGACGCCGCTCTGGTCGCACCGGGCGGCCCGCAGTTCGACCTCGGGGCGCTCGATCTGACTCCCGTCACCGCCACGCTCCAGTGGCATTTCGCCCGCGGCGCCCGCATCGATCCTTATGTCGGCGTCGGGGGAGCCTGGATCCTGGCGGAGGACCTGAGCAGCGCCGATCTCGACGCCCTCGGCATCGGCGACGTCGAGGTCGACGACGAGTTCACCTGGTTGATCAACGCCGGCCTCGACTTCTCGGTCACCTCGTCGCTCGGCATCGTTCTCGACGGGAAGTACTTCCCGTTCGAGCCGGCAACGCGCGCGGCCGGCGATCCGATCGATACCGATCTCGCGGTCGATCCGCTCCTGCTGTCGGTCGGCCTCCGCTGGAGGTTCTAGCTGTGCGTGGGGGCACCAACGGTGGGCGGGGGAGCGGGGCACCGATCACCCTCTCCCCGTCCGCAACACCGTTTTGAACCCGATCTTCGATTCGGGGAGAGGGCAGGGTGAGGGGTCACCCGCGGTGGGTGGGGGAGTGGGGCACCGATCACCCTGAGGTTGGAGCGCGAAGCGCGCCGATGAGCGCCGACTCGGCCCGTCAGGGCCGCGGAATGTAGCCGGGGGCGAGCGCGAAGCGCGAAGCCCCCGGGAGCGGAATGTAGCCGGGGGCGAGCGCGAAGCGCGAAGCCCCCGGGAGCGGAATGTAGCCGGGGGTGAGCGCGAAGCGCGAAGCCCCCGGGGCGCGCCCCGCCAGGGGCGCGGAAAACGCCCCGAGCGCAGCGGCGACGCGCCATCTGATACACTCCGCCGCCGGAAAAAATCCCGCATGGCCGTTCCTCTGCTCGATCTGCGCAAACAGTACGCTTCGATCCGCGATGAAGTCCTGCGCGTGACCGAAGAGGTGTACGAATCGCAGGCGTTCATTCTCGGCAGGCGGGTCGAGGACTTCGAGCGGGACTTCGCCTCGTACTGCCACTCGAAGCACGCCGTCGGCGTCTCCTCGGGGACCGACGCGCTCCTGATCGCGCTGATGGTGCTCGAGGTCGGTGCGGGGGACGAGGTCATCGTTCCCGCGTACTCGTTCTTCGCGACGGCGGGCGTGGTCGAGCGCCTGGGGGCGGTGCCGGTATTCGTCGACATCGAGCCGCGTGGGTTCAACATCGATCCCGCGCTCGTCGAGCAGGCGATCACGCCGCGCACTCGCGCCATCATGCCGGTGCACCTGTACGGACAGGTGGCGGCGATGGACGAGATCGACGCGATCGCCGCGCGCCGCGGGATCGCGGTCCTCGAGGATGCCGCCCAGGCGGTCGGCGCCGAGCTCGACGGACGGCGCGCCGGCTCCCTCGGCCGCCTCGCCTGTTTCTCGTTCTTCCCTTCGAAGAACCTCGGCGCCTTCGGCGACGCCGGTGCGGTCACGACCGACGACGACGAGCTTCACCAGAAGCTCGTCGACTACCGCGTTCACGGAATGCGTCCGAAGTACTTCCACCGCGCCGTCGGTGGAAACTTCCGCATCGATGCGCTCCAGGCGGCCATCCTTCACGTGAAGCTCCCGCATCTCGACTCCTGGACCGAGGGGCGGCGCCGGAACGCCGAGTGGTATCGCGAGGCGTTCGCGGGGTCGAAGGGGGCCGAGCGGATCGAGCTGCCCGAGCTCCTGCCGGGGCGCCGGCACGTCATGAACCAGTTCGTCATCCGCTTTCGCGAAGGGCGGGAAGTGCGCGACCGTGTCATGGCGGGGCTGCGCGAGCGATCCATCGGTTGCGAGATCTACTATCCCCTCCCGCTTCCGTCGCAGAAGTGCTTCGCCCATCATCCGAGCACGCGGAGGTCCTTTCCGGTCTCCGACGCGGCGGCCGCCGAGACGCTCGCCATTCCGATCTACCCCGAGCTCACGCGCGCACAGATGGAGGAAGTCGTCGCGGCGATCGAAGCCTCTCTGCCGTGAGGGCGCGACTCCCGGCTCGGCCTGCTGGCTCAGCCGTTGCTTCGCCGGACGGGGTCGATGATCCCGATCCGCCTCGCCGCCTCGGCCCCGCGTGAGATCCCGTGGGTGACCCGTGCGCTCTGCATCGCGCTTCCCCTCATCTTTCTCCTGCAATTCGCCGATGCGCGCGTGGGAGAGATGCTGATCCGCGTCTTCGGGTTCGTCCCGGGACGGCTGCTGGAGCCGGAGCTGTTCGGCTACACGAGATTGGAAGCGCTCTTCACGCTCGTCAGCTCCCTCTTCCTCCACGGCGGGCTCGTGCATCTCGGCGGGAACATCATTTATCTGTGGGTGTTCGGGGGAGCGGTCGAGGCGCAGGTCGGCTCCGGCCGGTTCGTCGCTCTCTACGTTCTCGGCGGCGTCGCGGGGAGCCTCGTCCATGCCGCCGTCTACCCGGAGTCGACGATCGCCTCCATCGGGGCCTCGGGCTGCATCGCGGCGATCCTCGGCGCCTTCCTGATCCTTCGCCCGCGCGAGCCGATCGTCACGCTGATCCCGCTCGTGATCTCGTGGGTGCTGATCGAGGTGCCCGGCATCGTCTTCCTGCCGCTCTGGTTCGGCCTTCAGTTCCTCAACGGATGGCTCGCGCTCCGGAGCGCCGGAGGGACCGAGGAGATCGCCGGGGTCGCCTGGTGGGCGCACGTCGGCGGGTTCTCCCTCGGGATGCTCTTCGGATCGGTGACTCGATGGCGGAGCCCGAAGCGGAGTCCCGCGGGCCGCTGACTCGCCACGCGCCACGCGTCACTCGAATACAATACGCCGCGCATGAAAGCAATCCTCGTCACCGGTGCGGCGGGATTCATCGGCTTCCACACCGCGTCGCGCCTGCTCGATCGCGGCGATCGGGTGGTCGGCATCGACAATCTGAATCCCTATTACGACCCGGCGCTGAAGGAGGCGCGGCTGGCGATTCTCGAGCGGCGGGAGGGATTCACCTTCCGTCGGCTCGACCTGGCCGATCGCGGCGGGATGGAGGCGCTCTTCGCCGAACACGAGCCGCGGCGCGTGATCCATCTCGCGGCGCAGGCGGGCGTACGCTACTCGATCGACGACCCCCACGCCTACGTCGACGCGAACGTCACCGGATTCCTGCACGTGCTGGAGGGGTGCCGGCATCACGGAGTCGAGCATCTCGTCTACGCCTCGACGAGCTCGGTCTACGGCGCGAACACGCGCCAGCCGTTCTCCGAGCATCAGGGCGCGAACCATCCGATGGCCCTCTATGCGGCGACCAAGAGGGCGAACGAGCTGATGGCGCACAGCTACGCCGATCTGTTCGGGCTGCCGTCGACCGGGCTCCGGTTCTTCACCGTCTACGGGCCGTGGGGACGCCCCGACATGGCGCTGTTCAAGTTCACCCGCGGGATTCTCGCCGGCGAGAAGATCCCGGTCTACAACCACGGCGACATGGTGCGCGACTTCACCTACGTCGACGACGTCGTCGAGGGGGTGATCCGCGCCTCCGACCGCCCCGCCCGCCCCGATCCGTCATGGCGCGGCGACGACCCCGATCCCGCCACCAGCTACGCCCCCTGGCGCATCTACAACATCGGCAACAACCGTCCCGTCCGGCTCCTCCGCTACATCGAGATCCTCGAGGAGTGCCTCGGGCGGAGGGCCGAGATGGAGCTCCTCCCGATGCAGCCCGGCGACGTTCCCTCGACCCTGGCCGACACCGCCGATCTCGAGCGCGAGGTCGGCTTCAAGCCCCACACCCCGGTCGAAGTCGGCGTCCGCCGCTTCGTCGACTGGTACCGCGAGTACTACCGGGTGTAGCGG
>DATKCD010000072.1:0-2615 GCA_035544735.1 Thermoanaerobaculia bacterium
TCCTGAATGAACAACACACTCTTCGGATCGCCCACGGTCAGCGCGAGAAGGTCGCCGCGCGGCGAGACCGAGACGTCTCTGAGAGGCCGCGGCGGCGCCTCACCCAGTTCCTTCCCGTCGCGCGATATCCAGACCAGCCGAGATCCCAGCGCCTCGCCGCCGGGGTGGTAGGCGAGGAGACCCGTCTTCGACACGGAGAAGATCGATCGCCACGTGCCGGGATCGGTGAGCACGTTGTCGCGGATCCGGATCGGCTCCCCTTCGAGTCCGCCCTCGCCGAGGCGCTGCGCAAGGAGCCTGTTCGACTGTACATAAAGAAGGTGGTCACCGTGAACCACGGCGTGGCTCGGCGCCGGCAGCACCTTTCGAGGGGGATCGCCATCGACGGACCCGAGGAAGATGGCCGTCTCGGCGCCGGTGGGGTCGCCGTGGTTCGCCGCAAGAAAGACGAAGCGACGGCCATCCGGCAGGAACTCGGGCCAGCGGTGCGTCGTGATGGGCGTTTCGAGAACGGTCACCGCAGCCGCAGGGCCGCCATTCGCCGCGATGCGGAAGATCGGCCCTTGCGTCTGCGGCGTGAAGAGGATGTCGCCTCCCGCTCCCCAGGTTCCGCCGCGCGCGTCGGCTGCATCAGCGAGGACGCGCAGACCGAGGCCGTCGACGTCGATGATTTTCAGTTTTCCCGTGGCGAAAAAGCCGAGCGAGCGGCTGTCGGGACGCCAGAAGGGGAACATCGCCCTCTCCGTCCCGCCGAGCGGCTGACTGTTCCCGCTTTCCAGTGACTGAACCCACAGATGGGTGGTGTTGCCGTTGAACGCGACGTACGCCGCCCACCTCCCGTCGGGAGAGAGCGTGACCGGGCCGGCGGCATCGCCGGTGACGATGAACTGCCCGTCGGCCGGCGGGGCGATCGCGCTGACGAGAGAAGCCTCTCGTCGTCCGAACTGCCGCGCCGCGGTCCAGATCGCGCCGGCGGCGACGACGGCGAGAACGGCTGCCACCGTCCATGGCAGCCAGGCCCGCGCCGTGCCGCGCCGCCCGGCCGGCAGCGCGGATGGAGAGGAGATCCCGTCGCGGATCCACTCCAGCTCGCGCATGAGGTCGTGCGCGTTCTGCCATCGCTCGTCCGGATCTTTGTTCAGGCACGTGCGGACGACGCGCTCGAGCGCGGGAGGGGTCAGCGGTTGCAGCTCGGAGATGGGGCGCGGCTCGCGATCGAGGATCGACGCGATGAGGCTGGCCCGCGTCGCGCCTTCGAAGGCGCGCTTGCCGGTGATCATCTCGTAGAGCACGCTGCCGAACGCGAAGATGTCGCTGCGCGCGTCGGCCTCCGCTCCTTCGAGCTGTTCGGGCGCCATGTACTGAAATGTCCCGAGGATGATCCCCTGCTCCGTGATCGGCTTCTGCTGGGTCTCGATCACTGAGCCCTGAGCCCCGAGCCCCGAGCCCTGATGTCTTGCCAATCCGAAGTCGAGCAGCTTCGCCCCCGATTTCGTGAGCATGATGTTGCCGGGCTTCAGGTCGCGATGGGTGACGCCGGAGCGATGGGCGCGGTCGAGCGCCCCGGCGATCTGGATCGCGTAGCGGAGCACGTCGGAGGTCGGCAGCGGTCCCTTCTCCAGGCGATCGGCGAGCGACTGCCCGTCGCAGAGCTCCATCACCAGAAAGTCGGTTCCGTTCTCCTGCCCGACGTCGTAGAGCGCGCAGATGTGGGGATGGTTCAACCCGGAGACGACGCGCGCCTCACGCTCGAAGCGCAGCTTCAGCTCCGCGCTGGCCGAGAGCTCCGCCGGGAGCACTTTGATGGCCACGCTCCGCTCGAGCCGCGTATCGCGCGCCGAATAGACTTCGCCCATCCCACCCGCCCCGACGGGCGCAAGGATCTCGTAGGGACCGAGGCGGGTACCGGCGGCGATCGTCACTGGATGCGGAGCAGGATAGCAGGCTACGTTACGACGGCTACAATCGTTGCCACACACCGATGCCGAATCGTGGAACGCGCCTTGGGCGGTATGAGATCCGCACGCAGCTGGGAGCCGGCGGGATGGGGGAGGTGTTCCTGGCGTGGGACACCGATCTCGACCGCGAGGTGGCGCTCAAGGTCATTCGCGACGGGGCGGGTGGGGATCGGACGAAGCGGTTCGTCCAGGAGGCGAAGGCGGCTTCCGGGCTCCATCATCCGAACGTGGCGCACGTCTACGAGATCGGATCGCACGACGATCTCCACTTCATCGCCATGGAGCTCGTGCAGGGTGAGACGCTGCGGGCGCGATTGCGGCGCGGACCGCTGCCGGTCGAGGAGACGCTCGACATCGCGACGCAGATCGCCGCCGGCCTCGGTGCCGCGCACAAGGCAGGCATCGTCCATCGCGACATCAAGCCGGAGAACGTGATCATCACGCCCGACGGCTACGCGAAGGTCCTCGACTTCGGCCTGGCGAAGCTCCGCGAGAACTCCGGCCCCGACTCACCGACCGCGCTCAAGACCTCGCCGGGCGTCGCCATGGGAACGCTCGGCTACATGGCGCCCGAACAATTCACCGGCGACGAGATCACTCCCGCCACCGACGTCTTCGCCCTCGGCGTAGTGATGCAGGAGATGGTGGGAAAAGAAG
>DATKCD010000073.1:0-93143 GCA_035544735.1 Thermoanaerobaculia bacterium
GCTAGAATCTTCCTCCCGGGTTCCGCGTTACGATGAGGTCGACGGAGGGAGAGAGGACTTGCAGGTCAGGAGAGCCGAAAAGTACGGATTCTGCTCGGGCGTCCGGATCGCCGACATGAAGGTCAAGCGATTCGCCGCGAAGGGAGGGACGGGGGCGATCCTCGGGCAGGTCGTCCACAACGAGAGGGTCGTGGCCGAAATGGAGTCGCTCGGCGTACGGACCGTCGAGTCGATCGACGAGGTCGCCGAGCCCGCCATCGTCTTTTCCGCGCATGGAGTCCCGCCGTCGTTCCACGATCGTGCCCGCGACCGCGGACTCCAGATCCTCGACACGACGTGCAAGTTCGTCTACGACATCCATCGCGAGGCGAGGCAGGCGCTCGAAGAGGGATGCCACCTCGTCTTCATCGGCGATCCGAAGCATCGCGAGGTCATCGGCTACACCAACGACATCGATCCCTCGACCTACCACATCGTCCTGACGGTCGAGGAGGCCGAACAGGTCGACTGGACGCGCTACCCGAAGCTGAAGGTCTTCTACCAGACGACGCTGAACGCCGAGGAGTTCGAGCCGGTCGTGAATCGAATCGAGGCGATCGCCCGCAGCGTCGAGCGCGCCGATACCATCTGCTACGCCACCAAGGAGAATCAGCTCGCCGCCCGGGCGCTCGCGGCCGATCCCGCCGTCGAGGCCGTCTTCATCGTCGGCGGCAGGCAGAGCGCCAACACCAGACACCTCTGGGAAATCTGCCGCGAGATGAAGCCCTCCTACCTCATCCAGGGTCCTGCCGACCTCGATCCCTCCTGGCTCGACGGAATCGAGATCGCCGGTCTCACCGCCGGCGCCTCGACGCCCGACTACGTCATCGACGAGGTCGAGCAGCGGATTCTCGAGCTCGCCGCCACGCCGGCGCCGACCCGCGGCACCGGACCGGCCTGAACGGCGTTCGCCTCCCGTCACGCGTTCGTCGCGTCCAGCCTCGAATAAAACCGATCGGCAGACCGTTCCCTGCAGCGACCATGACTCGCCCTTCCAGACTCGTCCCGTTCATCCTCGTCGCAGCCCTGCTGGCCCCGGCGGCCCATCTCCTTTCGGCCGAAGGGCCGGCCGTGCGGCCCGAGGAGTTCCGCTATTCGTGGCGGCTTCGAGGAATCCTGTCGTGGTTCGCGGGGCTCAGGTTCCCGGTATCCGGCACGGGGGCGCTGAAGAACTCTCCCGCGGCCGGCAATCGCCTGGAGAGCGAGCTGGTGATCCGGGGGAAAACGCGGGGCGACGGTCAGTACGTCTATCGCTCGGAGATCGACCGCGATCGGGCGACGACGCTGATGACCTACCATGGCTACGAGTGGGAGGGGCGGCGGCGGTCCGAGCAGACCCGGTTCGACTACGCCGACCGCACCGCCAGCACCCGGAAGGAGCGCGAGGAGGGAAAGGTCGAGACGAAGGTCCGCGACATCCCGGCGCGTGAGATGCGCGACGTTCTGACGGGAATCCACTTCCTCCGCCGCAACGCCGGCACCTTCGATCGGTCGGTGACCTCGGAGATCTACTCCGACGGCTCAATCTATCCGGTCGTGTTCCGCCGGATCGGAGCCCGGACGATCACCTTCCAGGGAGCCGAGCTCCCGGCGACGCTCTTCGAGATCACCGCCGCACCTGGCGATCAGGAGAGATGGCCGGGGGGGGTGCGGGTCTGGCTCAGCCCGGACGAGCGCCGCGTCCCGTACCGGATCGAGATCCAGCGGAGCCTCGCCTCGCTGCGGCTCGAGCTCGAATCGGCCCACTGACGGCGTGCGGACGTCCCACCCGCCCGGTCGGACGTGAAATCCGCTTCTCACCACCTCTGCCTGCTGTTCAGAGTCCAGGCTTGCGAGCCTGCTCAGAAGCGTAGGTCGAAATGCAGAATGCAGAGTGCAGAATGAAGAATCCAGAAAGTACCCCCATCATGATTCGCTCATCGACGAAGCGTTCGAGCTCGTTTCGATCCTGACCGTCGTTCTGAAAGGCCACTGCATCCCACAGACGTGGACCGCTGCCGGAGTCGTGAACCGGGCCTTTTCTGGATTCTCCATTCTGCATTCTGCATTATTCTGCATTCTGCATTTCCCCTCGCGTCTCTCCGCGGTGCTTCACGCCATCCTCGGCGACCTGCTTCGCGGCGCGTCGCAAACGGCGGCGTCGAGCGGTGCGGTGCCAGCTTCATGAGCAACTCTCCCTTCCGCGACCGCCCCCCCCCGCGTCCCGCCGCCGGCCGGAAGTCCCCGGCGTTACAGTACAATCGCGCGCCATGAATCGGAGAGACTTCGTCCGCGCCGCCGCACTCGCCGGTGCGGTGGCGGCCACGCCCGACGCACTCGCACGGCAGGCGCCCCCCCGCTCGAAGCGGAACGTCCTCAAGCCGAAACGCCTCGCACCGGGCGACACGGTCGGCATGGTCCTCCCCGCCTCGCTCGAGTTCGAAACGCACGAGCTCTCCATCGGCGTCGAGCAGCTCGAGGCCCTCGGATTTCGCGTCAAAGTCGGCGCGCACGCGGCCGACCGCCACGGCTACTTCGCCGGCCGCGACCTCGATCGCGCCGCCGACCTCGACGCCATGTTCGCCGATCCCGAGGTCGACGGCATCTTCGCCTACACCGGAGGATGGGGAACCCCGCGCCTGCTCCCCCACCTCGACTACGACGCGATCCGGCGCAACCCGAAGGTCCTGATCGGCTTCAGCGACGTCACGGCGCTGCTCAACGTGATCCACCAGCGGACCGGACTCGTGACCTTCCACGGACCGAACGCCTCCTCGAACCTCGAGCCGTACTCGCTCGAGAACATGCGGCGAGTCATCATGAGCGCGGAGCCGATCGGCCTGCTGTCGAACCCGGAGAAGCCCGAGAGCGCCCTCATCCAGCGGCGCTACCGCACCTACACGATCCGCGGGGGTCGGGCGAGCGGAACGATCGTCGGCGGAAATCTCACGCTGCTCGCCGCGCTCATGGGAACCCCGTACGAAGTCGCAACCGAGGGGGCGATCCTCTTCCTCGAGGACGTCCGGGAGGCCATCTACCGCGTCGACCGGATGCTCACCCAGCTCGCGCAGGGAGGGAAACTCGAGCGCCTGGCGGGAGTCGTGTTCGGCGAGTGCAGCCACTGCCCCGCCGAGGGTTCGAGCTTCAGCCTCGAGCAGATCCTCCGAATCCACTTCGAGCCCCTCGGCGTCCCCGTCTTCGCCGGCTTCGCCTTCGGCCACATCGAGCAGAAGCTCACGCTGCCGATCGGACTCGCCGCGACGATGGACGCCGACGCCGGCACGATCCGGATCGACGAGCCGGCCACCACGGCGTCTTGAGCGTCTTGAGCGTCTTGGGCGTCTGGA
The DNA here is from genome assembly GCA_035544735.1 of Thermoanaerobaculia bacterium. GTDB lineage: Bacteria > Acidobacteriota > Thermoanaerobaculia > Gp7-AA8 > Gp7-AA8 > DATKCD01. Next base: position 3,366 of record DATKCD010000073.1, read on the forward strand.
GCGTCTTGAGCGTCTTGGGCGTCTGGCGTGGCACGGCCCCGGTGCAGGTGAATCGATTCCAGAAGCACGAGAAGCACGAGACGCCCTAGACGCCCTGGACGCACGAGACGCTCAAGACGCTCCGGACGCCCTAGACGCCCTAGACGCCCAAGACGCCCTAGACGCTCAAGACGCCCCGGACGCCCCGGACGCTCCGGATGCTCCGGAGACGGCGCCCGATCGAAAGCTCTGCAGCGCTTCCTCTTCGTTCTCGTGGACCTCGAAGAGGGGGAGCAGATTCGACAGATGGAGCGTCCTGCGGACGCGATCCTGCGGGCGGAGCAGCTTGAGGGCCGCGCCGGCGCGCTGTGCGCTCTTGAAGCTGTGGACCAGCTCGCCCAGGGCGCTGCTGTCGATGTAATCGACGCGGGAGAGATTCAGCAGGATCTTCGCGCGCCCTTCCTCGAGCAGCCCGCTCACCACGCCCGAGACCACTCCGTCGGCCACGCCGACCACCAGGCTCCCGGCGAAATCGACGACCACCACGTCATCCAGATTCCGAAGATCCACGTTCATGCCGCCGGATCATAGCGTGATCGCGCGCGAGCGTCGAGGGCCGTCCGACTCCCGCGCGGATCGCTCAGCCCGAGGGGCCGGGGGCCGCGCCGAAGACGTCCGATGCCACTTTCACGAACTCTTCGACGTCGAACGGTTTCCGCACTACGCGGGCGACGCGATCGAGATTCCCGTGGCCCCATCGACCGGAATCGGCGGTGACGACGATCGTCCGTTCGAGCAGGTCGGATCGCTCGGCCTCGAGAAATCGAATCACCTCCAACCCATCGGCCCGAGGCATCATCAGGTCGAGAACGACTCCGCTCCACGACCCGCTCCGCAGCATCTCGATCGCCTTCACCCCGTCGTGCGCCTGCTCGCACTCGTAGCCCTGCCGCCCGAGCAGCGTCAGCAGGAGGCGCCGGATCCAGACGTTGTCGTCGACGATCAGAATTGATTCGGAGGCCATAGTGTCGCCGGGGAAGCGCCCGGAGCCCGGCGGGAAAGGGAGCAAGATCCCCGCCAGAGCCCGCTGGCATGATCGGTCTACGGGGCGGCACGCACCGGCGGCCTTCCGGAGCGTCGGAACGCCACCGGAGTCGCCCGATCGGCCGTTGACAAACGGGGGCGCCTCCCCGATACTCGCGCCACGCCGATGTTCGGACCCAATCGCAATGATCCCAATTCCAATCCGGCCCGATGGGACGGAGCGGGGGGATCGTTGCTCTGACGCGGCATCGAACCAGACAGGCCTGAACGGCTCCCCGCGAGAAGCGGGGAGCTTTTTTTTGCCCGGGGACGAAGGAAAGGACCTGCATGTGCTCCATCGTTGGAATTCTCGACATTCGCGGTGACGCCGAAGCGCTGCGGGCGACGGCGCTGCGGCTCTCGCGGCTGGTGCGCCACCGCGGACCCGACTGGTCGGGGATCTGGGCGTCCGACCGGGCGATCCTCGCGCACGAGCGACTCGCCATCGTCGACGTCACGCACGGGGCGCAGCCTCTGGTGAGCTCCGACGGCGCGCAGGTCCTGGCGGTCAACGGGGAGATCTACAACCACCGCGCTCTCCGGAGCTCACTGTCGAGCCCGTATGCGTTCCGGACCGAGTCCGACTGCGAAGTGATCCTCCCGCTGTATCGCGAGCGCGGCGCCGATTTCCTCGACGAGCTGAACGGGATCTACGCGTTCGTCCTCTACGACGCCGAGCGCGACCGCTACCTCATCGCGCGCGATCATCTCGGCATCGTCCCTCTCTACACCGGCCGCGACGAGCACGGGACTCTCTACGTCGCCTCCGAGATGAAGGCGCTGGTCCCGGTCTGCCGCACGATCAGCGAGTTTCCTCCCGGCCACGTCTTCGACAGCGCGGACGGAACGCTCCGCCGTCATTACGATCGCTCCTGGCGCGAGTTCGCGAACGTCGAAGGGGGAAGCGCCGACCCGGGAGACCTGCGCGTGGCCCTCGATGCGGCGATCGAGCGACAGCTCATGAGCGACGTCCCCTACGGCGTCCTCCTCTCCGGAGGGCTCGACTCCTCGATCATCGCCGCCTCGGCGGCGCGATTCGCCGAGCGGCGCGTGGAGGACGGCGGGCGCACCCAGGCGTGGTGGCCCCGCCTGCACTCGTTCGCGATCGGCCTCGAAGGGTCCCCCGATCTCGCCGCCGCGCGGGTGGTCGCCGAGCACATCGGCTCGGTCCATCACGAGTTCCATTTCACGCTTCGCGAAGGTCTCGATGCGCTGTCGGACGTGGTCCATCATCTCGAGACCTACGACGTCACGACCATCCGGGCGGCGACGCCGATGTACCTGATGGCCCGGCGGATCCGCGCCATGGGCATCAAGATGGTCCTCTCCGGCGAGGGCTCGGACGAGATCTTCGGCGGCTATCTCTACTTTCACCACGCGCCCGATGCGCGGTCGTTCCACGAGGAGACCGTCCGGAAGCTCGACCGCCTCCACCTGTTCGACTGCCTCCGCGCCAACAAGGCGATGGCCGCGTGGGGGGTCGAAGCGCGCGTTCCGTTCCTCGACAAGGAGTTCCTCGACGTCGCGATGCGGATCGATCCCGCCGCGAAGATGGCGACCGGCGGACGGATGGAGAAGCACCTGCTCCGCGTCGCCTTCGCCGACCGGCTCCCGGAGCGGATCGCCTGGCGGCAGAAGGAGCAGTTCTCGGACGGAGTCGGCTATTCGTGGATCGACGGGTTGCGAAGCTTCGCCGAGGAGCAGGTCACCGCGCGGGATCTGGAGAACGCCGCGTTCCGGTTTCCTCACAACCCGCCCGCCACCCGCGAGGCGTGGCTCTACCGGAAGATCTTCGCCGAGCACTTCCCGCTCGAGGCGTGCGCCGAGTGCATCCCCGGAGGGCCGTCGGTGGCGTGCAGCACGCCGGAGGCCCTGGCGTGGGACGCCTCGCTCGCCGGAGTCGTCGATCCGTCGGGGCGCGCCGTGCGGGGAATCCACCAGTCGTCCTATTGACGCGCCGATCACCGGGTGGGCAGGCGGCCGCCGACGATCCTCTTCGCCGGCTGGCCCGGCTCGAAGACGAAGTCCTGCCGGATCGCTCCGTTCGCGATCGCGAGCGTCTGAAGATCGACGGTCGAGGGGTAGGCCCGCGCGAACTCCTCGAGCGTCATCCTGCGGGGGACCTTCACGACGTCGATGCGCTTCGGCTCGACGTTCACGTACGTCGGATTCGTCTCGGAGGTGAAGCTCGCGACCGCCCCGGCGAGCAGGTTCGCGTAGCGGTCGAAGAGCTGCGCCGGGGTGTATCCGACGATCTGCAGAACCTGTCCCCGATGGCTGACGAAGCCGGCGAGGCCGCGGTAAACCGCTCCCTGCTGAGCCGATCCCGCCTGGAAGGTGTAGATGTTCTGCCGCCACTCCGAGCCCGCCTGGATCCCCTGCTGGGAGAAGAACGAGCGCGCCGCTTCGGCCGGGGAAGAGCCGCGCGCCAGGCTGAGGCCGACCGCCGCATCCTCGCGCGGGCTCACCGCGATCACCTGCTGTCTCATGTTCTGGATCGCCCAGCCCTCCGGGAAGGTGATCCGGAACGCCAGGTCGGGATGGATGAACGCGGAGCCGATCACGTAGCCCTCGCGCGGATTCTCGCCGAAGATCATTCCGTCGAGCATGGCGAGGTAACCGTCGGGGTTCACGCGTCCGCCGGCGGCGCCGAGCTGGCCGATCTGCGCCGCGAGCCGCTGCGCCCGGTTCTCGGGGTCGGGATGCGTCGAGGCCCACGCGGGAATGCGGCCGCCTCCCTGGAGCCGCGAGATCTCGCTGATCACGCCGAACACGGGCGGCATGTGGCGCGGGTCCCATCCGGCGTCCGTCATGTAGCGGAGCCCCAGGTCGTCCGACTGCCGCTCGTCGTCGCGCCCGAACTTGAGGAACATGAGCTGGAGCCCGAGGTTCGCGAGATCGCCGAACTGTGCGACCTCCGGGCTCAGGATCATCGCCAGGCCGAGTCCGAGGCCGGCGAGCTGCTGCTTGCTGACCTGCTCCACCGCGTGCCTCGCGGTGATGTGCCCGATCTCGTGACCGAGAACCGAGGCCATCTCGGCCTCGTTGTTGAAGTGTGCCAGGATGCCGCGCGTCAGGAAGACCGGGCCGCCCGGAAGGGCGAACGCATTGACCGTGGGATCGTCGACGACCGCGAACTGCCACGGAATCTCGGGCCGCTCGGAGACGGCAGCCATCTCCTGGCCGACGCGGTCGACGTAGGCCTGCAGCTCGGGATCGTCGTACAGCCCCATCTGCGCGGCGACCTGACGGGCCGCCTCCTGACCCATCGCGATCTCCTGCGACTCGGTGATCATCGCGAGCTGGCGCTTTCCGGTCACCGGATTCGTGGCGCAGGCGGCCAGCAGAATCACGGCCAGCGGAAGCAGAGTCCGGCGTGCGTGCGCTCTCATGTCGATCTCCTCCTCGCCGGGCCTGCCCGGCGTCGACTGCGGTGAGTTCCGATCCCGTGCCAGCCGGGCTCCACGGGGGAAATCCACGTCTCGTAGATTGCCGGCCTCTCGGTCTGGCGGGGCGCTGCCCGCCTGCGGGGTGGGCGGCGGGCGGCCACTCACTCCGCGACGCCGTCCTCCGGCGATTCACGCCCCAGACCCGGAGGACGGCCGCACCACAACCCGAGCGGAATCGCCCGTACCGGGAGTCCGGAGTTGCTACACTTGCCTCGATGCGCATCGATTGGGACGAGCGGAAGATCGCCTGTTCGGTCGGCGATCTGGTCGCTGATCCCGGATCGCGCCGGATCGGCGGCGACCGCGGCGAGTCGTTCCGGCGGATGTGGCTCGGCCAGGACGTCCACACGCAGCGGGCCACGCGGCGCGCCGGTGAGGATCCGAACTACCGCTCCGAGGTATCGGTCGTCCACGACTGCGAGCGGGCCGGCTGGAAGATCCGCGTATCGGGACGCATCGACGGTCTCTCGTTCGACCGCGAGGCCCGCCGCGTGGTGATCGAGGAAGTGAAATCGCTCCATTTCGATCTCGAGCTCCAGCCTCTTCTCCGCTCGGAGAAACTGCAGCGGCACCTGTTTCAACTGATGCTCTACGCCTGCGCGCTGGGGCGGCGGGAGGAGTTCGCCGATTGCGTGCTGGTCCCGCAACTGGTCCTGATCGACCTGGTGACGGGAGACGCGAAGGTGATCGAGGCCGAGTTCGTGGCGGAGGACGCAGCCGCGGGGCTGGGGCGCGCGCTCGACCGGCTGATCGAAGGGCTCGAGACCGAGCGGGCACTTCGAATCGCGAAGCGGGCATTCGCCGAGGAGCTCGCGTTTCCCTACGAGCGGATGCGTCCCTTTCAGGCCGAGATGATCGACGCCGTCGCCCGGACCGTCCGCGAGAGGGAGCTGCTGCTCGTCTCCGCCCCGACCGGAGTCGGCAAGACCATCGCCGCGATCTACCCCGCGCTCCGCGAGGCGCTCCGCGCCGGCAGGAAGCTCTTCTACCTCACGCCGAAGACCCTCCAGCAGGAGATGGCGGTCGCCGCCCTCGGCATGCTCAACGACGGCTCGTTCCGCACCCTCCGCGTCCGCGCGAAACAGAAGATGTGCGCCCATACGGAGGTGATCTGCCACGAGGACTTCTGCCCTTTCGCCGCGAAGTATCAGGAGAAGATGCAGCGGAACGGTCTGGTCGACCGGATCGCTTCCGATCTGTCGTACTTCGATCCCGACGTGATCTTCGAGATGGCGCGCGACGAGGAGGTCTGCCCGTTCGAGGTCTCGCTCGAGCTGCTGGAAGAGGCGGACGTGGTCGTCTGCGACTACAACTACGTCTTCGACCCCTACATCGGCCTCAAGACCTGGAGCGACGGAGGCGACTGGTCGGACGCGGTGCTGATCATCGACGAGGCGCACAACCTGGTCGATCGGGCCCGCGGCTACTATTCTCCCGAGATCTCCGGGAAGGACCTCGATCGGGTGGCCTCCCACCTCGCCTCCCGCCCCGCCTTTCCCATCGACGGGTGGGAAGAGCTGCTCGAGCAGTTGCGCGATCAGCTCGCGTCGCTCGCCGAAGAGCTCGATGGAGAGGTCAGCCAGGCGCTCTGCGAGCCCTCGGCGCGATTCTTCGTCTCTCAGCGGGCCGACTGGGAGCGCATCATGCTCCGCTACATCGCGTGGAAGATCCAGCACCGCATCGCGGAAGAGGACGATCCGCTCATCGACTTCTATTTCCGCATCGTGAAGCTCTCGAACCTGCTCGGAGAGGACTGCGACGACCTCGCCAGGATCATCGAGCGCACTCCCGACGGGCCGAAGCTCAAGATCTTCTGCAAGGACCCGGCGCGATTCATCGCTCCGATCCTCGAGTCGGCCCATGCCGTGGTCGCGATCTCCGCCACCCTCCAGCCGTTCGAGTTCTACCGCAAGACCCTCGGGTTTCCGGAGCCACGCACCGCCGAGATCTCACTCCCCTCCCCCTTCCCGCGCGAGAACCGGAAGGTGATCGTCGTCTCCGAGGTCGATACGACGTACAGGAACCGGGCGCTCCATTTCGACCGGATCGCGCAGACCGTCGCCTCCATGGCCGAGTCGAACGAGGGAAATTTTCTCGCGCTCTTTCCCAGCTACGTCTTTCTCCGGGAGGTCTCCAGCCGCCTGCCGCCGACGCGCAAGAACACGCTGGTCCAGCGCCCGGACATGACCGACTGGGAGCGGCGCATGCTGCTCGACGCGCTGCGCGGAACGCGCGAGGGCGGCACGCTCGTCCTCGCCGTCTCCGGCGGCATGTACGCCGAGGGAATCGACTACCAGGGCGAGATGCTCTCCGGGGTCTTCGTGGTCGGCCCCGCACTCCCCTCGGTCTCGTTCGAGCAGGAGCTGCTCAAACAGTACTTCGACGAGCAGTACGGCGCGGGATTCGAGTACGCCTATCTGATTCCGGGGATGACGCGCGTGGTGCAGTCGGCCGGGCGCGTCATCCGCAGCGAGCGCGACGTCGGCGTCATCGCTCTGCTCTGCCGGCGCTTCACGCAGCCGATGTACACGCGCTTTTTCCCCGCCGAATGGTTCGACGAGTCTCCGCGCGAGCTCGTCACGCGCAGGCCGGTGGACGAGATCCGCGCCTTCTTCGAGGAGCGCCGCACCGGCCAGATGCGCCTCATGATTCCGTAGGGAGCGGAGGCGGTGACTCGGAGGGCCGCAAGGCGCGACATCAGCGCCGAGCCGAAGATCGTCATTCTTCGCCGCGCCCCAGGGTTAGAATGCGCGTCGATGGACGAGTTCATGGCAGCCGCGATCGCCGAGGCGGAGGAGGGGATGCGCGAAGGGGGCATCCCGATCGGGTCGGTTCTGGTGCACCGGGACGAGATCGTCGGCCGCGGTCACAACCGCCGCGTCCAGCGCGGCAGCGCCGTCCTGCACGGCGAGATGGACGCGCTCGAGAATGCCGGCCGCCTCTCCGCCTCGATCTATCGCGATTCGACCATCTACACCACGCTCTCCCCCTGCGCGATGTGCAGCGGCGCCATCCTCCTCTACGGGATCCCGCGCGTCGTCGTCGGCGAGAACCGCACCTTCCTCGGCGAAGAGGATCTGCTCCGCAGCCGCGGCGTCGCCGTCGACGTGCTCGAGGACCCCGCCTGCATCCGAATGATGGAGGAGTTCATCGCGCGACACCCCACCCTCTGGAACGAAGACATCGGGGTCTGAGGAGCGTCTGGTGCGTCTTGAGCGTCTTGAGCGTCTTGTGCGTCTTGAGCATCTGGAGCGTCTGGAGCATCTTGGGCGTCTTGAGCATCTGGAGCGTCTGGAGCATCTTGGGCGTCTGGCGCGGCACGGCCGCCCGGTGCAGGTGAATCGATTCCAGACTCACGAGACGCCCTAGACGCACGAGACGCACGAGACGCACAAGACGCCCAAGACGCCCCAGACGCCCCAGACGCCCTAGACGCCCTAGACGCCCCAGACGCCCCAGACGCCCCAGACGCCCCAGACGCCCAAGACGCCCCAGACGCCCAAGACGCCCAAGACGCTCCAGACGCCCAAGACGCCCAAGACGCCCAGGACGCCTCAGACCCCCTCGACGCTCCAGACGCCCTGGACGCCGTGATCGACGTCCGAAGGCTGGACGGTGACTCGCTCGCCCGCGCGCTCGGGCCCCTGGAACAGGATCGGGTGCAGCACCCGCTCGAGGATCGCCCGGAGCCCGCGAGCGCCCAGCTTCTGGCGGAGGGCGGCGTGGGCGATGGCGTAGAGGGCTTCCGTGGAGAACTCGAGCTGGAGCTGATCGAGGGCGCAGAGGCGCTGGTATTCGGGCACGAGCGCCTCGCGAGGCTGCGTGAGGATGGCCACCAGGTCGTCGGCCGTGAGCGCATCGAGGTGCACGCGGACGGGAAGGCGGCCCAGCAGCTCGGGAAGGAATCCGTAGCGGACGAGCTCGTCGGTGCGCGGTTCGGCCGCCGGGCCCGCCCCCGAGCCGAAGAACCCGATCGGCTTCGCGTCGGGCTCCTGCTCGAGATCCGAGAACGAGCCGGAGCAGATGAACAGTATGTTCGAGATGTCGAGCTCGACGTAGTCGTACTTGTTCCAGTGAGCGGTGACGTTCATCGGGACGAAGATCTTCTCGCCTTCGAGGATCTTGAGCAGAGCCTGCTGAACCCCTTCTCCGCCGATGTCGCGGGAACCGGCGCCGGTCCTCGCGCCGCCCGAGCGGCGGGCGATCTTGTCGATCTCGTCGATGAAGACGATTCCGGTCTCGGCCTGGCCTACGTCCTGATTCGTGCTGTAGAGCAGACGGCCGATCGCGACCTCGACGTCCTCGCCGTAATACCCGGCTTCCGTGAATGCGGTCGCGTCGTTGTAGGCGAACGGGACGTCGAGAATGCGGGCCAGCGTGCGCGCCAGATACGTCTTGCCCGATCCGGTCGGGCCGATCATCAGAACGTTCGACTTGTGGATCGATGATTCGCCCGAGAAGCGGAGGTACTCGATGCGCTTGAGATGGTTGTATGCCGCGATCGCGAGAACTTCCTTCGCGTGTCGCTGCCCGACGACGAACTGGTCGAGCTGCTCGTAAATTCGGCGCGGAGTGATGTGGAGAAAGCGGTAGACGTCGCGCCTTTCCTTCATCGGATCCCCGCATCCGAGTATAGCACCGGCGCGGAGCCGGCTTCCGCCGCCGCGCCCCTGCAGAAACTTTTGCACTCGGCTTCCCGACGCAAAAAATCTTGACACTCCGTCCGACGGGGATTCGAGCCCGATCCCCCGGTCCCAGAAGCGTTTGACCCCTTCAGCCACGTTCGGCCGAGCCCTTGAACTGTCGTGCCGGCGAAGGAGGTGATGCCGGAGCGAGAACGAACAGATTTGATCGGAGTCAGGTGAACGGTGTGGGTTCGTCACCAGGCTCTCGAGCCGGAACGTCTCGAAAGCAGACATACGAAACTCGAAACCACGAACAAGACTCAGCACTCACTCTCGAAACGAAACGAAAAGGAGGGTTTCACGACATGCGGATTCTTCAGTCCCGAATGATTCTCATCCTCACCCTGCTCGTCCTCGGGGCGGGCACGGCCCTCGCCGACGAGGCGGCGCCGGCGGCGGGCGTGGTCAACATCAACACGGCGGCCGCCTTGCAGCTCGAGCTGCTCCCCGGAGTCGGCCCGAAGGTCGCCGAGCGGATCGTCGCCTGGCGCGACCAGAACGGCCCGTTCAAGAAGACGACCGACCTGATGCAGATCCAGGGGATCGGCGAAAAAACCTTCGAGCGTCTGAGCCCCTATCTGACCCTCGAAGGGAAGACCACCCTGGCGAGCGAAGTCCGCCTTCCGCGGAAACCGCGCGCAGACTCGCCCTCCAACAAGGCGCAACGGCAGTAGCCTCGCGCCTCCCGCCACCCGGGGCCGCTCCGTCACCGGAGCGGCCCCCCTCGAACCGACCGCCCGCGCCCGCCAGAGCGCGAAAGGAGTGTCCCGTGTTTCGACGCCGGAAAGGATTCGCCCTCGTCGAGATGCTCGCCGTCGTGGCGATCGTCGGCCTGATCGTCGCGGTGAGCGTGCCCGCGTTCGGCACGATTCGCCGGAAGGCTGCGCTTCGCGCTTCCGTCCACGAGATCCGGTCCGTCATCCGGCTGGGCCGCTCGCGCGCGATCGCGCGCGGAGAGCACTCCGCGATCAAGTTCCGCAAAACGGGAGAGGTCTGGACCTGGGCGCTCGTCGACGACCTCGACGGAGACGGCGTCCGAAACGACGACATTCTCGCGGGCATCGATCTGGTGATCGGGCGCTATCGCGACGTGCTGGTCGCCTCGGACGAGGTCGCCATCGCCCTCCCGAGCTTTCCCGTCCGCGACCCGGATACCAAGAAGTTTCTTCCGGCGAACGCTTCGCCGGTCCGCTTCAATGCATCGACCCTCTGCTCGTTCGGTCCTCTCGGCGGAGGGACTTCCGGCTCGATCTTCCTGACCAACCGTTGGGACGACGTGGCGATGGTGCGCGTGTCCGGAGCGACCGGGCGCGTTCGCGCGATTCTCTACGACCGCGGGACCGAGACCTGGGGTGGGCTTTGAGGCGCCAGCGGCTCGACCGGGTCGGGCCGGCGGACGAGCAGCCGCTCGCTCTCGTAGGACTGGATCAGCGAGATCGGGCTCCCGCGAAGGAACGGATCGGTGAACGCCTCCGTGACGACCCGCCCGTCCATGTCGCGGCCGACCGGAAGCCCGGCGGCGAACAGCAACGTCGGAATGACGTCGACGACCTCGATTCCGGGGGCGTTCGCTCGCGGCGCGGCTCCGGGTGCGAGCAGGAGCAGGAACCCGTCGTCGGCGCCGGGATCGATGAGCTCCTCGACGGCGCGCACGAGGGTCGGAATCGTACCGGGGAGCACGGGAGGATGGGGGGCCGTGGGGGAGACGATCGCGAGGACGCCCGTGTCGGCAGTCTCGGCGAGGCGGGCCAGCGAAGCGTCGAGCACGGAGAGAACGGCCCGGATGGCATCTCCCTCCGGAGAGTGGCGAGGGGGCAGAGCGTTCCTCTCGGTCTCGAGGACTCTCACGGCTCGCGCGACCGAGTGGAGCTCGATCGCGAGCAGAGACTTCGATCCCGCCGCGAGCGAAGACTCGATCCGCCGCACGTCTTCGGCGACCGCGGCGCGGATTTCGCGCGACGCTTCGGCCGGGAGCCGCTCGCTCGTCCTCGCCAGACTCTCGGCCAGCCCGGCTGTGCCCGCCGTCTCGCCGCTCTCTCCCTCCTCCGCGCCCTGGTCATCGCGGTTCACCCCGTCCCATCCGTGGACGCTCGCGTCGAATCCGAGCCGCTCCCAGGCGCGCCAGAACGGCATCGATCGCCCCGACGGCAGCAGCGCGGAGATCCGTTCCACCGGCGGGATCAGCCCCCATCCCTTGAACCCGACTCCGAAGGGGACGAGCAGAAACGGCTCGCCGGGCCGGTTCAGCAGCGTCTGATACGAGAACCGTCCGGTCACGCCGTGCCGGTTGGGAAGCTTCCCGGTCGCGAGCGAGGCCCAGAGCGCCTTCGGGCTCGTCGTTCGGAACGGCTCGACGCGCGTGAAGAACCCGCGCTCGATGGCTTCGCTGAGAAAGGGGATCGATCCCTCGCCCCGGAGCGTGATGATCCAGTCGTAGGGAAGGTCGCGCATCGCGACCAGCACGGTAGGGCGCTGCTGTCCGACCGCGACCGTGGCGACGACCGGAGCGCGCACCTCGGTCCGATAGCCCTCGCGTCGCTGGTAGAGGAAGAAGCTCGAGACGAAGATCAGCGCCACGCCCGTCGTGAAGAGGATGCGGGAAGTCCTTCGCGAAGCCGTCCGCTCGAAGAGCCACAGGATGAGCAGCAGTGCCGCGGTCACGGCGATCACCGTGGTCGCCTTCGAGAGGATGCGGATCGCTCCGCGCGGAAGATAGATGCGGAGCGCGGCCAGGTGTGCCCAGTAGACGAGGGCGGAGATGAATGCGGCGGCGACCACGAATCCGAATCCGTGCGGGCGATATCCGTCGGACTCCTCGTCCCGGCCGAACAGACGAAACCGCGCGGACCTCGACCACCAGAGGATGCTGCCGAAGATCAGCCCGCACAGCACGCCGTAGATCAGCGTCACGGCGATCAGCCTGGGCGCCGTGATGTCGATCTGCGGGTTCAGGTAATACAGCAGGTGGGCCATGTAGAGGCCGAAGATCGCCCCAGCCACGACCCGCTTGGAGTAGCTCCAGGGGAAGCGCATGCGCAGCGCCGTAGTGTAGCAGGGGGGCGGAGGTGATCCCTCCCGATGCCGTCGCGGCGTGCGCCGACCTCCAGGGCGTCGCCGCCCTTCTGCGCGAGCTCGGCTGGGACGTCGCGCTCCGGCCGCTCGATCCGGGATTCTGGCGGAGATGCAACGTGGCGCCTCTGCCCGACACCGCGCATCTGTTTCACGCCTCCCGTCACGGGCCGATCGAGCTGTTCGTCGCGGAAGGGACCGCCGCCCGCGACGCCGTCGCGGCTTTCACCGGCGCGCTCTCGTCGTGGAATCTCCTGCTTCGATTCGTCACGGTCTATCGTGACTCGGAGACGGGGTCGATCTCGATCTTCGGCACGGATGGGAAGCGCCGGCTGCGCCGCATCGATCTCGACCGAACTTCGCCCAGGGCCGAAGCGCTCGCGCGGGCGGGCGCCCTGGAACTGCGCGGGACCGCCTCGTCGGCCGACTTCGTCACGGGCCTGGAGCGCGCCTTCGAGAAAGAGAGCGTCGGCCGGAAGTTCTTCCTGCGGTTCCGGGACGACGTCGCCCGCCTCTCGCTCGACCTCGCGCGCGCCTGTCCGGCCGAGGATCCCCGTGCCCTCGCCGCCGAATCTCTGCTGATTCTCTCGAGAATCCTCTTCCTCTGTTTCATCCAGGAGAAAGGGTGGCTGGACGGAAATCGCGCATACCTGTCCGATCTGGTGCGCCGATCGGCGAAGGTTCGCGAAGGAATGTTCTCGGGGGTGTTCCTGCCGCTCTTCTTCGGCTGCCTGAACACTCCGCCCGCGCGTCGCGATCCGTTCGCGCGAAAGCTGGGGCGGGTCCCCTACCTCAACGGCGGACTGTTCGAGCCGAGCGCGTTCGAGCGCCGCCACCCGGTCATCGGGCTGGACGACGCCGTGCTCGAATCGATTCTGTTCGACACCTTCGAACGTTTCCAGTTCACGATCGAAGAGGACGACGAGACCGGCGCGCACATCGACCCGGAGATGCTCGGACGGGTCTTCGAGACGCTGATGGCGGAGGACGAGCGCGCGGAGAGTGGGAGCTTCTACACGCCGCGTGAGGTCGTCGACGTGTTGACGGCCCGGGCGATCGCCGTCCGGGTCGGGCGGGACGAGCGGCGCGCGGGCGCGGTTCTGGCGCGATGGGCGGCGGAAGGGGAGGCGGAGATCGAGAGCATCGCGAGCCGCGAGCTTCTCGTCCGCCTTCGATCGATTCGGATCCTCGATCCCGCCTGCGGGTCGGGGGCATTCCTTCTCGCCGCGCTTCACTCGCTCGAGGGCCTCGAGCGCCGGATCTGTGAAGGGCTGGGGATCCCGCCGCCCGCCGGCGTGCGGCGCCGGATCGTCGCGAGGTCGCTTCACGGAATCGATCTCAAGCCCGAGGCCGTCCGCCTGTGCGAGCTCCGCCTCTGGCTCGCGATCGCCTCGGCTCACGACGGCGATTCGATGGAGATCGAGCCTCTCCCCAACCTCGACCGGAACATCCTCCAGGGAAACGCGCTGATCGGCCCGCTCGACTTCGCCGGAGGTGCGCGCTTCGATCTGGTCCGCGAGTGGTCGTTCGCCCTTCGCGCCCGCGAAGGGATGCTCGAGCGGTACCGCGTCGCCGCGCCGGCGGAGCGGCGCTCGCTGGCTGCGGCTCTGCGGAGCTCGGACCGGGAGCTCGCGCTCGCGATGACCTCGCGTGCGGCCGAGGTCGCACGGGACGAAGTCGACGATCTGGTCCGCCGCCAGGGCTCGCTGTTCGGGGGGAAACCGCGCCGGAACGACCCGCGAATCGCAGCGATCGAGGCGCGGATCGAAGCGGCGGATCGTGAGCGGGCGCGCATCGAGTCGGGAGAGATCGGCTTCTTCGCCCCTGACGTCCATTTCGCGCACGTCGAGCGGGACGGCGGATTCGACCTCGTGCTCGGCAACCCTCCCTGGGTCCGCGCGCCGCGCATCGAGCCATCCCAGCGCAAAAAGCTCGCCGAGCGCTATCCGATGTTCGGCAAACCGATGCGCGGGAGCGCCATCCATCAGGGAGAGCTCGCGCTCGCCTTCTTCGAGAAGAGCCTCCGGCTCGCCGCTCCGGGAGGCGTGGTCGCCCTTCTCGTTCCGGCCAAGGTCGCGACCGCCGATTACGCCGCCCGATTTCGTTCCGAGATCAGTCGTCACGGCCGCCTCGTCGAGATCCGCGACTGGAGCGAGCGCGCACGCTCGCTCTTCGACGCAGACACGTTTCCGCTCGGTGTCGTCCTGCTGAAGGGCGCCCGGCCGGCGACGACGCTCGTGGTGGACGGCGCGTCCGGATTCGCGGTACCACAGAGACGCCTGGGCGATCGCGCCGGCGGCCCGTGGATCCTCGCTCCCGCCGAGGTTCGCTCGATCCTCGATCGTCTGCGCGATGCCGGCGAGCCGTTCGCGACGCGGTTCGCTCCCCCCATCATGGGCATCAAGACGGGAGCCAACCTCGAGTTCTTCGTCGAGCCGGAGATCGTGAACGGATCACGGTGGGCTCGGCTGGCCGGCATCGAGGTGCCCATCGAGGCTCTCTGCCGCGTCGTGCGCGGGCGCGACGTTCGCCGATGGAGCGCCCACGGATCGGTCTGGATGCTCTGGCCCCGGCCGGGCGAGCCGTGGTTCGAGCGTTGGCGCGCCTCGGGCGGACCGAAGCCGGCTTCGCTCGCCTACTCTCGGCCCGCCCACTTCGGTTCGAAGGTCGTCTGGAAGGACATCTCGCGCGGGATGTCGGCGGCCGCGGTGCCGCCGGAAACCGAGTTCGAAGGACGTCGCGTCGCCCTCGTTCCGAATCAGACCGTCTATTGCGCGGAGGTCCCGAACATGGAGCAGGCTCACCTCGCCGCGGCGCTGCTCAACTCGACTCTCGCGGGCGCGTGGCTCGCCTCGGTCGCCGACCGCGCGAAAGACTCCCACTTCCGCTATTTCGGCAGGACGGTGGCGGGACTGCCGGTGCCGCAGCTCGATCGGGAAGCCGAACGGCGGCTCGCCGGTCTGGCGGGCCGGGCCGCGGCCGGGGCCCGCGTCGAGCGCGAGATCGATCTCGAGCTCGCGCGGGCGTTCGAGATCTCCGATCGGGAGATGCGGCTCCTGGGCGAGTATCTCGAGCGCCGTCTCGGCAGAGTCTGATGGAGCTCGAGGCGTGGGTCGGCGCTGCCCGCGAGCGGACGCTCCCTCCGCTCCGCGATCCTCCGCCGGTTCGCCTCATGCCGCATCAGGAGATGGGGGCCCGGCGGCTGGTCGAGGCCTTGCGGCGGTTCGGCGGCGCTCTGCTTCTGGACGAGGTGGGACTGGGCAAGTCGTTCACGGCTGCGACGGTGGCGCGCGAGCTCGCGGCGGAGGGCTGGCAGATCGAAGCATGCGTTCCCGCTCCTCTCGTATGCGGCTGGGAGCGGACCTTCGCCCGGTTCGGGGTGGCCGGACCGATCGTGACGCACGATTCGCTGCTCCGCCGCGCAGCGAGCGGGACGGGTCGCCGGCTTCTGCTGGTGGACGAGGCGCACCGCTTCAGGAACCGGGCGACGCTCCGACACCGCGCCCTCGAGGGCTGCCGTTCGATGGCGGGCCTTCTGCTGATCACCGCGACTCCGGTCTGCAACGGCATCGAGGACCTTCTCGCGATCGTCCGGCTCGCGGTCGGCGACGATTCATTGAAGCCGTGGGGGATTGCGTCCATCGACCGGGCCTTCGCTCTGCGCGACCGGCGATCGGTGAGGGAGATCGTGGCGGCCGTGGGACTTCGCCGTTCGGCGGAGATCGAGGGACTTCCCTTTCCATCGCTGCGGCGGGCGGTCGTTCGATTCGGGCACGGAGCGGAAGGAGCCGAGGTGCGGCGCGGAATCGAGAGCCTCGGGTTTCCCGTGCTCGGCCAGGGGGGAGGGGCGCCACTGATGAGACAGCATTTGTGGCGTCGGTTCGAATCGAGTCCCGAAGCCCTCGTCGAGTCGCTCCTGCGGCAGCGCCGCTTCGTGCGGCGGGCCGCCGAGAAGCTCGCCGCAGGATTCACGCTCAGCCGCGCCGACTTCGCCTCGATGTTCGATCGCGAGGACCATGGAATGTTTCAGGAGGTGCTCTTCCCGGAAGCGTTTTTCGGCAGGGTGGAGCCGGCCGGGAGCTCGATCGATGCGCGACTGGAGCAGGAGCTCCGCCGGATCGAGACACTTCTGTCGCTGGCTCGCAGGGCAGGCACGCCGAAGGTCGATCTGCTCGAGGAGCGCCTCGAAGGGATCGCGATGCCGGCGGTGATCTTCACGCGTGCCGTTGCCACTGCCCGGGCGGTCGTCTCCCGGCTGCGGCTCGCCCGGCGAACGGCCTCGATCACCTCGCGGGGCGCCAGCGACGACCGGGGATGCGCCGTCGCGCCGGAGCGCGTGCTCGCGCAGTTCCGGGCGCGGCAGCTCGACCTTCTCGTCCTGACCGATCTGGCGAGCGAAGGCCTCGACCTGCAGACCGCCGCGAGCGTAGTGCATTACGACCTCCCCTGGACTGCCGTGAAGCTTCATCAGCGCGATGGGCGCGCCAGGCGCATCGGACAGGTGCGTCCGGAGATCGGCTCCGTCGTCTTCATCCCGGGTCGGGCGCTCGACTCCGGCGCCATGAAGTTCATCGCGCGGAAGGAGCGGCTTTCCAATCGCTACCTGGGAGCCGATCCCTTCCCGAGCCGGTGCGAAACGGTCATCGGCGAGCGCCTCCCGGCGCTGGCTGCGCGCTGCGGCTCCTCGGTCGTCGTCGTCGACCGCGGCATTCTTCTCTTCGTCGTGAACGGAGAAGTGACGCTGGATCCCGGATCTCCCGGAATCGGCAACCGCGACTCGGTGAGTCCGTGCGAGATTCCTCCGGTTCTCGACCGGTGGCGCGAACAGGCGGAGCTGATGCCGCCGCGGTGCGCCCGCCTCCCGCCGGTCAGCGCGGCGACTGAAACAGGGGAGCGCCCGATATCCGGTCGACGGTCGAGGCGTAGGTGAAGAAGCTCGCATGCTCGCTCGTCGCAGAGACGCGCACGGTCAGCCCGCCCGCCTCGTCGAGGCCGTCGAAGAGCGGCAGGTTCGATTCGATCCGGCCCGGCGCGAGATTGACGTCTCTCGTTTTCACCACGGTGCCGCTGGAATCGAGAACCTCGACCCGAAGCGACGCGGCGCGCTCGCCCGGGTTCATCACCGTCACGTTCGTCCGCCCCCGCTCCGCGACTTCGAGCCCGGTCAGATAGGCGGTCTCACCCGAGTGGAACAGCCTCGGGAGCTCGATGACCGGCACCGCCTGCGCCACCCTCCCTCCGTCCGCCCGGAGGTTGTACGTCGAGCTGCGGATCACGAGATCGCCGCTCGAGGCCTCGATCAGCAGCGCTCCTCCCGCATCCCCCGGGCCGAACAGCTCGCCGATCAGATCGCCCCATCCGATCGTCGTGCCGGGGGCGATCGCCACCTCCACCGGACCGAACGCCGAGGCTCCGCCGTTCGGCAGCAGGCTCATTCGCACGCTCGCCTCGGCGTTTCCGGGGTTGTGGAGGTGGAGCTCCGAAAGCCAGCGCGAGGATTCGGCCCCGTCGAGCCGCGCGACTGCGGGAACGATCGCGCGACGATCGTAATAGAACTCGCCGCGGGTCGCCGCACCGATCAGCTCGGCCGTCGCCGTCACTCCCCCCTCGACGCGCAGGATCAGGCGGCCCGAGTACTCTCCCCGCTCGGCGGCATCGAAGAGCAGATCCACCGCGACGCTCTCCCCCGGCTGCAGCACGGCCGGAAGCGGCGCCCTCGCGCCGAAGGCCGCACTTCCGGCTTCGAGCTCCGGACGCTCGAGCCCGAGCGGCGCCGTGCCGCTATTGGTCGCGACGAGCGTCTGCGTCGCCGTCGATCCGACCGGAACCGATCCGAAGTGGACCACCGGCCGGGAAAGCGTCAGCGAGGCCCGGGCGGAGGCGATCGCGATTCCTCCCTCGCCCACGACCCTCCCTTCGACGGCGCGACCTTCCGCATCGGACGCCGCGAAGGGCTGGACCGGGTCGATCCGGACCGGGGCGAATCCCGCCGCCCCGGGGCGCACCCGGAAGCGGAGCCGCGCGATCTCCCCCTCGGACAGAGCTCCGATCGGAGGGGTCGGATCGTAGATGGCGATCCCGAGCAGGCCCGCCTCGCTTCCCGCCCAGGAGGAGGCGGTGAACTCCCCCGGCACGGCGAGCTCGACGCGCGATCCGGCAGCGGAGTCGGGGTCGAGCAGGAGCCGTTCAGCGTCGAAGCGGATCACGAAGGCGATCGCGGAGACGCGAGCCTCGGGGGTCGACAGCTCGATCGGAATTTCGGCGGTCCGGCCGGGAGCCGCCGCGGCGGACCCGACGGCGAGCTCCCACCCGGGCCCTTCGGCGCGTCCGGTCGTGGCGAAACCGAGGAGGATGCCGAGGATCGCCGGAGCGATGCCGCGGGCGAGTGCGGGCCGGGTGGGAGGGGCGTTCTGCGGCATGCTCGTACCCCGGACCTCCGGGCGGGGGGGCGGGTAGCAAGGTTCGTTCCCGTCCCGGGCCGGTGGGGAGAGGAAGTCTATAATCGTTTTCGTGCCCGATCACGACCTTCTCATCGTCGACGACGAGGCTTCGCTCCGGGACTTCCTGACGATCGTATTCGAGGGGGAAGGGTGGAACGTGCGAGCCTCGGCTTCGCTCGCCGAGGCGCGCGCGGATTTCGCGCGGAACGAGCCGGACGTGGTGTTGTGCGACCTGATGATGCCCGACGGGTCGGGGATCGATTTTCTGCGCGAGGTCAAGGGGCTCGTATCGACGCTTCCGGTGATCATGATCACGGCGCACACCTCGACCCGGTCGGCGGTCGAGGCGCTGAAGGCCGGGGCGCACGACTACATCGCGAAGCCGTTCGACATCGAGGAACTGAAGATCATCGTCGCCAAGGCGGTGGAGCGCCGCGACCTCGAGGCGGAGAACGTCCACCTCCGGAGTGCGCTCGAGTCCCGCTTCACGTTCGCGAGCATCATCGGCCGCAGCCCGAAGATGCAGGAGATCTTCGCGATCGTGACTCGGATCGCGAAGACCAACTCCACCGTCCTGATCACGGGAGAATCGGGGACCGGCAAGGAGATGATCGCCCGCGCGATCCATTACAACTCGGGGCGGCGCGGCAAGTTCGTCTCGATCAACTGCGGCGCTCTTCCCGAGAACCTGCTCGAGTCCGAGCTGTTCGGCCACGAGAAGGGGGCCTTCACGGGGGCGATCCGCGAGAAAAGGGGGCTGTTCCACGAGGCCGGCGGCGGGACGATCTTTCTCGACGAGATCGGCGAGATGTCGACCGGCATGCAGATCAAGCTGCTCCGCGTCCTGCAGGATCGCGTCGTTCGCCGAGTCGGCGGAACCGAGGAGACGCTGGTCGAGGTTCGCGTCATCGCCGCGACCAATCGCGATCTTCAGGAGCTGATCCAGAAGGGCTCGTTCCGCGAGGACCTCTTCTACCGGATCAACGTCATCCCGATCTCGATTCCGCCGCTCCGCCGCCGCCGCGAGGACATCCCTCTGCTGGCAGAGCACTTCCTCGCCAAATGCAGCGAAGGCTTGAACGTGGAGCCGAAGAAGATCTCGGTCGACGCCATGCGGGCGCTCGAGCGCTACTCCTGGCCGGGGAACGTTCGCGAGCTCGAGAACGTGGTCGAGCGCAGCGTCGCCCTCGAGTCCTCGGACGTTCTCACCACCCGTTCGCTCCCCGACACCGTGCTCTACGGATCCGATCTGTCCGCCGGCCCGATGGAGCTCCCCGAGGAGGGAATGGACCTCGAGAAGCATCTCGAGAACGTCGGCAAGTACTTCATGCTCAAGGCGCTCGACCGCACCGGAGGCGTCCAGACTCAGGCCGCCGAGCTCCTCGGCATGTCCTTCCGCTCGTTCCGCTACTACGCCAAGAAGTACAACCTCATCCCCCGCGAGGAGAAGGGGACCGATGCGGAGCAGTCCGACCATGCGAATCCGTGAGGTTGCGATGTTGAGCGCCTGGCTGCTCCTCGCTGCCGCCTGCGGCGTTCGCCCTTCGGGGAGCTCTCCCTCCGATCCGGTCGACCCGAGCGCTCCTCAGGTCGTCCTTCCCGACGGCTCGACGGTTGGGGTCGAGATCGCGGCCGACCCCGAGACGCGCGCGCGCGGGCTGATGTACCGCCCCTCGCTTCCTCCCGGCCGCGGGATGCTGTTCCTCTTCCCGGAGACCTCGGTCCATTCATTCTGGATGAAGGACACTCTGGTGTCGCTCGACATGATCTGGATCGACGAGCAGGGGAGGGTGGTCGACGTCGAATCCGAGGTTCCTCCCTGCCGGAGCGATCCATGCCCGTCTTACGTCCCGGACGGAGAGTCCCGATACGTGCTCGAGCTCGCGGCGGGGGAGGCGGCGCGGCACGGCATCTCGCCCGGCGTCACCCTCGGATTCCGCAATCTCGAGCGCTTCGCCGTCCGCTGAGGCTCCTTCGGAGGGTTCCGAACCGCGGCACGTCGATCACGACGAATATCCGGGGGAACCAGCCCGTTCTCGACCCCGAGCCGTCATGGTCCGCTCGCGCGAGAATCTCCACGTCATCTACGTCCTCCTCTTCCTCGAGGCCGCCCTCTTTCTGCTCCAGATGCAGGACGGGCAGCGCTACGTTCAGATGTTCGCGTTCGTGCCGCAGCTCTTCCTCGCGGGGGAGGTCTGGCGCATCTTCACCTATCAGTTCATGCAGGGAGGAGCGCTCGGGCTGTTCTTCGCGCTCCTGATCCTCTACATCATGGGAAACGCGCTCGAGGAGGAATGGGGAACGTTCGACTTCGTCGTGTTCTGGCTGCTGTCGGTTCTCGGGTCGGCCACCGTCGCGATGATCCTCGGCGTCCCGATCTACGGCTCGTTCTTCCTGAGCTACTCGCTTCTGTTCGCGTACGCGCTCACCTATCCGGAGATGACGTTCCTTCTCTTCTTCGTCCTCCCGGTGAAGGTGAAGTGGCTCGCCTGGATCGCCCTCGCGATCCTGATCTTCGGGCTTCTGCGCGCTCAGCCGAACAGCATCGCGGCCGCCGGGGGCGCGGCGGCCAGCCTGATGTACTTCAGAATGCGGCAGGGGGGCCGCCTCCGTATTCGCATGCCGCCTCGAGCGGCGCGCCCGCCGCTCGAGCGGCCCCCGATCGACCCCTCCGACGAGAAGCTCGCCGGCCGCAACCTCGCTCTGTTCGCCGAGGTCGAGGAAGCTCTCGAGCGCGGCGATCGCGAAGAGGTCGAGAGCCTGATCCGGCGCACGGAGAATCAGATCGTTCCGGGCGTGAACATCTGTCCTCCCCCCGATTACAAGCCGAAAGGGGAAGATCGCTACTGCATCCGCTGTGAAGGATTCGCCGAGTGCACGGTGCGGTTCATGCGCGCGAGCTCGGAGGCTTCCACGGTGGAGCAGGGCGAGCCCGACCGCGCCGGTTCGCGCTGATCATTCGGATGGAGGGGCGCTCCCGCCCCCGCCCCCCCCGCGCCGGCGCCTCCGCCGGACGCGCCGCTTGCGAGCCTCCCCCGCGGTGCCGCCGGCGGGGGAGCCTGCCGGCTGCGGCTGCGTTCGCGGCGCTTCATGGGTCGCCGCCGGCGGCCCCCCTCCCTCCGCCCGTCCGCGTCCGCGCCGCCGGCGCTTGCGTCTGCGTCCTTCCGGCCCCGCGGTGCCGGGCGGATTCTGCGTCGCCGGCCGCTGCTGCGTGCCCGCCGCCTTCGTCGGCGACCCCGGCCCGCGCGGTTCGCCGCTCCGCGGCCGCCCTCTCTGGCCGGAACCTCCGGCCGAGCGCGTGGCCGCCGGCGTCTCCTTCTCCGGGCTGCGCCGTCCCCGTCCGCCACGCTTCCCCTCGCGCGCGGGCTGCTGCGGGCTCCGGGCGCGAAGCTTCTCGCGCAGCCGGCGGGCGGCTTCCCCCTCGCGCCTGAGACGGACCGGGTCGTGGCCGCAGTACGGACAGCGTCGCCATCCCTCGGGATAGGTGCGGCTGCACGCCGAGCAGAGGATGCTTTTCGGCAGCGGCATCGGGGGCGCATTGTACCGGAAAGCCTCGGGCGGAATAGCTGCTGCGGGGCGCCGATTCTGAAGGCCGGACGCTCACGCGAGTCGATGGACGACGAGAGACGCAAGACGCTCGAGACTCTTCTCGATCTCGCCGGCGGGGACGACCCGGCCGGCTGCTGGGATCCGGCGCGCGCGGTGTCGATCCTGCGCCATCAGACCACCGCCGAGGAGCTCGAGCAGATCGGAGCGAGCCCGGCCCTCATCGCCGAGATCTGGCCGGAGGACCGTGAAGGGTAGATTCTCAGTCCGGATCGAGTCGCGGTTCGAGGCCGCGCACTTCCTGCGCAACTACCGCGGAATCTCGGAGCCGCTGCACGGGCACTCCTACCGCGTGGAAGCGGTCCTCAGCGCAGCCGACGCCGGCCTCGATCAGGATGCCATCGCGGTCGACTTCGTCAGCTCGGGCCGGGAGCTCGAGCGCCTCGCGAAGCGGCTCGATTACACCTGCATCAACGACGTCCCTCCCTTCGACGACGTGAACCCCTCGGCGGAGAACATCGCCGAATGGTTCTGGAACGAGCTGAATGCGGCCGTGGCGAAGGAGAACGCGCGCGTCGACCGGGTGACCGTCTGGGAAGGTCCCGTGAACGCGGCGACCTATGCGCCGCAACGGGAGAGCGAAACACGATGAAGATCCCGAATCACACCGCGCTGAAGGAATGGGCCTCGGTCGTCGCCGCGATCGGCGCCGGCGAGCAGATCCTCCTGCTCCGCAAGGGAGGCATCGCCGATCCGAAGTTCGGCGTCGACGCCGATCGCTTCCATCTCTTTCCGACCTATCTCCATCAGAAGGAGAAGCTCTTCCAGCCGCAGCGTGCGGAATGGTTCCGCAGGACCGATCGCGACGATCCCGAGCCGCCGGAGGTCGAGATCGACACCTGGGTCGAGGTGGTCGAGACCTTTCAGATCCGCGAGCTCGACCGCCTTCTCGCGCTCGAGCCCTTTCTGATCTTCACCCGCGAGACGATCGAGGAGCGGTACCGCTTCCGGCCGGAACAGGCGGTGCACGTGATCGCGGTGCGCGGGTGGAAGCTTCCGCGTCCGGCGGCGATCCGCGCCGATCGTCCCGAATACCGCGGATGCGTGAGCTGGATCTCGCTCGAAGAGGAGATTCCGATCGACGGCTCGACGCGGGCGATGCCCGAGGAGACGCTGCGCGGGCGGATCGACGAGGTGGTCCGGGCGCTCAAGGCGGTTCCCGGCGCGCCGCTCACGGCTCGCGATCCGGCAGCTTCGAGGTCGTGAGCACGAAGTCGGAGGTCGCGATCGCCGCCAGATCGCCGTTCCCGTCGACCACGTCGACGCGCGCGACG
This sequence comes from Thermoanaerobaculia bacterium, assembly GCA_035544735.1. GTDB lineage: Bacteria > Acidobacteriota > Thermoanaerobaculia > Gp7-AA8 > Gp7-AA8 > DATKCD01. The sequence goes on from DATKCD010000073.1 coordinate 26,951, forward strand.
CAGATCGTCGACCCCTTCTTGACGATCCTCGCCGTCGCGATGGCCCGATCCTTCGCCCGCCGCAGAAAGTGAAGATTCAGGTTCGAGGTGGCGAACCCCATCTTCCCGTCGAAATTCGTCGACAGCGCGCCGGCGATCGCGAGGTCGGCAAGGATCGCGACGACGCCTCCGTGGATCGTGCCGGAGCCGTTGTCGGTCGGCGGATGGAGATCGGCCTCTACGGTGCAGAGATCCGGCTGGAGGTCGACGAACCGGACGCCGAGGAACCGGTGGAGAGGATGATTCGCGAATCGGGCGCGCAGGCGCTCGAGAAGGTCGGGGGCGATCTCGCGGCTCAAGGATTCGCTCCTCCCGGCGCCTGAGCCAGGATCGTCGCCAGCTTCGCCGGGTCGTCCGGGAGGAGTCCGGAGGCCGGAAGCCGCCGCGTGACCTCGACCCAGTCCGCGTTCTTCGCGAAGACCTCGCGGAAGATCGGAAGCGCCTCCGCCTCGCGCCCCGCGGTGAAGAGCGTCACCGCGACCCAGTAGGGGAGCTCTTCGATGTCGGGCGCCAGGGCGGCCCCCTGACGATACTCCGCCATCGCTTCGTCCCATCGCTTTTCGGCGGAGAGCTCGTCGCCGCGGTTCATGTGCGCGTAGGCGCGCTGCAGCACGACCAGGCGCCTGAGCTCGGCGATCGGATCGGGGTGATCTTCGACGCGGAGGTCGAAAATCCGGTCGACCCACTGTTTTCCGGTCGGTTCGGCCCGGACGACGAGGATCGCAGCCGACTGCTGCCCGCGGATGTCGCCTCCGGCTGCCTGACCCGCCTCGAGGGCGGCGATCATCCGGACGGCGAGATCGCCGCGGGCGGAGCGAAACGCAGCAGCCATCGCCGGCCACACCCGGTCGTTGCGCATCAGGTTCGCCTGCACCGCGAACTCGTCGCCTGCGTAGTGGCCGGCGGCGGCGATCGCCGCATCGCCGGTGTGGACGGCGGGCGGTCCGGTCGGGGCGATCATCGCGACCTGCCTTACTTCCGCCTGCGGATCGATCGAAAGGAGCGCCTCGAGCGCCTGCACCGGTGTCTTCCCCGAGCGCATCAGCGCGAGGCCGAGCGGCCCGTACGCCGGATCGACGAACGACTGCGTGGCGACCGCCCCGACTCCGGCTTCGGCCCACGTCACGATCGATCCGACCGAGAACCAGTGCGACTGGACCGCGACCCCCATCTCGCCGGTCTGCGGATCGCGCGCGACGATCGAGAAGGTGTGCGCCAGCGGGTCGGCGCTCGCCGGCGGCACGAGCGGCGCGAGCAGGAGCAGCATGAAAGAGAGTCGAGTCATCGGTTCCTCCTGATCCCGATTATTCACGAGAGCCTCGCCGGGAGTGAGAAAATCGTGCGGTGGATCTGTTTCTGGGCGTCCTGATGGTGCTGTTCGGTGCGGCTCTCGCGGGGGCGTTCGTGGTCCTGGCTGCCCTCTTGAACAGCGCGGAGAAGGGAACGCGCTCGCAGCGGTCCCCCGTGCGGGGGGAGATCGGAGTCTCCATCCTCCACCACATCGCCGCGGCCGGCGGGGCCGGCCCCGAGGCGGCGAGCCGCCTGGTGCGGGACCATTCCTCCCATCGTGGAGTCGTCGAGCGGGGGATCGACCTCCGCAACTGGGCGGAAGCCTACGCGCGCGCGACGGACGAGCAGGGGCGTCACGAGCTGCTCGAGTCGGGCGTCCGGATCGCCGTCGCGATGCACCCGGCGATTCCGCTCCGCCAGTACAATGCGCTGCTCGATCTGAGCTTCGCGCTCGGGTTTCATCCCGACGCCATGGCGCGCCTTCGCGCCCGATACCGCTTCGAGTACGTCGATTACGCGAAGGCCTCCCGGCCGCGGGAAGCCGACCGCTCCGGGGGGGCCGCCCCTCTGTTCGATCGGCGGACGAGTGCCGCCGATCGTGATGCGCTCCTGCAGGTCCTCGGGCTGAGCGGCGAATGCGACCGGCCGAGGGTCGTTTCCGCCTACCGGCGCCTGGCTGCCCGGCACCATCCCGACCGCTTCCATCATGCCGGCCCCGCCGAGCGGGAGGCGGCCGCGCGGCGCTTCATCGAGATCACCGAGGCCTACGAGCGGCTGCTGATCGTGATGAGCGCCGACGATTGACCCCCCTCCGGGGGGCTGCTATACTCGCCAGTCCGGTAGGGAATAGCCGTCGTTAACTGTTTGTTGACAGTCCTTCCGCCGAACCATTTCCCCGCGACAAACGTATTATTTTTGACTCGGCTATCGAGGACAGTAATGTCCCCTTTGATAGACGCCAGCAGCGTCGGCCTGCAATGGAACGAAGTGAAGCCGATGGTATCCCGCTTGCCCTAACTGTTTGATTTGATTAATGTATGAGATTGGCCGCGCGCCAGGCCGCTCCCGGGCGGACCGGATGGACTCGCGGCATGAAGTGTGAACCCGATCATCACCGCGACGGAGTCGCGAGGAGTCACCCGATGAAGAGCGCCGACGCCTACGAGCACGAACAGGGGTGGGATTTCGAGAAGGCAGCCATGCCTTACGTCGACTCCCTCTACAACACCGCGTATCGCATGACCCGGAACTCCGAGGATGCGGAGGACCTGGTCCAGGAAACGTATCTCAAGGCGTACAAGTACTACGACAAGTTCGAGGAAGGCACGAACTTCAAGGCGTGGCTCTTCAAGATCATGAAGAACACGTTCATCAACAACTACCGCAAGAAGAAGCTGACGCCTCACAAGATCGATTTCTCGGAGATTGAGGAGTCGTACGAGCGGGTGATCCAGAAGAACGCCCCCGATCTGATCCGGGATCCGGAGACCGAGATCTTCCAGGACATGATGGACGAGGACGTCAAGCGCGCCCTCGATACGCTTCCGCACGACTACAAGATGGTCGTGCTGCTCGCGGACATCGAGGGGTTCTCGTACAAGGAGATCGCCGAGATCCTTGATTGCCCCGTCGGGACGGTCATGTCGAGGCTCTATCGCGGCCGGAAGATGCTCGAGCGGACGCTTCTGGAGTACGCGCGCAAGTACGGCTACATCCGCGGCGCCGAGCCCGCGAAGATGCGCTCGCGCAAGGATGAGTCCAAGGGGACCGAGAAGAAGAAGTCGGGCGAAGCCGACTCGGACGAGGCTCAGTCCGCCGACGATGAAGAGGACCTCGGCCTGCTGGCCGCCGATTCTTCCGACTTCGAATTCGAGATCGTCGAGGAAGAAGAGGAATTCGAGCTCCGGTAGGCCTGGTTTCGATCCGCGGGAGTCGTCACGCCCACAAATTTCTGGCGAGGAGACCTTCATGGTCTGTGACGATGTACGACGGATCGCCTACTTCTTCCTCGACGGGCAGGTCGCTGCCGACGAGCTCGTCGACCTCGAAGGACACCTGAAACTCTGTCCCTCATGCGACGGACGCCTCTTGCTCCACCGGCGTCTTCGCGCTTTCGTCCGGGACAGGCTGCGCCCCCTCACCGCTCCGGTCTCTCTCCGGGACCGCATCCACGCCGCTCTGCGGAGCGCAAGAGCCTGAGCGGAGTGTCGGGTTGAACGAGTCCCCCCTCGTCCTCGTCTCGTCCAACCCCAACAAAGCGATCGAGGCCGAGCGGATCCTCGGCCTCCCTCTTCTCCGCGTCGACCTCGCCCTCCCCGAGATCCAGGCCGCTTCCATCGAAGACATCACCCGCCACAAGCTCGAGATGGCTCGGACTCGCGGCCATGGCCGCCTCATCGTCGAGGACGTCTCGCTCGGATTCGACGAGCTCGGCAACTTCCCCGGCCCCTACATCCACTGGCTCCTCCGCGCCGCCGGCGGACCCGCTCTCGGGGCCATCGCCTACTCCCTTCGCGACCGCGCCGCTCTCGCCCGCTGCTGCGTCGGCCTGTTCGACGGCGAGCGGATCGACCTCCTGCTCGGCGAGACGCGCGGCGAGATCCTGGTCGAGCCTCGCGGCTCGACTGGTTTCGGCTGGGATGCCTGGTTCCTCCCCGCCGGATCGGACCAGACCTATGCGCAGATGAGCCCGGATGAAAAGGACGCCGTCTCCCACCGCGGGAAGGCCTACCGGAAGCTTCGCGATCTCCTCGGCCCGACTGTCCGGAGGTGACGACAATCGGGTCTCGATTCTGGACACTCTCACCCTCCCCTCCGCCCTCCGTGTGAGTAAAGTGCCTATAATCAGTCGCTTACAAGCCAGCGCCCATGGCAAGGCCTTTGAAATGAACAGGGCGTCCGCCTTCGAGGCGAGCACAGAGGAAAGGGGGCACCGGAACATGTGGATCTTCGATGGAGAAGAGTGGATCAGGGAAGAAGGCGACTCAGGGACGAAGTCTTCGATCCCGGCCCCCGAGCTCCGTTACGAGCCTCCGGCGCCCGAGCTTCAGGTGGTCGAGATCCCGATCACCCGCCGGAAGGAAAGGGAGATTCCCCCGTTTCCGATGGTGTGACCGGACTGATCTGCCGATGACCGGAAGGGCCGCGCGCCGAGCGCGGCCCTTCGCATTTGCGCAGGAATTCATCGAGAACCGGATCGAATGCTTCGGGTGCCGCCGTCATGAGGCGGTCCGCATGGTAGCGCCCCCTGACGGGGAGAATGATGAGCTTTCTCGGCTCGGGCGCCCGTTCCCACAGGATTCGGCCGTGGCGGTGATGGACGAGCCAGTCGTGCCGCGCGTGAATGATCGTGACGTCGATGGCGGCATTCGCGATCTCGCGGGCGGCGTCGAGCTTGGAGCGGAAGCAGAAGCCCCAGTCGAATCTGGGGCTGCGGAACGCCTGGGAGAAGGTGAGGTGGCGATGGAGCGTGAACGGATTCGCCGCAGGGAAGATGCTCCGGAATCGAGCGACGGGTGAAACGAGAAGAAATGCCCCCCACGGGAGCTCCGGCACCCGCGCCGCGGCGGTGACGGCGATCGAAGCTCCGAGCGAAAAGGCGATGACATCGATCCGGTGGGCTGCCCCCCGCGCGACCAGATCGCGGGCGACCGCCTCGAGATCGCGGTATTCGCCGAGATTGAAACCGAACCTGCCACCGCTGTCGCCATGTCCCCGGAGATCGAGGATCGCGGCGGCGGCTCCGCTCGCGCCGATCCGGCGGGCGAGCTCGAGCATGGTGGGCCAGCGGCGGGTTCTCCAGAAGCCGGGAACGACCAGGACCAGGCGGTCGGATGGGACGGAGTAGTAGTCGTAATAAATTTCGGTCCCGTCGAGGGAACGAACCTTGCGAACAACGGGCTCGGGCAGGTTCATCAGTTCATTTCAGAGCGCGGCTTGACAAGCGGGGACTCGCACCTAAGATATACACGGTTTTCAGATACCCCCCGTGGATCCCCGTTTCTGCGCTTGAAACCGGCTGGAAAGGATCGGTCGCCCATCGGACTGGTCGTGCTCGTGAGTTGCCGATGTCAGTTTTCGACGAGTGGGAAACGAGGTGATGCAGGCAACCTGAGCAATCATCGCCGAGAATGTCGAATTTCAGAACCAGAATCCATCGAAATCATTTCGATGAATCAACAAAGGAGAGAGAACCCATGAAGAAGTCCCTGATTGTCACCCTCGTTGCGATCTTCGCGATCGCCACCCTCGCCGTCAGTTGTGCCAGGGAAGAAACCATCATCACCGATACCGCCGCGACGGATACGGTCGTCATCGACACCGACACCGCGATGACGGACACGACGATGACGGACACGACGATGACCGACACGACCGGCACGTACTGATCGGATTTCAGCCACATCATGAAACGCCCCCGCCGAGGCGGGGGCGTTTCATTTCCCTTTCCGGAGCTTCCTGAGATCAGCGAGGAGCAACTCGTGCACGCGCCTGGTTTCGGTCTCCAGATGTTCCTCGCTGCCTGAGTTGTCGATCACGTAATCGGCTGCCGCCCGCCGTGAAGTCCGATCCATCTGCCGCCGGATCCGGTTCTCGGCGTCCTCGCGGTCCATGCCTCGAGCCGCGGCACGCTCGATCTGGATCGGTTCCGGGAGGTCGACCACGACGACCCGATCGTAGCGACCGCGTCCGCCGGACTCGAGCAGCAGCGTGGCCTCGGCGACGACGATTCCGTCTTCCCCTTCCGAGCGCTTCTCCTCCTCCGCGATGATCCGCTTCTCCCGCTCGATGACGAGGGGATGGATCAGTCGGTTGAGGCGGTCGGCCTCTTCCCGGGAGGCGAACGCAAGCGCAGCCAGCGCCGGCCGGTCGATCTCCCCCTCCGGCGTGAGAACCCGGCGCCCGTACTCCCGGACTACGGCGCGATGACCCGGCTCGCCCGGCTCGTAGAGACGATCGACGATCTCGTCGGCATCGACGACCTTGCATCCCAGTCCGGCGAGGATCTCTCCGACGGTCGATTTGCCCGACGCCAGGCCTCCGGTGAGTCCGACTCTGAGGATCATCGCCAGCGCCCTTCGGCCGCCGCGACCGTGTTGGCCATCAGCATGGCGATCGTCATCGGTCCGACTCCTCCCGGAACCGGGGTGATCCACCCCGCGACCTCCGCGGCACCTTCGAGCTCCACGTCGCCCACGAGCACCGAGCCCTTTTCCTCGAGGATCGCCCGCTTCCGGGGGCCGAGAGCGGCGGCCGCGGAATCGCCCGCTTCGAGCCGGTTCATCCCGACGTCTATGATGACGCCGCCGGGACGCAGCATCTCGGCTCGGATCAGGCAGGGGCGGCCGACGGCGGCGACGACGATGTCGGCCTGGCGGACCATCGCGGCGAGATCGCGGGTTCTCGAGTGGCAGATGGTCACCGTGGCGTGGTGCTGCAGGAGCAGGATGGCCACCGGCTTGCCGACGATGTTGCTCCGCCCGACCACCACGGCGTGGGCTCCCGCGATGGTCCGTCCCGTCGACTCGATCAGCCGCATCACGCCCGCCGGCGTACACGGCACCAGGGAGGGCCGGCCGAGCTGGAGCCGGCCGACGTTGACCGGATGGAACCCGTCGACGTCCTTCGCCGGATCGATCGCCTCGACCACGGCGCGCTCGTCGATTCGGGCGGGAAGCGGAAGCTGAACCAGGATTCCATCGATCTCGGGGTCTCGATTGAGCCGGTCGACTTCGCGCAGCAGCTCTTCGCCGGCGGTCGATGCGGGAAGGTGAAGCACCTCGCCCGCCAGTCCGAGCTCCTCGGCTTTACGCGCCTTGCTCCGGACGTAGATCTCGGACGCGGGATCGTCGCCCACGCGCACGGCGGTGAGCTTCGGGCGGATCCCGCGCGCGGCGAGTGCTGCGATTCGGGGCTGAAGCTCCCGCTCGACGGTTCGTGCGATCGCTTTTCCATCGATGATTCGGGCGGGCACGGGGAGATCCTTTCGTCGAACGGTCGGGGCGAGGCGGCCGGTCCGGGCTTGTACCACAACGGACGGGCGGCGTCAGCGTGGCCTTCGCGGCGATGCCGTTCGAGTCGGTGCAGAGCGAGCGTTTTCGCTCCGATTCGAGGGGAATGAAGCCTTGACACCCCCTGTTCGCATGGGTTACCGTTTCACGCCCTTCGCGGAGCAGGAGCGGTCGTGTGCGCTGCCGTCCCGGAAGGTCCCGCCGCGCACGCGCCGGTTTTTGAAATTTCCAGACAGTTACGGGTTTTTCCCGGATCAGCAGGGAGAGTCATGCGCACGTATTTCCCCAAAGAGGGGGACATCAAGGCCCGATGGTGGGTCGTCGACGCCGAGGGCATGGTCCTGGGACGGCTTTCGTCCGAGATCGCCAAGATCATCAGCGGCAAGACCAAGCCGACCTATACCCCGTTCCTCGATACGGGGGATCACGTGATCGTGGTCAACGCCGAGAAGATCGTGCTCAGCGGGAAGAAGGAAGGCGACAAGCTCTACCGGCGTCACAGCGGGTATCCGGGCGGTCTGCGTGAAACGCAGGCGAAGTTCGTCCGGGCCGAGAAGCCGGAGACGATGATCGAAGAGGCGGTCTGGGGGATGCTCCCGAAGAACCGCCTCGGACGGAAGATGCTCAAGAAGCTGAAGGTCTATCGCGGCGCGCAGCATCCGCACCAGGCCCAGCAGCCGGAGAATCTGAAGATCGAGGTCGACGGGCCTCGCGGACAGGGTGAATGATGGTCGAGTACTACGGAACGGGACGAAGGAAGTGTTCGACGGCGCGCGTCCGGCTGCGCCAGGGAAGCGGGAAGATCGTGGTGAACCGCCGGGGATTCGACGAGTACTTTCCCAACGAAGTTCTGAAGATGGTGATCAGGCAGCCGCTCTCGCTGACCGAGACGGCCGATCATTTCGACATCGTGGTTCGAGTCGACGGCGGCGGGCCGAGCGGGCAGGCCGGAGCCATCCGGCACGGGATCTCACGGGCCCTGCTCAGCTTCAATGCAGAGCTCCGGAAACGGCTGAAGAAGGCCGGACTCCTCACGCGCGACCCGCGCATGAAAGAGCGGAAGAAATACGGGCAGCGCGGCGCGCGAGCCCGCTTCCAGTTCTCCAAGCGCTGATCCATGGTTCCGGACTCCATCGCCGAGATTTCGGGACAGGGGCCGATCCGGCTCCTGTCCTTTGTTTTGTGGAGCACGGACGCCCCACGGCCGGGCCGGGGCCGCAGTTGCACGAACGTCCCTCGGGACACAGGTTGTGGGAGTGACTGAAAGAGCGAAAAGGAGGATCCGTTGGCCGTTTCTATTACGATGAAAGAGCTATTGGAAGCTGGCGTTCACTTCGGTCATCAGACCAAGCGCTGGAATCCGAAGATGAAGAAATACATCTTCGGCAAGCGCAACGGGATCTACATCATCGACCTGCAGAAAACGCTCAAGCTCTTCAAGGAAGCTTCCGCATTCGTCACCGATCTTGCCGCCCAGGGCAAGAGGGTGCTGTTCGTCGGTACCAAGCGCCAGGCCCAGGACGCGATCGTCGAAGAGGCGAACCGCTGCGGGATGTTCTACGTGAACAGCCGCTGGCTGGGCGGAACCCTGACCAATTTCACGACCGTCCGCCGCTCGATCGAGCGCCTCAAGGAGCTGGAGGCGATTCTCGCGGACGAGAGCAAGGAAATGTCGAAAAAGGAGCGCGCCGCCTTCGAGCGCGAGCGCGAAAAGCTCCAGAAGAACCTGATCGGAATCCGCGAGATGGAGAGCCTTCCCGATGCCCTCTTCGTGATCGACCCGAAGAAGGAGCACATCGCCGTCAAGGAGGCACGCAAGCTCGCGATCCCGGTGGTCGGCATCGTCGACACGAACTGCGATCCGGACGACATCGAATACGTCATCCCGGGCAACGACGACGCGATCCGCGCGATCCGCCTGTTCACGTCGAAGATCGCGGACTCGGTCCTCGAAGGCTACTCGGTCGCCGAGGAACAATACCTCGCCGCCGAAGGAAAGGAAGACGCCGGAGAAGAGGAATCGGTCTCCCCCGTCGCTCCCGAGAGCGGGCCGGAGCCCGCCGTTGCCGTCCCGCCGGTCAACTGAATGCGAATCTGATCCCGGCGCACCCCCGGTCGGGGTTCGCCCTCGTCGTCGACCCGCGAGGCTCGTCCTCTGCGGCCGCTCACCCCGTCCGAGTTCGGAGAGTTCGATCATGGCAGAAATCACTGCAGCTCAGGTGAAGGAGCTCCGCGAAAAAACCGGAGCCGGAATGATGGATTGCAAGAAGGCGCTGACCGAGGCCGGCGGCGACTTCGAGGAGGCGGTCAAGGTCCTGCGCAAGAAGGGTCTCGCCGCCGCGGGCAGGAAGGCGGGGCGCGTCACCTCCGAGGGACTCGCATGGGCCGAGGTGTCCGAGGGCAGCGCCGTCGCCGTCGAGATCAACTCCGAGACCGACTTCGTCGCTCAGAACGCCGAGTTTCGGGAGCTCGTCGTGACGATCGCCGGCATCGCGGCTCGCTCGAAGGCCGGCAGCGTCGATCAGCTCGTCGATGAGAAGTGGCCCGGCGACCCCGAAAACCGCACGGTCGCCCAGATTCTCGCCGAAAAGATCGCGAAGATCGGCGAGAACCTCTCGGTCCGGCGATTCATCCGGTACGAGGCGACGCCGAAATCGGTGTTCGGCACCTACGTCCACGGAAACGGCAGGATCGCGGTGGTGGTCGAGCTTCATGCCGAGGGCGGCGACCGGGACGCGCTCGGTTCGCTCGCCCGCGACCTGGCGATGCACGTCGCCGCAGCTGAGCCGCGCTTCCTCCGCCGCGAGGAGATCACCGAAGCGGACCTCACGACCGAGAGGGAGATCGCGCGCGATCAGGCGCTCAAGTCGGGCAAGCCCGAAAACGTGGTCGAGAAGATCGTCTCCGGCAAGATGGAGAAGTTCTACGGCGAGGCGGTCCTTCTCGAGCAGCCCTACATCCGCGAGGAGAAGACCTCGATCCGCCAGCTCGTCGAACAGAGGGCCGGGCAGGCGGGCGCGAAGGCGGAGCTCGCCCGGTTCGCCCGCTTCAAGGTCGGCGAAGGTCTCGAGCGGCGCTCGGACGATTTCGTCGCCGAAGTGATGGCTCAAGCCCGCGGCTGAGCGAGAGCGCATTCGAATCGATCGACGAGGCGGGCCACGGCCCGCCTCGTTCTTTCTGCGGACCTGCGCCTGGGTCGCGCTGCTTCGGGACCCTGCATACCCATGTGGTATATAAATGCGCCGGGACGCCACGACGATGACCTCCGACCCTTCCCCGCGATACGGGAGAATCCTCCTCAAGCTCTCCGGCGAGGCGCTCATGGGCGAGCGCAAGTACGGAATCGATCCGGACACGCTCAACGCGATCGCCGAAGAGGTTTCGACCGTCCAGGAGCTGGGAGTACAGACGGCGATCGTGATCGGCGGAGGAAACATCTTCCGCGGCGTCAACGCCGCCGGCCAGGGGATCGACCGCGTGGTCGGGGACCACATGGGGATGCTCGCGACGGTGATCAACGGGCTGGCTCTTCAGGCGGCGCTGGAACGGCAGGGGCTGCCGACGCGAGTCACCACGGCCATCATGATGTCGGAGGTGGCCGAGCCGTTCATCCGGCGGCGGGCGATCCGTCACCTCGAGAAGGGGCGCGTGGTGATCTGCGCCGCCGGCACCGGGAATCCATTCTTCACGACCGATTCCGCGGCCGCACTCCGCGCCGCCGAGCTCGGATGCGAGATCCTGTTCAAGGCGACGAAGGTCGACGGCGTCTACACCGCCGATCCGAACGAGGACCCCTCGGCGAAGAAGATCTCGCGCCTGTCGTATCAGCGCGTGCTCTCCGAGCGCCTTCAGGTGATGGACGCCTCGGCCATCGACCTCGCGCGCGGCAGCTCGATTCCCATCTGCGTCTTCTCGATTTTCGAGAAAGGGAACATCCGGCGGGCCGTGCTCGGCGAACAGATCGGCTCCATCGTGACCGACGAGCCCGAAATGGCTCGCGTGGAGGGCATCTGATGGAAGTCAGGGAGCTCCTCAAGGATCTCGACCGGCGGATGCACGGAGCGATCGAGGCGCTCCACTCCGAGTTCAAGCAGCTCCGCACCGGCCGGGCATCGCTCTCGATGCTCGACGGAGTCGTCGTGCCGTATTACGGGAACGACTCGCCGTTGAATCAGGTCGCGAGCCTGAGCGTCCCAGAGACTTCTCTGATCGTGGCGCAGCCCTGGGACCGTTCCCTGATCCCGGCGATCGAAAAGGCGATCCGTTCGGCCGACCTCGGTTTCAACCCCGCGAGCGACGGCCAGGTCGTCCGCATCCCGGTCCCCCCCCTCACCGAAGAGCGTCGCAAGGAGCTCGTCAAGAAGGCCCACCACATGGCCGAAGAGGTTCGGACCGCGATCCGGCAGGTGCGCCGGGACGGCAATGACAAGGTCAAGAAGCTCCAGAAGGACCATCAGATCTCCGAGGACGAGGAGAAGCGGACGCACGACGAGATCCAGAAGCTGACCGATAAATACATCGCCGAGGTCGCGACGGTTCTGGAGCACAAAGAAGCGGAGATCATGGAAGTCTGAGTCGCATCCGGGAGCGACCTGTTACGATTGAGAGCGGAACGCGGTGGCGCTCCGCTCTTTTCATTTCGATCCGATGAGCGCAGAAACGGGCCGTCTTCGATGCGTGGCGATCCTTCCCGCGGGAGGATCCGGAATGCGCTTCGGCGGCGGGATCCCGAAACAGTTCGCGGAGCACGGGGGGCGGCCGTTGATCGGCTGGGCGATCGCGAGACTCGTGGAGAGCGGGCTGGTCGATCGAATCGTCGTCGCGGTTCCGGGCGCGCATCGGAGTCTGGCCGAGGCGATCATCCGCGAGGGCGCATGGAGCGCGGCCATCGACCTCGCGAACGGTGGCGCGACCCGGCAGGAGTCGGTCTGGAACGCTCTGGAGTCGGCGCCGGAGAGCGAGCTCGTCGCCGTTCACGACGCGGTCCGCCCCAACGTCTCGGCGGCCACGCTCGGATCTCTGCTCGATGCGGCCGCGCGATGGGGAGGAGCGATCCCCGGGCTTCCGCTCACCGATACGATCCATCGGGTCGAAGGTGCGTTCGTCGTCGAATCTCCGCGCCGTCAGGAGTGGGTCGCGGCGCAGACGCCCCAATGCTTCCGGCGCGAGATCCTCGTCGAAGCGATGAAGCGCGCCCGCGACGAAGGGTGGGTGGGGACGGACGAGGCGGGGATCGTCGCCCGTCACGGGGGGAAGGTCCGCGTGCTCGATGGTGATCCGCGGAACGTGAAGGTCACGTGGCGCGAGGACCTCGGGCGCCTGCCCCTCGGCCTCGGAGAGGATGCGGAATGATCCGGATCGGTCAGGGAATCGACGTCCACCCGTTTCAGGAGGATCGGCCGCTCGTGCTGGGTGGTGTGCGGATCGCCGACCGGAGAGGGCTGGCGGGCCATTCGGACGCCGACGCGGTCCTTCACGCGCTGACCGACGCGCTTCTCGGATCGGTCGCGGCGGGAGACATCGGCGCCCACTTTCCTTCGTCGGATCCGAAGTGGCGCGACGCGGACTCCCGGCTGTTCGTCGCCGGAGCGCTCGACGCGGTCGCTCGCGCCGGCTTTCGCGTCGTCAACGTCGATGTCACGATCGTGGCTGAAACGCCGAAGCTCGCGCAGCAGATGGAGCCGATCCGATCCTCGATCGCCGCGATGCTCGGGATCGAGAGCGGGCGGGTGGGCGTGAAGGCGACCACGACCGACCATCTCGGTTTCGTCGGCCGGAACGAGGGAATCGCCGCACTCGCCGTCGTCCTGGTCGAATCCCTCGACCGCTCCTGAACCCGGACGCCGGGACGCCGGCCCGATTCGCGTTATAGTTCCCGCCAGCTTCGATTCCCCGGAGGATGCTCCTCGTTGACCGTACGCGTTCGATTCGCTCCTTCACCGACCGGTCACCTTCACGTCGGCGGCGCCCGCACTGCGATCTTCAACTGGCTCTTCGCCCGCCGTCACGGAGGCGCCTTCATCATCCGCATCGAGAACACCGACACCGAGAGGTCGACGGCCGAATCCGAGGAGATGGTGCTCGGCGACCTGCGCTGGCTCGGCCTTCAGTGGGATGAAGGCCCCGACGTCGGAGGCATTCACGGTCCCTACCGTCAATCGGAGCGATTCGATCTTTACGGCCGCGTCGCCCTCGAGCTCATCGACCGCGGGCATGCCTATCCCTGCTTCTGCGATGAGGAAACGCTCGACCGCAAGCGGAGAGAGGCGGAAGCATCGAGCAGCCCGCCCCAATACGATCTCACCTGCTGGCGGCTTCCGATCGACGAGCGGAAGAGACGGATCGACGAGGCCGAGACCCCGTACGTCGTACGGTTCCACGTTCCGAAGCAGGCGGACGCCGCCTTCGAGGCGGACGTCACCATCGAAGATCTGATCCGTGGCGCGGTCACCTGGCGGAAGGAATCGCTCGGAGACTTCATCATCCTCCGCTCCGATGGAAGGCCGACCTACAACTTTTCCGTCGTGGTCGACGACCACATGATGGAGATCTCGCACGTGATCCGCGCCGAAGAGCATCTGACGAACACCCACAGGCAGGTGCTGCTCTATCGCGCGATGGGGTGGAACGAGCCGCAGTTCGCTCACGTCTCGCTCATCCTGGGCGAAGACCGCTCGAAGCTGTCGAAGCGCCACGGCGCAACCTCCATCTCCCAGTTCGCGGAGGCGGGGCATCTGCCCGACGCCATGCTGAACTACCTCACCCTTCTCGGATGGTCTCCGCCTGACGGGCACGAAGTGTTCACACGGGCCGAAGCCGTCGCCCACTTCTCGCTCGAGCGCGTGAACCCGGCTCCGGCCGCCTTCGACGAACGGAAGCTGCGCTGGATGAGCGGGCAGTACCTGCGACGCCTCGAGCCGGGAACGCTCCGCCGCCAGCTCTATCGCTCCTTCGAACAGGCGGGGTGGGTCGTCGGCGGCGGACCCGACGCCGAGCGATGGCTCGATGCGGCGGTCGAGATGGTTCAGAGCTCGGCCGAGCTCACCACCGAGATCCTCCCGGCGCTGCGGTTCCTCTTCGAGTTCGATCCCGTTGCCGTCGTCGGGGATCCCGAATCGGGATCCGTCCTGCGCGACCCCGGAAACCGCACCGTTCTCGACGCGCTCCTGCGCGAGCTCGAAAGCGGCGGGGGCCCGCGCGACGCCGACCAGGTCCACGCGCTCGCGAAACGGCTCGAGGCCGCCACCGGACGGAAGGGAAAGGCTCTGTTCATGCCGATGCGGCTCGCCGTCACCGGGACGCTGCACGGTCCCGAGCTCGCCCGCGTCCTGCCGCTGCTCGAAACGGGAAGCGAACTGCGCGGCCTCGCTCCGATCGACGCTCCCGCCGCCCGAGTGAGGCGCGTGCTCGCCGCCCTCGGATGATCCGATGTACGACGCGCTCCGGTCGATCCTGTTCCACGCCGACGCCGAGGCCGCTCACGAGCTCGCCATGTGGCAGTTGCAGCGGATCCAGGGGATTCCTCCTCTGCTCGACGCGATCCGAGCTCACTGCCGTCCTCGCGCCCGGGTCTCGCGGACCGTCTGGGGGCTCCGCTTCGCCAATCCTCTCGGCCTCGCGGCCGGCTTCGACAAGAACGCCACGGCCATCGAGGCCCTCGAAGCCCTCGGTTTCGGCTTCATCGAGGTGGGGACCGTCACGCTCCGGCCGCAACCGGGGAATCCCCCTCCCCGGATCTTTCGCTTCCCGCGGCAGAAGGCTCTCGTGAACCGTCTCGGGTTCAATAACGATGGTGCGGAACGGGTCGCCGAGAGGCTGCGACTCCGCGTGGAACGGCGTGGAACCTCCGTGGAACCGCCGCCGCCCGTCTTCGTCAACGTCGGGAAGAATCGGGACGTCGATGCGGCGGCCGCTGCGGAGGCGTATGCCGCCTGCTACCGGATCGTCGGGCCGTGGGCGGACGGCACGGTGGTCAACGTCTCTTCCCCGAACACGCCGAACCTGCGCGATCTGCAGCGGCCCTGGCAGTTGCGCGAGATCCTCGATGCGCTCGGGGCGGCTCGGGCTCGATTTCCGGCCGGACCGTTCCGGCCGATCCTGGTCAAGATCGCCCCCGATCTCGAATTGCGACAGATCGAAGCGATCGCGTCGGTCTGCGTCGAGCTCGCCGACGGGATCGTTGCGACGAACACCACCCTCGATCACGGGTCGATTCCTCCGGACGAGGACGCGCCCGGGGGGCTTTCGGGGGCGCCACTCTTCGAGAGATCGACGGCGGTCCTGCAGGAGCTGAGGGGGCTCGTGGGACCGCGCTATCCGCTGGTCGGGGTCGGCGGGATCGTCGATTCCGGCTCGGCGAGAGCGAAGCTGGCGGCGGGCGCCGACCTGATCCAGACGTATACGGGATTCGTCTACGGGGGCCCGCTGTTCGTCAGGAGAATCGTGGAGGAGCTGGCGGCATGATCGTCTACGGGGCCAACCCGGTTCTCGAGGCACTCCGGGCGCATCCGGAGCGCGTGCGATGGGTGGCGGTGTCGCGGGAGGGAGGACGGCGCGGACAGCGGATCGTCGAGGCGGCGCGCGAGGCGGGGGTGGCTGTGCGTTTTCCGGGAGCGAAGGAGCTCGCCCGCCTGGCGGGGGGGGGCGTCCACAACGGGGTCGTCGCCGAAGTCTCCTCGGGGGCATACGCCGGATTCGAGGAGGCGGTCGCGGCGGCGGAGGTGGTGTTTCTGCTCGACGGGATCACCGATCCGCAGAATCTCGGAGCGATCCTGAGGGTGGCGGACGCCTTCGGAGTCGATCTGATCGTGATTCCGGAGCACGACTCCGCGGGGCTGACGCCGGCGGCGGTCAAGGCCTCGGCCGGGGCGGCCGAGTGGGTCCGGGTTGCTCAGGTGACCAATCTCGCGCGGGCGATCGAGCGACTCAAGCGCGAGGAATTCTGGATCTGGGGGGCGGCGGCCGATGGCGAGCCGGCCGACCGGGTCGACCTGCGCGGGAAGACGGGCCTCGTTCTCGGGAGCGAAGGCAAGGGGATCCGGCGGAACGTGCTGGAGCATTGCGACGGGCGGGTGGCGATCCCGATGCAGGGACACGTCGGTTCGCTGAACGTGGCGGCGGCGGCAGCGGTGCTCGCGTACGAGCTGCGACGACAGCGGGGGAAGGACTGAGAGGCTTTTCGGGGCTCTGAACCGGATCGCCGGGTCGTCTTCCCGAGCCGGCCGGGGGTGCCCGTAAACGGCGTCGAGCGCGGGCTCGGCAATCGGAATACGGTGCGCTTGCCCTCCGTTAGGCGATTTGCTATAAGGCTCAGTCCCTCGAGCCGAGACCGGCGGACGGTGGAGGTCCGCCTTTCGAGTTTCTTTGAAATCAAGGGAATCCGGGCTGGCATAGCTCAGTTGGTAGAGCAGCTGATTTGTAATCAGCAGGTCGCGGGTTCGAGTCCCGCCGCCAGCTCCAGCACCCCGGGGCCGGAACGAGGTGTGGAGGCGTGCCCGAGTGGCTAAAGGGGGCAGACTGTAAATCTGTTGGCGCAAGCCTACGGTGGTTCGAATCCATCCGCCTCCACCAGCTCGTCCGTCCAGTGCGGCGGCTTGGGATCCCCGTTCAGCGGCGGAAGCTCGAGAGCGCTCGAGGGTCCGCCGGCGGCCGGGGCGAATCGGGCCGGGCGGGAGTAACTCAGTGGTAGAGTCACAGCCTTCCAAGCTGTTGGTCGCGGGTTCGATCCCCGTCTCCCGCTCCAATCCGATCCCGACAGATCGCGAGGTGCGGAGCGCGGTCCGAGGCCGTGGACGGACGAACGCCCTCGTAGCTCAGGGGTAGAGCACGTCCTTGGTAAGGACGGGGTCACGAGTTCAAATCTCGTCGAGGGCTCCATCGGCCGGTCCGGCGCGGCCGAACGGCGAGGCAGGGGCGCGCGGCGCGGCGCGGGCGACATCACGACAACGGAGATCGCATGGCGGCAGTCAGAGAGATCATCAACCTGCAGTGCACCGAGTGCAAACGCCGGAATTACTCGACGACCAAGAACCGGAAGACCTCGACCGAGAAGCTCGAGCTCAGCAAGTTCTGCCGGTTCGATCGCCGGCACACGGTGCATCGGGAAGTCAAGTAGGCGGGGATTCGACGAGACGAACACAGGCCAGTAGCTCGAACTGGTAGAGCAGCGGTCTCCAAAACCGCGGGTTGGGGGTTCGAATCCCTCCTGGCCTGCCAACTCGCAGACGGCAGAAGGACCCGACCCGGCAGCGTCGAGTGACATCGGGAATCGGGCGATCGGAGCATGAGGATGAAATTCGATCCGAAGGGGTGGTGGTCGAACACGCGTGACTACGTTCGCGAGGTCAGCTCGGAGATGAACAAGGTGACCTGGCCCTCGCGTCCCGAGGTCATCGGGACCACGGGCGTGGTGCTCGCCACGGTGGTCTTCTTCGGACTCTATCTCTGGCTGTCCGATCTGGTGTTCTACCGCGCGATCGATTTCGTGTTCACCCAGCTCGGAGCGGGCGCTTGAGGTCATGACCGAAACCAGGCCGAAGCAGTGGTACATCGTGCACACCTATTCCGGGTTCGAGGAACGGGTGCGCGAGAATCTCGAACAGCGGATCGACGCGCTCGCCATGCGGGAGAAGTTCGGCGAGGTGCGGATTCCGACGGAAACGCTCGTCGAGATGAAAGGGGGGAAGAAGCGCGAGGTCCAGCGCAAGTTCTTCCCCGGTTACATCCTGATCGAGATGGAGATGGACGACGAGGCGTGGCATCTGGTCAAGAACACGCCCAAGGTCACCGGGTTCGTCGGAGCCGGCAAGAAGCCGACCCCGCTGACCCAGGAGGAGGTCGATTCGATCCTCAATCAGGTCGTCTCGACCAAGGAGAAACCGAAGCCGAAGCACGTCTACGAGCACGGAGAGCACGTCCGGATCATCGACGGGCCGTTCACCAACTTCACCGGCGTGGTCGAGGAAGTGAACCTCGACCGGAACACGCTGAAGGTGATGGTCACGA
Organism: Thermoanaerobaculia bacterium; assembly: GCA_035544735.1. Taxonomy (GTDB): domain Bacteria; phylum Acidobacteriota; class Thermoanaerobaculia; order Gp7-AA8; family Gp7-AA8; genus DATKCD01. Next base: position 45,295 of record DATKCD010000073.1, read on the forward strand.
TCTTCGGCCGGTCGACTCCGGTGGAGCTGGACTTCCTTCAGGTGACGCGCTACGACGCGGCGGAAGAACAGGCCGGGGCGAAGCGATGAGGCCTCGCGTGCGGAATGAAGAACGAAAGAATGATGGTGGGGTCGAAGGTCAGTTGAATAGACAATGATTTACAATGAAACATTCTTAGTCGTTCATTCCGCATTCTAAAACAGGGATAGTTAATCATGGCTAAAAAGGTTACCGGATTCATCAAACTGCAGATTCCTGCGGGGCAGGCGACCCCGGCCCCTCCCGTCGGGCCCGCCCTCGGCCAGCACGGCGTGAACATCATGGAGTTCTGCAAAGCATTCAACGCCCGGACGCAGAAGGATCAGGGGCTCATCATCCCGGTCGTGATCACGGTCTTCTCCGACCGCTCGTTCACCTTCATCACCAAGACCCCTCCCGCCGCCATCCTGCTGCTCCGCGCCGCCGGCCTGCAGAAGGGCTCGGGGGTTCCGAACCGGGAGAAGGTCGGCACGGTCAGGCGCCAGCAGGTCGAGGAGATCGCGAAGACCAAGATGCCCGACCTGAATGCGGCGTCTCTCGAGGCGGCGGTTCGAACCGTGGAGGGAACCGCTCGCTCGATGGGGATCGACGTGGAGTGAGAAGAACCAATCGTCGAAGGGGCGAGGTCGGTTTCTCCCCGTTTCGACGTTCGAGAAGGCCCCCGGCATGGTGCCGGGCAGACGGCAACCGAAAGCGTAGGAGATGAGGGCGACCTCATCGTTCGGACTACCGGAGGTGCAATGGCGCAACACGGAAAGAAGTACCGGGCGGCAGCCGACCGGGTCGAGCCGCGTCCGTATCAGCTCGAGGAGGCGTTCGCGCTCCTCAAGCAGATCGCGTACGCGAAATTCGACGAGACGGTCGAGCTCGCGGTGCTGCTCGGAGTCAACCCCAAGCATGCGGATCAGATGGTGCGGGGCACCACGGTCCTTCCCCACGGAACCGGTCAGACCAAGCGCGTGCTCGTCATCGCCGCGGGCGACAAGCAGCGCGAGGCGCAGGAGGCCGGAGCCGATTACGTCGGCGGAGACGATCTCGTCGAAAAGATCCAGAAGGGGTGGGTCGACTTCGATGCGGTGATCGCCACCCCCGACATGATGAAGTCGGTCGGACGCCTCGGAAAGGTCCTCGGGCCGCGGGGCCTGATGCCGAATCCCAAGACCGGCACGGTGACGTTCGACGTCGTGAAGGCCCTCCAGGAGATCAAAGCCGGCAAGGTCGAGTTCCGCGTCGACAAGACGGCGATCATCCACGTCCCAGTCGGCAAGGTCTCGTTCTCGCCACGGCAGCTCGCCGATAACGCGGATGCGATGATCGCCGCCGTCCGGAAGGCCAGGCCGGTCGCGGCCAAAGGTCGTTTCATGAAGTCCATTTACATCTCGTCCACGATGAGCCCCTCGATCCCCATCGATGCGGCCATCGGCGAAGCGAAGGCGGAGTAGGAGAGGGACGATGAAGCGCGAAGACAAACAACAGATCGTCGAAACTCTGAAACGCGAGATCGGTCAGGCCACCAACGCCTTCCTGATCGAGTTCAAGGGAATCACCGTTCCCCAGGTCACCGAACTGCGCAGGCACGTCCGCGACACCGGTTCCCGGTACGTCGTGGTCAAGAACACCCTCGCCCTGATCGCTCTCAAGGACTCGCCCATGATCGAGCTCCGCGAGCAGTTCAGGGGCGAAACGGCCGTCGCCTACAACTCAGGCGACGCCGTGGCGCTCGCCAAAGCCCTCACCAGGTTCGCCAAGGACGTTCCGGCGCTCACCTTCAAGGGGGTCCTGCTCGACGGCAAGGTGGTCCCGGCCGAGCAGATCGAAGACATTGCCAGCCTGCCCAGCCGCGAAGAGCTGGTCTCGAAGCTCCTCTACGTTCTCCAGAGCCCGATCCGGGGGCTGGCGACGGTGCTTCAGGCCAACATTCGCAACCTCGCGGTCGTCCTCGATCAGGTCGCGAGACAGAAGGGCGGCGGAGAGGAACCGGAGCAGGCGGCATCCGAATGATTCACGGATCAGGGTCGGCCGCCGGCCGACTCGATGGATTGCGAACGAAACTCGAAATTAGCGAGAAACCTGGAGGCTGAAAGCGATGGCTATGTCCACTGAAGAATTCGTCAAGTCGATCGAGCAGATGTCGGTGCTCGACCTTTCGAACCTGGTCAAGGCGCTCGAGGAGCGCTTCGGCGTGTCGGCCGCCGCGGCGGCGATGCCGATGGCGATGCCTGCGGCGGCCGCCGCCGCGGCGCCGGTCGAGGAGCAGACCGAGTTCAACGTCGTCCTCTCGGAGGTCGGCGAGAAGAAGATCAACGTCATCAAGGCCGTCCGCGAGGTCACCAGCCTCGGCCTGAAGGAGGCCAAGGACCTGGTCGAGAGCGCCCCCGCCACCGTCAAGGAAGGGGTGTCCAAGGACGAGGCGGCGAAGATCAAGAAGATCTTCGAAGAGGCCGGCGCCAAGGTGACGATCAAGTAAATCCCCCGGGATTCGGGATTCGCGGGCGGCCCCCGGAGGGGCCGCCCGAAGCGGACTCGTCCGCTGGCCCGGGAATGGGAAGCCCCGGAAGGCGTTGTAACGGTTCGGGCAACCCATTCAGCAGTCTCCAATTCCGGACCGGCGTCCGGTCGCGAATCGTCAGAGAGTTCTCGAGTCGGGAAAGGGGGGGAGAGGTCCCTTTCCATACGACTCTCGGTTTTCCCCGCGAAACACCGTGCCGTGCCTGCCTGCGGCCGATCTCGCAAAGATTAGAGTTCCGAGTGCCGGGTCATCCGAGTCTCGAGTTGTGTTCCGCGCAGCTCGGGACCTCGTCATTTCCCGACCTCGGCCCCTCGGAGCTCGGCAGTCAAGAAGGAGCCAGGGCCCATGACATCCCTTCCCAAACAGGAACCCGTTCGCCACGACTTCTCCAAGATCCGGAGCTACATGGCGCTGCCCAACCTGATCGACGTGCAGCGCAAGTCGTACGAGCGGTTTCTGCAGATGAACCTGCTCCCCGAGGAGCGCGAGGACGGCGGGCTGCAGTCGGTGTTCATCAGCGTGTTCCCGTTCTCCGATTTCCGGGAGACGTGCTCGCTCGATTTCGTGAAGTACTCCATCGGGAACTGGGAGTGCAAGTGCGGACAGCTCAAAGGGCTCGAGCATCTCCGCATGACGTGCGCGAACTGCGGCGCGAAGATCATCACGGACCATCCTCACGAGGAGACGGTCCACTGCCAGAAGTGCGGCGTGATCAACAAGAACCGCGTCGAGATCTGCGACATCTGCGGGAACCCGGTCGATCTCCAGATGAAGTACTCGGTCGAGGAATGCCAGGAGCGCGGGATGACCTACAGCGTTCCGCTCAAGGTCACCTTCCGGCTGTTCGTCTACGACAAGGATCCGGAGACCGGCGTCAAGCACATGCGCGACGCGAAGGAAGAGGAAGTCTTCTTCGGTGACATCCCGCTGATGACCGACAACGGAACGTTCATCATCAACGGGACCGAGCGGGTCATCGTCTCGCAGCTCCACCGCTCTCCCGGCGTGTTCTTCACGAAGGAGAGCGCCCACACGTTCCTGGCCAAGATCATCCCGTATCGCGGTTCCTGGGTCGAGTTCGAGTATGACCAGAAGAACATCCTCTACGTCCGGATCGATCGCAAGCGCAAGTTCCTCGGGTCGGTCTTTCTTCGCGCGCTCGGTCTGACGACCGACGAGGAGATCCTGCGGCAGTTCTACACGCCGATCAAGGCCCGCCTGCCGAAGACCGGGGACAGCGTCGAGCTCACCTTCGACCGCCGCGTGCTCGATCAGGAAGAAGCCAAGGAGAAGCACTCGCTCCGCGGCCGCAGAGAGATCCGCCCGATCTTCGCCGGCATCAAGCTCGACCGCAAGATGGCCGACGCCCTCGCGAAGAACAACGAATACACGGCCCGGGTCGAATTCGACCAGCTCGAGAAGGCGACCTTCCTCGGCGACGTGGTCGACACCGCGACGGGAGAAGTCCTCTTCGAGGCCGGCGACCCGGTGTCGGCGGACTGGTTCGAAGTGCTCCGCGAGCACGGAATCGAGCAGGCCGAGGTCATCTTCCCCGAGTGGGATCTGGTGAGCGACATTCTGGTGAACACGGTGCGGAAGGACACGGCCAAGACGTTCGAGGCGGCGATCATCGAGATCTACCGCCGCATGCGGCCGGGCGATCCTCCGACCCTGGAGTCGGCGAAGGCGCTGTTCGAGGGGATGTTCTTCGACGCGCGGAAGTACGACTTCTCGCGAGTGGGACGCTTCAAGTTCAACATCAAGCTCGACCTCGACACCGCGGTCACGCAGAAGACGATGACGGCCGAGGACTTCTTCGTCGTGATCAACTACCTGCTGCGGCTCCGCAAGGACGTCGGAAGGGTGGACGACATCGACAACCTCGGCAACCGCCGCGTCCGCGCGGTGGGCGAGCTGCTCGAGAACCAGTTCCGCATCGGTCTGGTCCGGATGGAGCGCGCGATCAAGGAGAAGATGTCCGTGCACCAGGACATCGACTCGGCGATGCCGCACGACCTGATCAACTCGAAGCCGGTGATCGCCGCGATCAAGGAGTTCTTCGGCTCGTCGCAGTTGTCGCAGTTCATGGATCAGACCAACCCCCTCTCGGAGGTCACGCACAAGCGGCGGCTCTCGGCCCTCGGGCCGGGAGGGCTCTCGCGCGAGCGCGCCGGGTTCGAGGTGCGCGACGTCCATCCGACGCACTACGGCCGAATCTGTCCGATCGAGACTCCGGAAGGACCGAACATCGGCCTGATCTCCTCGCTCGCCTGCTACGCGAGGATCAACGAGTACGGGTTCATCGAGTCGCCCTACAAGAAGGTCGAGACCGGGCGTGTGCTCGACCACTACCGGATCCTCAAGGCGGGTGACGCGGGCTTCCAGCTCGGCCAGATCGTCGAGAAGCGCGAGCTTCAGAAGGAGAACAACCGGATCGCGAAGGCGAACTCGGAGGAGAAGAGCGCGAAGAAGCGGATGCAGCCGGCCGAGGCCGAGCCGTACGCGTTCTACCTGTCGGCGTGGGACGAGGAGCGGTACACGATCGCGCAGGCGAATGCGATCACGGACGAAGAGGGCAACCTCGTGCACGACCGAGTGATCGCGCGGCAGGCGGGGGACTTCGTCTCGATCGAGCGCGAGAAGGTGGATTTCATCGACGTTTCGCCGAAGCAGCTCGTCTCGGTCGCGGCCTCGCTGGTTCCGTTCCTCGAGAACGACGACGCGAACCGCGCCCTGATGGGCGCGAACATGCAGCGCCAGTCGGTGCCGCTGCTCCGGGCCGAAGCGCCTCTGATCGGCACGGGGATGGAGAACATCGTCGCGCGCGACTCGGGCGCCGTCGTGGTCTGCAAGCGTGGCGGCGTGGTCGACCTCGTCGACTCGAACCGCATCATCGTCCGCGTGGAAGCCGAAGACGTCGATACCGGGGAGACCAAGGAGTTCGGCGCCGACATCTACCAGCTCATCAAGTTCAAGCGCTCGAACCAGAACACCTGCATCACGCAGAAGCCGGTCGTTCGCGAAGGTCAGCGGGTCCGGAAGGGCCAGGTCCTCGCCGACGGGCCGTGCACCGAGGCGGGCGAGCTCGCCCTCGGCCGCAACATCCTCGTCGCCTTCATGCCGTGGCGCGGCCACAACTTCGAGGACGCCATCCTCGTCTCCGAGAAGCTCGTCAAGGACGACTACTACACTTCGATTCACATCGAGGAGTTCGAGATCGAGGCCCGCGACACCAAGCTCGGACCCGAAGAGATCACGCGCGACATCCCGAACGTCTCGGAGTCGGCCCTGCGCGACCTCGACGAGTCGGGCATCGTCCGCATCGGCGCCACCGTCAAGCAGGGCGACATCCTCGTCGGCAAGGTCACGCCGAAGGGCGAGACCCAGCTCACCCCGGAGGAAAAGCTCCTCCGCGCCATCTTCGGCGAGAAGGCCGGCGACGTCCGGGACGCCTCGCTCAAGACGCCTCCGGGCATCGAAGGGACGGTCGTCGACGTCAAGATCTTCTCGCGCAAGGGGGTGGAGAAGGACCTCCGTGCCAAGTCCATCGAGGAGGGCGAGATCGAGCGGATGAACCGGAACATCCAGGACGAGATCCGGATCATCAACGAGACTCGGAACAAGAAGATCGCCGAGCTGCTGATCGACCGTCCGATGAGTCGCGACGTGATCGACTTCCGCTCCGGTGAGACGCTCGTGCGGAAGGGAGACAGCATCGAGCGCGAGATCGTCGGTCGCCTCAGCCGGCGGGAGCTGCTCGCGCTTCCGGTCGACGAGGACAGCCGCGAAGCCGTCCGCGTTCTGATCGAGCGCGCCGAGAACCGCATCAAGGTCCTCGAGCAGAAGGCGGAGGAGCGCCGCGAGGACCTCCAGAAGGGCGACGAGCTCGCCCCCGGCGTGATCAAGCTCGTCAAGGTCTACGTCGCCATGAAGCGCAAGCTCTCGGTCGGCGACAAGATGGCCGGGCGCCACGGCAACAAGGGCGTCATCTCCAAGATCCTCCCCGAAGAGGACATGCCGTATCTTCCGGACGGGACGCCGGTCGAGATCGTTCTCAACCCGCTCGGCGTTCCCTCGCGGATGAACGTCGGTCAGATCCTCGAGACCCATCTCGGCTGGGCGGCCCGTACGCTCGGCCTGTTCTTCTCCACTCCGGTGTTCGACGGGGCGATGGAAGAGGAGATCAAGGCACAGCTGACCGCCGCCAACCTGCCGCAGAGCGGCAAGACGGTCCTGCACGACGGGCTCAGCGGCGAGCCGTTCGAGCAGAAGGTGGCGGTGGGCTACATCTACATGCTGAAGCTCTCGCACCTGGTCGACGACAAGATCCACGCGCGGTCGATCGGCCCCTACTCGCTGATCACCCAGCAGCCTCTCGGAGGGAAGGCGCAGTTCGGCGGCCAGCGCTTCGGAGAGATGGAGGTATGGGCTCTCGAGGCATACGGCGCCGCCTACACCCTGCAGGAGTTGCTGACGGTGAAGTCGGACGACGTGGAAGGCCGCTCGAAGGTCTACGAAGCGATCGTGAAGGGGGAGGTGCCGAGCGATGCGGGCCTGCCCGAATCGTTCAACGTCCTCGTCCGGGAGCTGCAGTCGCTCTGCCTCGACGTGGAATTGCAGAAGGTTTAAAGAGGAGGCGAACCTTGGAGAGTTTCAATGCATTGTTTCAGCCGGCCCGCCCCCAGGCCGTCAATGACTTCAACGCAATCAAGATCTCGCTCGCCTCTCCGGAGAAGATTCGCTCCTGGTCGTACGGCGAAGTGACCAAGCCGGAGACGATCAACTACCGAACGTTCAAGCCGGAGCGGGACGGGCTGTTCTGTGCGAAGATCTTCGGTCCGATCACCGACTGGGAATGCCTCTGCGGGAAGTACAAGCGGATGAAGCACCGCGGGGTGATCTGCGACAAGTGCGGAGTCGAGGTGACCCGGTCGAAGGTGCGGCGCGAGCGGATGGGTCACATCGAGCTCGCCTCGCCGGTCTCGCACGTCTGGTTCTTCAAGGGGCTTCCCTCGCGGATCGGACATCTGCTCGACATCTCGCTCCGCGATCTCGAGCGCATCCTCTACTTCGAGTCGTACGTCGTCATCGACGTCGGCGATCTCGACCAGATCCTCAAGGAGCGGCAGCTCCTCAACGAGGAAGAGTTCCGCGAGCTTCGCGGGCAGCACGGCGACGTGTTCGTGGCGAAGATGGGAGCGGAAGCGATCAAGGAGCTTCTGCGGCGCGTCAACGTCGAGGAGCTCTCGGACGAGCTGCGCCTGATCATGCGCACCGAGACCTCGCAGCTCAAGAAGCTGAAGGCCGCCAAGCGGCTCAAGGTCGTCGATGCGTTCCGCAAGTCGGGACATCGCCCGGAGTGGATGATCCTCGACGTCATCCCGGTCATCCCGCCGGAGCTGCGCCCGCTGGTGCCTCTGGACGGCGGCAGGTTCGCGACCTCGGACCTGAACGATCTCTATCGGCGCGTCATCAACCGGAACAACCGCCTCAAGAAGCTCCTCGAGCTCCGCGCGCCCGACGTGATCGTGCGCAACGAGAAGCGGATGCTCCAGGAGGCGGTCGACGCTCTGTTCGACAACGGCCGGCGCGGACGCGTGCTCAAGGGCTCGAACAACCGCCCGCTCAAGTCTCTGTCCGACACGCTCAAGGGCAAGCAGGGGCGCTTCCGCCAGAATCTTCTCGGCAAGCGCGTCGACTACTCGGGCCGTTCCGTCATCGTCATCGGACCGGAGCTGAAGCTCAATCAGTGCGGACTCCCGAAGAAGATGGCTCTCGAGCTGTTCAAGCCGTTCATCTACCATCGGCTCGAGCAGAAGGGGCTGGTCGGGACGATCAAGGCGGCCAAGGAGCTCGTCGAGATGCAGACCAACGAGGTCTGGGACGCGCTCGAGGACGTCATCCGGGAGCATCCGGTGCTGCTCAACCGCGCTCCCACCCTCCACCGCCTCGGGATTCAGGCGTTCGAGCCCGTGCTCGTCGAGGGGAAGGCGATCAAGATCCATCCTCTGGTCTGCGCGGCATTCAACGCCGACTTCGACGGCGATCAGATGGCCGTCCACGTCCCTCTCTCGCCGAAGGCTCAGGTCGAGTCTCAGGTCCTCATGCTTTCGGCCAACAACATCCTCTCGCCCGCGAACGGCAAGCCGCTCGCGGTTCCCTCGCAGGACCTGGTGCTCGGCTGTTACTACCTGACCAAGGAGAAGCCGGGAGCCAAGGGCGAAGGAAAGGCGTTCGGAAGCTTCGAGGAAGTGATCCTGGCCCTGCAGGCGGGAGTGGTCGAGGTGCTCACCGCGATCAAGGTCCGCGTACGCAAGCCGCTGATCGACCTGACCAGGCAGTACGACCAGCAGGACATCGTTCACTCGGAAGTGATCGAGCCGGGCAAGCAGCTCGTGGAGACCACCGTCGGGCGCGTCATCTTCAACATGCACCTTCCGGACGAGATCCCGTTCATCAACGGACTCCTCAAGAAGAAGGGCCTTCAGGAGGTCGTCAACTACGCCTTCATCAACTACGGGAACGATCTGACCGTCCGGATGCTCGACGGGCTGAAGGATCTCGGGTTCACGTGGGCCACGCTCGCGGGCATCTCGATCGGCGTCGAGGACATGGTCATCCCCTCGCGCAAGAACGAGATCGTCGAAAATGCGAGGAAGTCGGTCCTGGAGGTCGAGCGCCAGCGCCTCGACGGCGCGATCACCCACGGCGAGCGCCACAACAAGATCATCGACATCTGGCATCGCGCGACCGAGCAGGTGTCCGACGAGATGTTCTCGGAGATGCGACGCGTCGAGAAGGAATCGGGGGAGTTCAATCCGATCTTCATGATGGCGGACTCGGGAGCCCGAGGCTCGAAGGAGCAGGTCCGCCAGCTCGCCGGCATGCGCGGTTTGATGTCCAAGCCCTCGGGTGAAGTCATCGAGACCCCCATCACGGCGAACTTCCGCGAAGGGCTGTCGGTGCTGCAGTACTTCATCTCGACGCACGGCGCCCGGAAGGGTCTGGCCGACACGGCTCTCAAGACCGCGGATTCGGGCTACCTGACGCGGCGTCTGGTCGACGTGGCGCAGGACGTGATCGTGACCGAGCAGGACTGCCAGACGTTCGACGGCATCACGGTCGGCGCGATCACCGAGGGTGGCGACATCCTCGAGCCGCTTCGCGACCGCATCGTCGGCCGCGTCGCGCAGGAGGACGTCTACGATCCGCTCACCGGCGACCGCATCGTCGCCCAGAACGACGAGATCTCCGAGGAGCTCGCGAACGTGATTCAGGAGGCCGGCATCGAGCAGATGAAGATCCGCTCGGTGCTCACCTGCGAGACGCGCCGCGGAGTCTGCCGGCGCTGCTACGGCCGCAACCTGGCCAGCGGCCGTCTGGTCGAGATCGGCGAGGCCGTCGGTGTCATCGCGGCGCAGTCGATCGGCGAGCCGGGTACCCAGCTGACCATGAGAACGTTCCACGTCGGCGGGACCGCGTCGCGTGTCTCCGAGCAGTCGAAGCACGACGCCACGAATCCGGGGACCGTGCAGTTCCTCTCGGTCGCCACCGTCACCAACAAGGACGGCAACCTCGTCGTCATCAACCGCAACGGCAAGCTCATCGTCGTCGACGAACACGGCCGCGAGAAGGAGCGTTACGCGGTCGTCTACGGCTCCACGCTCAAGGTTCGTGACGGACAGAAGGTCGAGCCCGGCGATCCGCTCGTCGAATGGGATCCGTTCACCTCGGCGATCCTCACCGAGGTCGGCGGCAAGGTCTCGTTCAAGGACATCGTCGAGGGCGAGAACGTCCGCGAGGAGACCGACCGCGTCACCGGCCTCACTCAGATGGTCATCGTCGAGTCGCCGGCCACCGAGAAGCGGACCCCGACGATCACCGTCAAGAGCAAGAAGGGCGAGGAGAGGAAGTACCTGCTCCCGGTCGGAGCCCATCTGATCGTGACCAACAGTCAGGAAGTCTATCCCGGCGACATCATCGCGAAGATCCCCCGCGCGACGACCAAAACCAAGGACATCACGGGCGGTCTGCCGCGCGTGGTGGAGCTGTTCGAGGCGCGCCATCCACGGGAAAAGGCGGTCATCACCGAGGTCGACGGAACCGTCCATCACGGTCCGGTCGTGAAGGGGATGCGGAAGATCGTCGTCGAGACGGACGAGGGGGCCCGGTACGAGTACTCCGTGCCGCGATCCACCCACGTCAACGTGCAGGAAGGCGAGAGGGTTCGCGCGGGCGATCCGCTGATCGACGGCCCGATCGATCCGCACGACGTTCTCGCCGTCCTCGGCGTGAAGGAGCTGCAGCGGTACCTCGTGGACAAGATCCAGGAGGTTTACCGCTCGCAGTCGGTCGCGATCAACGACAAGCACATCGAGGTCATCGTCCGCCAGATGATGCGCTCGGTCCGCGTGACCAGGGTCGGCGACACCGACTTCCTGGTCGACGAACAGGTCGATCGCTTCCGCTTCATGGAGGAGAACGAAAAGGTCATCGCCCGAGGCGGCGAGCCCGCGGACGGAGTGCCGCTGCTGCTCGGCATCACGAAGGCCTCGCTCTCCACCGACTCGTTCATCTCGGCCGCCTCCTTCCAGGAGACGACTCGGGTCCTGACCGAGGCGGCGATCGCCGGACGCGTGGACTACCTGCGCGGCCTCAAGGAGAACGTCATCGTCGGACGCCTGATCCCGGCCGGGACGGGCATGGCGCATTACAACGAGCTGTGGGTCGAGAAGCAGGAGCCCGCTCCGCCGACCCTCGAGGATGCGCTCCGCGCCGAGGACGAGGAAGCCCTCGCCCTGGCCGACTTCGACGAAGAGCAGTAACCGCTGTACGGATCCAGGATCGGAGGGCGGGCCCGGGTGGGCTCGCCCTCTTCGTTTCCGCGGAGCACGCCGCGATCGCGCCTCACCCCACCCAGAGGTTCTTCACGACGAACCATACGTTGGCGGGGCGCTCGGCGAGGCGGCGCACGTACCAGGGAAACCACTGCTCGCCGTAGCTGATGAGAACCCGCACCTTCGCTCCGGCGGCCGCGAGCGCGCGCTGCGCGGCCGACTCGATCCCGTACAGCATGTGAACCTCCCAGCGATCGGTCGCGCGACTCTCGGCGTGGTTCCGGATCCGCGCGAGAAGTTCGAGATCGTGCGTCCCGAAGACCGGGAAGGCTCCCCCGTCGGCGGCGGCATCCAGCAGGCGCCGACCGAGCTCGAAGAACGCGCGATCGGTGTCCCTCTTCTTCGGATAGGCCACCTCGTCCGGTTCCCGATACGCCCCCTTCACGAGGCGGATCGCAGGCGAGAGCGGCAGAAGCGATTCGAGGTCCGCCGGCGTCCGCCGAAGGTAGGACTGGAGGCAGAGTCCGACGTTCGGCGATGCCGCTCGGGCGGCCCGGAAGATCTCGATCGTTCGGTCGACGTAGCCGGACTCCTCCATGTCGATCCACGCCGTCGAGCCGATCCGCCCGGCCGCCTCGGCGAGTGAAACGACGCTCTCGAGGCAGAGGTCGGGATCGAGGTCGAGCCCCAGGTGGGTGAGCTTGACCGAGACGTGGGTCGGGAGCGCGCGATCGCGAATGGCATCGACCACGCGATGGTAGTGATCGCGAACGGCGCGCGCCTGCTCGCGGCTCTCGGTCCGCTCGCCGAGGTTCGTCAGGATCGTTCCGAGTCCGGCCCGTCCGAGCTCGGCGGACGCGCCGAGTGCGGACTCGAGGTCTTCTCCCGGCATGAAGCGGCGGACCGCCCGCTGCACGAACGGCCGCCGCGGCAGGTGCTCGGCGAGCCAGCGGCTCCGGGACGCCCGGAGGAGGAGAGATCGCGCGATCGACACGGCGACATTGATACCCTTCCCGGCGCCCGGTTGTCCATCCGCGCCGAAGCCTCGATTCTCCGCCCGGATTGAGCGATGATTCGGGTTTCACTCACGGTCCATCAGAAGGAGGCCCCGATGAGCGGTCACAGGAAAGAGGCATTTCTACGGACGTCCGACCGGGAGCACAAGACGACGATGCGCGTGCTGCGCGCGTACCCACCCGACAAGCTGGACATGCGTCCGAGCGAGCGATCCAACACGGCGCGGGGACTCGCGTGGACCTTCGTCCTCGAGCGCGGCCTCGGCCGGAAGGTGTGGCACGACGGATTCGCGGACGGAGTGCCCCCGTCGAAGCCGGCTGACCCGCCCGAGTCGTGGGACGAGCTTCTCGATGCGCTCGAGAAGTCGCACGCCGAGTTCCGCGCTCTCGTCGCCGGCGCTTCCGACGACGACCTCGACGTCAAGGTGCACTTCTTCACCGCTCCGAAGACGATGGGCGAGATCTCGAGGCACGAGTTCATCTGGTTTCTGCTCCACGACGAGATCCACCACCGCGGACAGTTCTCGGTCTACCTTCGGCTGGCGGGCGCGAAGGTTCCATCGATCTACGGCCCCTCGGCCGACGAACCGTGGATGTGAGCCCGCCGGGTCGGGACGCTCCGGATGGACATCGCCTTTCAGGTCGCGCTCGTGCTTGCCGGGCTCTTCGTGCTCGACCGCCTCGCCCTCGGAGCCGAGCGGCGCGGGTGGATCTACTACCGTCGCCGGAAGGCTTCCCCGGGAACCGCCGCTGGAGCCTTTCTCGAAGCTCAATCGCTCGTCGAACCGGCGAAGAAGCACGTGGCGGAGGCACGGAGGAACGAAGAGGTCGACGAGGAGGACCTGGCAGACCCGCCCTCGACGGGCGCATGATCGGCCGGAGGACGCATTCGTGTTTCTCGGACATCTGGCAATCGGCTTTGGGGCGAAGCGGCTGGCGCCACGCCTTTCTCTCGGCACGCTGATCCTCGGTTGCCAGCTCGCCGATCTGATCTGGCCGGTCCTGATCCTGATCGGGATCGAGCGGGCGGAGGTTCGGCCGGGCATCACCACGGTGACGCCGTTGGAGTTCCTCCACTACCCCTGGTCGCACAGCCTGCTCATGCTGGTGTTCTGGGGAATCGCTCTTGGGGTCGTCTGGGCGGCGGTCCGGCGCGGCTCGGTGCGGGACGGGGCCGTCCTGGCGATCGTGGTCGTCAGCCACTGGTTTCTCGATGCGTTGACGCATCGGCCCGACCTCCCGCTCACGCCGTGGGGGGAGGTGAAGGTGGGCCTGGGACTCTGGAGCTCGTTCGCGGGCACGATCGCGGTGGAGCTGGTGCTGTTCGCGATCGGGGTCGAGATCTATCGGCGGTCGACGGTGCCGCGCGACCGGACGGGGACGTGGAGCCTGGCCGCGCTCGTCCTCTTTCTGCTCGTGGTCTTCGCTGCAAATCTGTTCGGCCCGCCGCCTCCGGAGATCGTGGCGGTCGCGTGGGTGGCGCAGGCGATCTGGCTCCTGGTGGCGTGGGGTTACTGGATCGACCGGCATCGGATGCCGCGCGACGATCTCCGGAGGGTCTGACCGCGGGTCTCAGCGGTCGAGCTTCGTGAGCTCGTCGTCGAGGAATGCCAGGGCATTCTCGAGCGCGGCGCGGTGCGCGGGCGTCGTCGCCGTCTCGAGGTCGGTCAGGACCCGCCTTCGAGACATCGACAGGCTCGCGCGCTTCCGTTCGCGCTCCTCGACCGCGCGAGGAACGTGCCTGTTCCCGGCCTCGATCTCGCTCTGACGGTCCGCGATCTGTGATTCGACCGACTTGCTTTCCCACCCTCTTGCCATGAGCTTCACTCCGGTCCGCGGAATGCGGCGTCTCGGATCGGGGCGAGCGCCTCGCGGAGAATCTGCGCCGAGCGATCGAGCCGCGCCCGTTCGTCGGTCGACATTTCGGGTTCCAGGACTTCGGTCGCCCCCTGGCGGCCGACGATCGCGGGCAGCGAAAGAGCTACGTCGCGGATACCTGCCGCTCCCTCCTGCACCCGGGTCACGGTGAGAATGCGCCGGTCGCCTCGGAGCATCCACGCGAGCAGGGAGGCGGTCACGAGCCCGATCGCGTGGTTGGTCGCTCCCTTTCTCCGGATGATCTCGTAAGCGGCGGTCCGGACCTCGGCTGCGATCCGCTCCTCCTTCGCCGCGCTCCATCCGGTCCAGTCGCGGAGCCGCAGCCCTCCCGCCCGCGCTCCCTCCCACAGGACGACCTCCGAGTCTCCGTGCTCTCCGACGACCTGCGCGTGGACGGACCGAGGGTCGACGCCGAGCTCGCGTCCGAGCATCTGTCGGAGCCGCGCCGTGTCGAGCATAGTGCCCGTGCCGATGACGCGGGCAGGGGGGAGCCCGGCCGCCGCCGTCATGACCGAGGTCAGCACGTCGACCGGGTTGGTGACGACGACGATGATCCCGCCGAATCCCCGCAGAGTCTCGCCGATCCGCCTCGCGGTCGCCGCGTTGTCCTTGAGCAGATCGAGACGCGTTTCGCCCGGGCGGCCGCCCCGACCCGCGGTGACGACCACGGCGTCGCAGGCGCGCATCTCGTCGAGCTCCGTGGCCCGGACCGAGGCTGGAGGATAGAACGGCGCCCCCTGCCCCAGGTCCATCGCCTCCCCTTCGGCGATCGCGCCGCGGACGTCGTGAAGCAGGAGCTCGGTCGCGATTCCGCGCTGCAGCGTGGAGATCGCGACGCTCGATCCGACCCATCCGGTCCCGACGATGCCGACTCGGCTCACGCCTCGGGAGGGTGGCACGACTCGTACGCGGTCGGCAACCCGGGGGCGGGCACCGGGAGGGGAGTTCCCCCGCCCGCCCGGAGAGCGGGCGGTACAATCGGGCGGAATGGTCGAAGCGGGCCGGGAGCGCACGGCGGAGGGGGCGGAGCGGCGGGAGCTGGCGATCGAATCGCTTCTGATCGTTTTCCTTTTCGCGCTTCTGGTGCTCACCGTCGATCCCCGCGGAGACTTTCCCCTCGACGACGACTGGAACTTCGCGCTCGGGACGTGGTGGTTCGCCGAGCATGGAGAGTTCCGTTTCGCACGCTTCACGGGGATGAGTCTTCGGGCGCAGGTGGTGTGGGGTGCGGTCTGGACGCGGTGGTTCGGCGAGAGCTTCGAGGTGCTGCGCGCGTCGACGCTCGTCCTGGCGCTAGGAAGCCTGCTCGTGTTCCACCGCTTCTGCGCACGTGCCGGCGTCGGCTCGTTTTCGCGGCGAATCGCGGTCGTGGCACTCATGGCACATCCGATCTTTGTCTGGTCGTCGTTCACGTACATGACGCAGATCCCGTTTCTCGCGTGCACGGTGGCGGCCGTGTACTGCTGGGCCAGGGGTGCCGGGGATCGCGCGATCGGGTGGTTCGCGGCCGGCTCGGCCGCGCTGATCGCGTCCTATTTCGTGCGCCAGAGCGGCATTGCGACGATCGCCGCGGGTGCGGCGGCGCTGGCGGTCGTCTGGAGCGGCTCCGGACGGCGGTTCCGCGCCGCGGCGACGGCGCTACTCGCGATTCCGGGAGCTCTGTTTCTCGTCATGATCGTCGGAACCGATCTGCTGCACGGGCGGCCGGAGGAGTTCGCGCTCCGTTTCGGACTTCTCGATCTTCCGCCGGCGCGCGCCGCCGCGGCACTCGCTGCCCAGATCGCCAGAAACTTCGCATTCGAGATGCAGTACGCCGTGCTCTCGCTGCTCGGGGTCGCCCTGGCCGCGTCGCTGGCGAGACTCGATCGCCGGGAGCTCGCGGGCGCCCTGCTGCTGGCGATCCCGATCGCCTGGGGTGCTTCGGAGCTCTCGGCGCTTCGGGGTCCGCTCCCGTACGACATTCACGGGAACGTCATCGTCGGAACCGGTTTCGGGCCGCTCACGCTCCGCGACACCTGGATCTTCGGATATCCCGGACCGCGAGAGATCGCCACTGTGATTCGGTGGCTGCTCACCATCGGCGGCGCCGCGCTGGCGTCGGTGTGCCTGAGCCGCATCGCGATCGAAGGATGGCGCCTCGCTCGCGAGAGAGGGAATCCGGGCGTGGCCGTCGCCGCCGCGGCGGGCACTCTGGCGGGCGGCACCGCCATTCTCTTCACGACCGACATCTTCTTCGACCGATACGCCCTCGATGCGGCCTGGTCTCTGGCGTTTCTCCTTCCCGCGGTCACGGCGTGGACCGGATGGAGAAAGGTGATCGCGATCGGCGCGACGCTCCTCGTCTTCGTCTTCTCGGCCGTGGGGACTTCCGACTATCTCGCATGGAATCGAGCGAGGTGGGAAGGGTTCGGCTGGCTTCGGGCGAGGGGAGTGCCGCTCGAGCGGATGGACGGAGGATACGAGATCAACCAGTATCTGATCGGCGGGTTCGACGGGCCGGCCTTCCTGCGAAAGCCGCAGTTCTCGGTGGTCGACGACGAGTGGATTCTTTCGTTCAACGAAGTGGCCGGGTACCGAACCGTCGCCCGCGTCGAGTACGAACGATGGTCGGGAGCGGGCACGATTCACGTTCAGCGCCGGACGGAAGGGTTTCGCCCGGGGCTCGCTCGCGGGGAGGGGGAGATCCCGTGAGCGTCGCCGACGATCGGATCGTGACGCCCTCCCGGCGCTCGCTCCCGGGCGGCCTCGCGCTTCTCGCCCTGTTCGCCGGATCCGTCGCTCTCGTCCGGCCCTACGGCAACTTTCCACTCAACGACGACTGGAACTTCGCGATGGCCGCCTGGCACTTCGCCGAGAATCTCGAGTTCCGCTTCTCCCGACTGACGGGGATGTCGCTGAAGCTGCAGGTCCTCTGGGGGGCACTCTGGACCTGGCTGTTCGGCAGATCGTTCGAGGTGCTCCGGGCCTCGACGCTGTTTCTCTCCGCCGCCACGCTCCTTCTCTTCTGGAAGTGGACCGGCGAGCTCGGATGGCGCGGACCGGTCAGGATGCTGATCGCCGCCTCCCTGCTCGCGAACCCGATCTTCTTCTGGTCTTCCATGACGTTCATGACGCAGGTCCCGTTTCTGTTCTGTTCGATGCTCGGTTTGTACTCGACCTGGAAGGCGTACCGGGAGGAAAAGATCGGATGGGGAGTCGCTGCGGCAGTGGCGGTGCTCGCCGCAGCGCTGATCCGGCAGACCGGAATCGCCGTCGCCCTCCCGGGGCTGTTGTTGCCGTGGCTCGACCGTCGGGAAGGCGCGAACAGACGCCTCTCGCTTCCATTCGCCGCGGCCTGCGTTCTGTTCGCGGCGCTCTACGCGGGGACCGATCTGTTCGACGGATATCCCGGCCAGATCGCCGTTCACTACGAAGCCTACCGAGGCGAGCGCGGCTGGATCCAGGCGCTGATCGTTCCGTTTCACCATTTCGGGACGAACGTGCAGTACGGCGCTCTGTTCGCGCTCCCGCTGACGGCCGGCCTGCTGCTCACGCGGATGCGGCCCGACCGGCGGTGGGTGGCCGTGTCGCTGCTGCTCTCCTCGGTGCCGGTCGCCGTCGGTTCCTGGCAGATCGCGAGGGGAAACCCCTTTCCCTACGGAACCGGGGGATCCATTCTTCAGAACATCGGGCTCGGGGTGATGACGCTCCGCGACGTCTATTTTCTCGGCTACGACTACCCGACTCACCTCGGCCGGTTCGGCTCGATCGTGGCGACGGCACTGGCAGTCCTGGCGGGCGCGTTTCTGCTCGGCAGAGCCGTCCGGGGATGGTTCGAGAGTGCGACGGCTCCGCTCGGCGCGGCTCTGGCGGTCCGGCTCGGCCTCCTCCACTCGGCGGCGGCCACCGCCATCCTGATCCCTTCGGCGATCTATTTCGACCGTTATGCCCTCGACTCGCTCTGGTGCATTCCGTTGTGGGCTCCGTTTCTGATCCGGTGGAGCCGCCCGGTACGTGTCGCCGTCGCCGCCGTGCTGGTGCTGCTGCTCGGATTCTCGATCGCAGCGACTCGGGAGTACTTCGCCTGGAATCGGGCTCGCTGGGAGGCGTTCGGCTGGCTCACCGACCGAGGGGTGACTCTGCGTGAGATGGATGGGGGGTACGAGATCAACCAGTATCTTCTCGGAGGGTGGGACGGTCCGGAGCGGCTGGACAAGCGCGGGTTTTCGGTCGTCGACGACGAGTACGTGATCGCCTTCAACCGGGAGGTGAGAGGCTACGAGGCGATCCACTCGATTCCGTATCGGGGGTGGATCAGCGGAGCAGGAGCGATCCACGTTCTGCAGCGGCGGGAGGTGGATCGGTGAGCGCCGGATCGATCTCCGGCGGCACGTTCCGGCGATGGGGAGCGGAGGCGGTCGCGGCGGCGTCGCTCGTCGGGTTCGGATTCGCCTTCCATCGTTCCGCTCTCGAGGGATGGTGGCTCTTCGACGATCCGCAGATCGTCGCGCACGCGAGGCAGTTTCCCTGGTACGAGATCATGTTCCTTCCTTCGGCGTGGCGCTGGCTCTCCACCTCCAACTTCACGCCGCTGGTCACGCTCTCGTTCGAGCTCGACCTGATGCTCGGCGGGCTCGATCCCCGGGTTTATTACGCGCACCAGCTTTCGAGCGCCCTGGCGGCCGGACTCGCGCTCCATGCCTTCCTTCGCGCACTCCGCGTTCCCGTGGCGAGCTCGGCGATGCTCGCCGCCGCCTTTCTGGCCTCGCCGCCGATGGTCGAGTGCGTCCGCTCGCTGATGACCCGGCACTATCTGGAAGGATCGCTGCTCTTTCTCGTCGCCGCGAATCTCTGGGTTCGGGCTCGCACGCGAGCCGGACTGACGGCCGCGTCGGCGCTCGCGCTGCTGGCCATGCTCGCAAAGGAGCTCTTCGTCCCCTGTTTTCTCGGCTTGCTCCTGATCGATCGGTTCCGGCGCCTCCCCCGGCGGGAGATGGCCGAACGGGCGCTCGCGGTGGCCGCGGTCGTGACCCTCTACACCGCCTGGCGATTCCTCGCCCTCGGCGGGTTCGGCGGCTATGGTCCGGGGCTTCGGACGGGGTCGCTCCCTACGCCTCTCGATCTGATCTCGATCTTCGCCGGGGAGCCGGACGCGCCGTGGTGGGCGCTCTGGCTGGCGGCCCTTTCGTTCGTCGTCTTCCGGAGCCGGTTGCGGCCTCGGGCGGCGTGGTCGGCGGCGGGGGCGATCCTGCTGCTCGGCCTGGTTCCCATTCTGCCCGTTCTTCGCTTCCCCTTTCCGCGCTACTTCTACGTTCTCGGCCTGATGATCGTGGTTCTTTTCGGGCTGGCGCACCCGCTTCTCGGCAGAAGGGGGGGGCTGCTCGTTCCGCTGGCACTGCTGGTGAGCTCGGCCGGCGCGGGGCTGCAGGCGGCCCGGGGGGCCGAGCTCGAGGCGGCGGCCTGGGAGCGGGAGGGGCGATGGATGCTGGAGGGTCCCCCCGCCCCCACGCTGTTCGAGAGCGCCCACACTCTCTACCTCGACGGGCTTCGTCATCTCTATCTCGGACCGGGGAGTGAGCCGGCGCATCCGGTGGCCCTCTCGACCGTGGTGGTGCAGCCGGAATGGCCCGAGATGGTGAGATTCCGGCATGGAAGGATGGTGAAGCCGACCGAGCACGAGCGCGTGTCGCCCCTCGATCCCTCGCGCTCGGGTCTGGTGCTCGCGAACCGGGGGGGGCGCTACGCCTGGTCGCTCTGGCCGAGGGGAGGAGACTGGAGGTACGTCGCGTCGCCGTTCGGGGAGGCGTTCGCCGTGGAAGCGGAGGGCTCGCTGCGGGCGCCGACGAGCCTCTGGCCGCCGACGCGGGAGGGGGAGGGGTGGTTCCGGTTCGCCCGGCGAGTCGAGCGGGGGTGGATCGTGAGTCCGCGCCTCCCTTTGCCGCAGCGGGGCGAAGCGGTTCGGTGGGGAACGATACCGGAATAAGGGTCTGAGGCACCCTGTTACTGGCCCGAGCAGGCTTGACAAGAGCTGGGCGCGGGGATATTTTGCGCCGGTTTTCCCTGCGGTCCGGACATTCCTAAGTTTCAGAGCCACAGGATTTTCGCGGCCTCGAGGGGGGCTGGGACAGAACGAAGTTCGAGGAACGAATGCCAACGATCAACCAACTGGTGGCGAGCGGTCGCGCGGCGCTCAAGACGAAGACCAAGTCGCCGGCCCTCCAGTCGTCCCCGCAGCGTCGGGGCGTCTGCACTCGCGTATACACGACGACCCCGAAGAAGCCGAACTCGGCGCTCAGGAAGGTCGCGCGCGTGCGCCTGACCAACGGGATCGAGGTCACGACTTACATTCCGGGCGTGGGACACAATCTTCAGGAGCACTCGATCGTGCTGATCCGCGGCGGCCGCGTGAAGGATCTTCCCGGCGTGCGGTATCACGTGATCCGCGGGACGCTCGATTCGGTCGGCGTCGCGAACCGCAAGCAGGGGCGCTCGAAATACGGCGCCAAGCGGGCGAAATCGTAAGACTGGAACGGAGCGATGCCGAGACGACGAGAGATTCCGAAGCGCGAGGTCCTTCCGGACCCGATCTACAACAGCCAGCTGGTGACCAAGTTCATCAACTCGCTGATGTCGGGCGGGAAGAAGTCGACCGCGGAAAGCATTTTCTACGGAGCCATGAAGACGGTGGAGGATCGGGCGAAGGACGATCCTCTCAAGGTCTTCAAGAAGGCGGTCGACAACGTCAAGCCGGCGCTCGAGGTCAAGAGCCGGCGGGTCGGGGGATCGAACTACCAGGTGCCGGTCGAGGTTCGCCCCTCGCGGCGGAATTCCCTGGCGATCCGGTGGCTGATCACGTTCGCGACCTCCCGAGGCGAGAAGACGATGGAAGACAGGCTCGCCGGCGAGATTCTCGACGCCGCGAACAATCGCGGCAACGCCATCAAGAAGCGTGAGGACACGCACCGGATGGCGGAAGCGAACAAGGCGTTCGCGCATTATCGGTGGTGATTTTCGGAGGCTGCGGAGCGAGGGCACGGTCGGCCCTTCCGCAGCCGGGTCAGGAAGCAGGCCGGATTCAGCGTTTTTTCTGCGTTCGGCGGTAACTCCCCCCGTAGCTCCGTCTCGACCGGATAACACAGGGCATCGGCCCTGAGGTTCCGGACCGAGCAACGGGAATCGTAAAACCGAATTCGACGACGCCGGGCGGGCGGCTGCTGCCGCCGGTCCGACGTGAGCGATCCGGCGTGCCGCATCCGGCGCATCGTTTCGTTCGAGCGAGCTGGTCGTGGCCGGAGTGCCTCCCGGATGGAGGCATCGTTCCGGTGAATGGTCCGAGGACAGAATGGCGAGACTGGTACCACTGCACCTGCAGCGAAACATCGGGATCATGGCCCACATCGACGCCGGTAAGACGACGACGACCGAGCGGGTCCTGTTCTACACAGGCATCACCCACAAGCTGGGTGAGGTGCACGAAGGGACCGCGACCATGGACTGGATGGTCCAGGAGCAGGAGCGCGGGATCACGATCACCTCGGCGGCGACGCAGTGCTTCTGGGGCGAGTACCGCATCAACATCATCGATACGCCCGGGCACGTCGACTTCACGGCCGAAGTCGAGCGCTCGCTCCGCGTCCTCGACGGCGCGGTCGGCGTGTTCTGCGCCGTCGGCGGAGTCGAGCCGCAGTCCGAGACCGTCTGGCGCCAGGCCGATCGCTACGGCGTCCCCCGCATCGCCTTCGTGAACAAGATGGACCGCATCGGCGCGAACTTCGAGGCCGTCATTGCGCAGATTCGCACCAAGCTCGGGAAAAACGCCGTTCCATTCCAGCTTCCCGTCGGAGCCGAGGACAAATTCAGGGGCGTGATCGACCTCGTTCGGATGAAGGCGCTCCTGTTCCGCGACGAGACGATGGGGGCGAAATACGAGATCGAGCCGATCCCGGCGGAGCTGCTCGAGCAGGCCGGGCATTACCGCGAGAAGCTGGTCGAGGCGGCCGCCGAACAGAACGACGAGCTGCTCGAGCGTTACCTCGGCGGCGAGACGATCGACGAGGCGGAGCTCAAGGCCGCCCTCCGCTCCGCCACGATCGCCAACAAGATCACTCCGGTCCTCTGCGGATCGGCGTTCAAGAACAAGGGCGTGCAGCCGCTTCTCGACGCGGTCGTCGACTATCTACCGTCACCGCTCGACATTCCTCCCATGAGCGGGCACCTGCCGGGAAGCGAGGAGATCGCCGAGCGCAAGGCCGCCGACGATGAGCCGTTCGCCGCTCTCATCTTCAAGATCATGACCGACCCGTTCGTCGGCCAGCTCGCGTTCTTCCGCGTCTACTCGGGACACATCGCCTCGGGCACCTCGGTCTACAACTCGACCAGGGAGACCAACGAGCGCATCGGCCGTCTGCTGAAGATGCACGCGAACAAGCGCGAGGAGATCAAGGAAGTGTGGGCCGGCGACATCGGCGCGGCCGTCGGCCTGAAGAACGTGACCACCGGCGACACGATCTGCGACAAGAATGCGCCGATCGTCCTTTTGCCGATGAATTTCCCGGAGCCCGTCATCGCGGTCGCGATCGAGCCGAAGACCAAGAGCGATCAGGAAAAGATGGGGATGGCTCTCGCCAAGCTCATGCAGGAGGATCCGACTTTCAAGGTCCACACGGACCCGGAGACGAACCAGACGATCATCCGCGGCATGGGCGAGCTGCATCTCGAGATCATCGTCGACCGGATGGTGCGGGAGTTCAACGTCGCGGCGAACGTCGGCAAGCCGCAGGTCGCTTATCGCGAGGCGATGACGCGTCCCAGCGAGGCCGAAGGAAGGTTCATCCGGCAGTCGGGGGGCAAGGGGCAGTACGGCCACGTCAAGATGCGCTTCGAGCCGCTCGCCGACGGCAAGGACTACGAGTTCGTCAACGAGATCGTCGGCGGCTCGATCCCGCGCGAGTTCATCAAGCCGGTCGACCAGGGCATCCGCGAAGCGATGGACAAGGGGATCCTCGCGGGATATCCGATGACGGGCGTGCGGGCGATTCTGTACGACGGCTCGTACCACGACGTCGACTCCTCGGAGATGGCGTTCAAGATCGCCGGGTCGATGGCCTTCCAGGCAGGCGCCCGCAAGGGTCATCCGGTCCTTCTCGAGCCGATCATGGACGTGGAGTCGGTCACCCCGGAGGAGTTCGCCGGCGACGTCATGGGAGACCTCTCCCGGCGGCGCGGCAAGATTCAGCACATGGAGGAGCGCGCCGGCGCGAAGGCGATCCGGGCGATGGTTCCCCTGTCCGAGATGTTTGGTTACGCCACGCAGCTCCGCTCGCTCACTCAGGGGCGCGCGAGCTACACCATGCAGTTCCATTCGTACGAACCGGCGCCGAAGAACGTCGCCGAAGAGGTCATTGCGAAAGTCGCAGGTTGATGGATTCGAGCTCTCAGCCTCTCCCGGACCGCCGGGCGAGACCCGAGGTCTGAGAGCGGACAGCTGAGAGCGAAGACGGAGGTATTCCAGAAATGGCCAAAGAGAAATTCGACCGCAGCAAGCCGCACGTCAACATCGGCACGATCGGCCACGTCGATCACGGGAAGACGACACTGACGGCGGCGATCACGAAGGTCCTCGCCGCGAAGGGAACGGCGAGCTTCGTCGCCTTCGATCAGATCGACAAGGCGCCCGAGGAGCGCGAGCGCGGCATCACCATCGCGACCGCACACGTCGAGTATTCCACCGACAAGCGCCATTACGCGCACGTCGACTGCCCGGGCCATGCCGACTACGTCAAGAACATGATCACCGGCGCGGCCCAGATGGACGGCGCCATCCTCGTCGTGTCGGCGGCCGACGGCCCGATGCCCCAGACCCGCGAGCACATCCTGCTCTCGCGTCAGGTCGGCGTCCCCTACATCGTCGTCGCCCTCAACAAGGTCGACATGGTCGATGACCCGGAGTTGCTCGACCTGGTCGAGCTCGAGGTTCGCGAGCTCCTTTCCAGCTACGACTTCCCCGGCGACGACATTCCGGTCGTCCGCGTCTCCGCCCTCAAGGCCCTCGAGAGCGGCGATCCGAGCTCCGAGTGGGGGAAGGGCATCGTCGAGCTCATGAACAAGGTCGACGAGTACATCCCCATCCCCGAGCGTGCCGTCGACAAGGACTTCCTGATGCCGGTCGAGGACATCTTCTCGATCTCCGGACGCGGCACCGTCGTCACCGGCCGCATCGAGCGCGGCGTGGTCAAGGTGGGTGACGAGATCGAGATCGTCGGAATCCGTCCGACCACCAAGAAGGTCGTCACCGGCGTCGAGATGTTCAAGAAGCTGCTCGACCAGGGTCAGGCGGGCGACAACGTCGGGCTTCTGCTCCGCGGCACCGAGCGGAAGGACGTCGAGCGCGGCCAGGTTCTGGCCAAGCCGGGGTCGATCACCCCGCACACGAAGTTCAAGGCCGAGGTCTACGTCCTCACGAAGGAAGAGGGAGGCCGGCACACGCCGTTCTTCAGCGGCTACCGCCCGCAGTTCTACTTCCGGACGACCGACGTGACGGGAATCGCGACTCTCGCGGCCGGAACCGAGATGGTGATGCCGGGCGACAACACCTCGCTCGAGATCAACCTGATCGCGCCGATCGCCATGGAGAAGGGTCTCCGCTTCGCGATCCGTGAGGGGGGCCGCACCGTCGGCGCCGGCACGGTGACCGAGATCATCGAGTAGTGAAAAAACGGGGCGCGGCCTACCAGCCGCGCCCCGTTGCCGCTGCGGCGGCAGTTCCATTGAGGATCGAGACGATGAACGAGAAGATTCGCATCCGCCTGAAGGCCTACGATTACCGGGTCCTGGACCAGTCCACCTCGGAGATCGTCGACACCGCGAAACGCACCGGGGCCAGAGTGGCGGGGCCCATTCCGCTGCCGACGCAGATCTCGCGCTACACCGTGCTTCGCAGCCCGCACGTGGACAAGAAGTCGCGCGAGCAGTTCGAGATGCGGACGCACAAGCGGCTTCTCGACATCCTGGAGCCGACCACCCAGACGGTCGACGCCCTGATGAAGCTCGAGCTGCCGGCGGGCGTCGACGTCGAGATCAAGGCCTTCGGGAAGTAGTCCCGGGGCACGCGACACATGAGCCGGCCGGTCCGGTTCCAAGGTGACTGAGATG
This sequence comes from Thermoanaerobaculia bacterium, assembly GCA_035544735.1. Lineage (GTDB taxonomy): Bacteria > Acidobacteriota > Thermoanaerobaculia > Gp7-AA8 > Gp7-AA8 > DATKCD01. The sequence continues at coordinate 70,704 of DATKCD010000073.1, forward strand.
ATTCGAGGATTGATTGGCAAAAAGGTCGGAATGACCCAGGTCTTCGCCGAAGACGGCCAGCTCGTGCCGGTGACGGTGGTGCAGGCCGGCCCCTGCCTGGTCGTACAGAAGAAGACCGCCGAGAGCGACGGCTACGACGCCGTTCAGGTCGGCCTGGTGGAGAAGGTTTCGAACCGCCGGATGAACCAGCCGATGAAGGGGCGCTTCGACAAGGCCGGCGTCCCTCCCACGCGGACCCTCGCCGAGTTCGAGTACGACGGCGACGCGAACGTGGGGGACCGCGTGTTGGTCGACATCTTCCAGCCGGGCGACACGATCGACGTGATCGGCCGCTCGAAGGGGAAGGGGTTCCAGGGCGTGGTGAAGCGTCACGGATTCGCCGGAGGCCGGGCCTCGCACGGCTCGATGTTCCACCGCGCTCCCGGCTCGATCGGCGCCTCGGCCTTTCCTTCCCGCGTCATGAAGGGGATGCGGATGGGCGGCCGCATGGGCGGCGATCAGGTGACGGTCAAGAATCTCCGCGTCACGAAGATCGACCCGGAGAACAACCTGATCTACATCCGCGGGGCGGTTCCGGGCGGTCGCAACGCCGTCGTGGTGATCCGCCATGCCGGCAACGGAAAGGCCGGGGAGTAGCCATGCCGAAGATCGACGTCAAGGACATGCAGAGCAGGAAGGTCGGCTCGGTCGAGCTGCCGGACGAGGTGTTCGGGTATCCGTACAAGGAGCACCTGATCCACGAAGCGGTGCGGAACCATCTCGCCTCGCTGCGCGCCGGCACGCACAAGACGAAGGTCCGCTCGGAAGTGGCGGGATCGGGCAGGAAGCCGTTTCGGCAGAAGGGGACGGGGCGCGCTCGGCAGGGCGGAAACCGTCCGCCAATTCATCGACACGGCGGGACCGCGTTCGGGCCGGTACCGCGCGACTATTCCTACAAGATGAACGTGCGCGAGAAGAAGGCGGCGCTCAAGTCGGCGCTGAGCTTCAAGATGAAGCACGGAAAGATCCTGGCGCTGCGGGCGCTCGATCTCGACGAGCCGAAGACCCGGATCCTGGTCGAGCGGCTCGCCTCGTTCGGAGTCGAGGGAAAGACGCTGATCGTCGACTCGCTCGACAACGTGAACGTCGTCCTCGCCTCGCGCAACCATCCGGAGTGGCGGATGGTCGACCCGCTCCACATGAACGTGTACGACGTGGTCGACAGCAGGTTCATTCTCATCAGTGAGGCGGCCCTGCAGACGCTGACGGAGGTGCTGTCGTGAACAGCCACCAGATCATCCGCCGCCCTCTGGTGACCGAGAAGAGCACCGGCATGAAGGAGAGCGGGAACGTCATCGCGTTCGAAGTCTCGCCGGATGCGAACAAGATTCAGGTCAAGAAGGCCGTGGAAGAGCTCTTCAAGGTGAAGGTGGCCGAAGTCCGGCTGCTGAACGTACGGGGAAAGATGAAGCGGCTCGGGCGGTTCGCCGGGCGGCGCCGCGACTGGCGCAAGGCCTACGTGAAGCTCGCCGCAGGGGAGAAGGCCCCGGAGTTCTTCGAGGGAGTATGACGATCCGATGAGCGAGCGGTGACGAGTCCCTTTCGACTCTTCACTCGCGGCTCGGAAGAACGAGGACATTATGCCTGTCAAGACGTACAAGCCGACTTCGCCGGGGATCCGGTTCAGCTCGCGCCCGTCGTTCGAGACGCTGACCGCGGATGAGCCGCAGAAGGCGCTCACGCGCGGCAAGACCCGGAGCGGCGGCAGGAACAACAAGGGGCGGGTGACCTCGCGCTTCATCGGCGGGGGACACAAGCGGCGCTACCGCGAGATCGATTTCCGCCGCGACAACCACGGCGTGCCGGGGACGATCGCGACCATCGAGTACGACCCCAACCGCAGCGCATGGATCGCGCTCGTGAACTTCGCCGACGGCGACAAGCGCTACATCCTCGCTCCGGAGGGGGTCGGCGTCGGGCACGTGGTCATGGCGGGCCCCGACGCCGACATCATCGTCGGCAACGCCCTTCCCCTCCAGAAGATCCCGGTGGGCACCACCGTGCACAACATCGAGATGAAGGAAGGGAAGGGAGGGCAGATGGTGCGCTCGGCCGGCGGGGCCGCGCAGCTCATGGCCCGCGAAGGCGACTGGGCCCTGCTCCGGCTTCCCTCGGGCGAGCTGCGCCGCGTGCACGTCCGCTGCTACGCCACGATCGGACAGGTCGGCAACATCGAGCACGAGAACGTCAAGATCGGCAAGGCGGGCCGCTCGCGCCACCTCGGCCGCAAGCCCCACAACCGCGGCGTCTCGATGAACCCGGTCGATCACCCGCTCGGCGGAGGCGAGGGAAAGACCTCGGGTGGACGCCACCCGGTCACTCCCTGGGGCAAGCCCACCAAGGGCCACAAGACACGGAACAACAAGAAGACGCAGAAGTTCATCGTCAAGCGGAGAACGAAGTAAGGAGCGGGGCGGCTGACCTCGCAGCTGGAGAGACATCGATATGGCGCGTTCAATCAAGAAGGGTCCCTTCGTCGACGGGCATCTCACGAAGAAGATCGAGGAGATGAACCGGCAGCGCGACAAGAAGGTCATCAAGACCTGGTCTCGCCGGTCGACCGTCATCCCCGAGATGGTCGGTCACACGATCGCGGTCCACAACGGCCGGAAGTTCGTACCGATCTACATCGCCGAGAACATGGTGGGACACAAGCTTGGGGAGTTCGCGCTCACGCGGACGTTCAAGGGTCATAGCGGCAGGAAAGTGGAGAAGACGGCGAAGCCGGTCGGCCGCTGAGTCGGGCGAGCGGGATCCGCAGCGGAGAGACACGATGGAAGCCAGAGCACAGCTCAGATACATGAAGGCGTCGCCGCAGAAAGTGCGCCTGGTGGTCGATCTGGTGCGCGGGAAGAAGGTGGAGGAGGCGCTCGAGATCCTCCGCTTCACGAAGAAGGCCTGCGCGCGCCACCTCGAGAAGCTGGTCCGATCGGCCGTGGCGAACGCGGAGAACAGCGAGGCGAGCGCCGACGTGGACGAGCTGGTGGTGGCGCGGATCTGGGTCGACGACGGCCCGCGCGAGAAGCGGATCCAGCCGGCGCCGATGGGACGCGCCTATCAGATCATCAAGCGGCAATCGCACGTCACGGTCGAGCTGAGCGACGAGGTGGCGCCGGCCGGACGCAAAGGGCGAACGGCCGAAACCAGGAAACCGGGAGCAGCCCGGGCCCGGAAGGCTCCCGCAAAGGGCCGCCCGCGGCGGAAATGACGGAGGCGACTTTGGGTCAGAAGGTTCATCCTTACGGATTCAGGCTTGGGTTCAACAAGACGTGGCACTCGCGGTGGTTCCAGGGGCGGACTTACGCCGAGACGCTGCATCGCGATCTGAAGCTGCGCGAGGACCTGAAAAAGCGTCTCTCGCACGCGGGCGTCGCGGAGATCGACATCGAGCGCACGGCGAACAAGATGCGGATCAACATCTACACCTCGCGCCCCGGGATCATCATCGGGCGCAAGGGCGCCGAGGTCGACAAGCTCCGGGACGAGCTCCAGAAGATGGTCCAGGGCGAGGTTTACATCAACATTCAGGAGATCCAGCGTCCGGAGCTCGACTCGCAGCTCGTCGCCGAGAACATCGCCGCGCAGCTGGAGCGTCGCGTCGCCTTCAGGCGCGCGATGAAGAAGGCGATGGAGAGCGCGTTCCGGTTCGGCGCGAAGGGAATCAAGGTCCGCGTCAGCGGTCGCCTCAACGGGGCAGAGATCGCGCGCAGCGAGTGGTACCAGGACGGCCGTCTCCCGCTCCACACGCTCAAGGCCGACATCGACTACGGACAGGCCCTGGCGCGGACCACCTACGGGGTGATCGGAGTCAAGGTCTGGATCTACAAGGGCGAGATGGCCAAGACCAAGAGTCGACGCCGCGCCGCGTAGGGTGAGCTTCGAGGAGAACGCATCATGATGATGCCGAAGAAAGTCAAGTTCAGAAAACAGCAGCGCGGACGGCGCCGGGGCCTGGCCACGCGGGGGGCGAAGGTCTCCTTCGGGGACTACGGGCTTCAGGCGCTGGAGGCCGGCTGGGTGACCGCGCGGCAGATCGAGGCGGCGCGAATCGCGATGACCCGCCACGTCAAGCGTGGAGGAAAGATCTGGATCCGGATCTTCCCCGACAAGCCGGTGACGAAGAAGCCGCTCGAGACGCGGATGGGGAAGGGGAAGGGTGCGCCGGAGGAGTGGGTGGCGGTGATCAAGCCGGCGCGGATCCTCTACGAGATGGAAGGGGTCTCGCGCGAGGTGGCCGAGGAGGCGCTGAGGCTGGCCGCGCACAAGCTCCCGATCCGGACGCGGTTCGTGACCCGCGAGGAGCTGGAGGTCATGAAATGACGAAGCCTGCCGAGCTGAGAGAGAAGAGCGAGAGCGATCTCGTCGTGCGCGAGCGGGAGTTGCGGGAGCAGTTGTTCAAGCTCCGGTTCCAGAGCTCGATGGGCGCGAGCGAGAACCCGATGAAGATCCGGGACGTGCGGCGGGAGATCGCGCGGATCGAAACGATTCTGAACGAGAAAAAACGGACGCAGTCGGCCTGAGGCCGCGGCGAGCACCGGAGAGAGAAAGCGTATGGCGACCACCGAAAAGAGCGAGCAGCAGGACCGGCCCCGCCGGGGTCAGACCAAACTCGGGACCGTGGTCTCGAACAGTATGGACAAGACGGTGGTCGTCGCCGTCGAGAATCTGGTCATGCACCCCATGTATCAGAAGTACATCAAACGGACGAGCAAGTTCCTGGCGCACTGCGAGAGGAACGACGCGAACGTCGGCGACCGGGTGATCATCGAGGAGATGCGCCCGCTCTCGAAGCGGAAGCGTTGGAACGTCCGCGAAGTCGTTCAGCGGACCTCCTGAGGCGGGGCGAGGGACGCGGGGAAGGAGTCAGACATGATCCAGATGCGAACGATTCTGAACGTCGCCGACAACACCGGCGCGAAGAAGATCGCGGCGATCAAGATGCTCGGCGGCTCGACCGCGGGGCAGTACGCCGGAATCGGCGACGTGATCACCGCGTCGGTGAAGGAAGCCGCGCCCGACGGGACGGTGAAGAAGGGTGCGGTCGTGAAGGCCGTCATCGTGCGCACGGTCAAGGAGACTCGCCGCCGCGACGGCTCGTACATCAAGTTCGACGACAACGCGGCCGTTCTGATCAACGACGCGAACGAGCCCGTCGGCACCCGCGTGTTCGGACCCGTGGCCCGCGAGCTCCGCGAGCGGAAGTTCATGAAGATCATCTCGCTCGCGCCGGAAGTCATCTGAGGAGACGGCGATGCTGAGGACCAACAGGAAGAAGAACGAACGGGAGGCCGCCCCGCGGCGCTCCCACGTCCGGAAGAACGACGAGGTGATCGTGATCGCCGGGCGGGACCGGGGGAAGCGTGGGAAGGTGCTGCGCGTGAACCCCTCCGAGAAAACCGCGATCGTCGAACGCGTGAACTTCGTTCGCAAGGCGACGCGGAAGAATCCATCGAAGAACCAGCAGGGCGGCATCCTCGAGCGAGAGGCGCCGATCCGCACGTCGAATCTGATGGTGGTCTGTCCCTCCTGCGGGGAGCCGTCGCGCACGCGCCGCCACCGGGCCGCGGAGGGAGTCTCCCGGGCATGCGCCAAATGCGACGCGGAGCTCGTATCGAAGTGACCAGAAGGCGGTCCGGTTCGGAGACCGCGGTGAGGAAACCATGGCGGCAAGACTGAAAGAACTGTACAAGAGCGAGGTCGCGAAGAAGATCCGCGACGAGTTCGGCCTCGACAATCCGATGGCCGTCCCGAAGGTCGACAAGATCGTCCTCAACATGGGGCTCGGCGAGGCGATTCAGAATGCCAAGATCCTCGACACGGCCGTCGAGGAGCTCGCGACCATCGCCGGCCAGAAGCCCGTGATCACCAAGGCGAAGAAGTCGATCGCCGCATTCAAGCTCCGGGCCGGAGTCCCGATCGGCGCGATGGTCACACTCCGCGGCGAGAAGATGTACGAGTTCCTCGACCGCCTCATCAACATCGCTCTCCCGCGCGTCCGCGACTTCCGCGGCGTGTCCACCCGCTCGTTCGACGGGCGCGGAAACTACACGATCGGCATCCGCGACCACCTGATCTTTCCGGAGATCGATTACGCGAAGGTCGACAAATCGAAGGGAATGAACATCACCATCGTCACCACGGCGAAGAACGACGAACAGGCGCGCTTCCTCCTCCGGGAGCTCGGCATGCCGTTCAGCAAGGCGACGTCCTGAGCCGGACGGCGGAGCGACACGGGATCCGGAGATCCGGTCTCGCCGCAAAGGAAAGAAAGACATGGCAAAGACCTCATTGATCGTCAAGGCGCAGCGGAAGCCGAAGTTCTCGAGCCGGAAGGTCAACCGCTGCAGGGTGTGCGGACGGCCGCGAGGCTATCTGCGCAAGTTCCAGCTCTGCCGGATCTGTTTCCGCAAGCTCTCGCTCGAGGGATACGTCCCCGGCGTGACCAAGGCGAGCTGGTGACCCCCGACCGGAGGGGTTCGAAGGGAGAAGCACGATGTCGATGACCGATCCGATTGCAGACATGCTGACCCGGATTCGCAACGGAATCCAGTCTCGGCACGAGCGGGTGGAGATCCCCGTCTCGAAGCTGAAAGTGGAGATCGCCCGGATCCTCAGGGACGAGGGATTCATCAGCAATTACAAGGTCGTGGACGGACAGGTGCAGAACGTCCTGCGCGTCTACCTGAAGTACGCCGACGACGGCGAGCCGGTGATTCACGGGATCGAGCGGCTCTCGCGGCCCGGCAGGCGCATCTACCGCGGCAAGGACGAGATTCCGCGGGTGCTCGGCGGGCTCGGCCTGTCGATCGTCTCGACCTCGCGAGGGCTGATGTCGGGCTCCGAGGCGGCCCGCAGCGGCGTCGGAGGCGAGGTCCTCTGCCAGGTCTGGTAAGGAGAAACTCATGTCGCGCGTAGGAAACAAACCGATTCCGCTCCCGAAGGGAGTGGAGGTGTCCCAGAAGGAGAACGAGATCGTGGTCAAGGGGCCGAAAGGGACCCTCGCGACCTCGCTCGTCCCGGGAATCTCGATGAAGATCGACAACGGCGAGGTCACCTTCAGCCGCTCGAACGAGGAGCGCCAGACCCGTGCGTTCCACGGTCTGATGCGGGCGCTGGTCGCCAACAACGTCGCCGGCGTGACCGAGGGCTTCAGGCGCGAGCTCGACATCATCGGCGTCGGATACCGCGCGGAAGTCAAAGGAAAGGAAGTCGTCTTCCAGCTCGGCTACTCGCATCCGATCCGCTTCCGCGTCCCGGACGGAATCGAGATCGCGGTCGACAAGGGCGGACGGATCACGGTGACCGGCATCGACCGGCAGAAGGTCGGTCAGACGGCCGCCGAGATCCGAAGCCTCCGGTTGCCCGATCCCTACAAGGGGAAAGGCATCAAGTACACCGACGAAGTGATCCGCCGCAAGGCGGGGAAGGCAGCGGGCAAGTAGCCGGCCCGGCCGGGCATGGAACCTCGGCCAAGGAGTGGAGCGATGGATCGGTCGAAACAGAGAAGAATCTCGAGACGGCGCGTGCACGTGCGCGTGCGGCGGAAGGTGCGCGGCACGGCCGAGAGGCCGCGGCTGGCGGTCTACCGCAGCCTCAACCACATTTACGCCCAGGCGATCGACGACGAGGCGGGGCGGACCATCGCGGCGGCGTCGACGCTCGACGCCTCGCTCAAAGGCGGGCATGCCGGTCCGAATGCGGCGGCGGCCCGGGCGGTCGGCGCGCTCATCGCCGAGCGTGTTCAGCAGGCGGGCGTCAAGAGCGTGGTGTTCGACCGCGCGGGATACCCCTATCACGGGAACATCAAGGCGCTGGCGGATGCCGCGCGTGAAAAGGGACTGCAGTTCTAGGCCGGTCCAGGGGACCGTTCCGAACGGAGGACATGGTGCAGCGTCAAGGACAGGGAGCTCCCCGCGGGGATCGTCGGGACAGTGACCGGTCGGACAGCGGTCTGATCGACAAGGTGGTCTACATCAACCGGGTGACGAAAGTCGTCAAGGGCGGCAAGAACTTCAGCTTCAGCGCGCTCGTCGTCGTCGGCGACGGCAAGGGGCGCGTCGGATTCGGCTCCGGAAAGGCGAAGGAAGTGCCCTCCGCGATCCGGAAGGGAATCGAGATCGCGAAGAAGAACATGGTTCCGATCGCGATGAGCGGAACGACGATTCCGCACGCGGCGCTCGGCCATTTCGGCGCGGGAAGGGTGCTGCTCAAGCCGGCTTCGCCGGGAACCGGCGTCATCGCGGGCGGGCCCGTTCGCGCGATCCTCGAGTCGGCCGGCATTCAGGACATCCTGACCAAATCGCTCGGGACGGCGAACCCGCACAACGTCGTCAAGGCGACCTTCGATGCCCTCACGCGGCTCCGGAGCGCCGAGGACTACGACAAACTGCGCGGAAACGTCGGCGCGGAGGCCCCGGCCGCCGAGCCGCAGCCGACACCCGAGGCGGGTGAATGATGGCGGCGAAGAAGGCGGGCGGAACGAAAATCCGAGTCCGGCAGATCCGAAGCGGGATCGGCTGCCCGGTGGAGATGCGCGAGACGCTGCGCGCGCTCGGGCTGCGCCGGATGCATCAGGTGGTCGAGCGGAAGGACACGCCCGAGGTTCGGGGAATGATCCGGAAGATCCCTCACCTGGTCGAAGTGGTCGATTGAGACGCGAGCCGCTCCGCGACGGAGCGGCGTGGAAAGACGGGGACGAGTCATGGAACTGAGCAATCTCAAACCGAAAAAGGGGTCGCGCCGCGGGCGCAAGCGGATCGGCCGCGGTCCGGGCTCGGGCCACGGAAAGACCGCGGGCCGGGGCGAGAAGGGGCAGAAGTCCCGCAGCGGGTTTTCCCGGAAGCTCGGCTTCGAGGGAGGGCAGATGCCGCTCCATCGCCGGATTCCGAAGCGGGGATTCACCAACGTGTTCCGTGACGGATACGCGGTGCTGAACCTGAGCGAGCTCGAGGCGCGGTTCGAGGCCGGCGCGACCGTCGACCGCGACGCGCTCCGCGAGGCGGGTCTGGTCAAGGGTGCCCGGCGGAAGATCAAGATCCTCGGCGACGGGGAGCTGACCAAGAAGCTCACCGTCCAGGCGGACAAGTTTTCGAAGAGCGCCCGCGAGAAGATCGAAGCGGCCGGCGGGAGCTGCCAGGTGACAGAGTGAAGTTCATCGAAGCGTCCAGAAACGTCTTCGCGATCCCCGACCTGCGCAAGCGGGTCCTGTTCACGCTCGCGATCCTCGCGGTCTACCGGCTCGGCTCCTACGTGCCGACCCCGGGAATCGACCCGGTGGCGCTCCAGGAGTTCTTTCGCGCCGTGAACACCGGCGTCATGGGGTTTCTGAATCTGTTCTCGGGCGGCGCGCTCGAGCGGCTCTCGATCTTCGCGCTCGGGATCATGCCCTACATCTCGGCATCGATCATCCTGCAGCTACTCACGGTCGTCTGGCCCTATCTCGAGCGGCTGTCGAAGGAAGGCGAGCTCGGACGCCGGAAGATCAATCAGTACACCCGGTACGGGACGATCGTGCTCTCGTTCATCCAGTCGCTCGGCGTGGCGTTCTGGCTTCGCGGCCAGGCCGCTCCCGGCGGGGCTCCGCTCGTTCCCGCGACCGTTCAGGACTCGCTCTGGGGCATCGGCTTTCCCCTGATGACCGTCCTCACGCTGACCGCCGGGACCACGTTCATCATGTGGCTCGGCGAACAGATCTCCGAGCGGGGCATCGGCAACGGAATCTCGCTGATCATCTTCGCGGGGATCGTGGTCAATCTGCCCGGGGCCTCCTGGGGACTGATCGAGGACGTGCGGACCGGAGAGCGCGGGCTGTTCACGGTGCTGCTGCTCCTGGTCTTCATGATCGCGGTCGTCGCGTTCGTGGTCTTCATGGAGCGGGCCCAGCGCCGGATCCCGGTGCAGTACGCGAAGCGCGTGGTCGGCCGCCGCGTCTACGGCGGGTCGAACACCTACCTGCCGCTCCGGGTCAACACGGCCGGGGTCATCCCCGTGATCTTCGCCTCGTCCATCCTGGTTCTGCCGCAGACTCTCGCGCAGATGGTCAAGGCGCCGTGGGCGCAGGCGATCGCCGATCAGGTCCAGTGGGGCGAGCCGTTGTACTACCTCCTCTCGATCGTCCTGATCATCTTCTTCGCGTTCTTCTACACCTCGATCGTCTTCAATCCCGTCGATACCGCGGACAACATGCGGAAGTACGGCGGGTTCATTCCGGGCATCCGGCCGGGGAAGAAGACGGCGGAGTACATCGACCGGGTGCTGACGCGGATCACGACGGTCGGTGCCCTCTACCTGGCGGCGGTCTCGGTGCTGCCGGAGTTCCTGATCGCCGGCGTCAACGTGGCCCAGCTCCCGTTCGGGGTCGGAGCGGCGCTCGACCGCACCCTCCCGATCTGGATCACCGAGGGGATGGGCTTCCAGTTCTACTTCGGCGGAACCTCGCTGCTGATCGTGGTCGGCGTCGCGATGGACTTCATCCAGCAGGTCGAGTCTCAGCTCGTGATGCGGCATTACGACGGATTCATGAAGCGGGGCCGCATCCGCGGCCGCCGCGGGTGAGGGCAGCCGGCGTTGGTTCGACTGATCCTGCTGGGAGCGCCGGGCAGCGGCAAGGGGACGCAGGCGAAGATGGTCGCCGGGAAGCGGGGGATCCCGCACATCTCGACGGGCGACATTCTGAGGGAGGCGGTGAGGAACGGAAGCGAGCTCGGGCGGAAGGCCGAGCCGATCATGAAGGCGGGCGCTCTGGTGCCCGACGAGCTGATGATCGGGATCATCCGGGAGCGGCTCCGGCAGCCGGATGCGGCGCGGGGGTTCGTTCTGGACGGATTTCCGAGGACCGTGGTTCAGGCGGAGAAGCTGGATGCGCTTCTGGAGGAGGGGAATGGAAAGGAGCCCCCTCGCGTTGTCCACCTTCTGGTCCCGGACGAGGTGATCGTGCAGCGGATTGCCGCGCGCCGGTCGTGCCCCGCCTGTGGCGCCATTTATCATCTGGAACATGCTCCTCCCAGGGTCGCGGACGTGTGCGATCAGTGTCAGGGAAAGCTCGTAGCGCGTGCGGACGACACGGAAGCGGCGGTCCGAAAGCGCCTCGAGGCGTACCATCGGCAGACGATGCCGGTGGTCGGGTATTACCGGGCGAAGAGCTGGCTTCGGGAGGTCGACGGACTCGGATCCGTCGACGAGGTCTTTGAGAGAATCGATGGAGTTCCGGGGTGATGAGAGGTACGGTTCTCAAGACGCCCGACGAGATCGAGGTCATGGATCGAGCGAACCGCGTGGTGCTCGAGATCCTGGAGATCCTGCGAGGGCTGGTCCGGCCGGGGGTGACGACGGGGCAGTTGAATGCGGTCGCCGAGCAGGAGCTGGCGCGTCGGGGCGCGAAGAGTCCATTCAAGGGGTACGCCCCTCAGGGACTTCCGCCGTATCCGGGGGTGGTCTGCACTTCGATCAACGACGTGATCGTCCACGGCATCCCCGGGAGACAGCGGTTGCGTGAGGGGGACATCGTCGGGCTCGACTTCGGCTCGATCGTCGACGGGTTCGTCGGCGACGGGGCGCTGACGATCGGGGTCGGAGAGGTGAGCTCGGAAGCGGCGGCGCTGATGGAGGTCACGCGGGAGTGCCTCGACCTGGCGATCGAGCAGATGGTGCCGGGAAGGAAGCTGGGAGACATCGGAGCGGCGGTCCAGGCGCATGCCGAGCAGCGCGGATTTCACGTGATCCGCTCGTTCGTGGGGCACGGGATCGGGCGGAGGATGCACGAGGATCCGCAGGTGCAGAACTACGGAAAGGCGGGGCGCGGGCAGGAGCTGAAGGAGGGGATGGTCCTGGCGATCGAGCCGATGGTGTGCGTGATCGGAGAGAAGCTGAGCGGGCGGATCCGGAAGGCGAACGGCAACGGGATGATCCAGGACGTGAGAACGGATTCGGACGGATGGACCGCGAGGACGCTCGACGGGACGCTGGCGGCCCACTTCGAGCACTCGATCGCGGTGACGGCGAACGGGCCAAGGGTTCTCGGGAGAGGATGAAGGACGAGGGATGGAGGGCGCGAGCGGCGCCGGCCATCCCCCATCGTTCATCCGAGCGGTGAAATACGGATACGGAGCGATATGTCGAAGGAAGATGCGATCGAGGTGACGGCGACGGTTCTCGAGACTCTGCCGAACGCGATGTTCCAGGTCGAGCTCGAGAACAAGCACAAAGTCCTCGCGCACATCTCGGGGAAGATGCGGAAGCATTTCATCCGGATCCTGCCCGGGGACAAGGTGCTCGTGGAGCTCTCGCCGTACGACCTGACGCGGGGACGGATCATCTACCGCTACAAGTGAGCGGAATCGGGCGAGTACGTTCGCGGCCTGAAGGCGGCCCGGGCGGGCGGAGTCCTTTCGAAGGGAACGGCAATGAAAGTACGGTCATCGGTCAAGCGGATCTGTCCGAAGTGCAAGGTGGTGCGGCGCCAGGGCGTGATCCGGATCATCTGCGACATCCCGAAGCACAAGCAGCGGCAGGGTTGAGGATTCGACGAGCGGCGGAATTCGAAGCGGAGTGAATCGAAACCGATTCACGATCAACATGGAAAGCGATCGGACCAGCAGGCCGATCGCGGGGCGACCCGGAGGGTTTTGTGGCACGTATCGCAGGAGTGGATCTTCCGTTGAACAAGCGGGTGGAGGTCGGTCTCACGTACATTTTCGGGATCGGCCGGTCCCGTTCCAGCCGGATTCTGGACCAGGCACAGGTCGACCGTCACACGCGGGTGAAGGACCTGAGCGAAGAAGAGGTCCACAAGATCCGCCAGATCATCCAGGACGAGGGGAAGGTCGAAGGTGATCTGCGGAAGGACGTCGCCCTCGACATCAAGCGTCTGATGGAGATCAACTGCTATCGGGGGCTCCGGCATCGCCGGAACCTGCCGGTGCGCGGACAGCGGACGCACACGAACGCGCGGACGCGCAAGGGTCCGCGGAAGGCGTCGATCGCCGGCAGGAAGAAGCCGGCCAAGAAGTAAGAGGGAAGGGACCAGAGAATGGCGAAGCCGAAGGCCGGAGCCCGCCGATCGGGCAAGAAACGGGAGAAGAAGAACGTACCGCACGGGGTCGCGGCGATCGCGGCGACGTTCAACAACACCATCGTGGCGATCTCGGACCCGGTGGGCAACGTGCTGGCGTGGTCGAGCGCGGGGCGGATCGGATTCAAGGGATCGCGCAAGGGAACGCCCTTCGCGGCGCAGGTGGCGGCGCAGAACGCCGCACAGCTCGCCTCGGAGCACGGGGTCCGCTCGGTCGACGTGAAGGTCAAGGGGCCGGGGGCGGGTCGCGAGTCGGCGATCCGGGCTCTGGCGGCGAGCGGGCTCGACATCAAGTCGATCAAGGACGTCACGCCGATCCCGCACAACGGATGCCGGCCGCCGAAGCGGCGCCGGGTCTGATTCGAACATGGCGTCATGATCCGGGCCGCACGCGCGTGGCGTACGGCTCGAAGGGTTCACCGTCTGAAATGAGGACGACCAGCCGGCGTTCTCGGATGCACAAGGAGGCATCGTGGCACGTTATTCGGATCCTGTCTGCCGGCTCTGCCGGCGGGAAGGCATGAAGCTGTTCCTCAAGGGGGACCGCTGTTTCAAGGACAAATGCGCGATCGAGCGCCGCAACTACGCCCCGGGCCAGCACGGACGCCGGCGCAGCAAGGTGCTCGGCTACGGCATTCAGCTTCGCGAGAAGCAGAAGGTCAAGCGCATCTACGGCGTTCTCGAGCGTCAGTTCCGTCTCTACTTCAAGGAAGCGGCGCGCCGGGAAGGCATCACCGGTGAAAACCTGCTGCGGCAGCTCGAGCAGCGCCTCGACAATGTCGTCTATTCGCTCGGGTTCGCATCTTCGCGCGCACAGGCGCGCCAGCTCGTCCGGCACGGACACATCGAGGTCAACGACCGGAAACTCAACATTCCGTCCTACCAGGTTCGCAAGGGAGACGCGATTCGCGTCAAGGAGAAGAGCCGCAAGAACGACCAGATCCGCCAGGCCATCGAAACCGCGGCCGGACGCGGCGTTCCCGCCTGGCTCCAACTCGTCCCCGAGCAGTTCCAGGGTACCGTCCTCGATCTGCCGAAGCGCGAAGACATCCGGCTGCCGATCCAGGAAAACCTGATCGTCGAACTTTATTCAAAGTAGCCCCACTGGCGAGGAGGCCGTTGCACTCATGTGGTCTGATTTTCAGAAACCGAAGAAGCTCGATTACGACGCAGAAACCCTCACGCAGACCTACGGTCGGTTCGTCGCGCAGCCGTTCGAGCGCGGATGGGGCACGACCATCGGCAACGCGCTCCGGCGCGTCCTGCTCTCCTCGATCGAGGGGGCCGCAGTCACGGCCCTCCGCGTCGACGGAGTGCTCCACGAGTTCTCGTCCCTTCAGGGCGTGGTCGAGGACATGACCGACATCGTTCTCAACCTCAAGCAGGTCGCCTTCCGGCTCCACGGCGGGGGCCCCAAGACCCTGTTCCTCGACAAGAAGGGACCGGGCATCGTCACCGCCGCGGACATCGATCAGGATCCCGACGTCGAGATCCTCGATCCCTCCGCCTACCTCTGCACCCTGTCGAAGGAAGGGCATCTGAAGATGGAGCTCCGCCTCCGTCAGGGACGCGGGTACGTCGTTGCCGACAAGAACGCCGATCCCGATCTCCCGCTCGGCTACATTCCGATCGATTCGATCCATTCCCCGGTTCGCCGCGTCAACTTTCACGTCGAAGGGGCGCGCGTGGGGCAGATGACCGACTACGACCGGCTCGTGCTCGAGGTCTGGACCAACGGCGCCATCACTCCGCAGGAGGCGCTCGGCGGTGCAGCGCAGCTCATCGAGGAGCACCTGTCGATCTTCAGCGCCTTCCAGGCCGCCGGACAGGAGGAGGACGCACTCGAGCAGCAGGAGACCGACCCGCGTCTGGCCGAGCTGCTCGGCAAGCCGATCGAGGAGCTCGACCTCTCGGTCCGCTCCGCGAACTGTCTCAAGAACGCGAACATCCGCACCCTCGGCGACCTGGTCCAGCGCACCGAGCGCGAGATGCTCGCCACCAAGAACTTCGGCCGCAAGTCTCTCGACGAGATCAAGGACGTTCTCGCGAGCCTCGGCCTCTCGTTCGGCATGGGAACCCGCGCCGGCAAGGCCGAGACGGCTCACGCCGGAGATTAGAGCTCCTCACCGCGCGCGGTCCGCGGGGGCCGCGCGCGCCCGCTCTCTCCGCTCCACCCTCCGGGTGAGCGCGGCCGGGCAGGATTTCAGTCGTCTCCCAGTGAGAAGAAAGGCGCAACCATGAGACACGCCATGTCGTACCGCAAGCTCGGAAGGACCTCGGGGCACCGCGCCGCCATGTTCCGCAACCAGCTCGCCTCGATGATCCAGCACGAGCGGATCGTCACCACACTCCCCAAGGCCAAGGAGCTCCGCCCCATCCTCGAGAAGCTCGTCACACTCGCCCGCGAGGACTCGGTCCACAACCGCCGTCAGGCCGTCAGGCAGGTCCAGGACGAGTCCCTCGTCCAGCGGTTGTTCACCACCATCGCTCCCCGCTTCAACGACCGGCCGGGAGGTTACACGCGCATCATCAAGCTCGGTCCCCGCCGCGGCGACGGCGCCGAGACCGCCATCCTCGAGTTCGTCGACTTCGAGCTCAAGGCCGTCCGGCCCGCCGCCCCCGCTCCGAAGGCGAAAAAGCCCGGGAAGCAGGCCCGCCCCGCCGCCGGGGAGGAAGGCGAAACCGCCGCCGAGGAAGCGCCGAAGAAGAAGAAGGCCGCTCCGAAGAAAGCCGCCCCGAAAAAGGCCGCTCCGAAGAAGCAGACCGCCTCGAAGAAGGCCGCCACGAGGAAGGGCGGATCGAAGGGGTCGAAGCGGGGATCGTAGGACGCTCGAGCCGATCGGTTCACAAAGGCCGCCCCGCGGGGCGGCCTTTTTTCGTTGTGAGAAGCACGGGTCCATCATGTCGGGAGCGGAGGGATCGTGCGCTGTCCGGCGATCACCGGGCGGAGCTCCAGCCCGAGCCGGAACTCCATCGTCCCTGCGCCGTATACGAGAGGAAACCGGTGCGGAGGACGGGCATGCCTCGTCGCGGGAACACTTCTCGGATCAGCCGGCGCAGGGTCGCGCTGTTCATCGCCGCGGCTCTCGTCGCGACGGCGGGGTCGTGGGTTCTCGTCAGCTCGATCGGGGCGGCCCGGCGCATCCGGGAGGATGCGCATCGGAGCCGCGCGGCGGGCCTGCAGTGGCCCCACCTGACGGCCGCGCAGCAGCAGATCCTGCTTCGCGTCGAGGATCCCGGCTTCTTTTCCCATCATGGGATCGACTTCGGGACGCCCGGCGCGGGCATGACGACGATCACGCAGGGGCTGGCGAAAATCTATTGTTTCGAGCGATGGCGGCCCGGGGTTCTGCGAAAGGTGCGTCAGAGCCTCTGCGCCCTCGTGATCGACGCGTCGGTCGGGAAGGAGCAGCAGCTCGCGGTCTTCCTCAACGAATCGTACTTCGGAACCGACGGTGAGATGTCGATCCGCGGCTTTCCGGCCGCTGCGCGAGCCCATTTCGGGAAGGCGTTCGGTGAGCTCGAGCGGGGAGACTACGTCAGGCTCGTCGCGATGCTGATCGGCCCGAACGAGCACCACCCGCGGCGCAATCCGCAGAAGCTCGCGGAGCGGACGCGGAGAATCGAGAAGGTTCTGAAGGGGGAGTGCGCGCCCTCCGGATGGCGTGACGCTCACTACGAAGGTTGCCGCTGAGGAGCTTCGGCGAGGAATTCACGGATCGCCTTCCGCTCATCCGGCACCTTGATCCGCTCGAGCACGTGCGTCCCGATCTTCCGTACCGTTTCGGCGTCGTCGAACGGCAGCTCACCGTGCATCTTCCCCCCCGTGAAGTGGCAGGGGGAGCAGCGCCGCTGGAGAATCGGGACGACGGCCGATTCGAAATGCGTCGGCGTGGGTGGGGGAGGAACCACGTAGAGAGCCTCTGCGTTCCGGCCGAGGCGGGGAGCCTCCGCCGGCATCTGAGGATCGCTCCGCCAGGCGGTGAGATCCGGGCACGAGTGCGCCGCGGCGAGAAGGGCGAGGCCAATCGCGAGCCGAGTCGTCAACACACATCCAACGTCGGTCCCTCCCGACCGAAAGTCGACTCGCTCCGGTCAACGCCGAGAAAATGCTGACCCTCGGGGGTCGGTCGGAATCGGAATTCCGACCGACTTCGACGCGCGGGCCTCATTTCACGAGGCGGGAGATCGCGCGGAACTCCTCGGTTCCCGCCTCGACCGTCATCTCGAACAGCGCCATCTCGGTCGAGGTCAGCTTCGCCCCTTCCTGCTCGAGGCGTCGCAACGCGATGTCGCGGTTGCGCGCGCTTCTCGACGAGACCGCGTCGGCCACCACGTGAACTTCGTAACCGGCATCGAGCAGGTCGACTGCCGTCTGCCAGACGCATACGTGCGCCTCGATACCGGCGAGAAGGACCTGTCTCCGGCCGGACGCGCGCAACGCATCCGCGAATTCCGCACAGCCCTGGCTCGAGAAGCACATCTTGCGGATCGGGGTCGACCGGCTCGTCTCGGCGATCGCCTTGCGCAGCGACGCCACGGTTTCCCCCAGACCGCGCGGGTACTGCTCGGTCACCAGCGCCGGAGCTCCGATGATGTGGCAGCCGCGGATCAGCCGCTCGAGGTTCGACTGAACGAGCTCGATTCCCTCGATCACGGCGGCGAGCCTCTCCTGAACGTCGATGATGGCGAGAATGGCGTTTTCGCGTCGAAGCCGTCTCATGATCGTTCGTTCCCTGGAAGTCGCGTCCTCAACCGGTTCGCTCGCCCGCTCCGGAGGGCTCGGGCCGGCTGTCGTCCTGGTCCGACTGCGAGACCGGGTTGAGGGGTGGAAGTCCGTCGAGCACGGCGACGACGTTTTCGGCGGCGATCCGGGCCATCTCGTTGCGGGTTTCGACGGTTGCGCTCCCGAGGTGGGGCAGAAGGACGACGTTGTCGAGCCGGAGGAGAGCCGGATGGACGGAAGGCTCGGATTCGTAAACGTCGAGCGCCGCGCCCCGCAGTCGTCCCGTCCGGAGCGCCTCCGCGAGGGCGGGCTCGTCGATCACGGAGCCGCGTGCCGTATTGATGAGGTAAGCGGTCGATTTCATCATGCCGAGGGCGGAGGCGTCGATCAGATGCCGCGTCTCGGGGGTGAGCGGGGTGTGGACGGAAACGAAGTCGCTCGTCCGGAGAAGCTCGTCGAGCGCGACGAGCCTCGCCCCGGTGGCTCTCTCCACTTCGCTATTTCCGGAGCGTGAGTGGTAGATGATTTCGAGGCCGAAGCCGCGGGCGCGGGCGGCGACGGCTCCGCCGATCCGGCCCATGCCGAGGATCCCGAGGCGTTTTCCGCGGAGCGAGGCGCCGAGGAGCATCAGCGGAGTCCAGCCGTGGAACTCGCCCGCGCGGACCAGTCGATCGCCTTCGACGATGCGGCGTGCGGCGGCGAGGAGGAGCGCGAGCGTCATGTCGGCGGTCGCGTCGGTCAGTACGCCGGGCGTGTTGGTCACGACGACGCCGAGCTCGGCGGCGGCGCGCAGGTCGACGTTGTCGACGCCGACGGCGTAGTTCGCCACGATACGGAGGTTGGGATTCGATTCGAGGACTCTCCGTGTGACGGGGTCGGAGAGTAGCGTGATGGCCGCATCGGCCTCGGAAATCAGAGTGATCAGCGCCTGCTCGCTCCGCGGCCCCACCGAAGGGTGTGCGACCACGTCGAACTTCCGGCTCAGGATCGCTGTCGCGAGGGAGGGAAGCTCGGCGGTGATGACGACCGTCTGCCGCTGTGCCACTGCGCGCCAGACTCTACCAGAGACGACCGACCTGGGCTCCTTTTTGCAAACCCCGGGGCGAGATCACATCGGAGTCACGAGCATGGCACACGAGACGGAGGCGCTCGAGCAGAAGGTCGAGAGCCTGCAGAACGAGAAAAAGCTGTTCTTCGACGTTGCGTACCGCGCATACACGCGGCTCGCCGAGATCGCCGACGAGACGGCGGACAAATCGGCCAGGCCCCGGATCCACGATGCCATCGCGGAACTGGGCCTCGTGATCGGACGTGCCGACCCGCGCGAGCAGCGACGGGTGTGAGCGGCGCTACGACTCACGCTCGCGCGCCAGGAGCCACCCGGCGAGAAACAGGAACCCTCCGAGAGCGAGAAGGGCGACTTCGGCGCGTACCTGGTCGTGGACCAGTCCGATCCAGAGAGCGACCGGCAGGATGATCATCGCGGCCACCTGCAGAACGCGTCCGATCAGCGGAGTCACGGTGCCGCCACGATCTGCATGAAGTGATCTTCGAACAGCCCCGTCGGCGTCTCGACGATTCGCCCGGTCTCCTCGCCGTCCCGGTAATAGATGAACGTCGCCACTTTCTCGATGTTCTTCCCTTCGATCGCCTCCGCGGGCTCGCTCTTGGAGCGGTCGAGCGCGACCCAGTCGACCGGAAGCGAGACGCCGTAGTCGTCGCGCAGCAGGTCGAGGATCTTGAGCAGCTTCGGGACTTCGCGCTGGCTGTCCGAGCACCAGGTGCCGAGATAGACCTCCATCCGGTCGCCCGGCCGGATCGAGGTCGCGATCGCTTCCACGACCGCGGGATCGGGCTCGTAGGCCGCCTTCCGCTCCGGATACTCCGGGACGAACGAGAGAAGCCGTTCGGGGGTGATCGGTCCGATCTCGAGCGGAAGCGGAGGCCTTTCCACGGCGGCGACGCGGACATTCACCTCACCCGCGCTCAGCTCGTCGATGGCGAGATCGATCACGCGATCTCCCCGCTCGATCTGATCGACGACACCGCTCATCCCCCCGACGACCCTGCCGAAGATCGTGTATCCGCCGTCGAGATGATGCTGAGGCGAATGCGTGATGAAGAACTGCGAGCCCCCCGTATCGGGTCCGGAAAGCGCCATTCCGACCGCGCCGCGCGTGTACTTCTGCGGGTTGATCTCGTCGCGGATGGCGTAGCCCGGACCGCCCGATTGATCGTTGCGCGGATCGCCTCCCTGGATCACGAAGTTCGGGACCACGCGCATGAACGTCGTTCCGTCGAAGTAATCGCGGGCAGCGAGAGTCGCGAAATTCCACGCCGTCATCGGAGCATCGCTCGCGAGCAGGATGATCTCGACCTCGCCGCGCGAGGTGTGGAGAGTGACGGTGTGGGTCTCCTGCGACCACCGTGCGATCGCCGCATACTCGTCGAGGGAGCGCTCGACCGGGAGCGGCGTGAACCCGGGACGGGGACGCCCCGCGCGCGCCAGCGCCTCGGCGGCGATCCTCCGGACGACGGGATCGTCATCCCTGACGAGCTCTTCGAGCCATTCGAGACGCTCGCTCCCTTCGAGCCCTGCCGCCGCCGAGACGGCTGCCACCCGCGCGTCGTTCAGCGCGTCTGCTTCCGCCCTCGCGGCCTCGGAGCGGAGCCGCACGAGCTTTTCGGCCGGGGGAATCGAAGCGATCGTCGAATAGCGCCCGATGGCGACCGAGCGGACGACCGGATCATCGTCCGCGAGAGCCGCCTCGATGACCTCGCGCCAGGCCGCGGTCCGCTCGTCGGCGATCGATCCGAGCGCCGCCGCACGAACCGCCGCGTCGGGATCGTCCAGAAACCGGCGGCGGATCGCATCGCCGTCCTCGCCCAGGGCCTGCGTCGCCTCGAGAGCCCGGATCTTCACGAAGCGGGCGTCGGTCGCCATCAGCGAGCCGACCGCTTCCGCGTCGGCCGGTCCGACGTGGCGGATGAAGGCTGCCGTCGCGACTTCCCGCTGCCACTGAGAGCCGTCGGCGGCGATCTCGAGCAGCGTCGCTCTCGCGGTCTCGTTCGTCCGCGCCGCGTGGCCGAGCGCCTCGATGGCGCTGATCCGCGTGCCGGGATCCGGATCCCGCGCCAGCGTCAGGATCCGGACGGTGTCTTCGGCGTCGAGCCAGCCGATCGCTCCCTCGTGCGCGGCCGCGATCTGGGCGAGCGCCACGACGGCGTTGGTCCGCACCCATGGATGGACGTCCCCCAGGGCCGCGAGCAGCGGATCGACCGACTCTTCCTCGGCGATGCGCCCCAGAGCTCGGGCCGCGTACGCCCGTGTCAGAGTGTCGGGATCGGTGAGCAGCAGATGCAACCGCTCCCGCGCCGGAGCGTGCGTCCGCCGCGACAGAGAATATGCAGCTTCCCGCCGTACGATCGCCTCCGGATCGGACAGGAGCGATGCCGCCAGCGCCGCCGCCTCCGGCTGCTCGAACCGGAACAGGAAACGGATGGCGCGCGAGCGGACCCCCTCCGGATGCGCGGGGCCCGTCCAGGTGGCGTAGCGCTCGAACGGAACTTTCCCCGGCATCTTCGACAGCGCTTCGAGGGCTTCTGACGCCACCCCGGCGTGCTCCGGGTCGCCGGCCAGAGCGATCAGAGTATCGACGCCCGCCGGATCGCCGATCTCGCCGAGCGCGAACGCCGCCGCGATGCGAACCTCGTGCGAAGGATCGCCCGCCAGCCGCCCGAGCTCGCGGACCCCCGCCATCGTCTCACCCTCGTCCTGCACGCCGTTTCCGTTGGCGTCATCGAACGCCGCCGTACCGATCCGGCCGAGAGCGATCGCGATCCGCCGCCGATGTGCAGCGTTCGAGTGGACGCTCCACCGCTCGACGACCTCCGGGTCGTACTCCCGCCGGTCCTCGAGGCGGAGCAGCACCGCTTCCTCTTCCGGCGTCACCGGGTAGGTGTTGGCCTGAGGCGCGGCCGCCGGAGTCGGCGCGGGCGGTGGAGCCGTCGTGCAGGCGGCGAGAACGAGAGCGAGGGATGCGAGGGGAATTCGGATCGGGGGCATCGTTTCTCCGGAGCGCGGCTTCGACATCGCGGACTCGAGCGGACGACCTGCAAAGCGCCTTCCGCCCGGAGAGTCTATCCTGCCTCAGACCCGCCGGGTGTGGTGCGGGCGTCCCGACCCACCCCCGGGCGGGTGGAGGCCGAACCGGCGATCCCTCAGGTGTGGTGCGGGCGTCCCGCCCGCCCCCGGGCGGGTGGAGGACCTGTGATCACCACACGGGTTGGGTGGGGTGGGACCGGCGCGACGCCGAGGCTCCGGATTCGGCTCGCGAGAGGGTAGGATATCGCCGCGAGAGCGCGCCGCCATGGAGCGAGAGGAATGATCAGCCGAGCCGAGACCGATGCGCCGCCGGTGCGCGAAACGAAGACCCCCTGGGTCCTCATGACCGTCGGCGCGATTCTGCTGATCGGAGGGTCGTGGTGGGGGCTGTTCCGCGCGCCGGCGGAAGTGTTCATGGGCGACGTTTACCGGATCTTCTACATCCACGTTCCAACGGCGTGGAATGCGATGCTCGCTCTGACGTTCACATTCGTCGCGGCG